>NZ_AP022617.1:5421233-6042466 GCF_010731575.1 Mycolicibacterium monacense | reverse complement strand
GCCGCCGCCGCGGCGAACAGCCCCATCCGGTATTCGGCCGGCGCACCCGTCGCAGTGCGAGCACGGCCAGGCCGGCCAGCCCGACCACCGACAGCAGGCGTGCCACCCACCGTCCCCAACGCGCGCGGATCGGGGTGCCCATCGTGACCGTCGACCAGTCCCGCACCAGCAGGCCGCCGCGGCCGCACCGACGAGCAGGGCCTGTACGCGGGTGTCGGTGCCGAAGTACACCCGGTTGGCGCTCGCCTCGGAGGTCAGCAGCACTGCGGCCGTCGCCGACGCCGCCCCACCGACCACCGCCAGCCCGAACACCCCCCACCGCACCGCCCGCAGCGTGGGCGCGGACCGCCGGATCGCCAACACCCCGACGACGGCGATCAGCAGCGGCCACACCAGGTAGAACTGCTCCTCGACGCCGAGCGACCAGGTGTGCTGCAGCGGTGACGGCGGGCTGCCCTGAGAAGTAGTCGGTGTGCTGCGCGACGAACGCCCAGTTGGCCACCCAGAAGAACGCGGCGACGGCGTCGTCGCGCAGCGTGGTGACGGCGTCGGGTGGGAAGAACACCCGCGCGGCGACCACCGCGGCCACCATCGCGAGCAGGGCGGGCAGCAGGCGGCGGGCCCGCCGGATCCAGAACCCGCGCAGGTCGACCCGCCCGGTGCGGCCGAGTTCGTCGAGCAGCAGCGAGGTGATCAGGAATCCGCTCAGGACGAAGAAGACGTCGACGCCGAGGAACCCGCCCGAGACACCGGGCACACCGCCGTGATCGGCCAGCACGAGGGCCACGGCGACGGCGCGGATACCGTCGAGCGCGGGGATCTCGCGGCGCCCGGCCGTTCCGCGGCGCGTCCTGCCCGCGACCGGCGCCACCCAGCGGCGGCGCGCGACAACGCGCACCGGTGCCGCAGTCACGGCAGTCACGTTCCGGCGCCTCCCATATCGGTTCCGAGCACGGAAGTCTATGGGCGCCGGCCGGTCGAATCGCGGAGGCGCACCGCCCCTTCGCGAGCAGACACAAAAGTGCCCGAAAACCCGGGAAATGGGCGCATTTGTTCGCTCGCAGAGAAGGTGACCTACTTCGTCAGCGCGATGTACTTCGTGTCGAGGTACTCCTCGATGCCCTCGGTGCCGCCCTCGCGGCCGAAGCCGGACTTTGACACCGCCGAACGGCGCGGCGGCGTCGCTGATCACGCCGCGGTTGATGCCGACCATCCCGGATTCGATGGCCTCGGCGACGCGCAGCGCACGGTCCAGCGACCGGGTGTACACGTAGGCGGCCAGCCCGTATTCGGTGTCGTTGGCGACGCCCTCCTCCTCCTCGAGTCGAATCCGGTGATCGGGGCGACGGGCCCGAACACCTCCTCCTTGAGGATGGCGTCGGCCGGCACGTCGGCGAGCACCGTGGCCGGGTAGAAGTTGCCGGGTCCGCCGGGGGCGACGCCGCCGACGGCGACGGTCGCGCCGCGCGAGACCGCGTCGGAGACCAGTTCGGTCACCTTCTGCAGCTGCTTGTTGTTGATCAGCGGGCCGAGCGTGGCGGATTCGTCGAGGCCGTTGCCGAGCGTCACCTCGCTCATCCGCTTGACCAGCTTCTCGGTGAACTCCTCGCGCACGGAGTTGGCCACGTGGAAGCGGTTGGCCGCGGTGCAGGCCTCACCGCCGTTGCGCATCTTGGCCAGCATCGCGCCGTCGACCGCGGCGTCGATGTCGGCGTCGTCGAACACGATGAACGGCGCGTTGCCGCCGAGCTCCATCGACGCGCAGCAGCTTGTCGGCGGACTGTTTCACCAGCGACTTGCCCACCCCCGTGGAACCGGTGAAGGTCAGCTTGCGCAGCCGGCCGTCGTCGACGAGCGCCTCGGTGACGGGTCCGCTGCTGGTCGGCAGCACCGACAGCACGCCCTGGGCAGCCCGGCCTCGGCCATCAGCTTGGCCAGGTACAGCATGGTCAGCGGGTTTCCTGCGCGGGTTTGACGATCATCGTGCAACCCGCGGCGAACGCCGGGCCCATCTTGCGGGTGCCCATGGCCAGCGGGAAGTTCCACGGGGTGATCGCGTAACACGGCCCGACGGGCTGTTTGGTGACGATGATGCGGCCGGTGCCGGCCGGGCTCGGCGTGTACCTGCCGCCGATGCGGACCGCCTCTTCGGCGAACCAGCGGAAGAACTCGGCGCCGTAGGTGACCTCACCCTTACTCTCGGCGAGCACCTTGCCCATCTCGAGGGTCATCAGCGCGGCGATGTCGTCGGCGCGGTCGGTGAGCGTCTCGAAGACCGACCGCAGGATCTCGCCGCGTTTCCGCGCGGGCGTGGCCGCCCATTCGGCCTGCACCGCGCAGGCGGCGTCGAGCGCGGCGACCGCGTCCTCGGCCGTCGCGTCGCCGACGGCCACCAGCACCTCGTCGCTACTGGGGTCCAACACGTTGAACGTCGACTTCGCCTCGCGTTCTTCACCACCGATCCACAGTCCGGTGGGAACTGACTTCAACAGTGCGGTGGTGTCCATACATCCATCATTTACACCTTCATAACGGCGTCCGCACTAGGGTCGGAACACATGACGGCCGACGACCAGCTCACCGACATATCCGCCACTTCCGCCTGGCAGGCGTTGCAGCGCCATCACGGCGAGATCGCCGGAGACATCTGCGGGAGCTGTTCGCCGAGGATCCGTCGCGGGGCACCGAGTTGACGGTGTCGGTGGGCGATCTGTACATCGACTACAGCAAACATCGGGTCACCCGGGAGACGCTGCGGCTGCTGGTCGATCTCGCCCGCGCTGCGGGTTTGGAGAAGCGTCGTGACGCGATGTTGTCCGGCGTGCACATCAACACCTCCGAGGACCGGGCGGTGCTGCACACCGCGCTGCGGCTGCCGCGTGACGCGAGCCTGACCGTCGACGGTCAGGATGTGGTCGCCGACGCACGAGGTGCTGGACCGGATGGGCGATTTCACCGACCGGCTGCGCAGCGGCGACTGGACGGGTGCGACCGGCGAGCGCATCAGGACCGTCGTCAACATCGGGATCGGCGGCTCGGATCTGGGGCCGGTGATGGTCTACGAGGCGTTGCGGCACTACGCCGACGCCGGCATCTCGGCGCGTTTCGTGTCCAACGTCGACCCGGCCGATCTGGTCGCGAAGCTCGACGGACTCGATCCGGCGACAACGCTTTTCATCGTCGCCTCCAAGACCTTCTCCACCCTGGAGACGCTGACCAACGCCACCGCCGCGCGGCGCTGGCTGACCGACACCCTGGGCGACGCCGCGGTCGCCAGGCATTTCGTCGCGGTCTCCACCAACCAGAAGCTGGTCGACGAGTTCGGCATCGACACCGCCAACATGTTCGGGTTCTGGGACTGGGTCGGCGGGCGTTACTCGGTGGACAGCGCGATCGGGCTCAGCGTGATGGCCGCGATCGGCAGGGAGCGTTTCGCCGAATTCCTGGCCGGGTTCCATCTGGTCGACGAGCACTTCCGCACCGCGCCGCTGGAAGCCAACGCGCCTGCGCTGCTGGGCCTGATCGGGCTGTGGTACTCCAACTTCTTCGGCGCCCAGTCCCGCGCGGTGCTGCCCTACCCAACGACCTGTCCCGGTTCGCGGCCTATCTGCAGCAGCTCACCATGGAGTCCAACGGCAAGTCGGTGCGCGCCGACGGCACGCCCGTGTCCACGGACACCGGGGAGATCTTCTGGGGTGAGCCGGGCACCAACGGCCAACACGCCTTCTACCAGTTGCTGCACCAGGGCACGCGGCTGGTGCCTGCGGATTTCATCGGGTTCTCCCAGCCCACCGACGACCTGCCGACAGCCGACGGCACCGGCAGCATGCACGACCTGCTGATGAGCAACTTCTTCGCCCAGACGCAGGTGCTGGCGTTCGGTAAGACCGCCGAGGAGATCGCAGCCGAGGACACCCCCGCCGACGTCGTACCGCACAAGGTGATGCCCGGAAATCGGCCCACCACAAGCATTCTCGCGACCAAACTCACCCGTCGGTGGTCGGCCAGCTCATCGCGCTCTACGAGCATCAGGTGTTCACCGAAGGCGTCGTCTGGGGTGTCGACAGCTTCGACCAGTGGGGCGTGGAACTCGGCAAGACCCAGGCCAAGGCGCTGCTGCCGGTCATCACCGCAGACGACTCCCCCGCCGAACAGTCCGACACCTCGACCGACGCGCTGGTGCGCCGCTACCGAGCGGAGCGGGTCGCTCGGCCTGGATTTCGGCGTGCTGGGTCGCGGTAGGCGCGACCCAGCACGCCGAAATCACGCGAAGAGTCGCGTGAGCCGCGGCGGTAGGACCCGCATCAGCTGCACCAGCGGCGCCCACGGCCACCACGGCACGGCGGCGCGGCCGGCCTCCTTCTCGATGACGCGAACCATTGCGGCGACGCCGGTATCGGTGTCGGTCATGAGCATCGTCGACGCGGACTTCGAGGTCATCTCCGACTCGATGTAACCGGGTTCGAGGACCGTCACGCGGATCGGACCCTTGGCGTATTCGGCGCGCAGCGACTCCCCCAGCGACGAGACGCCGGCCTTGCTCGCGGCGTAGGCGGCCTTCACCCCGGGCACGCCCTTGTTGCCCAGCACCGACGAGATCAGCACGAGGTGCCCGGCACCGGTGCGCTTGAACATCTCCAGCGCCGTCTCGATCTGCACGAGCGCCGCGACGAGGTTGGTCTCAATGGTCGCCTTGTTGGCCCACAGCTTGCCCGACCCGAGCGGTGCGCCCTTGCCGAGACCGGCGTTGACGATCACACGGTCGAGGCCGCCGAGTTCGTCGGACAGCGCGGCGAACACCTTCGGCACCTGGTCGTGGTCGTTGACGTCGAGTTCGGCCACTGCGACGGTGATCTCCGGATACCGTTGCGTCAGTTCGGCTTTGAGTTCGTCGAGACGGTCGACGCGGCGGGCGCACAGCGCCAGGTCACGCCCCTGGCGGCGAACGCGCGGGCCATCCCGGCGCCCAGCCCGGAGCTCGCGCCGGTGATCAGGATCCTCTGACGGGTCATACGGGCAGCGTATCGGCGGCGATTTCGGCGTGCTGGGTCGCGCCCAGCGCGACCGCGCACGCCGAAATCGCCACTACTTGAGCAGCCGCGAGAGGCGACGGTCGGCGAGCACCCGGCCGCCGGTCTGGCACGTCGGGCAGTACTGGAACGACTTGTCGGCGAACGACACCTCGCGCACCGTGTCCCCGCAGACCGGGCACGGCAGCCCCGTCCGCGCGTGCACCCGCAGCCCGGACCGCTTCTCCCCCTTGAGCGTCGCGGCCTGCTGGCCCACCGACCGTGACACCGCGTCGGTGAGCACGGAGAGCATCGCGTCGTGCAGGGTGGCCACCTGCTCGGGGGTCAGTTTGTTGGCGGTGGCGAACGGGGAAAGCTGCGCCACGTGCAGGATCTCGTCGCTGTAGGCGTTGCCGATCCCGGCCAGCACCTTCTGATCGGTGACGACGGTCTTGATGCGCCCGCTCTGCTTGCTCAGCAGGACCCCCAGCTCGTCGGCGGTCAGCTCCAGGGCATCCGGCCCGAGCGCGGCGATCCCGGGCACGGCGGACGGGTCGGACACCAGCCAGACCGCCAGGCGCTTCTGCGTGCCGGCCTCGGTCAGATCGAACCCGGGTGCCGCGCCGGGGGTGCCGAGATGCACGCGCAGAGCGATCGGCCCCTTACCGGGTTTCAGCGGTGCGGCGGCCAGTTTGTCCGACCAGCGCAGCCACCCGGCGCGGGACAGGTGGGTGATCAGGTAGAGGTCACCGGCCTGCAGCCCTAGGTACTTGCCCCAGCGGTGCGCATCGGTGACCTCGCGGCCGTGCAGTGCGGTGATCGGCGGGTCGAACGTCTTGAGCACCGAGAACGCCGACACGTCGACGCGTCCGATGGGCAGTCCGACGGCGTGACGGCGCAGGTGGTCCGCCAGTGCTTCGACCTCGGGCAGTTCCGGCATGGGTCCAGTGTGCCGGTCAGCGCTTGATCAGGTTGCCGCTGAGCACAGACAGCACCCAACTCACGATGGACAGCACGATGCCGGCCCAGACCGCCGTCCACCAGAAGTCGTCGATGTAGAGCCCCAGTGGGTGGTGTGCTCGGTGATCCAGGCGGTCAGCCACAACATCAACGCGTTGACGACGACGTGGAAGAGCCCGAGCGTGACGACATACAGCGGAATCGACAAGATCTGGACGATCGGTTTGACGATCGCGTTGACCAGGCCGAAGACCACCGCCACGACGAAGATGATGCCGACGCGCTGCAGCGTGTTCTCACCGCCGACGAACTCCATGCCGGAGACCAGTTGCGTGACAAGCCACAGCGCGACCCCGGTGACCGCGGCCCGGAGCAGGAAACCCACGGGCTGATCTTCGCACGCTCAGGGACGAAGCAGGTAGGTGTCCATGATCCAGCCGTGCCGCTCGCGCGCCTCGGCGCGCAGCGCGACGATCCGCTCACCCACCTCGCCGACGGTCCCGGAGACGAGCAGTTCGTCGGCGGTGCCGAGGTAGGCGCCCCACCAGATCCGGGTCTGCGCGGGCGTCCCGGTGAATGCGCAGTCGGCGTCGAGCATCACCACCGCGGCCCCGGTCAGGCCCTGTTCGCGCAGCCGCCGTCCGGTGGTGATGAGCACGGGTTCGCCGACGTCGTTGAGCGGGATCCGGTGCCGTGCGGTGAGCGCCTGGATGGCGGTGACGCCCGGGATGACGTCGTACTCGATGTCGACGTGGGCGGCGACCCGGTCGAGGATCCGCAGCGTGCTGTCATACAGCGAGGGGTCACCCCAGGCGAGGAAGGCGCCGACCCCGTCGTCGTCGAGTTCGCGTTCGATCGCCTCGGCCCACAACCGCGCCCGCGCGGCGTGCCACTCGTCGACGGCCTGGCGATAGTCGCCGCTCTTGGCCCGCACGGGGTCGGGCATCTCGACGAACCGGTAGCCGGGTTCGGTGATGAACCGTTCGCAGATCAGCCGGCGCAATGCGACCAGGTCGTCCTTCGTATCCGCCTGTTGTCCTCCTCGCGTGCGGGACCCCTTGTCCATCGCGAAGAACACGTCGGTGTCGTTGAGTGCCGCGACGGCCTGGGCGGTCACGTAGTCCGGGTCACCCGCACCGATGCCGATGACGTGGATCCGTCGAGTCACGCAGGTGAGTATGCCCGGGTGCGTGGGTCACCCGTCGTCGCGGCCCCGGCTGCGTCGCAGCGCCTTCGCGCGTTCGACGTCCTCTTCGATGGCGGCTTCCTTCTTCTCGATGACCCGGGTGTCGCGCGGGGCAGCTGAAGTTCCCGCTCGGCGGGCAGGCCGGCCTGCAGCTGGCGGCCCCGTTCGAGTTCGGCGTCCAGTTCGGCGCCGAAGAGCAATGCGAGGTTGGTGATCCACAGCCACAGCAGGAAGATGATCACCCCGGCCAGCGTCCCGTAGGTCTTGTTGTAGCTGCTGAAGTTCGCAACGTAGAACCCGAACCCCACCGACGCCACGATCCAGGTCAGGATCGCCAGCCCGGCGCCGAGGCTGATCCACCGGAACTTGGGTTGCTGCACGTTGGGAGTGGCGTAGTACAGCACCGCGACGGCGACGACGACGAGCAGCAGGATCACCGGCCAACGCCCGATACTCCACGCGGTCACCGCCGCCTCGCCGAGACCGATCGCGTTGCCGAGGGCTTCGGCCACCGGACCGCTCACCGCGAGCATGAACGCCACCAACGCCGCGCCGAGCAGCGCGGCGAAGGTCAGGACGAGTTGCAGCGGCCGCAGCTTCCACACCGGGCGGCCCTCGGCGACCTCGTAGATCCGGTTCATCGCCCGTCCGAACGCGCCGACATACCCGGAGGCCGACCACAGCGCGGTGAGGATGCCGATCACCAGAGCGAAACCGGCAGACGGTGATTCCACGAGTTGCTCGATGGTGGGCCGCAGGGTGTCGACCGTCGAGGCCGGGGCGACGTCCGAGACGATGTCGAGCAGGGCGTCGGTGGTGCGGCGGCCCTGGCCGAAGACGCCGAGCAGCGACACCATCACCAGCACCGCCGGGAACAGCGACAGGACGGCGTAGTAGGTGAGCGCGGCGGCCAGGTCGGTGCACTGATCGTGGCCGAACTCCCGGGCGGTCTTGCGCAGTACGTAGAACGCCGACGGTTTGGTCAGGTCGGTCGGAGACTCCGGTTTGCGCGGATCGTCAGGGTCGGTGCGCGGTGTTTCGTGGACGCAGCTTCGGCCATGCCTCGGTCGATACCCGGACGGCGGTGTCCCAAACTCGCGCGAACGTGAGCTGTGTTCGAGATTCGGCCGAATTCCCAGGCAAAGGCTCACGTTCGGGCCTCCTGTTCGAGCGCCGCCCGCACCTTGTCGGCCTTGCTGTCCGGCATTAGCGGTGGCAGCAGCGGGGTGGCGGCGTCGACCACCGCCTCGATGACCGTCGGCCGGTCGGCGGAGAACGCCGTCGCCCAGGCGTCGTCGGCCTCCTGCGACGAGGTCACCCGGATACCCCGCAGTCCGAGCAGTTCGGCGTAGCCGGCGTACGGGAACCGCGGCACGTCCTGCGACGGGGCGAAGCGCGGGTTGCCCTCCATCTCCCGCTGCTCCCACGACACCTCGGTCAGGTCGGCGTTGTGCAGCACCAGCACCACGAACCGCGGATCCTGCCACGAGCGCCACCGGTCGGCGATCGTGACGAGTTCGAGCAGTCCGCTCATCTGCATCGCCCCGTCACCGACCAGCGCCACCACCGGCCGTTGCGGCGCATCGAGTTTCGCGGCCACCCCGTAGGGCAGCGCGCAACCCATCGACGCGAGATAGCCCGAGAGGTGGGCCGGTACACCCGGCGGCAACCGGAGGTGTCGCGCATACCAGTAGGTCGACGATCCGGTGTCGACGGCGACGCGCGCGTCGGCGGGCAGATGGTCCGACAGTGCCCGCACCACGGCCTCGGGGTTGGCGTCGGAGGTCTCGGCGGCGGCCCGGCGCGCGGCCTCGGCGTGCCACTGCTCACGCCACTGGCGGACCTGCTCCTGCCAGGCCCGGTCCGGTTTGGGTTCGAGCAGCGCTGAGAGAGCCGAAAGTGCCTGTGCCGCTTGCCCGACGACGGGTGCGTCGACGGGATACTTCGCACCGATGACCCGCGGCTGGATGTCGATCTGCACGGCCTTGGCCTGTCCGGGTGCAGGGTAGAACTCCGTCCAGGGATCGTTGGAGCCGACGATCAGCAGCGTGTCGCAGTTCGCCATCAGCTCGGCGCTCGCGGTGGTGCCGAGGTGACCCATCACGCCGGTGTGCCACGGCTGCCCCTCGTCGAGCACCGGCTTGCCGAGCAGTGACGTCGTCACCCCGGCCCCGAGTGTCTCGACCACGCGGGCGATCTCGTCGGCCGCACCGGCGGCGCCGCGACCCACGAGCAACGCCACCCGCCGGCCGGCGTTGAGTATGTCGGCGGCCGAGCGGATCTGGTCGTCGGGGGCGGTGATCCGGGTCGGTGCGCTGACCGCCGCCGAGGGCACCACGCCGTGGCTATGCGCGAGTTCGTCGGGCATCTCGGCCTGCTGCACGTCGTGCGGGATGATCAGGCAGGTCGGTGTCGACGTCGCGATCGCCGTCCGCATCGCGTTGTCGAGCGCCATCAGCGCCTGCTCGGGTGCGAACACCGTCTGCACGTACTGTCCGCAGACGTCTTTGAAGAGCGTGTGCAGGTCGACCTCCTGCAGGTAGCCGCTGCCCAGCGCGGTCGAGACCACCTGTCCGACGACCGCCACCACGGGTCGTTTGTCGAGTTTGGCGTCGTAGAGGCCGGCCAGCAGATGGATGGCGCCGGGGCCCTGGGTGGCCATGCAGACGCCGACCCGGCCGGTGTACTTGGCGTGTCCGCAGGCCATGAACGCCGCGAGTTCCTCGTGCCGGGTGGAGATGAATTCCGGTGCCCCCGAACGCTGTAACGCACCCAGGAGCGTGTTCACCCCGTCGCCGGCATATCCGAACACCCGGTCGGCGCCCCAGTCGCGCAGCCGGGCCACCAATGCATCCGCAACCAGATCTGTCATCGTCGCGGCATACCCGCCGGGACGATCGCCAATCAGCGGTGACGCACAGCGACCACCGCGACGATCACGGCGAACACCCCGCCCGCCAGGCCGGAGATCAGCAGCGGCACCGTCCCGTCGGCGCCCCACAGCAGACCCGCCCACAGCCCGGCCGCCAGGATCGCGAACCCACTTGCGCCCTGGAACACACCCTGGGCGCTGGCCTGCACGTCCGCGCCGACCAGCGATGAGATCCACGCCTTGCCGACCCCGTCGGTGCATGCGGTGAACATCCCGTAGACCCCGATCAGCATCCATGCGGTGAGCGTGTCGGTGGTCAGCCCCAGCCCGGTGTAACCGACGGCGAAGAACCCCAACCCGACGGCGAACACGGCCGGCGTGCCGACGCGGTCGGCCAACGCGCCGGCCGGGTAACTCGCGACCGCGTACACGACGTTGTAGCCGACGTAGGCCAGGATCACCTCGACGACGGAGAAACCGATCTCGTTGAGCCGCAACAGGAGAAGCGCGTCGGGGAAGTTCACCACGCCGAAGCCGACCAGCAGCGCGGTCACCCGCCAGTAGCGCCGAGGGAGGTCCCTGACCCGCGACAACAGCGGCGGCCGCGCCACCGTCGGCACCGCCCTGGCCCGTTCGCGCACGCAGAACACCAGCGCCACGGACAGCACCGCGGGAATCACCGCCACCCACAGCAGCGGTGCGATCTGATGGTCGAGCAGTTCATAGCCGGCCAGCCCGAACAGCGGGCCGACCACCGCGCCGAAAGTGTCCATGGCACGGTGGAATCCGAAGACCCGGCCTCGTGCGGCGGGGTCGATACCGTCCACCAGCAGCGCATCGCGCGGGGCGCCGCGCAGACCCTTGCCGAGCCGGTCGGTGACCCGTCCGGCCAGCACGCCAGGCCAGGTCCCGGCGGCGGCCACGATGACCTTGCCCAGCGCCGCCATCCCGTAGCCGGTGGCGATCAGCGGCCGTCTGGCGAACCGGTCCCCCAGCGGTCCGGAGGCCAGCTTGGTCAGCGAGGCCGCCCCCTCGGCGGCACCCTCGACCGCCCCGACCACCGCCGCCGGCGCCCCCAGCACCGAGGTCAGGTAGATCGGCAGCAGCGGGTAGAGCAACTCGCTGGCCGCGTCCTGCAGGAACGACACCGCCGACAACAGTCGGACATTGCGGGTGAGCCAGGCCTGCCGAGTGGGCACCCGGTCATGATGCCTGAGCCGGGGTTACTCCGGGTTCTCGTTCGCCAGCGCGGCGAATCCCTTGGCCTGTCCCCGCGCGAGCGCGCGCGCACCACGCCGACGATCAAACCCTGGATGGCGGCGGCGACGAAGATCTCTTTCATGGAGCTCTGCAGATCCTCCGGGTCCGGCGGCTCCGTTCCGGCGGGGTTCGCCAACTGCCAGATCTGGGAGAAGATCTTGCCGGCGATCAGGCCGCCCCCGATGCTGCTTGCGAGGGCCAGGGGTTTGTACATGGTTTTCGCGACGCTCACGGGCGTGGCGTTCCCGACCCGCCAATCTTCAAACATCGGACTAGAACACGTTCTAGTATTCGGGCATCCCACAACCAGGAGGCACCGTGCGGTTCACCTATGCCGAGGCGATGACGGACCCGACGTACTACATTCCGTTGGCCAAGGCCGCCGAGGCCGCCGGCTACGACGCGATGACGATTCCCGATAGCATCGCCTACCCGTTCGAATCCGATTCGAAGTACCCCTACACCCCCGACGGCAGCCGCGAATTCCTCGACGGGAAGGCGTTCATCGAGTCGTTCGTGCTCGCGAGCGCGCTGTGCGCGGTCACCACCACGCTGCGGTTCAACTTCTTCGTGCTCAAGCTGCCGATCCGTCCGCCCGCCCTGGTGGCCAAACAGGCCGGGTCGTTGGCGGCACTGTTCGACAACCGCCTCGGCCTCGGCGTCGGCACCAGCCCGTGGCCCGAGGACTACGAGTTGATGAACGTGCCGTTCGCCAAGCGGGGCAAGCGAATGGACGAGTGCATCGAGATCATCCGGGGTCTCACCACCGGTGAGTACTTCGAGTTCCACGGCGAGTTCTACGACATCCCCAAGACGAAGATGACACCCGCCCCGACGAAGCCGGTGCCGATCCTGGTCGGCGGCCACGCCGACGTCGCACTCAAGCGCGCCGCGCGCTGCGACGGCTGGATGCACGGCGGCGGCGACCCGGAGGAACTCGACGGCCTGATCGCCAAGCTCAACAGGTTCCGCGAGGAGCAGGGCCAGAGCGGACCGTTCGAGATCCACGTCATCTCGGTCGACGCGTTCACCCTCGACGGCATCAAACGCCTGGAGGACAAGGGCGTCACCGACGTGATCGTCGGGTTCCGCATCCCCTACATCACCGGGGCCGACACCGAACCGCTCGCCGACAAGATCCGCAACCTCGAGTGGTTCGCGGAGAACGTGATCGGCAAGCTGTGACGGCGTCGCGTCACCCGCGAAGGGTGGTGTGCGGGCTCTGCCCGTAGGCCTCGCGGTACATCACCGCGAACCTGCCGGTGTGGGCGAACCCCCACTGGGCGGCGATCCGTGTGACGGTCTCGCGAGCCGGGTCCGCGGCCAGCAGGTCCATGTGCGCGTGGTGCAGGCGCGACCGGCGGAGGTACTGCAGCGGGGTCGTCTCCAGATGGCGGCGGAACATGTACTGCACCGCTCTCGGCGAGACGTGGACGGCCGCGGCGATGTCGGCGAGGGCGATGTCGTTGACGAGGTTCTCCTCGATGAAGCCGATCGCCCGTTGCAGGAGAACGGGTTTGGCATCGCGGTCATGTGCGGTGGACGCGACCGTCGAGGCGCTCGGGAAGGCCGCGAGCGTCACCGCGGCGAGGAGCCGGGCGGCATGGCCGAGCACCAGCGGCGTGGCGAGCGCCTCGTCGGCGAGCACACACTCCTTGACGTAGTGGACGGTCTGTTGCCAGAGCTGTCGGGCCGAGTCGTCGACGGGCTGGAACAGGGAGAACCGGATCGGCGAGGCCTCGGCCTCCGGCACACCGGTGGCCAGGCTCGCGACCAGCGCCGGATCGAGCAGCACCGTCGTGAGCGCGACGTCCTCGGCTTCGGCATCGTGCGGGAGGTCCGGCTGGGCCATCAGCGCGACCTCGCCCGCGCGGGCCAGGCCGCCGATACCGGCGCACCGGCCTGCGATCCGGCCCCGGTTCGCCCACACCGCGAGCACCTTGTGCAGCGGGTCGGGTGACGCGGTGAACCCGCCGGCCATCGCCATGTCGTCGATCGTGAAGGAGCCGGCGTCGTGACGGCTGTAGGTCAGCACCGGGCCGCCGGTCGGATTCGCCAGCCGCGACAACCGCAGGCGGGAGCCGTAGGCGTCGTCGAGGAACGCCGCCGCCTCGTCGGAATCGATGATCTTGACCTGGGTCCGTGCCAGGACGCCAAGGGAGTCGAGATGTCTTGCTATGGGAGGTACCTCTGCAGGTGACGCAGTGCGGGGCTGAGGCTGAACCCCGGATTGGTGCTCACTTTAACCACCTGTTGCCCACCGCCAGCCGGATGGGCGTCGCGAATTTTGCCGGGAGCGGGTGTGATGGGATGACCCCCATGCCCGTTCTGGACAGATTCCGTCTCGACGACAAGGTCGTCATCGTCACCGGCGCCTCCTCGGGTCTCGGCGTGGCGTTCGCCAAGGCCTGCGCGGAGGCCGGCGCGGACGTCGTACTGGCCGCCCGCCGCGTGGAGAAACTGGAAGGCACCGCCGAGCTGGTGCGCGCGGCGGGACGCCGTGCGCTGTCGGTGGCCACCGACGTCGTCGACCCGGCCCAGTGCCAGGCGATGGTCGACGCGGCGATGGCGGAGTTCGGCCACGTCGACGTGCTGGTGAACAACGCCGGTGTGGGCACCGCCGTCCCGGCCACCCGGGAGACTCCGGACGAATTCCGCGCCGTCGTCGACGTGAACCTCAACGGGGCGTACTGGGCGGCGCAGGCCTGCGGCCGGGTGATGGCCCCGGGCAGTTCGATCGTCAACATCTCGAGCATCCTCGGCATCACCACCGCCGGTCTCCCGCAGGCCGCCTACAGCGCGAGCAAGGCGGCGATCGCCGGGTTGACGCGCGACCTGGCACAGCAGTGGGGCATCCGCAAGGGCATCCGCGTCAACGCGATCGCACCGGGATTCTTCGAGTCGGAGATGACCGATCAGTACAAACCCGGCTACCTCGAGAGCGTCATCGAGCGTGCGGTGCTGGGTCGCACCGGCGACCCGGAGGAGCTCGCGGCCACGCTGGTCTGGCTGGCGTCGGACGCCGGTGGCTACGTGACCGGGCAGACCATCGTCGTCGACGGCGGCGTCACCATCACCTAGCGCCTCCGGGCCTTACCCGGCGGACAGGAAAGCCTTACCCGCCGGCGGAGAACTCTGGCTTCCGCGCGATTACGCCGTCGCAGCCGCGGCCCGAGGATGGATGTCGTCCCTCTCCCTCATCGAACGACATCGAGGAACCTCATGGTTGCGACAGCTCCGACCACCTCCCCCCGCCGGGGCCACGACGAGACCGTGCGGATGCGCAACGCCGATCTGCTCAGGCCGCTGCCGACCGCCGTCGCCCTCGAGGATCCCGAGACGACACGGCTGGGCGCCGTCGGTAAGACCGTGCGGCTGCCCAGCATCGTCATCGGCAACGTCACCAACACCGTTCGGCAGCGGTACGCCGATCTGAACAGCGTCACAGACGTCCCGCCCAGCCGGTGGCAGATCGCGCGGATCCTGCTCGTGCTGTTGCTGGCCTCGATGCCGATCCTGGGCATCTCGGTCGACGTGTTCGGCCTGGTCCCGCAGTCCATCACCTCGGTGGTGATCATCGCGCTGACCGGGGTGCTGGGAGCGATCGTGGTGTTCGCGCCGCACCGGACCGACATGATCGTCGGACGCGGTCTGGTCGCCGGCATGGTGGCGTGCATCGTCTACGACGCCGCGCGGTTGTTCGCCGTGCACGTGCTGGGCCTGATGGAGGACTTCATCCCCGTGATGGGTTCGTGGGTGACCGGTGAGCCGGACACCACCGGCAGCGCCGCGGTCGGCTACGTGTGGCGCTACATCGAGACGGCGGCGGCCTGGGGTGGCGTTCTTCGTGGTCGCGTTCGCGCTGGGCATCGACCGGTGGTCGAAGGTCAGAGCGGTGTCCGCCGCGGTGGCGTTCGCCGTCTTCCCACCTGGGCCGGGCTGATCGCCACCGTCGCGCTGGCTCCGCGCGGTGAGCAGATGATGTTCCCGCTGACGCCGGCCACGGTGACGATCACGCTGGTGGGCCACCTGATCTTCGGCTTCGTTCTGGGGCTGGCGTTCCTGAAGGCGCCGCGCGGCGGGGCCGGCAGCGAATGGCCGTGGCCGCCGCTCCCGCAGATCCTCACCCGTCGGCGCCGCACCGTGTGACCGGCCAGCGGGCCGCGGGCCGTCGGGATCCCCCGGCGGCCCGCCTCGCGTTTTCGACCACCGAACCCGCCTCTGGGTGAGAATTGCCTCCGACAGGAGGACCACATGCCTTGCCACCTCGAAGTCTGGAAACCGTCCGGGCGGGAGCTGATCGCGCTCGACGGCCAGCGGGTGACCCTGGGCAAGGCCTCCACCAACGCGGTCCCGCTCGAACACGACGAGACGGTGTCCCGCCTGCACGCCGTCCTCGAGAACCTCGGATCCGCCTGGTCCATCAGGGATCTGGGCAGCCGGAACGGGACCTACCTCAACGGCGAGAAGATCACCGCCGAACGGGTCCTGAGGTCCGGTGACGAGGTGCGGGTCGGCAGGTCGCGGATGATCTTCTGGCAGGGGCACGGCACCGGTGAAGGGCCGGGCGACGAGCAGACGGTGTCCGCGCAACCGTCCGACCTCCCGCCGCGCCTGACCCCGCGCGAAATCGACGTCCTGATGGCGCTGTGCCGCCCGCTGGTCTCCGACGACCTGTTCCCCGAACCCGCCTCCGTGCGCCGGATGGCCGGTGAACTGTTCGTCACCGAGGCCGCCGTCAAGCAGCATCTGCAGAACCTGTACGACAAGTTCGCCGTGCCCGCCGAGGGCGACCGCCGGGTCCGGTTGGCCAACGAGGCCCTGCGCCGCGGGCGGTCACCATCGCCCAGCTGCGCGACGCTACGTGAAGTCCAGCGCCTCGACGGTCGCGACGGGACCTTCGTGGGTGGGCCGGTCGGCGCCCCCGATGCAGTAGAGGGTCGACCCGACGGCGGCCACCGCCTCACCGTGCAGCGGGGTGCTGATCGGCGTCAGCGTGCTCCACGTGCGGCCGGCGATGTCGTACATCTCGACGGTCGCCAGCACCCGCGTCGGTTCCTCGCCGCCGACCGCCACGATCCGGCCGTCGATGAACGCGGCGCCGTAGCTGCCGCGCGGAGTCGGCATGTCGGGCAACGACTCCCAGGTACCGGATCGCGGGTCGAAGCGTTCGAACGCCGCGGAGTTCTCGTCGGCGCTCAGCAGCCGTCCGCCGACGGTGTAGACGTAGACGCCGTCGGACACCGCGGCGAGGTGTTCGCGCGGTGTGGGCAGGTCCGCGGCCTGGGTCCACGACTGCCCGTCGAACACCTCGGTCTGCGCGACGAGTTGCTTGTCGTCCTGCCCGCCGACGACGACCAGTTGGTCTCCGACCACCGCTGCGGCGCCCGCGACCCGCGCGTGCTGCAGTGGCGGGAGATCCACCCACGCACCGTCGCGGAACGCGAACACCTTGTTCGACGCGTCCGCGATGCTGTCGGTGGCACCGCCGAGGACCACCACCTCGCCGCGGTAGGTCGCCGCCGTCGCGTGGTGCAGCGGTATCGGCAGCGGCGGCTGCGGTTGCCATGTGCCGGTTCGGGTGTCGTAGCTCTCGACTGTCTGGAGGCTCTCGCCGTGGCTCATCCCGCCCGCAACCCAGATCGTGTCGCCGAGCACCGTCCAGGCCATCATCAACCGTGCCGTCGGCGCATCGGGCAGGGTCCGCCACTGCGCCACCGGTTGGGGTCGACGCGCGGCCAGCTTCAACGATTCGGCCGAGGCGGTGACGGCGCCGTCGCCGGTCGCCCCGCCGATCGCGTAAACGGTGCGCCCGACGCCGGCCACCGCCATACCGCGGCGCGGACCCGTCATATCCGGCAGCGGGGACCACGTCCGGGCCACGAAGTCGAGCGCGACGACGCTGCCGAGCTCCTGCCCCGCCGACTCACCGCCCACCGCGACCAACCGCCCGTCAGCGCTCGCGGCCCCGGCAGTCTGCGCGGCTGCGGAAGTGGGGCAGATCGGTCCAGGTGTCGGCGGCCGGGTCGTACGCCTCCACCGTGGCCAGATCGGCGGACCCCGTGGTGCCGCCGACGACGTAGACGAGCCGGTCGTCGGATGCCGCAGCCGACATCTGCCGCGGCGTGGGCATCGCGGCGCCGAGTCTCCACCCGGTGCCGTCGAAGATCTCGGTGGTGTCGAGCACCTTGCCGGATGCGTCCACGCCGCCGGTGACGATGATGCGCTCGCCGACCACCGCGGCAGACGCCGCCGCCCGCGGTTGCAGCAGCGGGGGCAGTTCGGCCCAGCGGCTGTTGACCACCCGCCACACCCGGTCCGTGGCCACCTTGGTGTTCGCGCCCTCGGTGCGCCAGCCGCCGAGGACGACCGGAGTGCCCTGCCAGGTCACGGCCATCGCATGCTGCACCGGCACGGGTAGCGGCTCACCGCTCTTCCAGCTGTCGATCGCCGGGTCGTAGCCCTCGTGCCGTCCGCTGACGCGGCCGCCCTCGCCCAGTCCGCCGAAGACCCAGATCGTGCCGTCGGCCTCGGTGGCCGCCACCGCGTCACGGGCCACGCGGGCATCGGCGATCGTCTGCCACCCGGGCTGGGTTTCCTGGGTGGGTTGCGTCTGCCCCACCGGCCTGGCCGCCTCGCTGCCGGCGTCGTCGCGTGGCGTGACGACCATGTAGACGCCGCTGGCCACGAGCAACAGCACGCGAGCGCCGCGGCGGCGATGAGTTTCCGGTTGCGCCGGCTTCTCGGCCGCACCGTCGGGCGGGGGTCCGGGCGCCGGTGGCGGTGCGGACGGCGAGACCGCCCACGGCAGGCTCGACGCGCTGATCGAGGCGGTGTGGGCGAACATGCCGGGCGTCGGCGGGGCATCGCGCCGGTGGCGCCAGGAGTCAGCGCCGGTGGCGCCAGGAGTCAGCGCCGGTGGCGCCAGGGAGTCAGCGCCGGTGGCGCCAAGGAGTCAGCGCCGGTGGGTTCGTGCCGTCCGGTGGCGTCCGGCGCTTCGGCGCCGGCGGGCTCTCCGGCGGAGCGCTCGGGTCGTTGAGCGCCATCGGATCGGCAGTCAGCCCGTTGTGTCGTTGCGCCAGTTGCAGTTCGAGGCCGAACTCTTCGGCCGACGCATACCGGTCGGCGGGTTCGCGCGACATCGCCTTCTCGATCGCGGCGCAGACGTCGACGGGGATCCCTCGGGACGCAGATCCGGTACCGGTGTCGAGGTGATCCGCAGGTAGTGCGCGATGAGATCCTCGTCGGCCTTGCGCTCGTGCGGGGTTGCCGGCGATCAGCGCGTAGATCGTCGCGCCGAGGGAGTACACGTCGGCCGCGACCGTCGGCGGGGTGCCGCTGAGCACCTCGGGTGCGGTGTAGGACAGTGTGCCGGTGAAGAACCCGGTGACGGTCTTGTAGCCACCGACGATGCGAGCAGTCCCGAAGTCGCTCAACTGCGGTTCGCCGTAGTCGTTGACGAGCACGTTGGCCGGTTTGATGTCGCGGTGCAGCGTGCCCGTCCGGTGCGCGGTCTCCAGTGCCCCGCACAGTTTGACGCCGATACGCAGCGCCTCGGGCCACGCGATCCGGCCCTCCCGCCGCACCCGCTGCGCGAGCGAACTCCTTGCGTGATAAGGCATCACGATGAACGGGCGATTGCCGTCGGTGACGCCGACCTGCAGGATGTTGACGATGTTCGGGTGCCCGGACAGCCCGCCCATCGCGTACCCCTCGCGCAGGAAACGCTCGCGGTCGTCCTTGTCGTCGAGGTCGGAGGCGAGAACCTTGATGGCGACGCTGCGCCCGAGGGACTTCTGGTTGCAGCGATACACCACGCCGCCACCACCGCGGCCGATCTCGACGGCGTCGGTGAACCCGGCGGCTGCCAGTTCGGTCGCTATCCCGCCCGCCATGGTCCCACCGTCCTCCGGGGAGTGCGGATTGTTCGCCTAACGGTACCGAGCAAAAGGCTCCCAGACGCCGGAATCGGGCGTTGTCGTCGGAGTTCGTCCGAGCGCGAGCCGCGGTGGCACCGGGGGCAGATGTCGCCGCCCGCGCCGTCGTAGTCTGAGCCGCGTGCCTGCGGCCATGACCGTCACCGTCGACGAGATCCGCGTCGCCGACCCCGCGGACGCGTGGATACGGGCGGGCTTCGATGTCGACCCCGACGACGTCGCCGGATCGGCGGGTGCGGATCCGACTGGTCGGCCGCGACCGTGGCACCGGCATCGTCGGCTGGTCGCTGCGGGGTCTGCCGGGCCCGTCAGCCGACCTCGACGGCATCGCGACGACCGCCTCGGAGGCGGCCGGCGCGGTTCCGCCACGCACGCCAACGGCGTGAGGGCGATCGACCATGTCGTGCTGATGTCCCCGACCTGAAGCGGACCTCGCCGCGCTGGCCGCGGTCGGCCTGGCCCGCGCCGCGAACGCGCCGCCGACCTGGGCGGTCGACCGGTGCGTCAGATCTTCTTCCGGCTCGGGGAGGTGATCCTCGAGGTCGTCGGGTCCCCGGAGACGGCTCGCGAAGGTCCGTCCAGGCTGTGGGGAATCACGTACGTCGTCGCGGATATCGATGCGACCGCGTCGTTCTTCGGTGACCGCACCGCGCCGGTGAAGGATGCGGTGCAACCCGGGCGGCGGATCACCACGCTGCGGCACCGCGATCTCGGAATGTCGGTCCCGACGGCCGTGATCTCCCCACCTATCCTCATGTCATGACCGACCCCGCCGACCGCGGCGCAGTATTCGACGGTATCCGGATCGGCAGGCCGGCCACCGGCGCGCTCATCGACGCCGGTTACCGCACCCGCGCTGATCTTCCCGCGGATCTCGAGGAACTGCTGGCCCTGCACGGTGTCGGGCCGAAGGCAGTTGAGCTGCTCCGTCGGGCAGAGGCCGGCTGAGCCCGTGGACACCGAACCCGTGATCATCCACACCGACGGCGGCTGCCGCCCCAACCCGGGTCCCGGCGGCTGGGGCGCGGTGCTGCGCCACCGCAACCACATCCGCGAGATGTGTGGCGGTGAACCCGGGGCGACGAGCAACAACCGGATGGAACTGACCGCGCCGATCATGGCGCTCGAGGCGCTCACCAGACCGGTCCTGGTGCACCTGCACACCGACAGCACCTATGTCCGCAACGGCATCACCAAATGGGTGCTGGGCTGGGAGCGCAACGGCTGGCTGACCGCCGCCAAGCAGCCGGTGAAGAACGTCGACCTGTGGCAGCGGCTGCAGGCCGCCTGCGCGCGGCACCGTGTCGAGTGGTTCTGGGTGAAGGGCCATTCCGGTGTCGCGGACAACGAGTTGGCCGACCAGTTGGCCACCCGCGGCCTGCGGCAGGCGCTCGAAGCCGCCGCGATTGTCCTCTGACCGGCCGTATGCGCTACCAGCCTGCAGGCGTTTGGCTTTCGCGCCGCGGCGGCAGTCCCAGCGGTGAGGTGTGGCCATGGACGTCCGTCAGCGCACCGACGCGATGGCCTGACTGATCACGGCGGTCACCGCGTCGGGGTGTGAGATCAGCGTCAGGTGCGAGCCCCCGTCGAAGACGGTCACCTGGGAGCGCGACACCCTGAAGTGGCGCCTCAGCCGGATCGTCGCCCCACTCGAGGTGGCGTCCGTTGTGACTCGAGGCGCATACGCGGGTGACGGCGATCAGGCCGCACGATTGCCGGGCGGTGCGGGCCCGCCGGGTTCGCCGGTGTCGTCGGCCGACCGCGGAGGACCAGACTCGGCGTCGCCGACCTTCCCACCGTCGGCGGGTTCGATTGCCCCACTGCGGTCCTGGCTCGTAGGCACAGGGTCGTCGGATGGCCGGAGAAGGCGTTCGGGTCGGTGGTAGTGGTTCAACCGGGCTTGGCCTGTGTCCAGCCGTGGCGGCGGGATCCATTCGACTTCGCACTGATCGTTCATGCGGGTGGACCAGCCGTCGTCTTTGTCGACGCTGTGGTTGTCCGGCCCGCACGCGAGGCCGAGTTCGTCGACGTTGGTGTTGCCGCCGTCTGACCAGTCGGCATCCACATGATGCACCTGGCAGCCGTAGGCGCCGACAGTGCAGCCCGGTTTGGTGCATCCGCCATCTCGCGCGATCAGCATGATGCGTTGCGCCGGGGAGGCAGTCCGCTTGGCGCGGAACAGATCAAGAGCAGATCCGGTAGCTCCGTCGAACACCGCCAGGTAGTGGTTGGCGTGGCCGGCCATCCGGATCACATCGGCGATCGGCACGACGGTGCCGCCACCGGTGGTGCCGACCCCGGCCCGCGACTCCAGATCCTCCAGCGTGGTGCGGATGATGATCGAGACCGGCAGTCCATTCAGTTGGCCGAGTTCGCCACTCATCAAGGCGATGCGCCCGATCGCGACCATCGCATCGTGTTGGCGCTGGGCCAGGGTGCGGTGGTCGTTGTCGATCTGCTCCTGCGACGGGGTCCCCGACGTGCAGGGTTCGGGATCGTCGGGATTGCACATGCCCGGCGCCGCGTACTTCGCGAAGATCGCCTCCCACACCGCCCACGCTTCCGGCGTCAGGTGCCCGGACAGGTCGACCATCCCGTCGGGGCGTTGTTTCGATCGCGACACGCCACGCTTGCGGGCCCGTTCGGTGTCATCGGGCTCGGGACCGTCCTGATCGAGCAGGAACAACGTGAGGTCGGCTGTGTCCTTGAGTTCCTTGGGGCCCACACCGACCGCGGTGCGGACCAGGGTGACCTCGAACTGCTCCCGCGTGACGGTGTCGACGAACCCCGGCAACTTGTCGACCGCTCTGCGGATGACCTCGACGTGTTCGCTGTTGATCAACCCGTGCGCCTGTGCTGCCGCCGTTGCGGGTAACACCGGCGGCAGCGAAGGACCGGTCAATGCCTGGCGCGGCGCCAGCAGACCGGCCTCGGTGAGTCGTCGGTTGGCCTCACTGCCCGAGATCCGCCAGCGGACCGTCAGCACCTCTCTCCACGACTTGGCACCCATCTGCTGCGGTGTCGCCTCGGACCGCAGACGGGCCAGCAAGCGGTGGCTCATCGTGGGCAGCCGGCACCCCAGGGCCTCGAGTTCATCCAGCGCCGCAACGAGTTCGGCGCGGTCCAACAAGGCGACATCACAGGAGGCCACCTCATCGAAGGCCGCACGCAGCGCGGTCACCGCGGCCTGGAGGTCGTGCCCTGACATACCTCGAACATACATTCGACCACCGACAAATCCACACCGCTCGATGCGACATCGACCGCACCTACTCCCACACGACGTCGTCCGGCGTCTTGTCCGGTCGCAGCCCCCGCCAGGACGGTTGGCGCAACCGGCCGTCGCCGGTACGCTCGCTGTAACGCACCTCGCCGACGAGTTCGGGCCGCACGAACGTCACGCCCTTGGCGTCCTGGGTGGGAAGCCTTGTCGCGAAGGGGGATTCGTAGGTGTGCAGCGGCGCCAACGTCTTCTTGAGACTGCCGAGTTCCTTCTCGGTGAACCCGGTGCCGACTCGGCCGACGAACTGCAGGCCGTCGGGTCCGGGGATGCCGAGCACCAGTGCGCCGATGCCGCTGCTGCGGCCGCCGTTGCCTTCGCGCCACCCGCCGATCACGACCTCCTGGGTGTTCCACAGTTTGTCCTTGATCCACGCCGACGAGCGCCGCCCCGGCTGATAGGTGGAATCCCATTTCTTGGCGACCACACCCTCCCACCTGCGTTTGCGGGCGTCCTCGAGAGCCTCGAGGCCGTCGCCGTCGAGTAGGGGTTGCACGATCAGTCCGCCCCCACTGGCCAACGTCTCCAACAGCTTTCGGCGGTCTCGGTACTTCGCCTTCAGCAGCCAACGGCCGTCGAGGCGCAGGATGTCGAACGCCCAGAACTCGACACGGGTGGACCGGGCCCGGTTCTGCATATGACCGAAGCTCGGCACGCCCTTGTCATCGAGGGCGACGACCTCCCCGTCGAGCACGACATGGTGGTCGGCGAGATCTGCTGCCAGCGCGCGTAATTGGGGATACTCTGCGGTGACGTCGCGGCCGCTACGGGACTTCAGACACAGCTTGCCATGGTCGGCGTCGACCAGCAGCCGGTAGCCGTCCCACTTGCCTTCGAACGCCCACTGTTTCGCCGTGAGCTTCTCGACCGAGCCGTGGGTGGCCAGCATCGGGGCGAAGTCCTCGAACGTCGGGTTGCCCTGATCCTTCATCCGGTGGGCGAGCCAGTTCTTGCCGTCGGTCTGGATCAACGCGTAACGGCCGTCGATCCTGTTGCCGTGCAGGGTGATGATGACCTCCCCGCCCTTGGCGGGTCCGTCCGGGGCGTGGTCGTTGAACTTCTCGGTCTCATACGTGCCGGTGTCCCAGACGATCATGTCGCCGCCGCCGTACTCACCCTTCGGGATGGTGCCGTGGAAGGTGAGGTACTCCATCGGATGGTCCTCGGTGTGCACGGCGAGGTGGTTCTCCGAGGGCCGGTCGGGCAGGTTCTTCGGCACCGCCCAGCTGACCAGCACACCGTCGCGTTCCAGACGCAGGTCGTAGTGCAGCCGCCGGGCATGGTGTTCCTGGATCACGAAGCGGTCGTTGTTGCCGGCCTTCGGCGGTAGCGGCGGCACGGGCTCCGGCGTCCTCGACGGGTCGCGCATGCTGCGGTACTTGGTGAGCCGGTCCTCGACAGGCACGTACTCGTCGAGATCGGCCAGCAGGTCCCCGAACTCCTCGATCCGCTCGAGCACTTCGTCGAATCGCAGATGTCTCAGGTCGGGGTCCTCGATCTCCTCCCAGGTGCGTGGCGCCGCAACCGTCGGATGCTCGCGGCCGCGCAGGGAGTACGGCGCGATCGTGGTCTTGTTGCCGTTGTTCTGGCTCCAGTCGAGGAACACCTTGCCCTCGCGCAGGCTCTTGGTCATCGTGGCGGTGACCTGTTTGGGCATGGCCGCTTCGAGCTGTTGGGCGACGCGTTTGGCGAGCACCGACGCGCCCTGGGAGCTGATCGGCTCCTGGAGCGGGACGTAGAGGTGCAGACCCTTGCTGCCGCTGGTCAGCGGATAGGCCGTCAGCCCGATGCCGGTGATCAGGTCGCGGACCTCGTGCGCGACCTCGCACAGCTGACGGAACGTGACGCCCTCGCCGGGGTCGAGGTCGAACACGATCCGGGTGGCCGGGCCGGGAGTCAGGTCGCCACCCGATCCGACGAACCGCCACTGCGGCACGTGCACCTCCAGCGCGGCCTGCTGCGCGATCCACGCCAGACCTTCGCGGGTGTCGATGATCGGGTAGGTGGTGGTGCCCGATTTGTGCACGATCGTGCCGCGCTGGAGCCAGTCAGGTGCGGAGCTGGCCAGCTGCTTCTCGAAGAACTCCAACTCGCCGACGCCGTTGGGCCAGCGCTTACGGGTGACCGCCCGGCCGGCGATGTGCGGCACCATCGCCTCGGCCACGTCGACGTAGTACTCGAACACCTCGGCCTTGGTGGTGCCCGTCGCCGGGTACAGCACCTTGTCCGGGTTGGTCAGGCGCACCCGACCGAAGTGATCCACCACGTCACGGTATTACCCGTTCGATGCGTTTGGCTCGTCGCCGAGTTCTACGTGAGGGTCGTTGTCGGCGCCGCGGCACGACCCTGGTGTAGAACTCGCCGTTCACAACGACGGCTTTGTCCACAACCACGGTCAGGAGACGCGCTTTCGCAGGCAAGTCGTCGGCTGGGCTCAAGAGCATCGACGCATGTCGGAACCCTTCATCGGACGTGAAGCCATCACTCGCGGGAAACTCACGCGCGGACAACTGCGCGCTCGATACGTCGCCGTCCACCCCGGTGTCTACTTCCCAAAGGGCGCGAGACCCACGCTGGCGGCCAGGGCATCGGCCGCCTGGCTGTGGACCGGGCGCCACGGTGTCATCTCCGGGCGAGCCGCCGCGGCGTTGCACGGCGCGAAGTGGGTCGACGCGACGACGCCGATCGAGATCATCGCCGAGCACGGCCGCCGCAGGGACGGTGTCATCGTCCGCGAGGAGAGGGTCGGCGACGACGAAGTCGTCGTTATCGGCGACCTCCCCGTCACGTCGTCGGCGCGCACTGCCTTCGATCTCGCCCGCCACCTCCCGCGCGACGCCGCGGTCGTTCATCTCGACGCCTTGGCCGCCGCGACGGGAGTGAGCGCTGCCGACACCGCGCCGTTGGCCCGGCGCTACCGCGGTGCGCGAGGTGTCCGGTCCGCGGATGTCGCGCTGGATCTCATGGACGCCGGCGCGGCCTCACCCCAGGAGACCCGATTGCGGCTGACCCTCATCGACGGCGGGCTGCCGAGACCGAGGACGCAGATCCGGGTCACCGACGGATATTCGGAGGCCTTCATCGACATGGGCTACGACGAGCCGAAGGTCGGGCTGGATTACGAAGGCGCGCACCACGCGACGAGCCGAGGCCAGTACGTCCACGACATCGGCCGAGCCGAACTCCTCGACCGCGAGGGCTGGATCGACCTTCGCGTGGTGGCCGAGCACAGCCGTCGGTTCATCCTGCATCGCGTCCGCGAAGCGTTCGCCCGCCGCGGCTGGATTCCGCCGAGTTCTACCTGAGGGTCGTTGTCGGCGCCGCGACACAACCCAGGCGTAGAAGTCGGCGTCCCCAGCCGCCCCGGCTAGTTCAGGCGCGCGCCGGTCTGCGGATGGAACAGGTGCACCGCCCCGTCGGGATTCTTGTGCAACCGCACCGTGTCGGCCAGCCTCGGCGCCGTGCGTGGGTTGCACCGCGCCACCAGCTCGACCCCGGAGCCCGAGCTCGCGTGGGTGTACACATAGGCCTCGCTGCCGAGGTCCTCGACGAGGTCGACGACGACCTCCACTCCGCCGGAGTCGGTGAGCTCGAGCTGCTCGGGCCGGATGCCGAAGGTGACCTCCGAAAGGCCCGCTTCGCTCAGCTTCGCCATGTCGTCGCGCTCGAGTTCCAGCGTCGAGTCACCGATCTTGACGCCGTCGGTGGTCACCGGCAGCGTCACCAGATTCATCGCAGGGGATCCGATGAAGCCGGCGACGAAGGCGTTGGCCGGCCGGTCGTAGAGCTCGTTGGGCGAGGCGAACTGCTGCAGTTTCCCGAAGCGCAGTACGGCCACCCGGTCACCCATCGTCATCGCCTCGACCTGATCGTGGGTGACGTAGACGGTGGTGGTGCCGAGACGCCGCTGTAGCGCCGCGATCTGCGTACGGGTCTGCACCCGCAACTTCGCGTCGAGGTTCGAAAGCGGTTCGTCCATGCAGAACACCTGCGGTTCACGGACGATGGCGCGCCCCATGGCCACCCGCTGGCGTTGGCCGCCGGACAGCTTGGCGGGTTTGCGGTCCAGGAATTCGGTGAGGTCGAGGATCTTGGCGGCCTCCTCGACCTTGCGACGCCGTTCGTCGGCCGACACTCCGCGCAACTTCAGCGCGAAGCCCATGTTCTCGGCGACGGTCTTGTTCGGGTAGAGCGCGTAATTCTGGAACACCATGGCGATGTCGCGGTCCTTGGACGGGACACCGGTCATGTCCTTGCCACCGATCTCGATGGCGCCTTCGTCGATGTCCTCCAGGCCGGCAAGCATGCGCAGTGCGGTGCTCTTGCCCGAGCCGGACGGTCCGACCAGCACGACGAACTCGCCGTCGGCGATATCGAGGTTGAGCGAGTCCACCGCGAGCTTGTCCGAGCCCTCGTAGATGCACGACGCGTTCTTGTACGTGATTGCAGCCATTGCGTTCTCCGTGTCTCCTGTGAATCCGTTTACTTGATCGCGCCGAAGGAAAGCCCGCGCACCAGCTTGTTCTGCGCCAGCCATCCGCAGATGATGACGGGGAGTGCGGCCATGGTCGCGGCCGCCGAGAGAACGGCCCAGTACTGACCCTCACCGGCGATGAAGCCCACGAGGTACACGGGCATGGTCTGGGCGTTCACGGCGGTCAGGTTCACCGCGAAGAAGAACTCGTTCCAGGCGAAGATCACACAGATCAACGCCGTCGCCGCGATGCCGGGTGAGACCAGCGGGAGGATCACCTCACGCACCGACCGCCACAGGCTCGCACCGTCGAGGCTGGCCGCCTCGAGCAGTTCAGCCGGCACCTCGAGGAAGAACGACCGCATCATCCACACCGCGATCGGCAGGTTCATCGCGGTGTAGAGGATCACCAGCGCCCAGATGTTGTCGAGCAGACCGATGTTCGACACGATCACGTACAGCGGCAGGATCACCGCCACGATGGGCAGCATCTTCGTGCTCATGAAGAAGAACAACGCGTCCTGTGTCTTGCGCACCGGGCGCAGCGACAGCGCGAACGCCGCGGGGGTACCCAGCAGCAGCACCAGGATCGTCGAGAGTCCGGTGGCGAACAACGAGTTCAGCATCGCCGGTCCGATGCCCTGATCGAACACCGCGCCGTACTGGTCGAGCGTCGGGGTGAAGAACAACTTCGGCGGATCGGTCGCCGCGTCACCCTCCTGTTTGAACGACGTCAGGATCATCCAGAACACCGGGAAGAAGAACCCGAGCCCGACGAGCCATGCCAGCACGCCCCAGACGGAGAACTTGCGGGACTTCTTCTTCGCCGTGATATCGGAACCCGTTGTCGGCGTGGTCTCCTCGACTGTGGTGGTCATCAGACTGCCTCTTCCTTGCCGGAGAACGATTTGAAGATCAACCGCAGAGCGAAGTTGGCGATGACGATGGTGAAGATGACCACCACCACGCCCATCGCCGCCGCCTGGCCCATGTCGAAGCCCAGGAACGCGCGCTGATAGATGTAGAACGGCAGGTTCGCACTCGCGATGCCGGGTCCACCCTGGGTCATCATGTAGATGGCGTCGAAGGTGTTCATCAGGTAGATCGCCCCGAGGACGACCCCCAGTTCGATGAAGCGCCGAAGGTGGGGCAGCGTCAGCTCACGGAAGAGTTGAACGGCGCCCGCACCGTCGACTCGACCGGCCTCCAGGATGTCGCGAGGCATCGACTGGAGGCCGGCGAGGATCAGAAGCATCATGAACGGCGTCCACTGCCAGATCAGTTCGACCATCACCATCGTCAGCGGGAACTGTCCGATCCAGTCGACCCTGCCGATGCCCACCAGCGACAGCAGCCAGTTCAGGATGCCGTTGTTGGGATCGAGGATGGTCGTCTTCCAGATCAACGCCGCCGCAACAGGAGTGACGAGGAACGG
The DNA here is from genome assembly GCF_010731575.1 of Mycolicibacterium monacense. NCBI lineage: Bacteria > Bacillati > Actinomycetota > Actinomycetes > Mycobacteriales > Mycobacteriaceae > Mycobacterium > Mycolicibacterium monacense. Next base: position 6,014,053 of record NZ_AP022617.1, on the reverse strand, counting down.
GGTGATGAGCAGCGTGCGGACGACGCCGCGGCCGAGGAATGCCCGGTCCAGCAACAGCGCCAGCAACAGACCCAGGAACGCCGAGATGAGCACCACGCCGACGATGAGGATGACGGTGTTGAACGCCACCGACCAGAACTGGCTGTCCTTGACGACGGCGATGTAGTTCTGGAACCCGACGAACTGCCGGGACCCGGGGCGCACCAGGTTCCACGACAGGGTCGAGTAGTAGAGGGTGAACAGGAACGGGATCTGCGTGACGACGATCATGAAGATCAGCGCCGGGAGCAGCGGTCCACGCCGTCGCCAGCCCTCGGCGCGGCTCACGCCGAGGCCCTGGGCCTCCTTGATCTTGCGGACGCGTTCGGCGACAGCTTTTTCGTCGGTGCCGGCGGCGTCGGTCTCAGCGGTAACGGTCATCACTTCTCCTGATACGTGCGGCCGACGACCTCGGCGTATTCCTGTGCCTGGGCGAGCGCGTCGTCCACCGACTTCTGTCCGGCGATCGCCGCGCTGATCTGCTGGCTCACCCGGGTCCCGAGATCCTGGAACTCCGGGATGCCGACGAACTGGATGCCGGTGTACGGAACCGGTTGCACCGTTGGCTGATTCGGGGTCGCGCTCTCGATCGACTTCAGCGTCAGCGGCCCATAGGACTTCGAGATGGCCTCGTACTCGGGCAGGTCGGTGTAGGTCGACGTCCGGCTGCCCGGTGGGACACGCGCCCAGCCGAGCCTCTCCCCGACCAGTTTCATGTAATCCTTACTGGTCATCCACGAGATGAACTCCCATGCGCCGTCTGGATTCTTGGCAGCCTTGGGGATGCCCAGCGCCCAGGTGTAGAGCCAGCCCGAGTTGGGCTTCACGAGGATCGGGGCGGGCAGGTATCCGATCTTGCCGACCAGGTCGGGATACTCCTTGGGGTCCTCGAGCACCGAGACCGCCGACGTCGCGTCGTACCACATCGCGGTCTGACCCTGGCCGAACAGGTTCGCGCACTCCTGGAATCCTGTTGACGCCGCACCCAGTTCACCGAAGTTCTTGACCGTGTCGACGTAGAAGTTGACGGCCTTCTTGACCTCGGGGCTGTCGAGTTGGGCGTTCCACTGCTCGTCGAACCAGCGCCCGCCGAAGGTGTTGATGACGGTGTCCAGCGGTGCGAGTACCTCACCCCAGCCGGGCTTTCCCCGCAGACAGATGCCGGCGCGGTCGTCGGTCTTGAGCGTCTCGGCCCACTGGGCGACCTCAGGCCAGGTGGGCTGATAGTCCGGGTTCTGGTCGACCTTGATGCCCGCCTGCTCGAACAGGTCCTTCCGGTACATCAGAAACGACGATTCGCCGTAGAAGGGAACCGCGTACATGTCTCCCTCGTACGACAACGATTCCCGCAGCGACGAGATGAAGTCGTCCTGGTCATATCCTGGGGTGTTCTCCGCGTAATCCGAGAGATTCACCAGCCAGCCGTCTTTGGCCCACTGCGGCGTCTCGAAGTTACTGATCATCACGACGTCGAACTCACTGCCGCCCATCGCGGCCGACATGGTGATCTTGGCGCGCGCCTGGTTCTCCGACAGCGTGATGAACTTGAGCTTCGTGCCCGGGTTCTTCTTCTCGAACTCCGAAGACAGCTGCTGCGCGTCGGTCATCTGCGAGTTGGACACCAGGGCGATCGTCACCTCGTTGTCTGACGATCCGAGGCTGCCGGCCCCGGAGCAGCCGGACGTGAACACCAGCCCGGCAGCGGCCAGACCTCCCGCCAGCCGGCGCGCTATTGTCTGCGCTTTCACCGTCACCCCTTTCCGTGGTCGAGAAGCCAACGTGCACAATCGATGTCACATACCAACATCCGGGCCAGCCGGCCGCGGAGCGCGGCGAGAGTGGCCCGGTGTTTCTCGGCGCCGCTGGCGATCAGGATCGTCTTCTCGCAGGCCCGGACGTCCTCGAGCGGAACGGACACCGCGCGCTGCTGGAGTTCGGTGTCGACGGGGACGCCGCGCTCGTCGAAGAACCGGCCGCCGATCTCACCGACCGCACCGGCGGCGATCTGCTCGTCGAGCATCCGGGTGTCGAGGTAGCTGCCCTCGAACAGAGTGGTCGAGGTCGAGACCGCGCCGACCCCGAACATCATCACGTCGGCGTGCCGGCCCGCCTCCAGCGTGCGGGAGATGACCGAGTCGCTGCGCATGGATGCGACGGTGGACGGATCGGCGTAGAGCGGTGCAGGCAGGCGAATGGTGTTGGCGTGCAGTATGTCCGCGCATCGGCCGAGGATCAGCTCGACGCCGGTCTGATAGGCGGCGCTGGACATGGCGCCGTCGAGTTGAACCACCGCGCGGCAGGTCGCCATTCCCGGTGTCAGCGCGGTCGCGACAGCCACCTGTTCGGGCCCCCAGGTGAAGCCCAGGACATCGTCGGCCTCCAGCCGGCGCATCAGCAGCGCGGCGGCCGCGCGCCCGACGCTGGCGTACGCGGCGGGCCGCCCGGGTGCACTGATGTCGACACCGTGGCCGGCGATCACCACTTCGGTGAGGCCGAAGCGCACCTCGAGTTCGCGTTCCTCGTCGGCGTGCAGATCATCCTGCAGGTCCGGCGGGACCACGATGTCGATCCGCACGAGGCCGCGGGCTTTGGCGCGCGCGACGAGTCGGCCGGCGGTGGGACGGGAGACCCCGAGGCGGCCGGCGATCTCGGCCTGGGTGAGTCCGTCGAGGTAGTACAGCGTGGCCGCGCGCAGCGCCAACCGCAGGTCCTCCGGCGAGCGATGCGGCGCCCGGCCGTTCACTGCGGGAGTTGACGTCGGTATCGCCACGCGCTACCTACCTCTCGGATTACCGTGAGCAGATGCTCACTGGTGCGAGTAGATGCTCACCACGCTAACATGGTGAATGTGACGCAGACAACACTTTTCTGCCCGGTAACTTCGAAACGATGGTGACGGTGTCATGAAACTCGACGGGTCGACCCTGCCCGACATCCCCATCGCCAAGCCGACCTACGCCCGCGGCGACGTCTCCGTCGGCATCGTGCACTTCGGTGTCGGCGGTTTCCACCGCGCACACCAGGCCATGTACGTCGACGCACTCCTCGAGAAAGGCCTCGCCGCAGAGTGGGGCATCTGCGGGGTCGGCGTGCTACCCGGTGACCGCAAGATGGCCGATGCACTGGGCGCCCAGGACGGGCTCTACACGCTGCTGCTGGAGAAGCCGGACGGGACCCGCGACGCCCGGGTGATCGGATCCATCGTCGACTATCGCTACGCGCCAGACGATCCCGAGGGCGTCGTCGAGCTGCTGGCCGCGCCGAGCACCCGCATCGTCTCGCTGACCATCACCGAGGGCGGGTACGAGGTGGACAAGGTGGACGCCGATTCCGTCAACGTCTTCGGCCTGATCACCGATGCGCTCGCGCTGCGGCGGGACCGCGGGGTCCGCCCGCCGACGATCGTGTCGTGCGACAACATCGAGGGCAACGGCGACGTGGCCCGCGCGGCGTTCATGTGCTACGCCGACCGGACCCATCCCGGCCTGTCCGAGTGGATCGGCGCGAACACGCGCTTCCCCAACTCGATGGTCGACCGCATCACCCCGGTGACCACGCCGGAGGTGATCGCCACCGTACGAGACGAATTCGGTGTCGACGACGCGTGGCCGGTGGTCGCCGAACCCTTCACCTCATGGGTGCTCGAGGACACCTTCACCGACGGTCGGCCACCGTTCGAGGACGTCGGCGTGCTGCTGGTCGACGACGTCACCCCGTACGAACTGATGAAGTTGCGGCTGCTCAACGCCAGTCACCAGGCACTGTGCTATTTCGGCTACCTGGCCGGCTACCGGCTCGTGCACGACGCCGCGGCCGATCCGCTGTTCGCCGAACTGCTGCGCCGGTACATGGATTCCGAGGCGACGCCGACGCTGCGGCCGGTGCCCGGTATCGACCTGCCCGACTACAAGCGCACTCTCATCGAACGTTTCGCCAATCCCGGTGTGCGCGACACCATCGCACGGCTGTGTTACGGCTCGTCCGACCGGATCCCGAAGTGGCTGCTTCCGGTGGTGCGGGAGAATCTGCGGACCGGCGCGCCGATCCAATTGTCGGCCGCCGTCGTCGCGAGTTGGGCGCGGTACGCCGAGGGGGTCGACGAGCAGGGCCAGCCGATCGACGTACAGGACCAGCTCGCCGACGAGTTGGTACCGCTGGCGCGCGCCCAACGCGACAACCCGACGTCGTTCATCGAGAACCGCTCGGTCTTCGGCGATCTCGTCGACGAGAAACGATTCGTCGACGAATACGTGGCGACGCTGGAGTCGCTGCACCGGGTCGGCGCCCGCGCCACGCTCGAAGCGCTGGTGGGAAAGCCATGAGCCCGCACGCGCTGGTCATCGGAGAGGCACTGATCGACATCGTCGAGCGTGACGGTGAGGTCCAGGGTGAACACGTCGGCGGCAGTCCACTCAACGTCGCCGTCGGATTGTCCCGGCTCGGGCGCCGAGTCGACTTCCTCACCCACATCGCCGACGACGCGCGCGGACGACGGATCGTCGAGCACCTCGAAGCCGCCGGGGTACACCTCGTAGCCGGCAGCAGAAACGCCGCCCGCACCCCGACGGCGCGGGCCATGCTCGACGACAAGGGTTCGGCCCGTTACGAATTCGACATCGACTGGAACCTCACCGGAACCCCCGAGGCGGCGCCTCCGCTGGTCGCCCACACCGGGTCGATCGCCACGGTGCTCGAACCCGGGTGCCGCGCGACGGCAGCCCTGCTCGACGCCTACCACCTGTCGGCGACCATCACGTTCGACCCCAACATCCGCCCGGCGCTCATCGACGACGCCGACGCGGCCCGCGCCCGGATCGACCGACTGGTCGAACGCGCCGACGTCATCAAGGCCAGCGACGAGGATCTGCGGTGGCTCGACCCGAACCGGACGCCGAAACAGATCGCCCGGGCATGGCTGCAACTCGGGCCGTCGATCGTCGCGGTGACCGAGGGCGGCCAGGGCGCCTTCGCGGTGTGCGCGGCGGGTTCGGCGCGCGTGGCCGCGCTGCCGGTCGAGGTGGTCGACACCGTCGGGGCCGGTGACGCCTTCATGTCGGGGCTCATCGACGCGCTGTGGGCCCACGGTCTGCTGGGCGCCGAAAAGCGCCGGGAACTGCGCGCAATCCGCCTCGACGCACTGCACGACGTGCTGCAGACCGCCGCACTGTCCTCGGCGTTGACGGTCACCCGCGCCGGTGCGGACCTTCCGGATCGGGCCACCCGCGACGCCGCGGCGCGCGAACCCGCGACGCTGATCGACCGTCGCCGCTGATGATGTGGGCCATACTGGGCGTATGCGATCCATCTGGAAGGGTTCGATCGCCTTCGGCCTGGTGAACGTACCGGTCAAGGTCTACAGCGCGACCGAGGACCATGACATCAAGTTCCACCAGGTGCACGCGAAGGACAACGGCCGGATCCGCTACAAGCGGACCTGCGAGGTCTGCGGTGAAGTGGTCGAGTACCGCGACATCGCCAAGGCCTTCGAATCCGACGACGGTCAGATGGTCGTCATCACCGACGAGGACATCGCCACGCTGCCGGAGGAACGCAGCCGGGAGATCGAGGTGCTGGAGTTCGTCCCGGCCAGCGACCTCGACCCGCTGATGTACGACCGCAGCTACTTCCTCGAGCCCGACGGGAAGTCGTCGAAATCCTATGTGCTGCTTGCCAAGACGCTGTCGGAGACCGATCGCGTGGCGATCGTGCACTTCGCGTTGCGCAACAAGACGCGGTTGGCCGCCCTGCGCGTCAAGGACTTCTCCAAGCGTGACGTGATGATGATCCACACGCTGCTGTGGCCCGACGAGATCCGCGATCCCGATTTCCCCGTGCTGGACAAGGAAGTCGAGATCAAACCCGCCGAGTTGAAGATGGCCGGTCAGGTGGTCGAGTCGATGACCGACGACTTCAACCCGGACCGGTACCACGACGACTACCAGGATCAGCTGCGGGAGTTGGTGGAGGCCAAGCTCGAAGGCGGTGAGGCGTTCGCCGTCGAGGAACAGCCGACCGAACTCGACGAGACCGAGGACGTGTCCGACCTGCTGGCGAAGCTGGAGGCCAGCGTGAAGGCGCGGCGCTCGGGTTCGAGCTCCGGCAGTGACTCCGATGACGGCGACTCCGCCGACGACAAGCCGGCGAAGAAGGCCCCGGCCAAGAGGTCGGCGGCCAAGAAGACCGCCGCGAAGAAGGCACCGGCCAAGAAGTCCGCTGCGAAGAAGGCCGCCGCCAAGAAGTCCTGACCGTTTGCGTGACCTGTGGCGGCACTTCGCGCCGACAAGCCTGCATTCTCTTCGAGAAGCGATATCACCCGCGCTATCTGATAGCGCATGCGCCATCAGATCCGGCAAGCACCACACACCTCCCCATGCCAGGGCACCCGCCGCATCAATTAGAACGTGTTTCAGAAACCTCTCTCCCCGCGAAGCGCGCCTTGCTACGGTGACGCCGGTCGAAGGGAGTGAGGCACACGTGATCCTGGACAGATTCCGGCTCGACGGACAGGTCGCCACCGTCACCGGCGCGGGCCGAGGACTGGGCGCCGCCATCGCGGTGGCGTTCGCGGAAGCCGGTGCGGACGTGGTGATCGCGGCCCGCACCGAATCGCAACTCGACGAGGTCGCCGAGCGGATCCGGGCGACCGGACGGCGCGCCCACGTCGTCGTCGCCGACCTCGCCCACCCCGAGTCGACGGCCGGGCTCGCACCGGCCGCGGTGGAGGCCTTCGGAAAACTAGACATCGTCGTCAACAACGTCGGCGGCACCATGCCGGCCGCCCTGACCGACACCTCCGCGAAGGATCTCAAGGACGCGTTCACCTTCAACGTCGCCACCGCCCACGCGCTGACCACGGCCGCGGTTCCGTTGATGCTCGAGCACTCCGGCGGCGGCAGCGTCATCAACATCACCTCGACGATGGGCCGCCTCGCCGGCCGCGGCTTCGCCGCCTACGGCACCGCGAAAGCCGCGCTCGCGCACTACACCCGGCTCGCCGCGCTCGACCTCTGCCCGCGGATCCGGGTCAACGCGATCGCGCCCGGTTCCATCCTCACCTCCGCGCTCGACATCGTCGCCAGCAACGACGACCTTCGCGAACCCATGGAGAAGGCGACGCCGATGCGCCGGCTCGGCGATCCCGAGGACATCGCCGCCGCTGCGGTCTACCTGGCCTCGCCGGCGGCGAGCTACCTGACCGGTAAGACCCTCGAGGTCGACGGCGGGCTGACGTTCCCCAACCTCGACATGCCCTTCCCGGACCTCTAGGAGATTCGATGGCGATACGCGTCGCGCAGATCGGCACCGGCAACGTCGGCAGTCACGCGCTCACCCAGCTGATCATCGACCCGCAGTTCGAGCTGACCGGCGTCTGGGTCTCGTCGGCGGCCAAGGCCGGGAAGGACGCCGCGGAACTCGCCGGACTCGACGAGCCGACGGGCGTCACGGCCACCAACGACCTCGACGAGGTGCTGGCCGCGAAACCGGAGTGCGTCGTCTACACCGCCATGGCCGACAACCGGTTGCCCGAGGCGCTCGAGGACTACCGGCGCATCCTGTCGGCCGGGGTGAACATGGTCGGCAGCGGCCCGGTCTTTCTGCAGTACCCGTGGCAGGTGCTGCCCGAGGAACTGATCGCGCCGATCGAGGAGGCCACGCGCACCGGCGGCTCCAGTGTCTTCGTCGGCGGCATCGACCCCGGCTTCGCCAACGATCTGCTTCCCCTCGCGCTGGCCGGCACCTGTCAGCGCATCGAGCAGATCCGGTGCATGGAGATCATCGACTACGCCACCTACGACAGCCCGACGGTGATGTTCGACGTCATGGGGTTCGGCAAACCGCTCGACGATCTGCCGATGCTGCTGCAGCCCGGCGTGCTGAGCCTGGCCTGGGGTTCGGTGGTCCGCCAGCTCGCCGCCGGGCTGGGCATCGAACTCGACGAGGTGACCGAGACCTACGTGCGCGAGCCCGCGCCGGAGGACTTCGACATCGCGTCCGGTCCGATCGCGAAAGGCACTGCCGCCGCACTGCGTTTCGAGGTGCGCGGGATACGCGACGGGAAGGTCGCGGTGGTGCTCGAACACGTCACCCGGTTGCGTGAGGACCTGTGCCCGGACTGGCCCCAGCCCGCACAACCCGGCGGCTCCTACCGCATCGAGATCACCGGTGAACCGACCTACACCCTGGATCTGTGTCAGAGCAGTCCGCACGGCGATCACAACCGGGCCGGTCTCGTCGCGACGGCCGCACGCATCGTCAACGCCATTCCCGCCGTGGTCGCTGCGGAACCGGGCATACGGACAACTCTCGACTTGCCTCTCTTAACTGGGAAAGGGCTGTACGCTTCCTGACTAGCGAACACTCGATTGAAGGACGTGGCTATGCGGACCTCTCTGCGCTACCTCACCCCATTCGCCGTCGCCGCCGGCATCGCCGGCGCGATCCTCGCGGCGCCGGTCGCCGTCGCCCAACCCAGCGGCGACGACGACGGCAAATGCCTCAACGTGGCGCCCAACGCGCTGGGCCAGGGAAGCACCTGCCCGCCGTGGGAGACGCAGTTCGCCACGCAGCCCAAGGACATCCACAACCAGAGCACCTTCCTGTACCCGTGGGGCGACTCCTACTACGGGCCTGCCACCGTCGTCGACTGGGGCTAGAGAATCGTGAACAAGTTCATCGGCTTCGCGCCGCTCGCCGTAGCCGCGGGTATCGGCGCGGCGGTACTGATGGCGCCTGCCGCGGCAGCCCAGCCGAACTGCGTGACCACCGGTCAGGGCGCTTACGGTGGGTCCACCACGCAGTGCAGCAGTCCGGGCAACACACAGATCGTCACCTCGCCGGGGCAGACCAACTACCTGTACCCGTGGAACGACTACTACTACGGACCGGCACTGGTCTTCGGTTGGTAGTCGCCACCACGACAACCCGGCCGTACCTGGAGGTCACCGATGTACATCGGGTTACCTACGGCCACAACACTTTCCACCTTTGCGATCGTGGGCGCAACCGTCCTGACGGCACCCGTTGCGACGGCTGCGCCCGAGTGCGTGAACACCGGTCCGCGCACGACGCAGTGCGAGACCGGTGGCAGCACACAGATCGTCACCACACCACCGGAGACCAACAACGGTTGGCCGTACGGCGGCTGGGGCTACGGCGGCCTGATCATCGGCTTCGGCATCTGAGCCGGTACCCACCTACGCCTGACGGGAGTTTTCGGCTAACCTAACTTTTCTATTCGCTGCTCCGCAGGAAGGAAAAGGGTGCTGCCGGACACCGACCGTCGGACCAGATCGACGTGGCTGCTCCTGGGCCCGGCGTTCGTCGCCGCGATCGCCTACGTCGATCCGGGCAACGTCGCGGCCAACGTCAGCGCCGGCGCCCAGTTCGGCTTCCTGCTCGTCTGGGTCATCGTGCTGGCCAACGTGATGGCCGGATTGGTGCAGTACCTGTCGGCGAAGCTGGGTCTGGTCACCGGCCGATCGCTGCCCGAATCCGTCGCGGGCCGCACCCGCACGCCGACCCGCATCGCCTACTGGCTACAGGCCGAATTGGTCGCCATGGCAACGGATCTCGCGGAAGTGGTGGGCGGCGCGATCGCGCTGTACCTGTTGTTCGACCTGCCGCTGCTGATCGGCGGCGTGATCACGGGCGCGGTGTCGCTGGCCCTGCTGGCGGTGCAGAACCGCCGCGGTCAACGGCACTTCGAGCGGGTGATCAGCGGTCTGCTGCTGATCATCGCCATCGGCTTCCTGACGAGCGTGTTCGTCGAACCGCCGCCCGTCGCCGACGTCGCCGGCGGCCTCATCCCGCTCTTCGAAGGCACCGACAGCGTCCTGCTGGCGACCGCGATGCTGGGCGCGACCGTGATGCCGCACGCGGTCTATCTGCACTCCGGGCTGGCCCGCGACCGCCACGGCCACGCCGAACCCGGCGCCCGGCGGCGCCTGCTGCTCAAGGCCACCCGCATCGATGTGGGCCTGGCGATGCTGATCGCCGGGGCGGTGAACATGTCGATGCTGCTGGTCGCCGCCACCAACCTGCAGGGAATGTCCGATACCGACACCCTCGAGGGCGCGCATGCCGCGGTGCAGCAGACGCTCGGCCCGGCCGTGGCACTGTGCTTCGCGATCGGCCTGCTGGCATCCGGTCTGGCGTCGACGTCGGTGGGCGCCTACGCCGGCGCGATGATCATGGGCGGACTGCTGCGCCGCACCTACCCGCTGCTGGTGCGCCGCCTCGTCACGCTGGTGCCTGCCCTGGCGATCCTCGCGATCGGCGTGGACCCCACCCGTGCCCTGGTGCTGTCGCAGGTGGTGCTGTCGTTCGGGATCCCGTTCGCGCTGATCCCGCTCATCCGGCTGACCAGCGATCGGGCCGTGATGGGTGACGACGTCAACCACCGCATCACCACCACACTGGGCTGGGTTGTCGCGGGTTTGATTAGTCTTTTGAACGTGGTGCTCATCTATCTGACCGTGACAGGCTGAATGCTGCGCCCTGGTCGACACGCCTACTTCGCGTACGGGTCCAACCTGTGCGTGCAGCAGATGGCGCAGCGCTGCCCCGACGCCGCCGACCCGCGTCCGGCCACCCTCGCCGACCACGACTGGCTGATCAACGAACGCGGTGTCGCCACGGTCGAACCGGTCGACGGCGCACAGGTGCACGGCGTGCTGTGGCAGGTGTCCGATCACGACCTCGCGACACTCGACAGCGCCGAGGGGGTTCCGGTGCGGTACCGCCGCGACCGGCTCACCGTGCAGACGGACGACGGTCCGGCACCGGCGTGGGTGTACATCGACCACCGCATCGAACCGGGCCCGCCGCGACCCGGCTACCTGGAACGCATCATCGACGGCGCACTGCATCACGGGCTGCCGCACCGCTGGGTGGAGTTCCTGCGGCGGTGGGATCCGATGCACTGGCCGCACCGTCCGCACCATGCGGACACCGAAGGTCCCAAATCGCTTTCGGAGCTGCTCACCGACCCCGCGGTCACCGAACACAGTGTGCTGCGGTCACGCTTCGGGTTCCTGGCGATCCACGGCGGCGGGCTGGAGCAGATGACCGACGTCATCGCCGAACGCGCCGCCGAAGCCGCCGACGCGTCGGTGTACGTGGTGCGCCATCCCGCGCAGTACCCCCACCATCTGCCGTCGGCGCGGTACCTGGCCGCGGAGTCGGCGCGACTCGCGGAGTTCCTCGACCACGTCGAAGTGGCCGTCTCACTGCACGGCTACGGCCGCATCGGGCGCAGCACCGAACTGCTGGCCGGCGGCGGCAACCGGGCCCTGGCCGCGCACCTCGCCGCGCACGTCGAGATCCCCGGCTACCGGATCGTCACCGACCTCGACGACATCCCGCCGGAGTTGCGGGGGCTGCACGCCGACAACCCGGTCAACCGGGTGCGCGGCGGCGGCGCCCAACTCGAACTGACCTCCCGGGTGCGCGGCCTGAGCCCGCGCAGCCCGCTGCCGGGCGACGACGGTCTCTCCCCCGCCACCTCGGCGCTGGTGCAGGGGCTGGTCGCGGCCGCAAGATCCTGGTGAGCTACTTCGCCGGCTGAGCCGGCAGCTCCTCCAGGTCGAGGACCGGTGTCGGGCGACGGAAGCCGCGGGTGACGCCGAGCAGCCACAGGAAGCCGATCGCCAGCCAGATCAATCCGATCGTGAGCGACTCGGCCGACAGGCTCGTCCACAGCCACACCGTCAGCACGAAGCCGATCAACGGCAAGACCAGGTTGTTGACCACGTTCTTCTCGCCGGCGTCGACGAAGTAGTGCTTGATCACGGTCAGGTTGACCGCCGAGAAAGCCACCAGCGCACCGAAGCTCACGACCGAGGCCAGGATCGCCAGGTCGATCACGAGTGCCAGCAGCGAGACGATCGAGATCACCAGGACCGCCCACGTCGGCGTGCCGAACTTCACCGAGACATGCCCGAACACCTTGCGGGGCAACACACCGTCGCGCCCCATCGCGTACAGGATGCGCGCCACCGACGCCTGCGACGTGAGCGCCGACCCCGACGCGCCCGCGACGTACGCCGCGGTGAAGAACGCCGCCAGGAACGCCCCGCCCGCGGACTGCATGACGTCGAGCGAACCCGAGTCGACGTCGGTGAACGCATTCGACGGGAACACCAGCTGCGATACGTAGGACAGGATGATGAACAGCACGCCGCAGATGATCGTCGCCAGCATGATGGCCTTGGGCACATCGCGTCGCGCGTCCCTGGCCTCCTCGGAAAGCGTTGACACGGCGTCGAACCCGAGGAACGACAGGCACAGGATCGCCGCACCCGCCAAGACGGGGGCCATCCCGTCCGCGGTGCCGTCGCCGCGGAACGGCGCCATCACGTCGACGCTTCCCGAACCCGAGACCGCCGCAACCGCCATGACGATGAACACCACGATGAAGATCGCCTGGATCGCGATGATGAGCAGGTTGGCCCGCGCCACGGACACGATGCCGATGATGTTGAGCACCGTCACGATGGCGATGGTCACCACCACGATGAGCCACTGCGGGATCGCGGGCACCGCGGCATTGAGGTAGAGGCCGATGACGAGGTAGTTGAGCATCGGCAGGAACAGGTAGTCCAGCAGCAGCGACCAGCCGGCGAGGAATCCGACGGGCGCGCCGAACGTCTTCTGCGTGTAGGCATACGCCGACCCGGCGACCGGGTACGCGGCCGCCATCCGCGCATACGACCGCGCGGTGAAGATCATCGCCGCCAGCGTCACCACGTAGGCCAGCGGTACGCGGCCACCGGATTCCACGGTGACGATCCCGTAGGTGGTGAACACGGTGAGCGGCACCATGTAGACCAGGCCGAACAGCACCAGGGACGGCACGCCGAGCACGCGGCGAAGCTGTCCCTCACCCTCCCCGACGGACGGGTTCAGGGGTGTGGTCGAGGACATGAGAACTCCCTTCAGCGGGCCGACGGCCCTACGAGCTTGCCCGCCAGACACGTTCCGCGCACCTCGATCGCCGGAATCTCCAGCGCGGGCGTCGATCTCGGGTCGGCGCTCAGCCACACCAGGTCCGCACTGGCGCCCGGAGTGAGTATGCCCCACCGCCCTTCGGCGAACGCCTGGCGCGCGACGCCCGCGGTGTAGGCCCGCATGGCCCGTTCGACCGGCACGATCTCCTGCGGGGTCCAGCCACCCTCCGGGGTGCCGTCGACAGTGCGCCGCGACGCCGCGACGGCGATCCCGTCCAGCGGGGCGCCCGAGGACACCGGCCAGTCCGATCCGAAGGCCAGCACACCGGCCTCGTCGAGCGTGCGCATCCGGTACTGCCGGTCGGCGCGTTCGGGGCCCAGCCGCGGCACGGTCAGCACCGTCATCAACGGATCGAGCTGCGCCCACAGCGGCTGCATGTTCGCGATCACGCCGAGCCGGGCGAAGCGGTCGATGTCGGCGTCGTCGACGAGTTGGGCGTGGGCGATGACGGGGCGGCGGTCCCGCGGACCGTTGACGGTGATCGCGTGTTCGATGGCGTCGAGGGCCTGGCGGACCGCCGCGTCGCCGATGGCGTGGATGTGGATCTGGAAGCCGAGTTCGTCGACGCGGCGCACGGATTCGGCCAGCGAATCGCCCTCCCACACCTGCATGCCCCGTTTGTCCCCCGGGTCGCTACGCTCCTGCCCCCTGGAATGGTTGTGCAGCCCCGAGCAGTACGGCTCGATCAACGCACCGGTCTCGTTCTCCACCACCCCGTCGGCGAAGAACTTCACGGTCTGCGCGGTCAACAGCGGGGCGGCCAGCTCGTCGACACGGCGACGGGCCTCGGCGAACTGCGGCAGCTGGGCGTCGAAGTGCCGGGGATCGGCGTAGAGCGCGAGGTTGAACCGGATGCGCAGCGCGTCGCGACGGGCGGCGGCGAGGTAGGTCTCGACGTCGCCGGGTTCGACCCAGGCGTCCTGCACCCACGTCACGCCGCGGGCGAGGTAGTAGTCGGCCGCGGTGCCGAGCGCGGCCACCCGGATGTCCTCGTCGCGTTCGGGCATCGCCGCGGTGACGAGGTCGACGGCACCCCACTCGCGCAGTGTGCCGAGCACCGACCCGTCCTCTCGGTGCGGGATCTCCCCCAGCACCGGGTCGGGGGTGTCGGCGGTGATGCCGGCGCGCTGCAGGGCCACCGAGTTGCACCACACCGTGTGGTAGTCCCAGGCCCGCAGCACGACCGGGCGGTCCGGCACCGCCGCGTCGAGCCAGCGCGCGTCGAACAGTCCACCTTCGGCGAGGCTGCCGTCGTAGGAGGCGCCGACGATCCACTCGGCCTCGGGGTGGCGCTCGGCGTACCCGCGCACCGCCTCGACGATCTCGTCCACCGAACCGCAGCCACGGACCGGCGGGCCGACCTCCTCCAGGCCACCGAGCAGCGGGTGGGCGTGGCCGTCACCGAACGACGGCATCAGGAACCCGCCGTCGAGGTCGACCTCCTCGTCGGCCGTGCGGGCGGTGGCGTCCGCACCGACCGCGGCGACGGCGCCGTCGACCACCAGCAGCGCCTCGGCGACGGATTCTGACGTACCGGTCCAGATCGTCCCGTTCCGGAACAGGGTCGCTGCCACGGCAGGGAACTATAACCATCCATCCGCACATCGGCTCCGAATGAAGGATGTGGAACCGAAAACGACGCCCGCGCTGTACCGGACCCGCGTCACCCACCTGCGCCGGGCACCCGTGCATCACTACTTCGAGCTGAACAGTTACAGCTGGTACGTCGACCTCGACGAACTGCCGCAGCTGCCCCTCGGACTGCGATCCCTCGCCCGGTTCGACGCCCGCGACCACTTCGACGGCGTCGCCGGTGACACGCTGCGGGCGCGGGTCGACGCCTTCCTGGCCCAGCGGGGGATCGACCTCGGCGGCGGGCGGATCACCGCACTGCTGCAACCGCGCGTGTTCGGTTACGCCTTCAAACCGCTGAGCCTGTACTGGTGTCACGACGCCCGCGGTGTGCTGTGTCACGTCATCGCCGAGGTGCACAACACCCACGGTGAGTGGCACGCCTACCTGATGCCGCCGGACGGTCCGACCCCGACGATGGTGCGCAAACGGTTCTACGCCTCGCCGTTCAACGGGATGGACGGCTACTACCTGGTGCGGGCGCCCCGGCCCGATGACGGCCTCGACGTGACGATCTCCCTGCACCGCGAGAACCAGCCGGCCATCGTCAACACGTTGCGCGGCACCCGCCGACCCGCGACCGTAGCCCAGGTGCTGCGGATGCAGATGACCAAACCAATGGCACCGCAGATGACCGCGTTGAGCCTGCGGGTGCAGGGTCTGATCCTGCGGGCGCGCCGGGTGCCCGTCACCCCCCGGGCGGTCGTGCGGGCGCCCCAGCTGAGGACCGCCACCGTGGCGCACTCGGGAGCAAAGGCGTGACGACGCACGGAACGGGTTCGGGGACAATCTGTTCGGGCCACCGGGTCCGGGGACGGCCATATCGATGACCGCCCTGACCCAGCCGGTTAGGCTACCGTTCGTGACCACTGACCTCGACGTACTGTTACGGCAGGTGGCCGAGCGGGATGTCGATGCGTTCGCGGCCCTCTACGACCGGACCCGGTCGCGGGTGTACGGGATGGTCACCCGGGTGCTGCGGGATCCGGGCTACAGCGAAGAGACCACTCAGGACATCTACCTGCAGGTGTGGCGGTCGGCCGGCAGCTACGACCCCAAGGCCGGGTCGCCGATGGCGTGGCTGCTGACGTTGGCGCACCGTCGCGCCGTCGACCGGGTGCGTTCGGAGGAGGCCGCCTCGCAGCGGGAGTCCCGGTACGGCGCCGCGAGCGTCGACCCGCCCGTCGACCACGTCGCCGACTCGGTGATCCTGCTCGACGAACGCCGTCGCGTCGTCGACTGCATGGGATCGCTGTCGGATCTGCAACGCGAAGCGATCCAGCTGGCGTATTACGAGGGACTGACGTATGTCCAGGTCTCCGAGCGTCTGTCGGCGAATCTGGCCACAATCAAATCGCGGATGCGCGACGGCATCCGCGGTCTCAAGAACTGTCTGGGCATGTCATGACCGAGCCGAACAACACCGATCTCCTCGACCTCGCGACGCCGTATGCGCTGCATGCGGTGTCCATCGACGAGCGCTTCGAGATCGACCGGTGGCTGGCCACCGCACCGCCCGAGGTGGCGGACGCCTTCACCGACGAGGTGCGCTCGGTCCGGGAGACGATGGCGGTGCTGTCGGCGGCCACGGCCACCGAACCGCCCGCTCACCTGCGCGACAACGTGCTCGCGATGGTCGCCGACGATCCGGTGCGTGACCTCGGCAGCGCGCGTCGACGGCGGGGCGGTGAGTCGCGCTGGCGCACGGCCGTGCTGGCGGCCGCGGCGGTGGCGGTGGTCGGCCTCGGTGCGCTCGGCGTGGGGCTGGCGCTGCGGCCTGCCGTCTCCCCGACGACGGCGGATCAGGTGTTCGCCGCACCGGATGTCCAGACCGTGTCGGGGCCGATCCCCGGCGGCGGCACCGCGACCGTGGTGTTCTCCAAGGAACGGGACGCCGGGGTGCTGGTGATGAACGACGTCGCTCCGCCGAAGCCGGGCACCGTCTACCAGATGTGGCTGGTCGGCTCCGACGGCCCGCATTCGGCGGGCACGATGGACGACAAGGCGATCTCGCCGTCGACCACCGCCGTGCTGTCCGACATCGGGACGTCACAGGCGCTGGCGTTCACCGTCGAACCACCCGGCGGCTCGCAGCGGCCCACGTCGCCGGCGTTCGCGGAACTGCCCCTGACTTAAGCCAGCGTCGCCTCGGCGACCGCGTCGATCACGTCGGCGATCTCGCCGCGACGCCGCCACGCCGCGCGCTGACGCATCGCGCCGTTGCCCTCGTCGTCGAGCCGTGCCAGTCCGTCGCGGACCAGGTCGTGGTCGCCGACCGCGCGCAGCGCCGGGGTGATGCGGTCGACGAGGACGCCGAGCAGATCGCGCGCGGGCATCGGGGCGTGTGACTCGGCCAGGTCGATCGCTATCCCGTCCAGCCCGTCACGGGCCGAGCGCCAGTAGGCGGCGTCGAGCGCATGCGCCGAGATGCGGGGCACCCCGGCGCCGTCGCGTTCGTCCCCGAGCAGCGTCATGACGGTTGCGCGCACGATCGCGGCGAACAGCACGGTGTCGGCGACCGTGGCGGGAACGTCGGCGACGCGCACCTCGATGGTGGGGAAATCGGCCGACGGGCGCACGTCCCAGTAGACCTGCCCCTCGTCGAGCATGGCGCCGGACTGCAGCAGCATCCGCACCATCGCGTCGAACTCGTCGGCGGAGTCGAAGTGTGGCGGCGGCCCGGCGCTGGGCCACCGCGCCCACAGCATGCGCCGCCAACTGGCGTAGCCGCTGTCAGCGTTGCGGTAGATCGCGGAGTTGGCGGTCAGCGCGAGCAGCACCGGCAGCCAGGGGCGCAGCCGGTTGCTCACCCGGATGGCCACCTCCCGGGTGGGGACGGCGACGTGGACGTGGGCACCGCAGATCCCCTGTTCGCGCGCCAGCATCCCGAACCGTTCGGCGATGCGGTGGTAGCGCGGATTGTCGGTGACGGGAAATTCGTGCGGCACGGTCGGCGGTACGGCGACCGCCAGCAGCCGCGCCCCGCTGTCGTCGGCGGCGCGCGCGACGGTGGACCGCAGGTGGGTCAGCTGCTCACGTACATCGGCCATGCTGCTCGCCACCCCGGTCGCCGTCTCCACCTGACACGACGTCAGCTCGAGTTGCAGGTCGACTCCGCGATCGGCGGCGTGCCGGGCGACGTCGCGGTTGCGGGCGATCGGCGCGCCGGAATCGGGGTCGACGAGCAGGAACTCCTCCTCGACCCCGACGGTGGGATGGGCGGCCATGGTGTCGCGTCGACCCCTTCTCGAAACATTGATCCGGCCCGTCGGGCGTACTCACGACGGGCCGGATCTGGGTGTGGCTTTTCGGTTGTCTCCGCGGCGGCGCGGAGCGTGCGGATCATTAGTAACCACCCGCTCACCCGATCAAACATCGAATTTCTCCGGCGCGCATAGGATTCGGTGATGAGCAGGGATTTCCGTTTCGGTATCGGTCTGCATTCGGCCGCCTTGATGCCGAAAGTGCAGGACGCGGCACGACGGGCCGAGGACCGCGGCTTCGACGTCCTGCACGTGCCCGACCACCTCGGCGCCCCGGCCCCCTTCCCGGTGCTGACCGCCGCGGCGGCCGCGACGAGCACGCTGCACCTCGGCACATTCGTCCTCAACGCCGGGTTCTACCGGCCGGCCCTGCTCGCCCGCGACGCCGCGGCACTACGCGATCTGTCCGGAGACCGGCTCGAACTCGGCCTGGGCGCCGGATACGTGCGCAAGGAGTTCGAGGCCGCCGAGCTGCCGTTCCCGACGGCACGTGAGCGCGTCGACCACCTCGAACACACCACGACCTACCTCGCCGAGCACGTGCCCGGGATGAGGATGCTGATCGCGGGCAACGGCGACCGCCTGCTGACGGTGGCCGCCCGCCACGCCGACATCATCGGGCTCACCGGCGGGGACCGCGCGGCCGAGGGTGACGACGACCCGCTGGCCGAGCGGATCGCGTTCGTCCGGGCGGCGGCCGGTGAGCGGTTCGACGAGCTGGAACTCAACATCGCGATCACCGCGATGCCGCTCGACGATTCGGGACGCCCGGATCTGACCATCCCCCGCCGCTTCCTGCCGGGGCTCTCCGACGACCAGCTGCTGCGACACCCCGGCGTGCTGTCCGGAACACCGCAGGACATGGCCGACCGGCTACGTGAGTACCGCGACCGCTACGGCATCTCCTACGTCATCGTGCAGGCGCCGCACGAAGACGCGTTCGCGAAGGTGATAACGCAGCTGCGCTAAACAAATCAGCGCAGCTGCGTTGAGACGTCATGCCCACAGGTAGAGACCGGCCAGCACCGCCCACAGGCCGAGGCAGTAGCACTCGAACGCCGCCCGCAGCGGCAGCGGCGCCTGACGCAGTTCCATGAAGTCCAGGCCGACCAGCCGGACCTTCACGGCGGCGATGGCCAGCACGAGGACCGCGAGCAGCGAACCGGTGCCGTGGTCGGCGCCGACGAGCCACGAGACCACCGTGGCCGCCACCAGGATGAGCCAGGTCAGGCCGGCCCGGTTCCGGACCAGTCGCGACACCGACGGGGTGGCCATCAGCTCACCAGGTACAGCAGCGCGAACAGGACGATCCACAGCAGGTCGACCAGGTGCCAGAAGCATGCGCCGCCCTCGACCAGCGCGGTACGCCCGGGAGTCAGGGGCGGTCGGCGCACTTGGTCCGCGACGACCGCCAGCACCGTCAGACCGATCGCGACGTGGAACAGATGCAGCCCGGTGAGGATGAAGTAGTAGAGGTAGAAGTCGTTGGCGCCCGGCCCGTGTCCGGCGGCGCCGAGAGACAGGTACTCGGACACCTTGAGCCCGACGAACACGACGCCGAGTCCGATCGCCGCGATCACCGCGCGCCGGGCGAGGGCGCCCGCACCGGCGCGTACCGCACCGAGGGCCACCACCACGCACAGTGAACTGGTCAGCAGGACGAGGGTGTCGGCCAAGCCGATGCCGATGTGCAGCGTCGCGCGGGACCGTTCGAAGAGCTCCGGATCCCCGGCGCGGGCGACCAGGAAGGTGCCGAAGAACACCCCGAAGACGAGCATGTCGCCGAAGAGGAACACCCACGTGCCGGCCTCGCCGGGGATGCGACGTGCGCGCGCTGAGCTCGCGGTGGCCGTCACGCGGCGGCGACCCGTGCCGACTCGACGGCCTGCTGCGCGACGACGGACCGGTTGATGACCGCGGTGGTCGCGAAGATCCACACCACCAGCACCAGGCCGGGGATGTAGAAGGCGAACACACCGTTCCACGCCAGCGGTCCGTCGGTGCACACGACCACCACGCAGCCGGGCATGGACAGCGTCGCCACCCACAGGTTGAGGTAGCCGTACCAGCGCGGGAACGTCGGCGGGTCGGTGGTGTCGACGAAGGCTGCGATCGCCAGCGTGGCGTTCTGGATGACGATGGTGCCGACGATGCCGATGAACCACAGCCAGAACAGATCGTTGAACGCCTGGGTGAGTTCGGCCGGGCGGTCCTGCGGCCGGAAGGCGGCGGTGGCCAGCATCAGCTGGGGGAAGAGCAGGGCGGGCACGAAGATCGTCGCGGCGAACAGCTGGGTGACCGACAGCATGCCCCAGCCGCCCTCG
Organism: Mycolicibacterium monacense; assembly: GCF_010731575.1. Classification (NCBI taxonomy): domain Bacteria; kingdom Bacillati; phylum Actinomycetota; class Actinomycetes; order Mycobacteriales; family Mycobacteriaceae; genus Mycobacterium; species Mycolicibacterium monacense. Next base: position 5,993,787 of record NZ_AP022617.1, on the reverse strand, counting down.
ACCCGGCGGATGCGCAGGCAGATCGCGGCCAGGAAGGGCAGGGCAAGGACGGAGGTCAGCATCGCGCCGGCCACGCCGACCCGGATCGCGACCGTGTGGTCGGCGAAGAACCGGGCGATCTCCTCGGCCGACGCGGTCGGCGACAGCGGCGGGAACAGCCGGGCGATACCCGAGAAGCAGGTGCCGTAGAGCAGGATCATCACGGTCCCCGACCAGGCACCGATGCGCTGCAGCGTCAGCTCCACGCGTGGGACGCTACCGGCCCAACCGACGCGTTTTGACAAATTTGCCGAAACTGCGTCGTGGCTCGCGGCGTTTCACGGGGCGGTAAACTGCCACGGCCGCCCCCGTAGCTCAGGGGATAGAGCACGGCTCTCCTAAAGCCGGTGTCGCAGGTTCGAATCCTGCCGGGGGCACCATGTAGATGTGGGTTTTCACCGATACCGGGCTACATCCGGGCTATAAGGGGGTCTCGCCGTGGCGACCGACGACCACCGCGAGTACATCAAGAAGATCGTGGACGCCGCCCCACCGCTGACGCAGAGCAGCGCGCCCGTCTTCGCGAATTGCTGCGCCCCGTAGCGGTGCAGCCGCCCGTCAACCGGGATCGCGACCTTCATTGAACAGATCGGCCTCGACTGCCGCAGGGTCGGTCGGGTTCTGTTCGTGGCAGAAGGTTAGATACCGCCGGTAAAGCTCGCTGGGCCAATCGGCGTTGCCTGCCTTGGGGCCGAATACGCCGCGCTCGCGCAGTGCGATAGCCACCCGCCTGTCGAGGATCAGGGGGCGCAGCTCGGCACCCACGTCGCGGTAGCCGGTGAAGAACAGGAACTTGGTGAAGTACGCCGGACCCATGAACTTGGTCCGATTCGGGCCGCCCGCCAGCATCGACTCGTAAGCCGCGACCGGGCCACCATCAGCGAGGATCGCCGCGGCGCGGCGCAAGTTACCCTCCACGGTGGTGGCGTTGGCCGTGAAGGCGCGGACAAGTCGGCCAATGGACATGCGAGCGGTGAAGCCGACACCCCAGACGTAGGCGGCGACTGCTGTGTGAAGCTCGCGGTGTTCGGATTGGGTGGCTGCAATGTCGAATACGCCGGTCCGCGATATCCAGCGGTAGCCGCCTGAGTCCGGCTCGTACTGGTCGAGTTGCGACGGCCAGAAGTGTGCGAGGTCTCCGGTGAGGTAGCGCGTCCACCATGCCGACCGATACTTCGCCCAGTTGTCGTACGCCTTCTCTTCCCCCGCGTCCGTCATGGACGGCAGTATTCCTGGATCCTCCGACATAGCTACGGTTCATCCGGCGATGGGGCAACAACGTGGCGGCTAATCACTATCCGCCTCGTCCCCTGCCAGCGGCAGTCTGCTGATCCACTCTCGAAGCATCCCTTGAAGGTCGTCGTTGTCGATGTTCTGGGCCAGACGGTCCCTGGCCAGTTGTCGGGCGATCCTGGCGTGCAGTTCATCGCGCTGCGAGCTTTCGGCATACGTTTTGAAGAACCCCACCCAGTGCCGGGCCTCAATGCCCGACACCGCCGTGCTCAAAGTTTCGAGCACGTAACCGTCCATTAGCCCCTCGGATCGAGCTACTCTTCCGAAGTTCTTGCCGCCGTCGGTGTTGGCATGGTCGGCGATATTCATCCTCGGCGGTGGGTAAGGCGTGGCTCCGGCAGGCGGCGTGATTTCGTAGTAGTTGTCTGCTTTCTCAGCGCCTCTAGCCTTATCTTTCGCCCTCCTGCCGACCGACCAATAGTGATTACGCATGTCGGCTGCAAAACGAGCTGATTCCACAAATGGCTTGTAGACCGTTGGCTCGCCGCTCAGGACATTCTTGAGATGCCAAGGCACCACCACCAATAGGTCATGGATGTCGCAGGCGTCCCTCGTCACGGTGTAGCGGAATGACGGCTCCCCTTCACGGCTGAGTAAGTACCAGCCTTTCAGCTCAATACCCATGCCGAACTGGTCACCTTGTGCGATTAACTGGGCGCTATTGGTCACCAGGCGCACGTCTGGGAATGTCTGTGACGAGCGGATGAAGGCGTACTCCTCCCACTCCTCGTCAGGGTCCCACACCGCTCGCAGGCGGTTTAACGTTTGGACCACTTGGATTTCGATGCTGCCGCCCAGCATCGAGTTGAGCGAGAACAGATCACCTGCCTCTAGCCCCTCTATGTAGGTCTGGGAGGAGAAATGCACAGGCAGGGCCGCCATGGCATCGCGCACATTGCGGACGAGCTTGCCTCGTTTGGTCTCTAAGTCGAGTTCTTCTCTTGTTGGGAGTGCGCCGTCACCCTCAAGTGCGGGCGATTCACCGGACGCGTCGCCGGGACTCACTCAGAATCCCCAAGCGCAGCTGTCTCGGCGTCGATCTGGCGATTGGCCACGGCGTCGTTCAAACGTTCGCCTGCGATGTCGGCGAAGTGGGGGTCGCGTTCGGCGACGAAGGCCCGGCGTCCCAGTGCGACAGCGGCCACCGAAGCCGACGCCAATCCGCCGAATGGCTCCCAAACCACGTCGCCTTCTTTGGTCACTGCATGGACCAAGCGCTCCATGAACTCCAAGGGCTTCTGGTTCAGGTGCGTAGCGGACGCCCTGGTTGGCCGATAGACGCGGGGAGCAGACCGCCGCATCGACCCCTTTAATCGCTCTCCGTCGTGCAGCGGCCCACGCCTCCACACGTTGGTCAGACCGTGGGCGTGCGTCCATGGGTAACGCATCCGGTCCCACTCCTCGGCTGTCACCGAGTTCTCGCCGTCAATGGAAAAATACGGTCTACCTGACTCGAAGCCATTCTCATGGCAATAGGCAGCCATCCGCTCCACCATCACGCCGGGCGGGAAGTACCAAAGCCAATCTTTGGTCAGGTACTTGCGCGTTGCAGCGTTGCGCACTGCACACGCCTCGTTGGAGAGATACAGGGGAAGACCCGACCTCATCCACTCATGGCGTAGCCAGTTCTGGACCCCGATCAACTCGCCAGATTCGGTGGGCACCTCGAACCGCCGTTGATAGAGGGCGCACACCTCTGTCACGACAGGGAACTGTCTGATCGTCTTCCCGTTCACATTGCCGGCGATGTGGGATAGCCCCTTGTCCCAGATGACGGTTTGAACGTAGTCCCACCCTTGCCGGTCTAGTTCCGCGTGGACTGTGGCCCAGCCGACCTCTGTGTTCCAGAACCACAACGTGGTGCCAGGACTGGCCGCTTGCGTCCACATCTTGATATGGCCCGAGTACCAATCGACCAAGCCAGCAGCATCAGTGGTATCGCCGTGGAACCCACGGACCCCGTAAGCGCCGTCACTGACGATCGTTGCAGGCTGCGGCCAGTTCGCATAGGCCTCACGGACATCACCACGATGCAGGTTGAACGGTCGATCCGAGGCTGGCTGGTCTTGGTCTTCAACCACGCGGAGCAGCCGTTTCGGCGTCGCCGATTTTCTCTCCTTACGGGCGGGGCGTGCGGCCATCTTGGGCTTAGTTCCTGTCTGCTGAGAGGGTGTTAGCCGGATGTTATGCAGGCGGGCGGTGCATACGCCCGCAAGCTCATCAGAGTGTCGCCTATCTAGTACCGGGCGGGTCCGACATTCCAGACACTGCCCACGGGCACACTCCGTTGGTCACCCGCCCACCCGACGGCGCATGTACGCCGGAATCGACGTGATCGTGCCCTCGCGGGCGCGGCGCTCGCTGTCCAGAGGTGACGCGAAACCCCACTGCTGACCGATCGAGTGGACCAACACGTCGTGGGCCACGACCGTCGCGGCGAGGCTGTCGGGTTGATGCTGTCCGGCCTGCCAGGTCACCGCTGACTGTTCGAGGTCGGGCAGGTGCCCGGCGATGCGGGTGGTGCCGACTTCGAGACCCTGCAGCAGCGCCGACGACCGGGCCATCGAATCGCCGCCTCCGCGCCCGCTGCCCTTGGGAGGCCAGGTGGTCACGTTGATGGGGCGGTTGAGCTTGGCCCGGCGCAGCGCATCGGTGACGACACGGCGGTACGTCGACCGGGCCGCGAAGCCCTCCACCGCAATCTCACTGGCTCCGACATCGACTGCGAGATCGACAGCAGCCCTGGCCCATTGATCGCTCGTCATTGGTGCGGAGACGTCCGCGATCACCGCCACCACGCCCTCCGCCGTGAGGCTCGCCGCCACGATGCCGCAGGAGTCGCCGGAGCCGGAGTCTGACGGGTCGACGCCGATCACTGTCTTCACCGCGCCGGTCGGTGCAGCCGGGAGACGCCACCGTTCCAGCCACTCTCGTTTGATCAGACCGCCTTCGGGTGTCGCGGGCACCCCTTCATACAGGGCGTACCAGGCGCGTTCGCCGGAGGTGCGGCGAGCGGCTGCGTAGTGGTCCGCCGTGAAGCCGAGTGCAGAGGTCATCGCTGTGCCGGGTGCGCGCCCCAGCGCATCGTGGATGCCGGTCTCGGCGACGGCGGGCACGTTGGTGTGCCGCCACACGTCGGGTTCGTCATCGAGCAGCACTCCGGCCAGATCGTTGGGGTGCCAGCGGGTCATGACTAGCAGGGTGGACCCGCCGGGGTGAACACGCGGCGCGAGCGTGGAGCGGTATTCGCCCTCGACTCGGCGGCGGTGGGCAGCGGAGTCGGCCTCTTGGGCATCCTTCACCGGGTCATCTATCACCAGCAGGTCGGCACCGAAACCCGTGACGCCGCTGTTGATTCCGGTCGCCAGCAGCCCGCCGCGCCGACCCTCCACCTGCCACCGACCCACTGCGCGGGCATCCTGGGCCAGCCGGATGCCGAGGGAGTCGGAGTGCTCGGCGATGATCCGCCGGGCCTCGCGGCTGTGTGCCTGGGCCAACTCGTCGGAGTAGCTGACGATCACCACTTCGAGGTCGGGGTTGCGCGACAGCGCCCACACGGCTGTCCAGATCGCCAGCAGGCGACTCTTGCCGGTGCGCGGCGGGGTGGTCACGATATCGCGGCAGTCGGGTTCCTCGACGGCGCACACGGCGATGTCCGAGAGCAGCCTGACCGTAGGCGTCACCACGAACTTGCGGTCCAGCAGCCGCGCCAGGTCAGCAGGGTTGTCGGGCAGCCGCCGACCGTAGGCCCGCCGGAGCGCGGCAGCGGCGCTCAGTAGCGTGATCGGGCTTTCGGTTGCGGCGCTCATGCGGCAGTCCTCCGTTGCTTGGGGTCGAACCCGGCCTGCTCGGCGCTCCACAAGTCGGTGCGCACCCACTGGTGGCTGCAGGCATTGCACTGGTACTCGCAGATCAGCCGCCGCCCACCGGGCCAGGTGATTGAGGTCGGCTCCGTCAGCGAGGCGAGCCGAACCGGGCGGTCGGCCCGGTCGCCCGCCGGGTTGCAGCGGGGGCAGTAGTCGGGCAGATAGTCGAGACGGCGGCTGCCAGGACGGCGGTCAATGGTGATGACGGACATGGTGTTCTCCTCGGTGGTGTTGTCGTTGGTGTCGTTGGAGTGGGCCGACCACCGCACCGCCGAGGTTCGACGCGGTGATCGGAAGGCCTATGCGGGCACGGCGGCGATCTTGGGCACCGATCGCAGACCGGCACGCAGGCTGGCGATCTGGCTGCTGCCCGTCCCGCCGCCGTCGGTGATGCCCAGCGCCTTGCACACGTCGTCGTGGGTCGCCTCACCGCTGGTGAACAGCTGCTGTGCAACCCGCACGACCGCAGGCCATGCGCGATCGAGCAGCGGCGGCACCGCACTGCGCGCCTCCCTCGACGGGTCGCCGTAGCCGTACACGTCAGCGGTAGCGGCGGCGCACAGCCGGGCGTCGTCGTGACCGTTCGTCCGGCGCAGGTGCCGCAGCTGGGCTGTCGTCGGGCGCGGCCCGTGTTCCCACCGCGCTTCGGCCCACAGACCCGCATATGTCACTCGGGCGTCGATGGTGTCGGGCAGCTGCGCGAAGGTGGTCGACCCCTGCAGGCCGAAGATGCGACCGTTGGAGACGACAGCCGAGTGAATCTCGCCGCCGAGCATCGCACAGGCCACGGCGTGTCCTGCTTCATGGACGCAGGCGGCGAGGTGCCGCCGCTCGCGGTCGGTCAGGTCGGCGCGTGTCAGGCGGCGCTTCTTGGTTGTCATCGGGTGTCCTTTCGGTTGGTTGTTCACTTATCGGCGAGACGTCGGGGCGGCGCTGCGGCACATAGCAGCAGTTCCAGCACCACCCCGACGCCCGCCATCGACAGAGGAGTAGTCGTTGTCGTCGTGGGCGTCCAGCCGTTTGCGCGCCAACTTCTGACGGTCCCGGCGGTCGCGCTCAGCGCCCTTCGCCGCGCTCTCGGCGAGGTGGCGCTCGATGCAGGCGGTGCAGGTGTAGCCCCACACGTTGCCCTTCCACTGCCAGCACGGCCCGTCGCACGCCTGGCAGCGCGGCCCGGTGTAGACCTCGGGCGCGGCGTAATCGACAGCGGCAGTGGCGGTCACGGCACTATCTCCACTGCACCGATCACGGCCTCATAGCCGACCAGCACCGTGCGCTCGGCGACGGCGGCGAACGTGTTGTGGCGCTCATCAATTGCGGTGCGCAACTGCACCTCGTCGCGCCACCCGAACGTGGGCGAGGTCGCGATCAGCACATGGTCCAGAGCGTCCACGTACCCGCCGCCGAACACCCACGTATGGCCCAACGGGGACACCAGGCGGGTGCCGGAGCGGATCACCAGACCGAACTCCTGCGAGGCCCACTGCGCCCCGGCGTGGATGAAGCCGACGGTGTTGGAGAGCGCGAAGAGGCCTTCGAGGTAGCCGACGGCGAGCTTGAGGCTGGCGGCGGTCTGGTCGATGACACCGACGTCGGCCTTCATGCGCTCGGCGAACTCACGCTCGACGGCGGTCTGCTCCTCCAACCGCATGATCTGCAGGGCGCGGGCCTGCACCTCCTCGCGGCTCGGCGCGGTCAGGTCGCACTCGTCGTAGGCCCACACCGTCACCGACTCGAACGGGTCCACACCTTCGGGGCGGGTGCCCTCCTTGCGCAACGCCGGGTCCGGCTCCGTGCCGGTGGCGCAGGAGTCGTTGGGCCAGATGCCGGATGCGCCCTCGCCGCCGTAGTTGCCGACGGGCCGCACCTCGACACCGCTCAGGTGGCGCGAGGGCTGATTGGGGGCGATGTCGGTCCAGGTGGTCGCCGCATACAGCCCGTGGGGTGCCGGATTCTGCACCGGCGGCTCGAACGACACCGGCAACGGCCTGTCGTAGGTGGTCACGGGCGCGGTCACAGCTGGACTCCCATCGCGGCGAGTTCGGCGCGCTTGCGGTCGGCCTCGGTCTCAGCGGCGGGCTTGGGGGCGCGGGCCTGCGCCTTGCCGTCGCGATCGAGGCGACGTTGCAGGGCGAGTGCGGCCAGATCGACCTCCCGCAGCGCCGTCAGCATCCGATCGGAGACCGTCGTGGTCCTCGCCCGTCCGAGGAGGCCGGACAGGTCTGCGGAGTACGGCTGCGCCAATGCAGTCAGCGTCGCCGCCCAGGTGCCCGCCGCCAGGTCGTCGTCGGTGATCTCGGGCAGCTTGGGCCGCTCGGCCAGATCGACCAGCGCCTGAATCGACCTGCCCCGGTCATCGACTCCGAGGTGTCGGCACCGACGCTCGGCGTCGGCCCTGGCGAGCAATCCGACAGCGGCGCTGACGGTCTCATGCACGGCATCGGTGAGCTGATCCACGGCGCGCCAGTGTCCCGCCGGGCACTTCGCGGCGGCGACCGCCTCGGCGAGCGGGGCGCAGATCGCAGCCACCTCCGTCGACAACGACCAACCGGTTTCGAGCGTGACCGGCAGTTGTGCCCGGCGACGCTCGCGAAGGTCGGACTGCGTGTAGACGGGCCGGGACTGCGGACGGTGCTCGGCACGGTGGGCGGGGGTGTTGTAGCTGATCACTGCGCCCCGGCTCCGCCCATCTCCCGGCTCGGGGATGCGCCGCTGCAACTTCTCGGTCGCCTCCTCGCTGGTGGTCACGGGGTCACCACCGCAGCGTCGGCCTCGGCAGCCTCCGACGGCTGCACGGCGGCACCCTCGGGAGGCGGGACGATCAAGTCCAGCAGCGACTCAGCGCGCTCCTCGGTGATGCCCATCTCCACGACCAAGCGACTGCGGATGCGCCACCAGGCAAGGGCCGCATCACATTCGGCAACCCGAGGCCCGTCGACCTCGCCTCGGCTGGCGAGCACGGCCTTGCGGCCACGCCAGCTTTCCATCGGCCTGGTGCGGGGGTGGTCGGGGGTGGGCGTGGTCGCTGTCATAGCGCCAATCATGCCACTCGACAGTGCAAGCAACACGGCCAAATCCGTTGCGGGACACGCTGTTACGGTAACCAAACTAACCGGATGCGAGGGTGGAAACTGCCTCGATCCAGGGCAAACGCAAAGACCCCGGCTGACCAAAATCAACCGAGGTCCGTTGGCGCGTCGAGCGGACATTGCCGCCCATTACCGCGTCAGGCGGGCACGCGATTGCGGGTGTTGTAGACCGTCGCCCGGCTCACGCCGAACTCGCGGGCCAGCGCCGAGGCGGACTCGCCCTCAGCGAGACGGGTCGCGACCAGCTGCGCCTGGTCGTCGGTCAGTGACGGCACTCGACCCTTGTAGACGCCCTTGGTCTTGGCGATGGCGATGCCCTCACGCTGCCGTTCGAGCAGCAGGCTGCGCTCGAACTCGGCCACCGCACCCATGACCGACAGCATCAGCACCGCGCAGGGGTCGTTGGTGTCGCGGGTGAAGGTCAAACCCTCCTTGACGAACCGGATGGTCACGCCGCGCCCGGTCAGCTCATCGACAGTGCGGCGCAGGTCCACCAGCGACCGGGCCAGCCGGTCCATCGAGTGGACTACCAGCTGGTCGCCGTCGCGCAGGTACTTGAGGCACGCCTGCATCTCGGGCCGGTTGGTGTCCTTGCCGCTGGCGCGATCGGTGAACACCTTGTCCAACTCAAGCCCGTCTAGCTGGCGGTCGGTGTTCTGGTCGACGGTGCTAACCCGCACGTAGCCGACGGTCTGGCCCTTGGTCATCGTGTCTCCTGAGTCTGTTGGTTTAACGTCTAAGACTCATATTAGACGACCGCCTATCAAGCCGTCTACCAACCTAGGTAGACGCTCGATGCCGCCGTGCCGGGCGTCGCGTAGGGGTACGCCCTAGCTAGACGTCGAGCAATTGCCTTGCTGCTGAACGGGTCTCAGGTCAGCGACTCGGACGCCAGCCCGGCTCACCCGTCGTCGCCAGCGACGCGATGAACGCATCGTTCGGGCGCGTGGCCCGCCAGTCATCGCCGAGGTCGGACGTCGGCTCAGCCGTCGAGCCGCGATTCGACCCCGAGGCGCGCCAGTCCGCATCGTTGAGTCCGCTGTCATTTGCCATGTGATTCATTCTCCTCTGTTGGGGTGGAGTCAACGCCGCCGCGTTGCGCCGGGGTTGAAACCGCGCAGCGGGTCGTAACCGTCGCCGTCGGCCCGACGCTGCGGTGCAGGCTCGGCGTGAGCCTGCTGGGCAGCGGAAGCGAGCGCGGCCAGTGCCGACACGATCGAGGTGCCCTGCAGTGCAGCGGGTTCGGGTTCGTCGTCGCTGACGTCGGCCTCCGCATCACCGGAATCATGGCTAGGCGCAACGGAGAGCGACGAAACCGCCGGCAATGGATCATCGTGTGGAACGGGCGGTTCCGACGCTTCTGGCGCACGACGGCGGAACACGGCTGCCCACTCGGCCAACTCGGTGGCGGGGATGCCGCCGAGCGACAGCACTTGGCGGGCGATGTCGACCTGCAGGCTCCACAGCGGACTGTCCGGCCCGCTCACCTCACCGGCCAGGGCGCGGCACTCGGCGACGGCCTGCTGCTGCAACGTGGCCGGGTCCAGTCGACCCTCGGCGATCTGCTGCGCAACGGACATAGCTGCATCGACGGCATCGCGCTTGGTCATGGTGGTCATCGGGTGATCTCCTTCGGGTCAACAACTTCGGCGTCGAGCACTTCGAGCATCCGCTGTCGCGTGTCGGCGATCAGCGCGGGCAGTGTCTGGGTCACGTTCACGTCGACCCTCTCGGGTGCGTACAGCCCGGCCAGCTTCGCCAACTCTGCCTCGTTGCGGGCGATCTCACGGTTGAGCGTGACGAGGGTGTCGTCATCACCCGCCTTGAACGCTTGGGTGAAGCGGGCGGACATCGCACGGGTGCGGGTCTCGATCGCGAACTTGTGCGCCTCGATCGAGGTGGCTGTCGGTTCTCTCCGCAGCCGCTCGACGTGACGATTGACGGCGGTCTGCGCCGCGCCGATCGAGCGGTACCCGAGGCGGTCGGCGACCTCGCGCCAGGAGTACCGCGACGCCCGCAGCTGGAACGCCTCGGCGGCACGCTCACGCGACGCATAGGTGGGCATCTTGGGTGGCATGGTCCGGTTCTCCTCTCCGCCTACCGCATTCGTACCGCATGACCGTGCAGAGGTCGGGTGAGGTGACGCCCGCCGCCCCGACCCCGCAGCTCCCGCCCGCTAACCGTGACGCGCTTCGATTCCGGCCCGAAACGACAGTCCCCCCGACCCCGTTAACCGGGGGGACGGGGGGACGGGGGGACGGCCATACGGGCGCGAGAGAGGTCGAATCCTTTTGCCCGACAAAGGTGTTCAACTCTCTGACCAGGTAATATAGGTAGGTCATTTGAATCGTATAGAGCGCGCCCGCGAGGGGGTCGGGGGGGACCGTCCCCCCGCAGTCCCCCCGGCCTCGGGGGGACGGTCGTCAGCTAACACGGCGACGCACAGTGTTGCCGTCGCGCACCAGCGGCCCGTCCTCAACTACCAACCGCACCAACGCCGCATCGGCCAGCGGGCGGTCACCGGCATTGAACTTCGTCTTGCGCAGCCCAGCGCGCCCCGCCCACTCGACGGAACCGCCCGCGTCATCGACGTAGGCCAGGATGCGTTCGTTGAGGCGCGCCATGTCGTCGGCCCGACCGTCGAGGGCGACGGCGGTGGCGACCTGCTCACGAATGCGGCCCTGCAACTGGCGCTCACGCTCGGAGGCTTCGCGTTCCCGCCGCCACTCCATCGCGATCCCGTGCAGCTGCGCCGAGGTGTCCAGCAGCATCTCCGCCAACGCGACGTCGCCCGCGTTGACCTCCGTGCGACCGGGATCGCACAGCACCACAAGCAGCGCCGCGCACCGGGCGACGAGCGCCGGGCGGTGGGCCTGCATCATGTCGTCGTCGGTGTCGTTCCCGCCGTCACCCCGCGCCCGCGCCAGAGCCTCCCGGCGTGCCCGAGCACGCAACTCAGCGTCGTAGCGCAGCGGCCCGTGAGGCAGCGGCACGGTCAGCGGGCCGGGGTCATCCGGTGCGTCGTCGGGGATGGTGGGGTCGGTCGCCGAGACGTACACGAACCGCTGCGGCGTGCCGTACTCAAGCTGCTCGGCGGTCGACAGCGCCGCCAACGCCTCCAACTGGAACCCGACGCACAGCCCCAGGCTGTAGTCGCGGACCTCGCGGGTGCGCTCGGCGCTCGCATTGGCCTGCCCCAGCACCGCGCCCGTCCACGCAGCGCGCAGCGTCGGGCCGATGTCCTGGCCGCGCTTGGTGTCGATGATCCCCGACACCAGACCCGCGCCCTCGTCCGAGTGCAGCAGAACCTTGTGCCGGACCTGACGGCGCACCTTGGTCTTCATCGTCGGGTCACCGGGGTCGATCACCGTGCCCATGAAGGCCTCGGCGACGCCGGGGCCGGAGCCGACCGGCAACTCCGGCGGGCACTGGTCGGCGGGCGCGATGAGGTCACCGAGCATCGGATCACCGAACTTGAGGTCGAGCAGGTCAGCCGACGCCTGGTAGGCCGACGATTTGCCGGTGCCCGCCGAGCCGACGATGCCGACGAACGTGTTGAGCGGCAGGGGGCGCTTGACGCCGGTCACGATGCGCACGCACGGGTCGAGGTGCGCCGACAGCCGCACCAGCGCCGCACCCAGCACCGCGTCGGCGGAGTTGACGCCGTAGTGGGCGAACTGCCTGATGTGTTCCAGCGTCGGATGCGCCGACCAGAACTCCTCGGGCAGCTGCGGAGTGCTGCTGTCGTCGTCTGCCTTGACCGTGCGCCCAAAGTCGACGGGCAGGTCATCGTCCAGCGCCAAGGCGTCGATGTCGGGGGTGAGGTCGAGCGCGGTCATCGCGGCTCCCATGTCGTCGTCGTAGTGGAGCAGCGCGACCGCCTGCAGCTTGCTGACGGTGGCGGTGCCGCGCCGGGCGATGTGCCCGACGAACGGCTCACCGGGGTTGTCGGTCCAGATGTGCAGCGGCGGGTCCGGCGAGTCGGTCCACTGCGGGCAGCCCGGCTCATGAGCGGTGGCGGATTTCGGGCTGCCGTGTACGCCCGGCGCGGTCCACACCGGGCACCCGCAGCCGTCAGCCTTTCCCGTCGCCACCCACCCGGCAGGCTCCAAGATCGCCGCCCAGCTCACGCCAGCACCCCACCGCGCCACCGGGTCGGCACTGGTGTCGGCGCGGGCGTGACCGTCGGTGGCGCGGCTGACGTAGCCCTGCCCGTACGTGGTGATCGCCTCGGCCAGCCAGCCAGGCAGCTCATAGACCGGCTCGCCGGTCGCCTCATAGGTGCCCTCGGGCCGCACGCTCGGAGGCGTCAAGACGTAGTTGCCGGTGCCCCAGATGACCGCATACCCGTCGTCACCGCCGACCTTCATCGACCCCGGCTGCTCCGGCAGCTCAATGCCTTCGGGCACCGTGAAGTAGAAGTGACCGCCGTCGCGGTGGACCAGCGTCACGCCGTCCGGCCCGAGTTGGCCGGGCGTGCGCACCGTCGGCACCGTGTCGGGGTCGGCCTCGGCGTCGGCCAGGAACGCCCCGAGCTGCGCGGCGGTGTCGCAATCGACCACGACCAGGCGGCTACGCCCCAGCGACACCGCGACGTTGACCTCCACGGCATCGCCGAACGTCCTCACGTAGTGGTCCAGGTAGCGGTCGAGCGTGTCGACGTCGGTGCTGGCGAGGTGGACCCCGGCGGCGGACTTGACCTTTTGCGGGTTCGGGTTACCCGCCGCCTGAGCAGCCTCGCGGGCGGCGCGGTCGTCGGCGCTGCGCCGCTGCGGTGTGCGCACATCGGCAGGCTTCTTGCTAGCCGGGTAGACCAGCAGCGGCGCGCAGCCCAGCCCCGCCAGCGCGTGCAGGTGGTCGCGCACGCCGTTGTGGTCGTCGGCCTTCGGCGCGTGATTCAGCAGCGCCGTCAGATCGGCAGCGCGATTGCTAGACTGGGCGTTGTTCTTCTGGTCGGACATCGGGCCGTACCTCTCGTTGACGTCGGAAGGGCGTGACTCTGCGGTGGAGTCGTTGGTGGTGATGCCGCCTGGCACATGCGTCCGAGGCAAACGACGCGCTGGGCGGCATCGCTGTTTCTCACTCCTGTTGCGGCACTGGTGCTCCCGGCTCGATCGTGTTGTCGTCCATCCACGCCTTGAGGTCACCGGCGCGGTAGAACACTCGCTTGCCGAGCTTGAGGTAGCGCGGCCCAACACCGCGCCACCGCTCCTGCGCCAGCGCCGTTTCGGAGGTGTGCTGGTACTCGGCCACGTCCTTGGGCGGACACAGCAGATCGGGATTGTCGAAGGCGAGAGCAGTCATGCGCCACACCCATCTTCTCTGTGAATAGGGTTGCTTCTGTTGACGTTATTCAGTGATGGTGCAGACTTGCAGCGAGCGAGAGTCGCGCTACCCGACACCGGAGGGGTTGTCGCGCTGCTGATTTCGGCTATCAAGCTAGCCGGTGTCATCGAGCACCGGCTTGGCGATCGGCGTAAATCTCAGCCGGGATGAGCGGCTTCATCATCGCGTCGACGTCGGCGACCTTCACGCGGATGGCGCTGCCGGGCTTGTCGGACAGCCGGTAGGCGGGTAGCTCGCCGCTGGCGATCTTCTCGCGGAAGGTGAACACCGAGAACCCGGTGCGGGTGGCGGCGTCCTGCAGGGAAATGAAGTGCGGGGTGGCGGTCTTCGCGCTCACTGGTTTTGCTCCGTCGTCTGGTGATCTTCCCCGGCTGGAATTGGAGGGGGCGGAGACTGAGACGGAGTGTGAGAGCGGGTCTGGGGCTACGCGACCGGCTCGCTAAGAATAGCTTAGGGCGCGAGTGGTTCCGTTGAGATATCGACTGCTATCTGAGAGCCGTTGCTTCGGTGGGGGTTTCATGCCGATACTGGCGCGTCGCCCGACCGCGCCGGGACGGCGAGTGCCGACAGGCGATCAGCCAACACGTCGGCGCGCCCGGCGGCGACATGCTGATAGCGCATTGCCGTGCCGCTGGTGACGTGACCGAGGCGCGCCATGACCTCCTTGGTTGTGCCTCCGGCGACTGCCGCCATCACGCCGCCGAAGTGCCGCAGATCGTGGAAGTGCAGATCATCCTTGCCGATGGCCTGCCGGGCGTTGAAGAACGGTGTGCGGTACCGGCCCTCGGCGTAGTACCCGCCCGTCACCGGGTCGGGGAACAGCAATGCCGTCTTGGCCTCGCCGACGTGCTGGCGGAGGTGCGCGGCGATGATCGGGCGCAGGTGAGGCGGCACGGTGACGGTGCGGTTGGACTCCTTGGTCTTGGTCGGCCCGGCCTCGAACTTGCCGTGCCGGAACGTCACCGCCTTACTCACCCGCAGTGCGGTGGCGTCGGCGGTGACGTCGGCCCTCGTCAACGCGAACAACTCTCCTCGGCGGAGTCCACACCATCCCGCGAGCAGCACGGTCAGCCGCAGCGCCTCGGGCATCGCGTCGGCCAACGCCACCAACTCCTCCGGCTCCAACAGCACCACCGACCGCTTGGTGTGCTTCACCGCCGCCGCGCCCTTGATGCGGGCGGGGCTGCGGTCCATCAGCCCGTCATCCACGGCGGTGTTTAGCACAGCCTGCAGGACGCCGTAGGCCTGTGCGTTGCGGGTCCGGTGCTCGGTGCCCAGCCCGGTGAACCAAACGCGCACGTCCTCGGGGGTGATCTCCGCAAGCGCCGAATCCCCCAGCGTCGGCAAGATATTCCGCTCAAGGTGGTACTCGTAATTGTCGCGGGTGCGCGGTGAGAGGTTGCGGTGCTCCAACCAGGGCTTCGCGTAGTCGCGCAGCGTGAGCTTGCGCGCCGCCCCCTTGGTCACCCGCTCGGCGGGCGGGGTCCAGGTGCCCGGCTTGCGGCGGTCGAGGTCGATCAGATCCCGCTCGTTCTGCAGCCACGACGCGCCGGAGTCCTTCGTCGGGAACGTCGCCGGGGCGTAGTGCAGCGCGCCGTGGTGCGGGTAGCTCGCCTGCCAGCGGCCCGACCCGCGTTGGCGGAGCCGCCCGAATCCTCGGCGGCTGCGAGCAGTGGTGGCGGTGGCGGGCTTCTTCTGCGGCATCGCGGCAGCTCCTAACGGGCGACTTTCGGGCTATAAGCGGGCTATAACGGGCCTAAACAGAACCCAACAGAACCTAACATCGGCAACGGTCAATATGTCCTGCTGTCAGCGATTATAGCGCCATCAGCGCACGTCGAGACGGGTTACAGATCGGCCCATCCGGCTAGTTCGAATCCTGCCGGGGGCACTTCGTGATTTTTTTCGACGCCGAAACTGCTGCCAGATCACGCTCGGAACCGAATCCATGATCTCACAGCAGCCTCGGCGCAATTGACGAAAGCGTAAGCCAGCCAAGGTTGTTGGTCGTTCGATAGCCGTACTAAGGTAAGCCCCGTGATCCGAGCGAAACTGCTGAAGACCATGGCAATGGGTATCGGCGCGGCGGCCCTGCCCGTCGGCGTCGCACTCGCCGGCGCAGCCCCCGCGTCGGCCGGACCGGACGTCTGCGTCAGCGGCCCGTACGGGTTCGCCTACGCCTGCGTCGACACCCCGCGATGGGTGGAGTGGTACGACGACGGGCCGCGCGGCCGGGGCAACGGCCACTGGAAGCACGGCCACCACGACTGATCAGGCGCGGGTGTCGATCACCTGCTGCGCGATCTCGGTCAGCTTCTTGTTGCTGTCCTGCGACAGGCGGCGCATCATCTCGAACGCCTGCACGTCGTCGACCTTGTAGCGCTCCATGATGATGCCCTTGGCCTGACCGATGCGGTCACGGGTGGACAGCGCGGACCTCAGCTGCTCACCTTCGCGGTGCGCGAGCAACGCGGCCGCCGCGTGCGCGGCCAGCACCGTCCCGGTCGTCTCGGCTTCGCTGTCCCAGACCCGCGGGCGGAAGCTGAACAAGTTCAGCGCGCCTGCGGTGCGATCGGCGGTGTAGAGCTTGAACGACAATCCGCTCAGCACACCCCGTTCGACGCACGCCGGCGAATAGTTCGGCCAGCGGGTCTCCTCGCGGAAGTCGTCGGTGCGCACGACGACGTCGTCCAGTGCGGCCTGTACGCACGGCCCCTCGCCGTATTTCATCTGCAGTTCGTCGAGTTCGTGGGGCAGCGCGGTGATCTCGGCGATCGATTCGAACGTTCCCCCACGGCCGACGAGCAGGATGCCCGCGGTGTCGACGCCCGGGATGAGTTCCTCGGCCGCCGCGGTGACTCCGGACAGAATCTCGTTGAGGTCGCGAGGAGAGGCGAGCGTTCGCGCCAATTCCGCCATCCGCATGGCGAGGTCGTGCGTATGCGGCTCCGTCATATGGAGCAGTCTTCCCGATGTGGGCGCAACGCACACCGATTACGTTTGTGATCTCCGAGTCTGGGCATTGCTGCCGGGGGCAGGTGTGGCGGTCGACCACCACACCCGCCAAGGTCTCGTCGGTTCAGACATCGAGCCGGCGGGGCCGCCCTGAACCAGTCGGGTCACTCCCGCGAATCGACACCTCCCCCGGTCACGGCCATCGACCTCCGCGATGCTGTGTCACGAGCACGCCACTGCCCCTCATCCGCCTCGAAAACAGGTCCTCATCTGCACCGATCCGGAAAAATCGGGACTAGCACTCGCATGTGTCGAGTGCTAATCTGATGATGCACAGTGATTTGGCTGCCCGCCAGGGTGGCGGGCTTTCGGATCGACGAGGAGGTGAATTGCTGTGCTTCGCTTTGATCCGTTCAGTGACTTGGACACCTGGACCCGCGGTTTGCTGAGCAGTCAGACCGGATCGGATCGCACACCCCGGTTCATGCCGATGGACCTCTGCAAGATCGACGACCACTACGTGCTGACCGCCGACCTTCCCGGCGTCGACCCCGGCTCGGTCGACGTCAACGTCGACAACGGCACGCTCACCATCTCGGCGCGTCGCACCGCCCGATCCGAGGAATCCGCGCAGTGGCTCGCCAACGAGCGGTTCTTCGGCAGCTACCGGCGGCAGCTGTCGCTCGGTGAGGGCGTCGATTCGGCGGCGATCTCGGCGACCTACGAGAACGGTGTCCTGACCGTCACCATCCCGATGGCCGAACGCGCGAAACCACGCAAGATCGAAGTCGCCCACGGCGGCGGGCAGAAGTCCATTCAGCCGACCACCGTCGACGCCGAATAACGGTTACCCGATTCGAGGCCGCGGGCAGTGCGCCCGCGGCCTCGCCATATCAGCGGGAGCCTCGCGACATCGCCGCGACGAACGACCACACTGAGCACAGCAGGGCGGCGACGGCCACGCCGCCCCCGACATAGAGCCCGTAGCCGGGTTCCACCGGAGTCTGGACGTTGATGCGGTAGTACCACGCCGTCATCCCGAGGATCAGCAGCGAAATCGCCATGGCGGCAACCGAAGCCGCACGCTCGGACAGACCCCGCGCCGCCATCGCGCCGGCGACGACCAGGATCGACGCCAGCAGGACGATCAACTGTCCGGCCCCGAACCGAGGCGGAAGCACCAGGCTGCCCACGGTCCCACCGATCGCGCTGGCGCGTCCACCACCGTCGGCGTCGGTGGTCAGCCAAGGCAGCCACGCACTCACGGCCAGCACCGCCGCACAGAACGCGACGAGCCACCCGGGACGCAGCATGCGATGAGAGTAGCGTGCGCGGCCGCGCGTCCGCGTCGACCACCGGACCGATCGTCTCTAGGCTGAGGTGACCTCGACGAAGGCGGTGCATGCGATGAGCGATCTCCCGGCGTGGGCGCAGCGGCTCGACCTGGCGCCGCACCCAGAAGGCGGTTGGTATCGGGAGACGTGGCGCAGCGATCTGACGGTCACCCAGTCCGCGCTGCCGCCGGACTACACCGGTCCGCGTAGCGCGGGTACCGCGATCCTCTTCCTCCTCATGCCGGGTCAGCAGTCGGCGTGGCACACCGTGCGCAGCGCCGAGTTGTGGATGTACCACCGCGGCAGCCCGCTGCTACTCGAAATGGGGCCCGAACATGATTCGGCGACAACGCATCTGCTCGGCAGCGACATCGATGGCGGCGCGAGTCCGCAGCTGATCGTGCCCGCCCGGCACTGGCAGCGCGCCCGTCCCCGCGACGACGAGCCCAGCCTGGTGAGTTGCGTGGTGGTGCCCGGCTTCGACTTCGCCGACTTCGAATTGGGCGCTGTCAGCGACTGAGCAGGTCGATGGCGGCCGCCACCAGCGCGGCGTTGTCGGGAGCCTCGGAGCCGTCGGGGAGCCGCAGCGTGTCCTCCAGCCCGATGCGCGTCTGCAGGCCGCGCAGGCCCGCGTGTTTCAGCAGCGGCCAACAGCTTTCGTCGAGACCGTGCAAGAGCACCGGCGCGGGTGATCCGGCGGACCGCACGATTCCGAGCAGCGTGTCGGCGGTGTCGGTGTCACCGTCGCCCTGCAGTTCGATCATCACCCGCAGACAGTGCGGTGCGAGTTCCGAGGCCGCCCACGACTCGGCGGCCTCGGCGTGGAAGATGCCCACCTCGACCCCGAGACCCTTGCTCAGCAGCAGTTCCGCCAATTCCGGCGACCCCGGCTCGTGCCAGTTCAGCGAGGTGAAGTCCGGCAGCACCGACCAGCTGTCCACCGCGCGGTGCCGGCGCCCCGCGTCCGGCAGCGCCCAGAAGCCCGTCGTCACCCCGAGCGGGAGACCCGGTGCGGCGTGGCGGACCGCGGCCACCGCCGCCCCGACGACCTCGGGATCGAGCGAGTCGGCGCCGTCGGTCCCCTTGGGGTGCAGATGTACCGACTGCGCTCCGGCTTCGTGGGCGGCGACGGCGGCCGCCGCGAGTTCGTCAGGGGTGGCCGGGAGAGCGGGGTGCTCGTCGGGGGTGCGGGCACCGTTGATGCACGCCTGGACGTAGGTCGGTGACTTGGAGGCCATGGCTCCATCTTGGCCGCAGCCGGCCGTCACCGCCGGATCAGGTCGACGTAACCGTGGATGTGCGCGTCCACCAACTTCCCGGCCCGGGCCCCGTGGCCGCGGCGCACCGCGTTCAGGATCGCGCGATGCTCCGCGCACAACGTCGTCGCGACGACGGGCCAGTCGTCGAGCAACGGCACACCGGCCAGCACGTAACCGTGGATGGAGTCCCGCAGCGCCGCCATCATCGCGCCCACGACGACGTTGCCCGCCAACTCCGACATCGCGACGTGGAACGCCGCATCGAGGCGCAGAAACTCCTCGGGGCTCAGCGCGACCTCGTCCATCGCATCGAGGATCGCTTCCACTGCGGTCAGGTCCGGCCGCGGCCTGCGGTGCGCGGCCTCACGTAACGCCCAGCTCTCCAACAGGATTCGGGTGTCGACGAGGTCGGCGATCGGCAGGTGCCGGGTCGCGGTGTGCAGCCGCAGTGCCGATCCGATCGAACTGCTCGGATCGGCGACGACGGTGGCCCCCGCGTCGGGTCCGGAGCCCACCGCGGTGCGCACCACCCCCATCGCCTCGAGCACCCGGATCGCCTCACGCACCGAGGACCGGCTGACCGACAGCTCCTCGGCCAGTGCCCGCTCCCCCGGCAGCCGGTCCCCGATCGCCAGCGCGCCGTCGGCGAGATCGCGTTCGATCCGCTCGAGGACGAGTTCGTGGGCGCGCATGCGATGAGGATAACCATCCACCCTGGTGTGGTCCGACCACATTGACGTACTGTGGTCAGACCACAGCCCCACGTCCCGGAGCCGTCATGCGTATCGCCTTGTTCGCGACCTGCCTGGCCGACGCCATGTTCCCGCAGGCGGCCGTCGCCACGGTGCGGCTGCTCGAACGGCTCGGCCACGAGGTCGTCTTCCCGGAGAAACAGACCTGTTGCGGTCAGATGCACGTCAACACCGGGTATCTCGACGAGGCCACGGCGCTGGTGCGCCACCACGCCGACGTGTTCGAACAGGCCGGGTGCGAGGCCGTCGTGGCCCCGTCGGGATCCTGCGTGGGCTCGGTCCGCCACCAGCACTCGATGGTCGCCCGCCGGGCCGGTGACGAACGGTTGGCCGCCCGCGCGGAGGCCGTCGCGGCGCGCACCTACGAACTGTCCGAACTGCTGGTCGACGTGCTCGGCGTGCGCGACGTAGGCGCCTACTACCCGCACCGGGTCACCTACCACCCCACCTGCCATTCCCTGCGGATGCTGCGGGTGGGTGAGAAACCGTTGGAGCTGCTGCGTCACGTGCGGGGGCTGACGTTGGTCGAACTGCCCGACGCCGAGTCCTGCTGCGGTTTCGGGGGGACCTTCGCTCTGAAGAACGCCGACACCTCGACGGCCATGCTGGCCGACAAGATGGCCCATGTGATCGACTCGGGTGCGGAGATCTGCAGCGCGGGCGATTCGTCGTGCCTCATGCACATCGGGGGTGGGCTGAGCCGAATCCGGTCCGGGGTGCGCACCGTCCACCTCGCCGAGATCCTGGCCTCCACCGACGACGCCGTGGCGGGTGCGCGGTGAGCACATTCCTCGGCACTCCCGGCACCGGCAACCTGCGCGGAAACGAAGCGTTCCCGCGGGCCGCGCGAAAGGCGTTGCAGGACACCCAAATGCGGCGCAACGTCGGACACGCCACCCGCACCATCCGGACCAAACGCCTGCACGCGGTCGGTGAGTGCGCGGACTGGGAGGAGTTGCGCGCGGCGGGCAGTGCGCTCAAACAGGATGTGCTCGCTCGGCTTCCCGAACTGCTCGACGACCTCGAGCGCAACGTCACCGCCCGCGGTGGGGTGGTGCACTGGGCCCGCGACGCCGATGAGGCCAACCGCATCGTGGGCGAGTTGACCCGGGCGGCCGGGGCCGACGAGGTGGTCAAGGTCAAATCGATGGCCACCCAGGAGATCGGGCTCAACGAGTACCTCGAATCCATCGGGATCTCGGCGGTCGAAACCGATCTCGCCGAGCTCATCGTCCAACTCGGACACGACAAGCCGAGCCACATCCTGGTCCCGGCGATCCATCGCAACCGCGCCGAGATCCGCGAGATCTTCCGGCGTGAGATGCCGGGTACCGCGGACCTGACCGATGAGCCCCGTGCCCTCGCCATGGCCGCCCGCGCCCACCTGCGCCGCAAGTTCCTGTCCGCGAAGGTGGCGGTCAGCGGCGCGAATTTCGGTGTGGCCGAGACGGGTACGCTCGCCGTGGTCGAATCCGAGGGCAACGGCCGGATGTGCCTGACGCTGCCGCAGACCCTGATCACCGTCATGGGGATCGAGAAGATCGTGCCGAGGTTCACCGACCTCGAGGTGTTCATGCAGTTGCTGCCGCGCTCCTCGACCGCCGAGCGGATGAACCCGTACACCTCGATGTGGACCGGCGTGCACCCCGGCGACGGCCCGCAGGAGTTCCACCTGGTACTGCTCGACAACGGCCGCACCAGCGTGCTCGCCGACGAGGTGGGCCGTGCCGCGCTGCACTGCATCCGGTGCAGCGCCTGCCTCAACGTGTGCCCGGTCTACGAGCGCACCGGCGGGCACGCCTACGGATCGGTCTATCCGGGTCCGATCGGGGCGATCCTGTCCCCGCAGCTGACCGGGACCACCGGGCACGACGACCCCAACGCCTCCCTGCCGTACGCCTCGTCGCTGTGCGGCGCCTGCTTCGACGCCTGCCCCGTCCGCATCGACATCCCGTCGATCCTGGTGCATCTGCGGGCGAAGCAGGTGGACGCCCAGCGCGGCGGCATCCCCGGCGGACAGGATCTGGCCATGAGGGCCGCGGCGTGGGCGATGGCGTCACCGCGCCGGTTCGCGCTCGCCGAGAAGGCGCTGGCCGCGGGGCGATTCGCCGCCAACGCCGACCACCGGATCACTACCCTGCCGTGGCCGGGGTCGAAGTGGACCGCCAGCCGCGACATGCCCGAACCGCCGGCCGAGACGTTCCGCCAGTGGTGGAGCCGCACCCATGGCTGATGCGAAATCGGTTGTCCTGAGCCGGATCAGGGATGCGCTCGCCGCGGCACCGCCGCCGCCGGTGTCCGTTCCGCGCGAGTACGACCGGGCACCGCTGGACGGGCGCGGGGATGTGGCCCGTTTCGCGGAGACAGTCGGTGAGTACCGGGCGCGCGTGCACCGGGTCAGTGGTGCGGTGGGGGCGGCGGTCGCGATGCTGGTCCCCCGCGGCGGACAGTTGGCGGTGCCCGCCGACGTACCCGGCGACTGGGTCGACGGCCTCGACGTGCTGTCCGACTCGCCGCCGCTGTCGAACGCCGATCTCGACGCCGCGGATGCGGTGTTGACCGGATGCGCGGTGGGGATCGCCGCGACGGGGACGATCGTGCTCGACGCGGGCGTCGCGCAGGGCAGGCGAGCACTGACACTGATCCCCGACCACCACATCTGCGTGGTGTTCACCCGGCAGATCGTCGACACCGTCCCGCAGGCGTTCGCGGCGCTGGATCCGTTGCGGCCGTTGACGTTCATCTCCGGTCCGAGTGCCACCAGCGACATCGAACTCAACCGGGTCGAGGGTGTGCACGGTCCCCGCCTGCTGGACGTGCTGATCGTCGACGGTTAGGTCGAGTCGCGCGTCACGAGTTCGGGCTGGAACACGATGTGTCCGGGGCGGTGCGCAGCGCCCGCGTCGGCGGCGGCCATCAGCAGGTCGATCGCCGTCGTCCCGATCGCCCGGGTGGGCTGACGCACCGACGTCAGCGGCACCACGGCCGAACGCGCGAAATCGATGTCGTCGTAGCCGACCAGCGCGATGTCGTCGGGTACCCGGATGTCCCCGATCAGCGCCAACGCCTGCAGCACGCCGATGGCCAGTAGATCGTTGGCGCAGAACACCGCGTCGGGGCGACGACCGGGCGGCCGTTCCCGCAACCGTTCCCCCGCGGCACGGCCCTCCAGCACGGTCAGCGCCGGGGTCTCGATCACCTCGAGGGTGGCACCCGCAACCTCGGCGACCGCCTCGCGCGCACCGCGAAGCCGGTCGCGCACCTGCCGCAGTTCGGTCGGCCCGCTGACGAACGCGATCCGCCGACGTCCGGTGGCGCACAGGTGATCGACGGCCAACCGGGCGCCCGCGACGTCGTCGACCGCCACCGAATCGAACGGTGTGCCGCTACCGTCGCGGTCGACCAGCACCACCGGCGTCCCCCGCTGCTGGGAGGCGCGCAACCGGCTGAGGTCGTCGCCGATCGGCGACACCAGCAGTCCGAAGACCCGTTGTTCGTCGAAGGCGTCGAGGTAGGCGCGTTCGCGGCGGGGGTCGTCGTCGGACGTACCGAGCAGCACGGTGAGGTTGTGTTCGCCCGCGCGATGCTCCGCGGCGCGGGCGATGTCGGTGAAGAACGGGTTGCCGACGTCGAGCACCACCAGCCCGACGCTGCGCGACCGGCCGGCCTTGAGTTGGCGCGCGGCGTCGTTACGGACGAACCCCAGTTCCTCGATGGCCGCGTGCACGCGGGCGACGGTGGCCGGGGCGACCTTGTCGGGTGAGTTGAGCACGTTGGACACCGTGCCGACGGAGACGGCCGCCGCGGCGGCCACCTCCCGCATACTCACCACGACACCATTGCACCAGACGGGACGTAGCGGGTCGCGGGGAACCGGTCGGCGACCAGCGTGCGCAGTGCGTCGAGGCCCCCGTCGACGAGTCCGGTGGCGCGGGCGGTGAGCAGCACGTTACCCAGCGCGGTGGCCTCGACGGGGCCGGCCAGCAGGGGTCTGCCGAGCCGGTCGGCGGTCAGCTGGCACAGCAATGTGTTCCGGCATCCGCCGCCGACCATGTGCACCGTCGCGACGTCCACACCGGACAGCCGCGCCGCGGTGTCGACCGCCGCGGCGAACGCGGCGGCGAGGCTTTCGACGATGGCGCGCACGGTTTCCGCGGGCCCGTCAGGGGCGGGCAGGCCGCGTTCGCGGTACCAGGACCCGATCCGGGCAGGCATATCACCGGGCGGCATGAACCGAGGGTCGTCGGTGTCGAACACGTCGGCGGGGGCGGACGCCGCGGCCGCCTGATCGAGCAGCACCGCCAGATCGCCAGGCGCGCCGTCACGTTCGTACTGCCGCACCGTCTCCGACAGCAGCCAGGTGCCCATCACGTTGCGCAGGAACCGGACCCGGCCCTCGACCCCGATCTCGTTGGTGAAGTTGGCGGTGCGGCTCTCGTCGGAGACCACCGGTGCGGGCAACTCGACGCCGACCAGACCCCAGGTGCCGCAGGAGATGTAGGCCGCCTCCTGCGGGCGCATCGGGATCGCCGCGACCGCCGACGCCGTATCGTGCGAACCGACCGCGACCACCTGCACGGCGTCGGTGAGCCCGAGCGGCGTACCGACCTCCGGTCGCAGCGGGCCGAGCACACTTCCGGGCTCGACGAGTTCACGGAACAGGCTCGGCCGCAGCCCGATCCGACGCATGAGGGTGGTGTCCCAGTGGCCGTCGAGCCCGAGCAGTCCGGTGGTCGACGCGTTGGTCCGCTCGGCGGCGGCGCGGCCGGTGAGCCAGTAGTTGACGAGATCAGGTACGAGCAGCACCGTATCGGCCGAGTCGAGCAGCCCGTCGGCGCGTTCCACCGCCAACTGGTAGACCGTGTTGAACGGCAGGAACTGAATGCCGTTGCGCCGGTACAGTTCCTCGGGGTCGACCACGGCGTGTACGAGGTCCACGCCGGTGGCGGTGCGGTCATCCCGGTAGTGGTGCGGGGTGCCGAGCAGCCGTCCCTCGCGCAGCAACCCGTAATCCACCGCCCACGAGTCCACCCCGATCCCGACCAGCCCGTCGGCCGCTCTCGCGGCGGCCGACAATCCCTGGCACACCCGGCCGTAGAGGCCGGTGATGTCCCAGTGCAGCGCGTTGCGCCGCCCGTTCCACACCCGCACCGGGTCATTGGGGAAGCGAACCACCGCCGTCATGTCGAGGCGGTCGGGCCCGACATCGGCGAGCATGACGCGGCCGCTGGTGGCGCCGAGGTCGACCGCCGCGACCTGCCCGCTCCTCATCGGCATCCTCGGCTCTTCGCGCAAGCGCTCATCGCAAGAAAGCCGCGGCGACGCCCGCGTCGACCGGCACATGCAACCCGGTGGTGTGCGAGAAGTCCGACGTGCACAGCGCGAACGCGGCGTTGGCGACGTTCTCGGGCAGCACCTCACGCTTGAGCAGGGTGCGCTGCGCGTAGTAGGCGCCGAGCTCCTCCTCTGGAACCCCGTAGACCGCGGCCCGTTTGGCGCCCCAGCCGCCGGCGAAGATGCCCGAACCGCGCACCACGCCGTCGGGGTTGATGCCGTTGACCTTGACGCCGTGCTCACCGAGTTCGGCCGCGAGCAGCCGCACCTGGTGGGCCTGATCAGCCTTGGTCGCCGAGTACGCGATGTTGTTCGGCCCGGCGAACACCGAGTTCTTCGACGAGATGTAGATGATGTCGCCGCCGAGCCCCTGGTCGATCAGCGCCCTGGCCGCGGCCTTGGACACCAGGAAGGACCCGCGCGACATCACATCGTGCTGGAGGTCCCAGTCCGCGGCGGTGGTCTCGAGCAGCGACTTCGACAGGGAGAGACCGGCGTTGTTGACGACGATGTCGATGCCGCCGAACGCCAGGACGGTGGCGTCGACGGCGGCCTGCACCGCCGCTTCGTCGGTGACGTCGGCGGCGATCCCCACCGCCACGTCGGTGTTCCCGAGCTCTTCCGCTGCGGCCGCGGCCTTTCCGGCATCCAGATCCGCGATCACCACGCAGGCGCCCTCGGCGGCCAGCCGGGTGGCGATGGCCTTGCCGATACCCGAGGCTGCGCCCGTCACCAACGCGATGCGGGTGGCCAGCGGTTTGGGCTTCGGCATGCGCTGGAGTTTGGCTTCCTCCAGCGCCCAGTACTCGATGCGGAACTTCTCCGCCTCGTCGATCGGCGCGTACGCGGAGATCGCCTCGGCACCCCGCATGACGTTGATCGCGTTGAGGTAGAACTCGCCCGCGACCCGCGCGGTCTGCTTGTCCTTGCCGTAGCTGAACATCCCGACACCGGGGATCAGCACGATGGCCGGGTCGGCGCCGCGCATCGCGGGGCTGTCGGGTCCGGCGTGCCGCTCGTAGTAGGCGCGGTAGTCGGCGCGGTACGCCTCGTGCAGTTCGGCCAGTCGCGCCTTGCAGTCCTCGACCGAGGTGTCGGCGGGCAGGTCGAGCACCAGCGGTTTGACCTTGGTGCGCAGGAAGTGGTCGGGGCAGCTGGTGCCGAGGGCGGCCAGTCGCGGATGCTCACCGCAGCTGAGGAATTCGAGCACGCGCGGATCATCGGTGAAATGGCCGACCTGGGGTTTGTCGGTGGAGACCAGCCCACGCAGGAACGGTGCGAGTGCAGCGGCCTTGTCCCGGCGCTGCCCCTCGGGGAGGGCCCCGTAGCCCGCCAGAGGCGCGCCGAACGGATAGCGGCGGCCGTGTTCGGCGATGTGGCGCTCCGCGGTTTCGATGATCTCCAGCGAATGCGCCTCGGCCTCGGCCGACGTGTCACCCCACGCGGTGATGCCGTGGCCGCCGAGGATGGTGCCGATGGCCTGCGGGTTGGCCCGTTTGATCTCCGCGATGTCGAGACCCAGCTGGAAGCCGGGCCGCCGCCACGGCACCCACACCACCCGGTCGCCGAAGATCTGCTTGGTCAAGGCTTCCCCATCGGCCGCGGTCGCGATCGCGATACCCGAGTCGGGGTGCAGGTGGTCGACGTGCGTGGCGTCGACCAGACCGTGCATGGCGGTGTCGATCGACGGTGCCGCGCCGCCGCGGCCGTGCAGGCAGTAGTCGAACGCGGCGACCATTTCGTCCTCACGCTCGACACCCGGGTAGACGTCGACGAGCGCGCGCATCCGATCCAGCCGCAGCACGGCCAGCCCCTTCTCGGTCAACGTGCCGAGGTCACCGCCGGAACCCTTGACCCACAACAACTCCACGGGCGCACCGGTGACCGGGTCGGTCTCGGTGCCCTTGGCCGAGGTGTTGCCGCCGGCGTAGTTGGTGTTCTTCGGGTCGGCGCCCAGACGGTTGGAGCGGTCGATCAGTTCTCTCACGATGTCAGTCATGTGTCACGCTCCCCAGCTCGATTGTGTGCCGCCGACGCGGTCGGCGTTGATGGTCTCCTGATAGCCCGATTCGGCGAAGGCCGTCATCGGGTCGGCCGGCAGCCCCCGTTCGGAGCGCCACTGCGCCAGCTGCGGCCGCACGTCGGTGTAGAACGCGTCCATGAGGATCGCGTTGGCGCCCAGCACGTCCGAGGCCTCCTGCGCGGCGGTCAGTGCGTCGGTGTCGACGAGCAGCGCCCGCGCGGTCATCTCCAGCACGTTGAGCACCGACCGGATCTGCCCGGGGATCTTCGCCTCGACGTTGTGGCACTGGTCGAGCATCAGCGCGACACCCGACTTCGGGTCCAGCCCGCCGCCCCGGATGACCTCGAACATGATGCGGAACAGCTGGAACGGATCGGCCGCCCCCACGATGAGGTCGTCGTCGGCGTAGAAGCGGGAGTTGAAGTCGAACGAGCCCAGCCGCCCCAGCCGCAGCAGCTGCGCCACGATGAACTCGATGTTGGTGCCGGGCGCGTGATGGCCCGTGTCCAGGCAGACCATCGCCCGCTCCCCCAGCGCGGTGACGTGGGCGTAGGACGTCCCCCAGTCCGGGACGTCGGTCATGTACATCGCCGGTTCGAAGAACTTGTACTCCAACACCATTCGCTGGTTCGGGCCGATATGCTGGTAGATCGCGGCCAGCGAATCGGCGAGGCGGTCCTGGCGGCCGCGGATGTCGCCCTGGCCCGGATAGTTGGTGCCGTCGGCCAGCCACACCTTGAGGTCGCGCGAACCGGTCTGGTTCATCACCTCGATGCAGTGCAGGTGGTGGTCGATCGCTTTCTGCCGCACGGCTTTGTCGGTGTGGGTGAGGCTGCCGAACTTGTAGTCGTCGTCCTGGAAGGTGTTGGAGTTGACCGTGCCCAGCGTCACCCCGTGGTCCTGGGCGTAGGCCGACAATGCGGCGTAGTCGTCGACGGTGTCCCACGGGATGTGCAGCGCGACCGTCGGCGCCAGCCCGGTCACCCGGTGCACCATCGCGGCGTCGGCGATCTTCTCCTGCACGGTGCGGGCGGTGCCGGGCGTGCCGAACACCTTGAAGCGGGTGCCGGAGTTGCCGAACGCCCAGGACGGCAATTCGATCGCGAGGTGGTCGAGGACGGCATTCATGGTGTGACAGCTGCTTTCTCGACGTTCGCCGGTGAGACGGGGGCGCCGTAGCGTTCGGCTTCGATCTGTTTGAGGGTCTTACCGCGGGTCTGCGGCGCCCAGACCGCACCGATGACCAGTGCGATGGTGAGCAGCCCGACGAGCAGCAACCCGACGCCGGTGAGGCCGGTGACGGCGAGCATCGTCGGGAAGAAGTAGGACAGCAGGCCGGTGGCGGTGCGGACGACGAAGAACATGACGCCCTGTGCGCTCGCGCGGTACGGGGTGGCGAACAGTTCACTGGTCCACAGGCTGTAGAACGCCTGCGCGCCGATGCCGCTGGAGACACCCCACAGCACCGCGAAGATCAGCATCGTCGGCACGCCGCTGTCGGTGAACGCGACCAGCACGATCCAGCCGACGATGCCCAGCGCGGCGCCGATGACGTACAGCAGCCGCTGCGACATCCGGTCGGCGAGTCCCATGAACCCGAAGTAGGTGGCGAGCACCGTGCACCCCCACACCAGCACCTGCAGCAGGTTCTGCTGGACCGCGCTGTGCAGGCCTGCGGTGTCGTAAACGCGGGGCATGAAGATTCCGGCCTGCCCGGCGACGGTGTTCCAGAACAGGTAGATCCCGCCGAGGAAGAGCAGCGCGGTGATGTTGACCCGGCGCGAGAACAGGCCCCGCAGCCCGCGGACCCCCACCGCGGAGGCGACCTGCGTCGGCTCGTCCCGTCCCTCGTCCTGCCAGATCTGCGATTCCTGCAGGCCCTGGCGGACCCACCACACGATCGCCGCCACGACGAACAGGTGGGCGAAGATCAACCGGGAACCGAGCAGTCCCAGCGGCGCCAGCGCAGCGGCGAGCGCGAACCCGACGAGCGGCCCGGTCGACCAGGCCAGCTGCGCGGTGCCGACGTGTTTGGCCCGCTGCACCGAGGGCGCCTGTTCGGCGATGTAGGTCCACGAGGCAGGGACCCCGGCCCCGACGGCGATGCCGGTGACGATGAACCCGATCAGCAGCATGGTGAAGTTCACCGCGCAGGCGGCCACCAGCACACCGGCCATGTAGACCAGCAGGTCGTAGGTGTAGATCGCCTTGCGCCCGAACCGGTCACACAGCGGGCCGCCGAGTATCGCGCCGATCGCGGCGCCGAAGGCGTTGGCGCTCAACGCCGCGAGCAGGCCGACGCCGAAGTTGCTGATGCCGAACTCGGCCTGCCAGAAACCCAGGCTGGTGGCGATCGCGATGATCGACCCCGCCTCGATGTAGTTCGACATCGCGACCGAGATCGTCGCCTTCCAGCCTGTGGTGGAGCGTGCTCCTACTTTCACGGCAGTCCTCAGGGTAGATGGAAATAGTGGGTGAGTCGGTCCATCGCGTGATCGGGCCGGTTGTCGA
This sequence comes from Mycolicibacterium monacense, assembly GCF_010731575.1. Taxonomy (NCBI): domain Bacteria; kingdom Bacillati; phylum Actinomycetota; class Actinomycetes; order Mycobacteriales; family Mycobacteriaceae; genus Mycobacterium; species Mycolicibacterium monacense. The sequence continues at coordinate 5,963,986 of NZ_AP022617.1, read as the reverse complement.
AGTAGTCGGCCATGGTCGCCTCCCACCGGTCGTTGATCTCGGTGTCTGCCATGGCTTTCGTGGCGGCCGCGTGGTCGTCGGTCTCGAAGTAGCCGACGACCAGACCGTCTTCGGGGCGGACGAACAGTGAGTAGTTGTGCCACCCGGCGCGGCGCAGGGCATCGAGCATTTCGGGCCACACGTGTTCGTGGGCGGTCAGGTAGTCGTCGATGCGGTCACGTTTGAGGTGGAGCAGGAAGCAGACGCGTTCGACGCCGTCAGCGGGCATGCGCAGCTCCTCCATGAGTTGAAACGTTTCAATACGTGAGTGCGCTCACACTAGGACACGGCGCGCGGGCGCGTCAAGACCGCCGAGCAGACACAGAATCGCGTGGCCGGGCCCTCGGGAACGCGATTCTGCGTCTGGTCGCGCTACCCCGCGAGGCCGAGCACCCGCAGCGCGTTGTCCTTGTAGACGAGCCTCCGCACCGCCGGGTCGATGCCGAGGTCGTCGAAGTCGCGCTGCCACCGGTCGAGCTGGATGTACGGGTAGTCGGTGCCGAACAGCACCTTGGTCCGCAACTGGCGGCCGATGGCGCTGACCAACTGGGGCGGGAAGTACTTCGGCGACCAGCCGGACAGGTCGACGAACACGTTGGCCTTATGCGAGGCGATCGAGATCTGCGCGTCCACCCACGGCACCGCGGGGTGGGCCATGACGATCGTCAACTCGGGGAAGTCGGCGGCGACGTCGTCGAGCAGCATCGGATCGGAGTAGCGGAGTTTGATGCCGTGCCCGCCGGGCAGCCCGGCGCCCATCCCGGTCTGCCCGGTGTGGAACAGCGCAGGCACCCCGGCCTCGGCGATCGCCTCGTAGATCGGATAGAAGCGGCGGTCGTTGGGTTCGAACGCCTGCATGCTCGGATGGAACTTGAAACCCCGGACGCCGTAGTCGCGGACCAGTTCGTGCACCCGATGCACCGCGCGACGTTCGTGCCACGGGTCGACGCTGCCGAACGGGATCAGCACGTCGTTGTTGCGCACCGCGCCGGCGACGAGGTCCTCGATCGAGTTGGGCGCGTGCCGCATCGCGGTGCGCGCGTCGATGGTGAACACCACCGCCGCGGTGTTGTGGCGCCGGTACTGATCGGCCAGCGCGTCGACGCTCGACAGCGCGCCGGCCCCGAGCTTGAAGTACGCGGCGGTGGCCTCGACGAGGGCATCGTCGTAGGCCCGGTGGCCGTGGCCGTCGACCTCCACGTGGGTGTGGAAGTCGACGGCCCCGACGCGCGCGAAATCGATTCCGTACTCGTATCTTCCGGCCACCATTGAGCGCGACCTCTACTTGGCCGCGGCCTCCGGTGCGTAGCCGAGCGCGGCCTTGATCTCGAGGAACTCGTCGAACGCGAACTGCCCCCATTCGCGGCCGTTGCCGCTGCGCTTGTAGCCACCGAACGGAGCGTTCATGTCGAAGCCGTGGTTGATCGCCACCGACCCGGCGCGGATCCAGCGGGCGACCTCGCGGGCCTTGTCGAGATCGGCCGCCGACACATACCCGGCCAGGCCGTATTCGGTGTCGTTGGCGATCTCGATCGCCTGGTCGAGGTCGTCGTAGCCGAGGATGCACAGCACCGGGCCGAAGATCTCCTCGCGGGCGATCGTCATGTCGTTGGTGACGTTGGCGAACACCGTCGGCTTGACGTAGTAACCCTTGTCGAGGCCGTCGGGACGGCCGGTGCCGCCGACGGCGACCGTGGCACCCTCGTCGATGCCCTTCTGGATCAGACCCTGGATCTTGTCGAACTGCGCCTTCGACGCCACCGGACCGATCGCGGTCTTGTCGCCCGGATCGCCCACCTTGACCGCACCGGCGGTCTGCCTGGCGATCTCGATGGCCTCGTCCATCCGCGAGCTCGGCACGAGCATGCGCGACGGGGCGTTACAGCTCTGACCGCTGTTCATCATCATCACCGAGACGCCCGCGGTCACGCTCTTGGCGAAGTCGTCGTCGTCGAGCACGATGTTGGGGCTCTTGCCACCGAGTTCCTGCGTCACCCGTTTGACGGTCGGGGCCGCGTTGCGCGCCACCTCGATGCCGGCGCGCGTCGACCCGGTGAACGACACCATGTCGACGTCCGGATGGCTCGACAGCGGGACACCGACGCCCGGCCCGTCACCGAAGACCAGGTTGTAGACCCCGGCGGGAACGCCCGCGGCGTCGACGATCTCGGTGAAGATCTGCGCCGAATACGGTGCGACCTCAGACGGTTTGAGCACCATGGTGCAGCCCGTGGCCAACGCCGGGAACACCTTGCAGGCGATCTGGTTGATCGGCCAGTTCCACGGGGTGATGAGCCCGCAGACCCCGACCGGCTCCTTCACCACCAGTGTCGACCCGTGCTGTTCTTCGAACTCGTAGTTCTTCAGCACGTCGATCGCCGTCATGAGGTGTCCGAGGCCCAGGTTGACCTGGGGGCCCGCCGACAGCGAGGGCGGCGCGCCCATCTCCTCGGTCACCGCGTCGGCGAGGTCATCGGTGCGCTTCTGGTATTCGGCGAGGATGGCCTGCAGTACGTCGAGGCGCTCCTCGCGGGTGGTCTGCGACCAGGTCGCGAACGCCCGGCGGGCGGCGCTCACCGCCAGGTCGACATCGGCCGAGGAACCCATCGCGATCTTGCCGGAGACCTCTTCGGTGGTCGGGTTGTCGACCTCGAGGGCGTTCGGACGGAGCGGGTCGACCCATTGGCCGTCGATGTAGAACTTCAGATACTCGCGCATGGGTTCACTCTCCCCTAGATCGCCTGCCTACTGGGTGCCTTCTGCATACCAGGTGCGGAATCGGTCGTACTTCGGCATCTCCTCGGAGTTGGCCTTCGGATCGATGCAGACGTGCACGACGGCGGTCTTCCCGCTGGCGTACGCCCGCTGGATCGCCGGGCCGATCTCGTCGTCCTTCTCGACGAACTCGCCGTGGCAGCCGAAGCCCTCGGCGATCTTGTCCATCCGGACGTCCTTGCTCCAGTGCACACCGGGCTGCGGCGACGGCTGCTCGAATGTGCGCTTGTAGACGCCCACTTCGAGACCCCACTGGTGGTCGACGCCGACCACGCAGACCAGCGGCAGGCCCTCGCGGGCGGCGGTCTCCAGTTCGGCGATGTGGAACAGGAACGCCGAGTCGCTGGTGAGCAGCATGACCGGTCGCTTGCGGCCCTCGGCGACCGACGCACCGACGGCATACGGCAGGCCCGTGCCGAGGTGACCGAAGTTCTGGTTCCAGATGACGTCGCGCGGTTTGGCCTGCGAGTAGGTCCACTGGAAGATCACGGTGGCGCCGCCGTCGCGGACCATGATGCCGTCCTCGGCGTACTCGTTGAAGGCCTTGGTGGCCTCGACGACGAAGCGGGCCGGATGGACCGGGGTGCGACCGCTCGGAGCCTCCTCGGCCACCCGGGCGATCTCGGCGGCGTCGGCTTCGACCAGGGACTCCAGTGTGGCCGACGGGGTGCGCGGGGCGTCCCGTAGCGCGTCGACCAGTTGCGGCACCACCCCACGCAGATCGCCGACCAGGGGGACGTCGAACTGCCGGTTCACGCCGATCGCGGTCGGATCCTGCTCGACGTAGACCCACTTGCGGTTGGCGTCGTTGCCGGCCCAGTGCTGCGTGCGGCCGTAGTGCATCGGCTCACCGAGTTCGGTGCCCAGCGCCACGCACAGGTCGGACTGCTCGACGGCCTCGTTGGCGGCCGGGGAGAACAGGTACGGGAAGGTCCGGTCCTCCAGGCCCGGGATGAACGAGGTCCCACCCGAGGTCTGGATCACCGGGCACGCCATCAGCTCGGCCAGCTCCCTGACCTGTTCCTGGGTGCGGGAGGTGTGAACGCCGTGGCCCACCAACAGGATCGGGCTCTTCGCCTCGCGGATCAGGGTGGCGGCCTCGGCGATCTCGCGCTCACCGGCACCCTGGTTGACCAGACGATAACGGTTGGGCGGCAACGGCTCGGGCACGTCGAGCTCTTCGAGGATGACGTGCGACGGGTACTCGATGTAGCTCGGTCCCGGTGTGCCCGACATCGAGCGGCGGATCGCCTCCCGGATGATCTCGTCGGTCTGGTCGGCGTATTCGATCGAGCTGCTGAACTTGACCGAAGGCGTGAAAAGGCCTTCCTGCTGGACGAATTGGATGCGGCCGCGGCGCGCCCGCCGTTCGGTGATGCGGGCGCGCTGCCCGCCGAGGAAGATCACCGGTGAGTTCTCCACCAGCGCGCACATCATCGCGCCCGCGATGTTGGCCACGCCCGGCCCGAGCGTGCCGATGCACAATCCCGGCTTACCGGTCATCCGGGACGCCGCCTCGGCCATGAACCCGGCGCTCAGCTCGTGATGCGGTGCCACCACCGACCATCCACGCGCCTCGGCCTCGGTGAACATGTGCACGAAGTTCGGATCCGGGATGCCGAACAACGTGTTCACACCCTCAGCCTCGAACAGGTCGAGAATGCGTTTGTAGACGGGGACACCCATGGAATTACTCTCCTTGATTCCGATAGCGTTGAGCGAGTTGTCTGCGGTGTGCCGCAGGGGATCCGAACAGCGAGCGGTTGAGCGCGGCACGTTTGAGATAGACGTGGACGCCGCTCTCCCAGGTGTATCCGATACCTCCGTGCAATTGCATGGCCTTGCCCGCGACGTCGACCGCCGCACTGCAGACATGGGACTTCGCCATGGCCGCGGCCGCGGTCGCGTCGCCGGCGACGACGGCGTCGACGGCCGCCTCGACGAGTTGGCGGGACACCTCGATCTGCACGAGCATGTCGGCGCAGGCGTGTTTGACCGCCTGGAAAGATCCGATGGGCCTGCCGAATTGTGAGCGCACCTTGGCGTATTCGACGGTTGCGGACAGCATCGCCTCGGCGAGTCCGAGACTGTCGCAGGCGACGGCGACGGCGGCCCGGTCGTGCAGCCGGCGCACCGCGTTGTCGGCGTCCCCCTCGAAGCGCAGCATCGTCGGTGGCTCCAACGTGCGCGACGAGACCTTGCCCAGTCGGCGTGTCTCGTCGACGACGGGCACTGGCGTCACATCGAGTTCGGCCACCGCGACCGCGCCGTTGGTCACCACCAGAAGCCGGTCGGCGCCGTCGGCGTCGGGGACGAAGTCCAGCGATTCGAGTGCGACGGCGACCCGGACGTCGCCGGATGCGATGCCGGCCAGCAGTTGGTCCCGGATGTCGCTCGGCTGCAACGCATTCAGCGTGCCGACCGCGAGGACAGCACTGCCGAGGAAGCTTCCGGCGGTGGCGGCGCGGCCCATTTCCCGGCAGATCACCGCGGTCTCGGCGAAGGTGGCGCCGGCGCCACCGAGGTGCTCGGGCACCTCGAGGCCCACCCACCCTGCGTCGACGAGTACGGGCCAGTCCACCTCGCGCCCTTTGTCCAGCACGTCGGCCGCGACGGACCGCAACTCGTCATGGAACTCCTCGAAGCCCATCAGACTGCGCTCGGTTCTCGGGGCAGGCCGAGGCCGCGCTCACCGATGATGGTGCGCTGGATCTCGCTCGAACCGCCGGGGATCGTCCACTCCCAGGAGCCGATGAAGTCGAGCACCCACGACCCGGACTCCCACCCGCTCGACATCGGTTTGGCGATCTCGGTATGGCCGGCCGGACCGCCGATCTCGGCGCCGAAGTCGGTGAGCCGCTGCAGCAGTTCGCTGTAATAGAGCTTCACGATCGACGCGTCGGCCGGTCCGATCGCACCGGAGTCGTGGCCCTCCACCACCTTTCGGCAGAGCCCGCGCAGCGCGGTGATCTCGCATTCGAACTGCGCCAACCGATCCGCCACCACGGGATCGTCGACCGGGCTGGTCCGCACGAGTCGGCGGAAGCCGGCGTTGGCCAGGCGCTCGGCCAGTTCGAGCATGGTCATCCCCCGCTCGGCGCCGAGGGTCGCCTGCGCGACCTGCCAGCCCGCGTTCTCGGCGCCCACCAGATTGGCGGCCGGGATCTCGACGTCGTTGAGGAAGATCTCGCAGAAGTGGGAGTCGCCGACGGCGTTGCGGATCGGCCGCACGTCGACGCCTGGGGTCGTCATGTCGAGCAGGAAGTACGAGATGCCCTTACGCTTCGGCGCATCCGGGTCGGTGCGGGCCAGCAGCAGACACCAGTCGGCGTGCATACCGCCACTGGCCCAGAGCTTTTGGCCGTTGACGACGAACGTGTCGCCGGTGCGGTGCGCGGTGGTGCGCAGGCTCGCCAGATCGGATCCGGCTTCGGGTTCGGAGAAACCCTGCACCCAGATCTCGCCGTCGAGGATCGCAGGCAGGTGCCTGCGCCGCTGCTCGTCGGTGCCGGCCACCAGCAGCGTCGACGCGGCGTGGTGGATACCGACGAACGCCAGCACCAGGCGCGGCGCGTCGTGGGCGGCCAACTCCTGGTACAGCACGATCTGCTCGGCCACCGACAGCCCGCCACCCCATTCGGCGGGCCAGTGCGGGACCGCGTAGCCGGCGCTGTGCAGTTCGGCGAACCAGGCCTCCTGGAAGCGGACGAACTCCTCCTCGCCCACGCCGGTCTGCTTCTCGCGCCAGTCCGACGGCACGTGTTCGGCACACCACGCCCGCACGGTGGCGCGGAAGTCGTCGATGCTCACGTCGCACCCTCCCGGAACGCGAGCAGCCTGCGCCGGTGGTCCTCGGAGCGCATGGTGGCGACCTCGGCGGCGAACCCGGCCTGCAGCGGTCCGGCCATGGCCTGCGACAGGTACATGTTCACCACCCGTTTGGTGCCCTGCAGGGCCTCGACGGGTTGGGCCGCGAGCCGTCCGGCGAGTGTGGCGGCCTCGCTCATCAGATCGGCCGCCGGAACCCGGCGGCTCGCGAAGCCGAGTTCGACGGCCGTCGCGGCGGGGATCCGGTCGCCGGTGAACAGGTATTCGCGTGACCGCATGATCGGGGTGAGCATGGGCCAGAACGCCGCCCCGCCGTCGCCGGCCACGAGACCGACGGCGACGTGCGGATCGGACAGGTAGGCGTCCTCGGCGATCAGCATGATGTCGCTGAGCAGGGCGACACTGCAGCCCAGGCCGACCGCGGGGCCGTTGACGGCGGCGATCACCGGAAGCGGGAACCGCAGCATCTCCTCGATGATCTGGGCGCCCTCGCGGATGCTCTCGTCGCGGGCGGCGGAGTCGTCGAGGAACGATGTGATCCAGTTGAGGTCACCGCCGGCGCAGAACGCCCGCCCGGCACCCGAGAGGATCACCACGCGGGCCTCCTGGTCGGCGGCCAGTTGCCGCCAGACGTTGGCCAGCGCCCAGTGCAGGTTCTCGTTGACGCAGTTCAGGTCGTCGGGCCGGTTGATCAGCACGGTGCGCACCGCCCCGTCGGCGGTGACGGTCAGTTCGTCGGGCAGGTCGTATTTCATCGGGTGCCCATCCGAACGGCGTTGGCGCGCAATCGGTCCATCACGCGCGCGACGGCGAGTCCGTCGTCGAACGAGGGGGTGGTCCGGCTGCCCGTCCGCAGTGCGTCGGCGACCTGTCCGAAGAGGGTCACCAGCGCCGGGTCGGGCCGGCCCGGGCGGTCGAATTCGAAGGTCTCGGGTTCGGAACCCTTGGTGCGCAACACCAGCGTGGTGTCGGCGGTCAGTTCGATCGAGCCGTCCGTGCCCAGCAGCACCGCGCGTGGCAGGGTCGACGTCGCCGCGGCGAACCCGGTGTCCTGCGCGGCCGTCGCGCCGTCGGCCAGCCGGAACCAGGCCGCGTAGGCGTCCTCGGCGGTCGCCTGTCGCGGCGTCCCGTCGGCGTCGGCGTGCATCGGGTCGTCGATGCGGGTGACACCGCCGCAGTCGACGATCTCACTGCCGAACAACCAACGGGTGAAGTCGATGAGATGCGATCCGAAGGCGCCGATCCAGCCGCCACCGAGTTCGGCGTCGTTGATCCATCCGTACCTGCGGCCCCGCAGCCCGTTGCCGAACCAGTTCCAGCTCAGGTGGTTCGGGGTGCCGATCGCGCCGGAGTCGGCGAGTTCCTTGACCTTCGCCCACGATTCGCGGCAGCGGAACTCGAAGTTGAGGAAGGTCGGGACGCCGACGGCGTGTGCCCTGTCCCGCATCGCGGTGGCTTCGTCGGCGGTGCGGCCGAACGGTTTGTCGCACATCACCGCCAGCCCGCGGTCCAGGGCCGCCGACACGTGGTCGACATGCATGAACGGCGGTGAGTGCACCGACACCAGATCGGCGCCGGATCCGAGTCCGCGGGCCACCGCCGACTCGTCGCGGGGACTGACGACCTCCACGTCGAATCCGGCGCTCTCGTACGCCGGTGCGGCGGCGTGCTTTCCGAAACCGGTGCCGATGACGAGGACCTTCACGCGTACAGACCCGTCAGCCCGTGCCGGCCCGCGCGGCGGGTCAACTCCGACCGCGTCGCCGACAGGCCGAGCGGCAGGCGACGCAGCGGTTGGCTGTAGCGCGACAGCCACGACAGCGTGGTCTCGTCGCAGAAGCCGACGGCGCCGTGCAGTTGATGACACACCCGGAACACGACTTCGGCGGCCTCGATCGCCGCCAACCGCAACGCCAGCGCGTCGTCGATCGCCTCGGGCCGTCCGGTCGCGATGCTCCACAGCGCGTATTTGGCCAGGATGTCGACGCCGCTGCGTTCGACCTCGGCGTCGGTCAACTGGAACTGCACGCCCTGGAAACTCGACAGCGGCGCCCCGAACTGCTTGCGCAGGGTGACGTGCGCCGTGGTCAGTTCGATGGCCCGGTCGAGCATCCCGAGCAGCGTCCAGCAGGGCAGGGTGAGCCCGAGCGCGAGGTCGGCTGCGCCGGCCTCGTCGACGGCGGACAGTTCGAGTTCGGCGACGAACGCATCCCCCGCGGCGCCCTGACCGGTCACCCTGTGACGGGCGCCGTCGAGAGTGACTGCCGCCCAACGGTAGTCCAGTCCGGCGAGGGTTCCGGCCGGACGGTTGTCCGCGACCACCAGCAGACCGTCAGCGTCGAGGTCCGCGGGCCGGGCCAGCCGTTCGGCCACCGGGTAGGGCAGGGCCCAGTAACCGGCGCTGCGGCACAGCGCGGCAGCCGCTTCCAGTTCGTCGGGGTCGGCGCGGACGTCGAGTTCCCACGCACCCAGTTCGGACAGTGTCGGACCGGCCAGCGATTCCCGTTCGGCCGGTTTGGCTTCCGCCTGCTGCACCAGCAGGTCACCGCCCGCGGTCTCGAACGCCCGCAGCGCCTGGCGGCCGTATTCGGTGGCGTCGTCGCCGAGGTCGAGGATCATTTCGCCGCCGCCAGCAGGGCACGAGACAGCAGGATGCGCTGCATCTCGATGCTGCCCGAGGACACGGTCGCTGCCTGCGAGTACCGCCAGTGGTCCTCGACCTCGCCGAGGAACCAGGCCGCCCGCGGATCGTCGCGGGACACCTCGGCCGAGATGTCCATCAGCACCTCCGCGCTGTCCTGATCGAGTTTGGTCACGGCGATGCGGTAGGCGGCGGCGTCCCCGGGCTGGATGCGTCCGCTGCTCTGCAGCGACACCACCCGGTAGGCCATCAGCCGCGCGCGGCGGCAGTGGGTGAGCATGCGCACCCAGCGGCCGCGCAGCTCCTCGGACAGGTCGCCCCAGCGATCGCCGAGAACCGTTGGCGCAGCAGCGAGCAGCCGCTCACACCGGGCGTAGCGGGCGATGCCGACCCGTTCGAACGCCATCACGTCCTGCACGATCGACCAGCCCGCGTCCACGGTGCCCAGCACGTCGGCCTCGGTCACCCGCAGATCGTCGAAGAACACCTCGTTGAGGTGGTGCGGGCCGAGCATGGCGCGGATCGGCCGGACCTGGATCGCCGGATCGTCCATCGGCACCAGGAAGATCGTCAGGCCCTGCTGTTTGCGCTCACCCCTGGAGGTCCGTGCCAGCAGGAAGCACCACTGCGCCATCGTCGCGTAGGACGTCCAGATCTTCTGCCCGCTGATCAGCCACCCGTCCCCGTCACGACGCGCGGTGGTGCGCAGCGACGCGAGATCGGACCCGGCCTCGGGTTCGGAGAAACCCTGACACCAGATCACCTCACCGCGCGCGATCGGCGGCAGATGTCTGCGCTGCTGCTCCTCGGTGCCGTGCCGCATGATGATCGGCCCGACCCAGTTGACACCCATGTACTGGGCGCCGCGCGGTTCGTGGTGGGCCCACATCTCCTCGCGTACGACGGTCTGCTCCCACACCGACGCTCCCCCGCCGCCGAACTCCTGCGGCCACGCCAGGCACAGCAGATCCTGTTCGGCGAGCAGGCGGCAGAACCGTTGTGCGGTCTCCAGATCGGCCGGGTCGTCGGTGAACGCGCCCAGGAAGTGCTCGGGAACGTGCTCGCTGACGAGCTCCCTCAGGCGGCTGCGCAATTCGGCGGCGCGCGGCCCCATGTCGAAGTCCATGCTCATCCCAGCTCCGCGGCGCCGACACTACGGTTGTCGACGAGATCCGCGGGATTCCCGTCAACAACCGGAGGCTCGGCGCGGCTCAGGCCCAGCTCGTCGAGGACCGCGGCGGTGTCGGCGCCCAACTCCGGCGCGGGCCCCCGCACGTGGCCCGGCGTGCGCGAGAACCACGTCGGCACACCGGGGAAGCGCACCGGCCCGTTCGGCGTCTCGACGGTCTCGAACAGTCCGACGGCGTTGAGGTGCGGGTGGTCGAACAGCGCCCCGGGCGTCCGGATCGGGGCGGCGGGGATCTCCAACTCGCGGAACAACGCCAGCCACTCGTCGGTGGTGCGCTCCTTGAGTGTCTCGGCCACCAGGCCGTAGACGGTGTCGATCTGCTTCGCCCGCCGTTCGAGGGTGCCGTACAAGTGGTTGTCCCACACCGGTTTCACCGCCTCGACGAAGGCGTTCCAGTGTTTGTCGTTGTAGATCAGCGCGGCGATGTAACCGTCTTTCGTCTCGTACGGCCTGCGGTTGGGTGCGACGGTGCGCGGATACACCGCGGGGCCGAGCGGGGGGTCGAACATGGCGCCGTTGGCGTGTTCGACGAGCATGAAGGCGGCCATCGTCTCGAACATGGCGACCTCGACCTCCTGCCCCTCGCCCGTGCGCTCCCGGTGGAACAGCGCCATCATGGTGGCGTACAGCGCGGTCAGACCCGCGACCTTGTCGGCCATGATGGTGCCGACGTAGTTGGCCTCGCCGGTGAGTTGTTCCTGTACGGCGGGGATACCGCATTCGGCCTGGATGGTGTCGTCGTAGGCGGGCAGGTCCCGGTCCGGGCCGCGCCGCCCGTAGCCGTAGCAGTTGGTGTAGACGATGTCGGGCTTCAGCGCGGCGACGTCGTCGTAGCCGAATCCGAGCTTGGCGATGGCCTTGGCGCGCATCGAGTGGATGAACACGTCGGCCTCGGCGATCAGCGCTCGCAACGCCGCCTTGCCCTCCTCGGTGCGCAGGTTCAGCACGATGCCGCGCTTACCGCGGTTGACGTTGACGAACACCCCGCTCATCCCGGGGGCGGGGCCGACGGAGATGAAGCGGGTGTTGTCCCCCTCCGGCGGTTCGACCTTCACCACGTCGGCGCCCATGTCCGCCATGATCTGGGTGCAGTACGGACCCATCACCATCGCGGTGAGGTCGACCACGCGCACCCCCTCCAGCGGGCCGCTCATCAGGTCCCCGCCTTCTGGGCGGCCATCGCGAAGCTGTAGCGGATGTGGGCGTTGTGGCCGTCGGGCACCACCGGGAACACCACGGGGTGTGAACGGTCGCGGATGGCGTCGAGGTCGGCGGCGACGTCCTCGACCGTCCACGACGACCGGTACACACCCGGCGTCTCGACGAGGACGGCGGTGGCCACCCTGCCGGCCAGCGCGATGAACATCTCGCCTGTCACCGAACAGGTTTCGTGTGACAACCAGCCGACGGTCGGCGCCACCAGTTCCGGATCCATCGGCGGATAGGCCGACGTGTCGATACCCTCGGCCATCCGGGTGACGGCCGCCGGCACGATGACGTTGCTACGCACCCCGTACTCGGCCCCTTCGATGGCGGCGACGTTGGACAAGCCGATCACCCCCGCCTTGGCGACCGCGTAGTTCACCACGTCGTGATTGCCGTAGAGACCACCGATGGACGACGTCAGCACAATCCGGCCGTAGCCGGCGTCACACATCACCGGAAAGGCCGGCCGCACAACGTGGAACGCGCCGCGCAGATGGACGTCGACCACCGCATCGAAGTCCTCGTCGCTGATCTCACTCAGCGATGCGCGCCGGACGTTGCCCGCGTTGTGGATCAGGATGTCCAGCCGGCCGTAGGTGTCCATCGCCGTGTCGACGATCGCCCTGCCGCCCTCGGGCGTCGCGACGGAGTCGGTGCTGGCGACCGCCTCGCCTCCGGCGGCGACGATCTCGCGGACGACCTCGTGGGCCGGTCCCGCATCGACACCGTCCCCGGTGAGGTCGCCGCCCAGATCGTTGACGACGACCTTCGCCCCGCGGGAGGCGAGCAGCAGCGCGTACGCCCGGCCGAGTCCGCGGCCACCGCCGGTGACGACGGCGACGCGGCCGTCGTACCTCAAGTCGGTCACGAAAGTTCCAGGCCCTCGAGGTCGCCGCTGTCCCGCCACGCCGCAATCAGCTCGTCGAACGCGTAGAAGCCGGGCGAGTAGAAGTCGCCGAGGAATGCACCGTTACGTTCCGCGCCGCCGCGCCCTTCGTTGTTGTAATAACCTGGCGTACAGGATAATTCGAACGCAGAGTTGTCGATCGCGAGCTCACGGACGGTGTGGACCCAGTTGTCCTGGGCTTCCTGGGTGGGCTCGACCACGGCGGCGCCCCGGTTCTGCGCCTCGGCCACGATGTAGGCGATGTGCTTGGCCTGTTGTTCGAACATCGCCGTGGTGTTGGCCGACACGCCGCCCTGGATGAATCCCATGAAGAACTGGTTCGGGAACCCACGACTGGTCATCCCGTGCAGCGTCTTGTAGTCGTCACGCCAGTAGTCGAACAGCGAGAGTCCGTCGCGCCCGACGATGCTGTCGATGGCGTACCGGCGGTGGATCTCGGTGGAGATCTCGAAGCCGCTGGCGAAGATCACGCAGTCCACCTCGTACTCGACGCCGTTGGCGACGATCCCCTTCTCGGTCAACCGTTCCACGCCTTTGGATTCCGAGACGTCGACCAGCGTCACGTTGGGGCGGTTGAAGCTGGCCAGATAATGTTCACTGGACGTCGGCCGCTTGCACATGAAGCGGTAGTACGGCTTGAGCGCTTCGGCGGTGTCGGGATCCTCGACGATCTCGGCGACGCGCCGGCGCAGCCGCTCCATGATCTTGTAGTCTTCCTCTTCCCGGAACGCCATGATCTGCTCGATCGTCACCGCGGCGGGGTCGGGGCTGGCCGCGATGCGCGCGGTGAGGTTGCGGCCGAGTTCGGTCCAGAAGTCGCACACCAGGTCCGGCTCACCGAAGACGACGCCGACGAACGGTGACCAGTTGTGGAAATTGCGCTTGCGCTCTTCCTGCCAACCCGGCTGCAGTGACGCGGCCCAGTTCGGATCGGTCGGGGTGTTGACCCGCTGGTCCACCGACGACGGAGTGCGCTGAAACACGTAGAGCTGCTGGGCGTCCCGGCCCAGATGTGGCACCAGCTGGATACCGGTCGCGCCGGTGCCGACGAGCGCGACACGTTTGTCGGCGAGCTTGTGCAGCCCACCGTCGGCGTCGCCACCGGTGTAGTCGTAATCCCAGCGCGCCGAATGGAACACATGACCCGTGAAGTCCTTGATGCCGGGAATCCCGGGCAGCTTCGGACGGTTGTACGAGCCCTGCGCCATCACGACGAAGCGGGCGCGGATGTCGTCACCGCGGTCGGTACTGATCTGCCAGCGCTGCGATGCGTCGTCCCAGCGCAGTTCGCGCACCTGGGTCGAGAACAGCGCGCCGTCGTACAGGCCGAAGTGCTTCCCGATGTTGCGGCAGTGTTGGAAGATCTCCGCGCCGTCGGCGAATTTCTTGCTCGGCATGAAGTCGAGCTCTTCGAGCAGCGGGATGTAGCAGTAGGCGTCGTTGTCGCACTGGATGCCCGGGAACCGGTTCCAGTACCAGACACCGCCGAAGTCGCCGGCCATCTCGACGACCCGGATGCCCGTCACGCCCGCCTTCTTCAGGTACGCACCTGCGAGCAGCCCCGCGAAGCCGCCGCCGAGGATCACGACGTCGGCGTCCTCGACGATCGGGTCCCGCGGGGTCACGGTGGTGTACGGGTCGACCTCGTAGAACTCGGCGAATTCGCCTTCGAGCTCCAGGTACTGGTCGGCGCCTTCGGGCCGCAGCCGCTTCGCGCGTTCCTGCGCGTACTTCTCCCGCAGCGCGTCGATGTCGATGTCGTCAGGGGTCTCGGTGGGACCGCAAGTGTTCACAGTGTCTCCTTCGTAGGCGATTTCGGCGTGGCTGGTCGCGCCCAGCGCGACTCAGCACGCCGAAATCACAGTTCGCGGGGCTCGCCGGTGCCCATGTACTTCGACAGTTGGTGATGCAGGTTGACGGTGCTGCGTTCGCGGTAGGGGTTGGGCATCGTGCCGGGGAAACCGGCGGACTTCATGCCCTGCTGTACGGCCGCCATGTTGGAGAAGTCCTGCGGCAGCACCGAAAGCCAGTTCGGCGAGTCCTTCGGGGTGTAGGCCCACTCCGTCTCGGGCTCTTCGCCTTTGGGGTACAGCTCGAACACCGCGACCTCGAAGATGCACTTGTTCGGGTCGTAACTCGGATCGGGCCGCGCGCTGTAGCACAGGGCGCTCGTCAAGCCCTGGCCGATCTGGAAGTTCGGAAAGATCTGCCATGCGGTGCCGCTCTGACCGAGGATGTCCGGCGGGATCGTCGGCCAGATCACGCCGCGGGCCTCGTCGTCACGACGCGCCGATGCCAACCAGTGCTGCAGCACCTTGTCGGCGGGGGTGCCCTCGGGCAGTTCGTCGACCAGCCGCTTGGCCGCGTTCACCAGTGTCTCGGTGGTGGTCGCGTTGGTCTGCTCCCAGGTGTACATCTGCATCTCGGCGGTCGAGACGCGCGGGTCGTCGCCGGTGCCGAGGCGGATCTTGGACTTGGTCTCGTCCATACCCTTGGGCGCGTCGTAGCCGATGTTGCTGTGCTTGCCCTGCGCCTTGGCCCAGCCCTTGAACTCGCCGAACTTGTTGAACTCCGGGTGGGTGGTGAACACGTGGTAGGTCTCGTTGAAGGCCTCCATCGCGACCTTCCAGTTGCAGTCGAAGTACAACCACTTGCGCCACTTGTAGCGCATGTTCTCCAGCCCGAACGGATCGAGGATCTTCGACGCCGGGAAGAGGTAGTCCATCAACGGCTCGCAGTCCGGGTCCATGTTGACGAACAGCCAGCCGCCCCAGGTGTCCACCTGAACCGGGGCCAGGTGGGTGTTCCGCGGAGTCAGCACGCCCTTCCAGTCGTCCTGTTCGCGGATGTGGGTGCACGTGCCGTCCAAACCGTATGTCCAGCCGTGAAATCCGCAGACGAACGACTTCCGCGCGCGGCCGACGGCGTTCTTCGCACCGTCGGGGGTGTCGACGAGCTTGCGACCGCGGTGCATGCAGACGTTGTGGTGGGCCCGAAACTCGTTGGGTCCGGTGCGAACCACGATGATCGAGTCGTCGAGGATGTCGTAGGTCAGGTAGCTGCCCACCTCGGGGATCTCCTCGACGCGGCCGACCTGCTGCCAGACCCTGCGCCACAGCTTGTCCCGCTCCGCGCGGGCGTACTCCGGTGAGATGTACGCCTCGACCGGGATGGTCATCGCGTCCGACAGGTCCTCGGCGATCTCACCCGTCGAGTCGTCCGCATCGGCTTCGACCTCGATCGCCGCGTCGAGGTCGGATTCGGTATGGGTCACTAGTGCGTCCTTTCACAACAAAACGGACTCTCAGAACCGGCTGATGGAGCTGCGGAAGTTCTCGTCCTTGAGGAACAACGACGTGTTGTCGGCGCCCAGATGCGTCCACTTGAGGTCGAGGCCACCGTCGACCAGAAGCGTCTGGCCGGTGATGTAGCTCGACATGTCCGAGAGCAGGAACAGGATCGCGTTCGCCTGTTCGACCGGCGTTCCGCGGCGGCCCATCGCGATCGCGGTGCGGTCGCGGTCCGGATCCTGGTCGACATAGGTCGCCGAGGCGGCGGTCTCGGTGACGCCGGGGGCGACGGCGTTGACGCGGATCCCGTCGAGCGCCAGTTCGACGGCCATGGTGCGGGTCATCGCGACCACCGCGGCTTTGGCTGTCCCGTAGGCGATGTGGAACGGCGCGGTGTTCATCCCGCTGATCGACGACACCGAGACGATCGACCCCTTGTGCCCGTTCGACCGGATCTCGGCGGCGACGGCCTGGCTCATGAAGAAGGCGGTCTCGAGGTTGGCGGTGAACAGCGCCCGCCAATCGTCGCGGGTGACCCGGGTCGAGGGCATCCACGTCGCGGGTGCGGCGCCGCCGGCGACGTTGACCAACCCGTAGAGGTCGCCGTCGGCGCGCCGCGCCTCACCGAGGACACGGGCGATGCCCTCGTCGGTCGACGCGTCGGCCGCGACCGTGACGACCGGCAGACCCTTGGCGATCAGCGGCCCGACGTGCTGGTCGAGGTTGTCCTGGTTGCGGCTGACCGCGACGACGGTCGCCCCCGCGGTGGCCGCCAGTTCGGTGACCGTCGTCCCGATACCCCCGCCACCGGCACCGGAGACGACGACGGTCCGGCCCTCGAGGTTCAGCGGCTCAGTCATGGTGGGCCCATTTGTCCGGACGACATACGGTGCTCTGCATATTGCAGAACACTATTCCGCAGGGGTTATCCGGCCGTCAAGGGTCCTTTGATGCGCCGCGGACCCTATTGTCTGGACTAGCGAGGGTTGATAACGTCCGGTTCATGACGTCGCCCACCGAGTCTTTGCAGGCCACCCGCTACCCCGGAGCGCAGCCGACTGTCACCGACGGGTGGCGCCTCGAGCGGTTGACCGCACCGAGCCGGTTGTTCGGCGCCAACGGCCTGCGCACCGGCCCCGACGGGCGGGTCTACGTCGCCCAGGTGACCGGCAGCCAGATCAGCGCCCTGGACCTGGGCAGCGGGACCCTGGAGACGGTCAGCCCGAAGGGCGGCGACATCATCGCCCCCGACGACGTGGCGTTCGGACCCGACGGCGCCCTGTTCGCCACCGAGGTGATGGACGGTCGGGTCAGCGTGCGCGAGGCCGACGGCCGGACCCGCGTCCTGCGCGACGATCTGCCGTGTGCCAACGGCATCACCGTCCACCAGGGCCGGCTGTTCATCGGTGAGTGCCGCGAAGGTGGCCGGCTGCTGGAACTCGACCGCAACGGCGGCATCGTCCGCACGCTCGCCGAGAACCTGCCGTCGCCGAACGCGATGGAGGTCGGTCCGGACGGATTGCTGTACTACCCGCTGATGACGGCCAACGAGATCTGGCGGGTGGATCCGAACGGCGGGGAGCCGCAGCGGGTCGCCGGTGACCTCGGGGTGCCGGATGCGGTGAAGTTCGACGCCGACGGCTTCCTCGTCTCCACTCAGGTGGCCAGCGGCCAGGTGCTGCGCATCGACCCGCGCAGCGGTGCGCAGACGCTGCTCGCGCAGCTGTCGCCCGGGTTGGACAACCTGACCTTCGTCGGCGACCGGTTGTTCGTCTCGAATTTCACCGGCGAGATCACCGAGATCCTGTCCGGCGGCGAAACCCGCACCACCCTGGCCGGCGGGCTGAACTGGCCGCTGGACCTGGCGGTCGGCGACGACGGCCGGCTCTACGTCGCCGACGGCACCTACTTCTACGTCGTGGAGGCCGACGGATCGCTGCAGACCGTCGGGATGTTGTTCACCCCCGGCTATCCCGGCTTCCTGCGCGGTCTGACCCCCGTCGGCGGCGGCGAGTTCGTGGTCACCACCTCCGGCGGCCAGGTGACGCGCTACCGGCCCGCTGCCGGTGAGAGCGAGGTCCTGGCGGACGGTTTCGACCAGCTGTACGGCATCGCGGCCACACCGGGCGGTGCGGCCGTCTTCGCCGAACTCGGCACCGGCCGGGTGCACTCCGTCCACGACGGCGAGGTGCAACTGCTGGCCGGCGATCTCCGTGAACCCGTGGGGGTGGCGATCGCCCCGGACGGCAACCCACTGGTCGCCGAGTCCGGGGCCGGGCGGGTGGTGCGCCTGGCCGGGTCGCAGGCGGTCACCGTGGTCGACGGGTTGCAGCGACCGCAGGGGCTGGTGGTCGCCGACGGCGTGCTCTACATCGTCGACGCCGGTGCGAAGGAAGTGGTCGCGGTCGACATGAACAGCGGCGCCCGCCAGACGATCGCCACCGGGTTGCCCGTCGGCCCGCCGCCGGGTGTGGAACCCAAACCACTGCGCGGCATGCCGCCGTTCTCCGGCCCGCAGGGACCGTTCGCGGGGATCGCCGCGGCGCCGGACGGCACGCTGTTCGTCTCCGCCGACGGCGACGGCAGCGTGCTGGCGTTACGACGCACCGCCCGCACATGAGCGTCACGCACCCCGAGCACCGCTACCTGCAGGTGGCTCGCACCCTGCGCAAGGAGATCGTCGACGGGGTGTACCCGGTCGGATCGCAGTTGCCCACCGAACACGAGTTGTGTGAGCGGTTCGCGGTCAGCCGCTTCACCATTCGGGAGGCACTGCGCCGGCTGCGCGAGGACAACCTGGTCACCTCGCGCCCCAGGGCGGGCACCCTGGTGGTGCCGCGTCCGTCGGGTAACACCTACGCCCAGGACGTGATGTCGATCGACGACCTGCTGGCGTTCGCCGCGGGCGCCCAGTTCACGGTCGAATCGAACGCCACCGTGACCGTCGACGCCGAACTCGCCGAGCGGACGCGGCTCGCGCTCGGCTCGGAATGGCTTGCGGTGACGGGCTATCGCCAGGCCGACACGAACTCGACGCCGATCTGCCGCACCGAGTACTACATCAACCGCGCGTTCGCCGCCGTCGGCCGGCTGCTGCCCCGCCACACCGGGCCGATCTTCCCCCTGATCGAGGACCTGTTCGGGGTGAGCGTGGTCGAGGTGCACCAGGAGATCGCCGCGGTGGTGCTGCCCGCCGAACTGGCCCACCGGCTCGGTGTCGAACCCGGCAGTGCCGCACTGCAGATGCAGCGCACCTACACCACCTCCGACGGTGAGGTCGCACAGGTCACGGTGAACACCCATCCGTCGGCGCGCTACCGGCACTCGATGACGATGCGCCGGGTCAGGGACTGACGGTGGGTACCACGCTGGCCGATGCCCTGCGCGATGCCGCGCGGGACACACCGGACCGCGTGCTGGTGCGCGACGGCGACGATGAACTCACCTGTGGCGCACTGCAAGAACGCGCGATGGCATTGGCGTCGGCACTGATGCGGCGGATGCCGGTCGGCAGCGTGGTGTCATTCATGCTGCCCAACTGGCACGAGGCCGCCGTCGTCTATCTCGGCGCCACGCTGGCGGGTATGGTCGTGAACCCGATCCTGCCATCGCTGCGCGACCACGAACTCACGTTCATCCTCGCCGACGCCGACAGTCGGGCGATCTTCATCCCCCACACGTTCAACGGCCACGACTACGCCGCCATGCTCAAACGCGTCGCCGCAGGGCTGCCCTCACCCCCAGAGGTCGTCGTGGTGCGGGCGGAACCGGCCGGACACAGTTCCTTCGCGGATCTGCTCGCCGAAGCCGGCGGCGGTGACCTACCCGAGCTGAGCTCCGATTCCACCCGCATGATCATGTACACCTCGGGCACCACCGGGCGGCCCAAGGGCGTTCTGCACAGCCATGATTCGCTGCACGCACTGCTCGCGCAGCTGGGCCGGTACTGGAACATCGACCCCGGCGACACGTTCCTGGTGCCCTCACCGATCGCCCACATCGGTGGGTCGATCTACGCCTTCGAGGCACCGCTGCTGCTCGGCTCCAGGGCGGTACTCATGGAACGCTGGGATCCCGACGGCGCCGTGGCGTTGATGCTCGAGCACGGATGCACGCACATGGCCGGGGCCACACCGTTTCTCGACGGTCTGCTCGCCGCGGCGCAGCGGGCGGACACCCGACTACCGGACCTCGAGGTGTTCATCTGTGGCGGCGCCTCGGTCCCGCCGTCGCTGATCCGCAGGGCGGCGGCCTATTTCGAGCGTGCGCTGGTGACCCGCGTGTACGGTTCGACCGAAGTCCCGGTGACCACGGTCGGATCCCTCGACGATGTGGACCACGCCGCCGAGACCGACGGCCGCCCCGGCATCGCCGATGTCACGTTGGTGGACGGGGAGATCCGCGCCCGCGGGCCGCAGATGTTCACGGGCTACCTCCACCCGGAGGACAACACCGGGGCCTTCGACACCGCTGGATACTTCCGCACCGGTGACCTCGGCCGCTGGACCGACGACGGCTACCTGATGGTCACCGGCCGCGCCAAGGACATCATCATCCGCAACGGCGAGAACATCTCGCCCAAGGAGGTGGAGGACCTTCTGGTCACCCACCCGCAGATCGCCGAGATCGCGATCGTCGGCATCCCCGATGCGCGCACCGGCGAACGCGCCTGCGCCGCCGTGGTGGCGGCCGGCGATCCGGGACCCGACGTCGAGTCGTTGCGTGAGTTCCTGCTGGGCCGCGGGGTGGCCAAGTTCAAGGTGCCCGAACAGGTGGTGCTGGTGGAGGCGTTGCCGAAGAACGATGCGGGCAAGGTGCTCAAGCACAAGATCAGGGCATCGCTGACGGAAGGTGGATGACGTGCAGGTAGCGATCGTCACGGGTGCCAGCAGCGGCATCGGGTTCGGTTGTGCCACAACGCTGGCCGAGCAGGGTATGGCGGTGCTGGGCACCGGACGAGACGAGGAACGGCTCGCCGAACTGGAGAAGGCCGTCGGCTCCGACCGGATCGCCACGGTCGCGGTGGATCTGACCGACGACGACGGTCCCGCCCGGGTCGTCGCGGCCGCACTGGAGCGGTGGGGGCGGATCGACTTCCTGGTCAACAACGCCGGGGTGGGCAGTCCCAAACCCCTGCACGAGACCGACGACGAATCGCTGGACTATTTCCTGAACCTGATGCTGCGGGCGCCGTTCCGGTTGTCGCGCGACGTGATCCCGCACATGCAGCCGGGCTCGGCGATCATCAACGTGACGTCGACGTTCGCGGTCGTCGGTGGGCTGCGCGGCGGCGCGTATTCGGCGGCCAAGGGCGGGCTGACCGCACTGACCGCCCACATCGCGTGCCAATACGGTGCGCAGGGCATCCGGTGCAACGCGGTGGCGCCCGGCGTCACGCTCACCCCCATGGTGGCGACGCGGCTCGAGGACGACCGGTTCCGCAAGATCAACACCGAGATGACACCGCACCAGCGGTTGGGCCGGGTCGAGGACATCGCCGCCACCGTGGCGTTCCTCTGCTCCGAGGGCGGCAGTTTCATCAACGGCCAGACCATCGTCGTCGACGGTGGCTGGAGTTCGACGAAGTACCTGTCCGATTTCGCGCTGAACTCCGACTGGGTGCCCAGGTGAACCTGTTCGCACTGCTCGACCAGACCGCGGCGCGCCACGCCGACCGCGGCGCGGTGTATCACGGTGAGCGCCAAGTGCACACGTGGTCGTCGCTGCGGGAGCGGGCGCTGCGGTTGGCGGGGTCGTTCACCGGGTTCGGGCCCGGTGCCCGGATCGCGGTGGCCAGCGAGAACGCACCCGAGATCGTCGAGTTGATGTTCGGCATCTGGGCGGCCGAAGCCGTGATCGTGCCGGTCAACTACAAGTTGCATCCGCGGGAGATGGAGCAGATCGTCGCCGACGCCGGGGTCTCCCGGATCTTCACGTCCCCGAAGATCGGCGCGGAGCTGACACAGCTCGTCGACGTACCGGTCGAGGTGATCGGCGGCGCCGAATACGAAAACCGCTGCGCTGCCTCACCTGTCGACCCACCACGCACGACCGACCCGGCGTCACTGGCGTGGCTGTTCTACACCAGCGGCACCACGGGCCGCTCCAAGGGAGCGATGCTGTCGCACCGCAACCTGATGGCGATGACGGTGTCGCATCTGGCCGACTTCGACTCCCCCGACGAGAACTGCAGCCTGGTCCACGGCGCGCCCATGTCGCACGGCTCGGGACTGTACGTGCCTCCGTATGTGGCCCGCGGCGCGCGGCAGGTGGTGCCGGCCTCGGGTGCGTTCGAGCCGGCGGAGTTCCTCGACCTCTGCGAACACCACCCCGGTTGCAGTGCGTTCCTGGCGCCGACGATGGTGGCCCGACTGGTGGCGACCGGACGGGCCAAACCGGCCAACCTGAACACGATCGTCTACGGCGGCGGCCCGATGTACGTCGACAGTCTCAAGAAGGCGCTGGCGGCCTTCGGCCCGATCTTCGTGCAGCTCTACGGGCAGGGCGAGGCGCCGATGACGATCACGGGGCTGCGGCGGTCCGACCACCTCGCCGCCGGTGTTCCGGCCTCCGACGCGGTGCTCGGATCGGTCGGGTACGCCCGCTCCGGTGTCGACGTGGCGGTGCTCGGCGAGGACGACCGACCCGCCGGCATCGGTGAGATCGGCGAGATCGTGTGCCGAGGCGACGTGGTCATGTCCGGTTACTGGAACAACCCGGCGGCCACCGCGGCCACCCTGCAGGACGGCTGGTTGCGTACCGGGGACATGGGGTCGTTCGACGCCGACGGGTACCTGACGCTGCGCGACCGGTCCAAAGACGTGGTGATCAGCGGCGGCAGCAACATCTATCCGCGCGAGGTCGAAGAGATCCTTCTGGAACACCCGGCGGTGGTCGAGGCCGGGGTGGTGGGGGCGCCGGACGAGGAGTGGGGCGAGATCGTCGTCGCCTTCATCGTCGGCCGGGTGTCCCCCACCGACCTCGATGCGCATCTGCTGGAACGCATCGCCCGGTTCAAACGACCCAAACGCTACGAGTTCATCGACGAACTGCCGAAGAACAGCTACGGCAAGGTTCTCAAGCGGGAGCTGCGGGCGCGGCTCACCACATGAGTCCGCGGATCAGCTCCGTCGGCGGAACGTCCTCGATCGCGAGTAGACCCGACGGCGCCCGGCACACCCAGTCGATCGCGTTGACCGCCCGCGCGGCGGTGGCCAGGCAGCCGGCGTCGGTCACATCGAGCGCCGGATGCGACAGATGGGTGCTCACCTCGATACGCGGTTCACCCTCCACGATGACCTTGTGCACACCGGACTGGCCGTCGGGCGGGTACTCCCACTCCGGCGCCGCCGCGGGCGTGAGCCGGGTGGTGTGCTCCACCGTGATCACCGGGACCCCGTCGCGCACTCCCTCCACCGCGAACCGGATCGCGGCCAGTTGCCCCGGCTCGACGGTCATCATCGTGCACTCGATGCGCTGGTCGGTGTACCACGGTTCGTAGCGCTGCCGAACCTCGTCGAGTTCCACCGCCAGGTGGCCGGCGAGATTGCGCACCAGACCGCCGAACATCGACGTGATGACACCGGGCTGGAACGCCATCGGCGTATCGTCCTGCGGCGTGGTGCCGAAACCCATGGCGGTGCCGGTGTATTCGTAATCGTCGTAGTTGCCGTAGTCGAAGATCTCCTGGACCGTCACCGACTCGGCACGTGTGACCAGACTGAGCGCGGCGTGCACCGCCGTGTCCCCCGAGTAGCCGGGGTCGATCCCGTTGACGAACAGCGAGGAGTCGCCCGCCGCGCAGGCCTGCTCCAGCGGTACCCGCAGCCAGTCGTCGGCCTGCCGCGGAGTCACCAACCACACCATCGACGTTCCGACGACGTTGATCCCCGCCGACAGGAACCGCGACATCTCCTCGATGGCCTCCATCGGTCGGGTCTCGCCCAGAGCGGTGTAGACCACGCAGTCCGGGCTCAGCGCGATCAGCGCGTCGATGTCGCCGGTGGCGACCACGCCGGTGGGTTCGTCGAGTCCACACAGCTCGGCTGCGTCGCGTCCGATCTTGTCCGGGCCGGACGCGTGCACACCGACCAGCTTCAGATCGGGTCTTCCGATGACGGCGGCCAGTGAATGCCTGCCGACGTTACCGGTGGAGAACTGGACCACTCTGCGCATTGCCGCGCTCCGTTCCTGCTCAGTAGTCGGGGATGGGCAGGGGCGAGTTGTTGGACTCGATGCCGCCGTCCACGTGGAAGATCGCGTTCGTGGCGTAACAGTCGCGGGTGGACAGGTAGACACAGAGCCGGCCGAGATCGGCGACGTCGCCGAGGCGGCGTAGCGGCGTCGCCGCGTTCATCTTCTCCAGCGAGCCCGGCATCATGTCCAGACTGCCCTGCAGGCCCTCGGTCGCAAAGGATCCCAGCGCGATGGCGTTCACCCGGATCTTGGGCGCCAACTCCTGCGCCATCGCGCGCGTGAGCGCTTCGAGTCCGCCCTTGGCGGTGCAGTAGGCGGCCAGCGCCCGGATGCCGAACCGGGCCGACCCGGATGAGATGTTGATGATCGATCCGCGTCCCGCCTCGTTCATGTGCCGCGCGGTCAGCTGGCTCATGATGAAGGCCGACGTCACACACCAGTCGAAAGTGTGCCGGAAATCCTCGTCGGTGATGTCGAGGAACCGCGCGTACGTCGAGCCCCCGACATTGTTGACCAGGATGTCGACACGGCCGAAGTTCTCCATGGCCGCCGCCACCACTCGCTCCCCGTCCGGTCGGCTCATGGCATCGGCGACAACCGCGACACCCTTGCCGCCTGCCCGCTCGATTCCCGAAATCGTCGCGGCGATATCAGACTCTGTGCGCGCAGTACCGACGACCGCAGCGCCCGCCTCCGCCAGCACCTGCGCGATGCCCTGACCGACTCCCTTGCCCGCTCCGGTCACGATCGCGACCTGCCCGGTGAGATCGAACTGCTCCAGCGCCATGGCGATCCTCCCCGTCGGGAACAGTCCTCATCTAAACGGCTCACCCTGACTCAAGTCAACGAAATCCCACAAAGAGCCAAGTGAGACGCGCCGGCTCTCAGCGCGCTCGCCACCGAAGCACGCTTAATACAAACCGCACTCCACGTGACCGCTCGACGGCCGAACATCCAACAACCGATTGACGGGCTTGCATTGCTGACTATAGTCAGCGGACATGAACCTGCGGATGACCGGTTCGAGCGGCAGGGCCGCGAAGATCGCCTCACCTCCGATGTCAGCGAGCGGGCTCGATGAACACATGGCCGCCTCCCAGCGCGCCCAACGCCAGGCCGACAAGTGGCTGATCTCCGGCGGCCTGCTCATCGGTACCGCCGCACTCGGAATCTTCGGCCTGCCGTTGTTCCTGCGCGGCGTCTGGCTCCTACGCAAGGCCCAGCGCGACGGCCTGAGCGTGCGTCCGATGCTGGTGACCCTGCTGGGCTACCTCGTCATCATCGATGCTGCGATCAACACCGTCGGATGGGCACTGGATCTGGTCGCCAACCACACCATTCTGGCCCGAATCCTGTTGAACGGCTGGGGCGCGATGTTCGATGCCGGCTACTTCTGGCATTACAACGAACTGTGGCTCGGCGGTGCCGCCGGCCCCGGCGAGAAGGCGATGGAAGTCGGCATGATCCTGACCGTCTTCACCATGCGAATCGCTGCCGCGATCGGGTTCCTGCAGATGAAGCGCTGGGGCCACCAGTGGATGATCGTCACCTGCTGGATGGGCGTGCTGATCTGGTGCGTCTACGTGTTCAACATGACGATGTTCGCCGACGTGCGCTTCGCCGGGGTGATCTTCCCCGTGGTCGGCTGGTGGCTCTACGACATCTTCTACATCACGCCGTTCCTGGCCATCCCGTATCTGCACTCGGTCAACCGTGAGATCTTCTCCGACTGACCATGATGACTCCACTCATTGACTGGAATCAGTCAGAGGTATACCAAGGGCAGACCATGACGCCTCCGGTCAAACGGTCGGCGCGCCAACTGCGCAGCCGGCAGACACGTGAACGGATACTCGGCGCGGCGATCGCCGAGTTCACGTCGTCGGGCATGGCCGGAGCCGACGTCGGCGCGATCGTGGCCGCAGCGGGCGTGGCGCACGGCACATTCTTCTTCCACTTTCCCAGCAAGGAGCACGTCCTGCTGGAACTGGAGCGCCGCGAAGAGGCACGGATGGCAGCCGATTTCACCCGCTTCCTCGGTGGCGCCCACGATCTGGCGACCGCATTGACTCACCTGGTCGGACTGGTCAGCGCCCTCGAGCAGCGGTTCGGTCCGCGACTGTTCAAAGAGCTGCTCGCGCTGCACTTCTCACCCACGCGGCCGACCAGGGATGAGTGGACCGACCATCCGGTGATCGTGTCGCTGGTTCGCGCGATCGAGCGTGCCAGCGGCGACGGCGAGGTCCACCCGGAGGTCGACGCCTTCTACAGTTCGACGTTCTTCCTGCTGGGGCTCTACGGGGCGCTGACCACCACCGAGCACGGCGAGGCCCGCGACACGATGCTGGCCAAATTGGTGACCACCGCCCTTCGTGGCCTGACGAACAAGGAGAATTGAGATGGCAGGGTGGATCTGGGAAATCCTCCGCTACGTCGCCGCCTGGGGCGGAACCGGTTTGATCATCTGGTTCTGGTACTGGATGTTCTCCAACATCGGCACATTCTGACCGCGCGATGTCCGAACTGTCCGACGCACACGCCATGGCGGTCGAGCGCAGCTGCGCTCTGACCGCGGTGGCGCTGAGCGGACGCCGCCGCACGGGCGCCCAGCTGGTGACCGGCCAGCATCGTGGATTCGGCCTCGATGCCGCACTCGAGATCATCCGGGTCCCCTACCCCCCGACGTGTCGTGACTGGACCCGCCGGACCCTGACATGCGGTGTGGCGCTGCAATGTTCACCGTCCAAGGAAGCGCTTGCCGACTACCGTCTGAACGAGTTGACCACCCGCGAACTCCTGGCGCTCACCCTCGTGGAGGCCGGTGTCGCGACGCGCTGGATCGCCTCGAACTGGCCCGGCCTGATCAGCGAACTGCATCGGTTGGTGCCCGACCTCGTCGCGACCTCGACGGACCTGGACGCCGCGCAGATGCTCGAACGTGCGGTGACGCTGGCGCGTACGGGCCGACCGCTGACCGTCGACCCGTTGCTGGGGAACTTGCCACGCGCTCACACCGACCCGCAGGGGCTGGCCGACACGCTACGGCGCACGCTCGGCAGGTTGCCGTGGACAACCACCCAGAAGCGGCTCCCCCGTGCCCATTCCGTGCCGGTGGGCGGTGACGGCGGCATCCGCAATCCGAATCTGCCGCCACCGAGCCGACCGCAGGACAACGATCTCGACATCACCCCGGACCACCGGCCGGGCATCCCGTATCCGGAGTGGAATGCCTGGACGAAGAGCTTCATGCCCGATCACGTCGCGGTGGTGGAACGCAAGTACGCCAGCCGAACCCGCCAACCCGCGTCGGGCTCGCCCGAGTTGCGCAGGTGGTTTGAGGAGCACACCCACAGAACCATCCGGAACCGGCAGGAGGACGGGTCGGATCTCGATGTCGCACAATACGTCGACCACTTCATCGACGTACGGACGGGTGAGGCCGTCGAACCCCGGATCTTTCGGGAGCTGCTCCCCGGCAGCCGCGACGTGACCACCGCGCTGTTGCTGGACGGCAGCTCGTCGCTGGGCGTCCACGGCGGCACGATCTTCCGGCTGGAGTTGGCCTGCGCCGATGCGTTGTCGCGGGCGATGACGGCAGCCCGGGAACGCCACGGCATCTTCGTCTTCACCGGCAACACCCGGTATCGCGTCGAGGTGAACTGCCTCAAGGACTTCGAGGAGCGCCGTTTCGTCCCACCGGGCAGCCTCGGGCTGTCCACCGGCGGATACACCCGCCTCGGTGCGCCGTTGCGGCACCTCACCAGCCGCCTGCTCGTGCAGCCGTCCGAGCGGCGGCTGATCATCGTCATCGGTGACGGGCTGATCTCCGACGAGGGCTACGAGGGCCGCTACGCCTGGGCGGATGCCGCGCACGCGGTCGAGGAGGCCGAAGACGCCGGGGTGTCGATGTACTACGTCGGCGTCGGCCCCACCCGGGTCGACCCGCTCCCGGAAGTGTTCGGCCCGAGGCGTTCCCAACGCATCCGGCGCGTCGAAGAACTTCCCCGCGTCCTCGCCCACGTCCATCGGGAGCTGGTGTCCGCATGACAATCGACGAGCGCTTGCGCGAGGAGCCATGACCACAGACACCTACTACGCCAACGGCACCGAGGTCCAGCTCTTCGAGCAGGCGTTCCACCAGCGGCTGCCCGTCATGCTGACCGGCCCGACGGGATGCGGTAAGACCCGCCTCGTCGAGCACATGGGGTCGCTGCTGGGACGGCCGGTGGTCACCATCAGCTGTCACGACGATCTGACCAGCTCGGATCTGGTCGGCCGGTTCATGGTCACCGGCGGCGACGTGGTGTGGACCGACGGACCACTCACCCGGGCGGTCAAGGCCGGGGCGATCTGCTACCTCGACGAGGTCGTGGAGGCACGCCACGATTCGCTGGCGATCCTGCACTCGCTGACCGATCATCGCCGTGCGCTGTACCTCGACCGCGCCGGTGAGGTCGTCGAGGCACCCGACGGGTTCATGCTCGTGTGTTCGTACAACCCCGCCTACCGCAGCTCGTTGAAGGAGCTCAAACCGTCCTTCCGGCAACGGTTCGTCACCCTGCCGATGCGTTACCTGCCCCCGGAACAGGAATCCGCGGTGATCGTCGCCGAGACCGGTGTCGACCGACAGACCGCCCACCGGTTGGTGCGGTGCGCGACCGCGATCCGCACCGCCGACGACGTGTTCCACTTCGAACCGCCGTCCACCCGGGTGCTGGTCACCGCCGCGGCGCTGATCGCCGCCGGGGCCACCGCACTGGAAGCCGCCGAGGCGTGCATCCTCGCCCCGCTGTCCAGCGACGGCGCCATCACCGAAGGCCTGCGCGAGGTGGCCGTGGCCAGCCTCGCCGATGCCGACGACTCGAGCACCACCCTCTAGGAAGGAGCCGCCGCGATGGTGGATCAGAAGGAGAAGAAGCGCAAGAGGGCCCTCATCGTCCTGCAGATCGTCATCTACGGATACCTGCTGGCGATGTTCCTCATCCAGCTCTACATGTCCTTCGCCCGGGGGTGGTGGGAGTTGTGAACTTCCCGACGCTGAAACGCAATTCGGGCGCCGCGGTGACGGCGACCGTACCGCTCGGCGGCACCGGCAACCTCGAGGAACACCACGAGGAATCGCGGTTGGCGCAGCGCCGCGCGGACAAGTGGATGATCGTCGGCGCCGCCCTGATGGGAATGTGGGCGCCCGGGCTGATCGGTTTCCCGATCTTCATGCGCGGGGTGTGGCTGCAAAGGCAGGCCCTGCGGGCGGGGTTGTCGGTGCGACCGATGATCGTCACGCTGATCGGCTACCTGGTGCTGATCGACGGCATGCTCAACAGCCTGGGCTGGGCCCTGGACCTGGTCGCCAACCACACCCTGATCAACCGGGTGCTGATGGTCGGCTGGGGTGCGATGTTCGACGCCGGCTACTTCTGGCACTACAACGAACTGTGGCTCGGCGGGGCTGCCGGGCCGGGCGAGAAGTCGATGGTCTTCGGCATGATCGTCACCGTCTTCGCCATGCGGTGCGCCGCAGCCATCGGGTTCCTGCAGATGAAGCGCTGGGGCCACCAGTGGATGATCGTCACCTGCTGGATGGGCGTGCTGATCTGGTGCGTCTACGTGTTCAACATGACGATGTTCGCCGACGTGCGCTTCGCCGGGGTGATCTTCCCGGTCGTCGGCTGGTGGCTCTACGACATCTTCTACATCACTCCCTTCCTCGCGATCCCGTACCTGCACACCGTGAACCGCGAGATCTTCTCCGACTGAAGGAGCCGGCATGACAACCACCGACGAGAAGACCGAGGACCTGCCTCCCGGCACCACGCCGTACTACGCGCGGATGCACAAGTGGATCAAACGCGCGGTGCTGGTGTGCCTCGTGGCACTGGTCATCGAGGGCGCCTTCACGCTGCCGTTCATGGCCGTCTACTACGGCTATCCGACGCTGAGCCTGACGGAGATCTGCAGTGAGCTCCTGAAGGTCCGCTACTCCGACGATGCGCTGGAATGCCAGGTCCCGTACCCGGCGTTCGGACCGCCCGAAGGGGCCGAGGGTAAGGACACCGCACAGGACGAGTGGGGCATCCAACCCGTGCCGAAGTACAACCGCATCGGATTCCGCGAACTGGTCCGCATCCACGAGGAGCGCGAAGCCCGCCAGGCCGCCGAACAACAGCAGGGACCCTGACGAATGACGGTCTCGCCGAGGAGTGAAAGGTGTTCGCCGCCGGAGAGGACCTATCGGGTCATCCAATGGATGACGGGTGACGTCGGCCGGGCCGCGCTCCGCCATTTCGCGGACAACGCGACATACGAACTCATCGGTGTCCTGGTGCACAACGAGGACAAGGTAGGCAAGGACGCCGGTGAGATCGCGGGTATCCCACCGATCGGCCTCGCCGCGACCGACGACGTCGATGCCATCGTCGAGCTCGATGCCGACTGCGTGTTCTACACGCCGGTGATCATGGATGTCGACACGGTGTGCCGACTGCTGCGGGCGGGGAAGAACGTCGTGACGACGAGCGGATTCTTTCATCCGTCACCGGATTTCCGCGCGCCCGCCGACGAGATCCGCACAGCGTGCGTGGACGGCGGGACCTCCTTCCACGGCGGCGGTATCCACCCGGGCTACGCCGGCGACATCCTTCCGCTCACGCTGGCCCGCGTGATGAGCAGGATCGACACCATCCGCGTGCACGAGGTCGTCGACGTCGTGAACGACGCACCCGCCGACCACATCGACTGGATGGGATTCGGCAAGGACAAGGATGCCTTCCTCTCCGAGCCGACGATCCTCGGCCTCGGAATGCCGTTCTTCGCCCAGTCCATGTACATGATCGCCGACGGCCTCGGTGTGACCATCGAGAAGGTGACGGCCGCCGACCCGCAGGTAGCGACCGCGGCCGCCGACATCCCCCACGCCGGCGGCACACTTCCCCGGGGAACCGTTGCCGCACAACGGCACGAGTGGACGGCATGGGTGGACGGCCGCCCGCTCATCGTCTTCCAGGCGAGCTATGTGACCGCGGGTCCCGACCGGCTGGATCCGGCGTGGGACCTGGGTGAGACCCGCTACCAGATCGTCATCGAAGGAGACCCTCCGACCGAATTGACCCTCAAGGGTGTCCGACAGCCCGACGGCACGATGGTCCACCCGGGCTACACGTGGACCGCGATGGGTGCGGTCAATGCGATTCCCGACGTCTGCGACGCCGAACCCGGCTGGTTGAACCACCTCGACCTGGGTTTGATCCGACCGCGTGGACTGGTACGCCGGTGACCCCGACCCACGACGGCCTCGGGCTGCCCCACGTCCAGTACGGCGACCTGCCGATGGCGCAGGACCGCGGAGCGGGTTGGGCGGCGCTACGCGGCCTCGGTCCGGTGGCTTACGGCGACGGGTGGTTTTACCTGACCGAGCGTGAGGATGTCCTTGCCGCACTGCGGAATCCAGAGGAGTTCTCGTCCCGGATCGCCTACGACGACATGATCAGCCCCGTACCGCTGGTGCCGCTCGGATTCGATCCACCCGAGCACACACGCTACCGGCGGATCCTGCATCAGTTCTTCAGCCCGCAGACACTCGGCGAACTGCTGCCCTCGCTGCAGGCACAGGCCATCGAGATCATCGAGGCGATCGCTGTGCACGACGAATGTGAGGTGATGGCGGATCTGGCCACCCCGTACCCGTCGCAAGTCTTCCTCACGCTGTTCGGTCTCCCCCTTGCGGACCGCGAACGCCTGATCGCGTGGAAGGACGCCATCATCGCGTTCAGCCTCACCACCGACCCCGGGAGCGTCGATCTCACCCCAGCGGTCGAGCTGTACTCCTACCTCACCGAAGCTGTCGCAGAGCAACGCAACCGTCCGCGCGACGGGATACTCTCACAACTGCTGCACGGTGACGATCCGCTCACCGACAACGAAGCGACCGGGCTCTCGCTGGTCTTCGTACTCGCCGGCCTTGACACCGTCACCGCGTCGATCGGCACGGCCCTGCTGGAGTTGACCCGGCGGCCCGAGTTGCGAAAGGCGTTGCGGGACAACCTCGACAACGTCCCCGCCTTCGTCGAGGAGATGATCCGGCTGGAGCCGGCGGCGCCGGTCGTCGGCCGGGTGACCACCCGCCCCGTCACCGTTGCAGGCGTGGACCTGCCGGCGGGCGCCGAGGTGCGACTCTGCCTCGGTGCGATCAACCGCGACGGCAGCGACGCGCTGTCCGGTGATGACGTCGTACTCGACGGCAGGCTGCACAAGCACTGGGGCTTCGGCGGGGGCCCACACCGGTGCCTGGGGGCACATCTGGCACGGATGGAGCTGCGACTCGTCGTCACCGAATGGCTCACGCGTATCTCTGATTTCGAGTTGGCACCGGGCTTCGTCCCCGAGATCACGTGGCCGTCGGCCACCTGTTCACTGCCTCGACTGCCGCTGCGTATCCGCGCCAGGGAGATTTCATGACCGTGCCCGCCACCCTGCCGGGTCGCCGTGGACCGACAAGTCCGCCGACGGCGTTCGACCGATGACCCACGTGCTCGACCCGGAGGTGCTCAAAAGGGTCGAGTTGCTCGCCCACCGGGACCCCGAGGTGATCGACGAGTCGGTACGCCGCTCGAACTCGGAGCTCGCCCGACTGGTGCGCGGAAGGCTCCCGGGACGGCTGCCCGACCCGTCGCGCGGACGCTAGAGTCAAGGACATGGCAGTCGCGAACAGACCGTCGGCTCGTGAGACGAAACGACTGCAGACGCGGGAACGGCTCCTGGGCGCGGCGATCGCCGAGTTCAAACGGTCGGGTATGGCCGAGGCCGACGTCGCCGCGATCGTGGCTGCGGCCGGAGTTGCCCACGGCACGTTCTTCTTTCACTTCCCCACCAAGGAGCATGTGCTTCTGGAGCTCGAGCGGCGGGAAGAGGATCGGATCGCCAAACAGCTCGTCCGATTTGCCGGCTCCGACCACGATCTCGGTGCGATACTGCGGGAGTCGGTCCGCCTGGTTCTGGGCCTCGAACGTCGACTCGGCGCGGTGCTGTTCAAAGATTTTCTCGCGCTGCACTTCTCGCAGACCCGGCCGCCGGTCGAGGAGAGCATGGAACATCCGGTGATCGTCGCGGTCGCCGAACAGATCACGTTCGCTCAGAATGCGGGCATCGCCGATGAAGACGTAGACGCCATGAACAGCGCGGTGTTCTTCCTGCTGGGGCTGTATGCGCTGCTGACGACGACCCACGGATGGCCCACCCAGGGCGCGATGCTCGACGACTACGTGACCAGGACGCTGCGCAGCGTCGGCGCCTCCCGCGTCTCTGACAAGAGTCAGTGACCGTGTTCACGCGATCTGGGCGCCGGCGACGTCACCTTCGTCATCGCGCCCTGCGTGCGGTTCGAGGGGAACTCGCCGAGCGGTGGACGATGTTTCTGCTCGGCCATGCGGGGAATGCTCGGGAATTCAAGGCTTTTTCGCCGATCGCCCGCAGGTTTTCGCGGGATAGGAGGTTCTGATGAGAGTGGTGATCGCCGGAGGGCACGGCAAGATCGCGATGCAGGTCGAGCAATTGTTGGCGCAACGCGGCGACACCGCGGTCGGGCTGATCCGCAACCCCGACCATGCCGGAGACCTCGAAGCCATCGGTGCGGAGCCGCTGGTGTTGGACCTGGAGAAGGCCACCGTCGGAGAGGTGATCGACGCGCTGCGCGGCGCCGACGCCGTGGTCTTCGCGGCCGGCGCAGGGCCGGGCAGCGGAGCCGCACGCAAGGAGACCGTCGACCGCGATGCCGCCATCCTGCTGGCCGACGCCGCCGAGGCCGCGGGCGTCAAGCGCTACGTGGTGATCTCCTCGATGGGTGCGAACACCGAGGCGCCCGACGACGCCGGTGATCCGGTGTTCGTGACCTATCTGCGGGCCAAGGGCGCCGCGGACGACGCCGTCCGGTCCCGGCGCGCACTCGATACGACGATCGTGCGGCCGGGCCGGCTCACCGACGATCCGGGCACCGGCCGGGTGCACATCGCGGACTCCACCGGTTACGGCGCCATCCCCCGCGAGGACGTCGCCGCCGTGCTGCTCGCAGTCCTCGACACACCGGGCACCGTGGGCCGCACCTTCGAGCTGGTCGGCGGCGACACCCCGATCGACGAGGCCGTCGCCGCGGGCGGCTGACTGTATCGGCCACGGCGAACTGCTCACGACCCCTTGGCTCGGGCCCCCGCGGAGGCCCGGATCTCGTCCGCGACGACGTCGGGGTGTGTGTACGGGATCATGTGGTTGCCGTCGACGGTGATCAGTTCGGTGTGCGGCAACGTCTTCGCAAGCCGTCGGGCGTGCTCGACCGGCACCAACTGATCGCCCTCCGCGGCGATCACGGTCGACGAGACGCGCACCTCGGCGACCTCGTCGTCGAGCCACTGCATCGTCGCGTTGTACTCCAGCTGGTCCCGGGAGAAGGCGTCGAGGTTGCCCGGCGTCAGCGACACCGCGAGCAGCCGCTCCTGATAGGTCGGATCCACGGGCGCCGGGGCGAAGGCGCCGCGGGCGCCGAAGTACGCCGACACCCGCGTCGCGATGTTGCCGTAGGTGCGGCTGATCACCGATTTCACCACCGGCTGCTGGCTGAACTGCAGATAACGCGCCTGCACCAGGTCCCTGGTGTAGGACCGCATGCCACCTGCCGCCGGCGCGATCAGGACCATCCTCGCCACGTCCTCGGGATACCGGCGCGCGACTCCGAGTGCCAGTGAGCCGCCGAAGGACCAGCCGACGAGGATCGCCGGAGCAAGCTCCAACCGGTTCAGCACGGCATGGACCACCTCGATCTGGTCCTGATACGGCAGCCAGCCACCCCGAGACCAGCCGAACCCGGGCCGGTCGATCGAAACGAGGTGCAGCCCCGGCAGTTTCGGGATCAGCGGGTCGAAGTCCTCACTTGTGCCCGGCAGCCCGTGAAGCATCACGACGGACATCCCCTGCCCCGGCCGTTCGACGTAGTGGATGTCCCGGCCCTGGACGGAGATGTATCGCCCCTCAGCCGCGGGCATCGGCGGCAGTTCGGCCACGGTGAGGTTCACCACCACCGTCGCGATCGCGGCCAGCGCCAACGACCACAGGCAGAAGCGCACGAACCGCCGGCGCTTCGGAGTCTCAACGCGCATGCGACGCCCGCTGACTGAGCCGGCGGTCAGGCGAAGACGGTCTTGAAGCGGTCGAGCGACTCCCGGATGTCGCTCTTGAGCGCGCCGGCGACGACCATGCCGATCGGTCCGAACAGCGCGGGCCCGCCGAGATGGATGTCGAACGTGACCGTCGACCCGTCACCGGACGGTTTGACCTTGCCGATCAGCTTGACCTTCACCCCGCCCTTACCGTCGCCGTTGAGCGTCATCGCCTGCGGCGGCTTGTAGTGGACGATCGTCCAGTTCACCCGGTTGGGCATGCCCATCACCTCGACGATCGAGTCGATGCGCGCGCCCTTGTCCAAGGTCTCGGGCAGCTTGGAGCGCCACACCCGGTGGATGGACAGCCATTCCTTGTACCGCGACAGGTCCGAGGCGCACTCCCACGCCTTCTCCGGCGGTAGCGGAACGTCGACTGAGACGGACAGCTTCGCCATGGCTCAGGGGTGCAGGGGCGGGTTCTGCGGGTTGACCGGCGGCTGCTGCGCCGGCGGTTGCTGGGGATTGGTCTTGTGGACGTAGTCCTTCGCCGCGCTCTGGGCCTTGTTCACCTTGTCGGCGTACTTACCCTTGGTCTTCTGGTCGAAGAGGTCGCCGGCCTTCTCGATCGCGCTGCCGGCCTTGTCGGGGTTCTTCGACACCCAGTTCTTCACCTTGTCGAGGAATGCCATGGCTTTCACACTACCGTCCGCCGCTACCGCTCATGCCAGAGCCGGCGCCGCTCTCCCAGCAACCTTCCCTGCCCCCACCACAGCGCCTCGATGGCGGCGACACCGACCAATCCCACGCCCAGCGCCATCGAGGTGATCGCCGGGTTCGTCGGGTCGAGGATGAACAACTCCTGAGCCCACGGGATGGAGAAGATCACCACGTAGGCCAGGGCCGACACCGCCACCAGCGCGACCCGCCACCACTCATACGGCCGGGCCACCACGGCCAGCACCCAGATGGCCGTCACCAGCAACGTGATGAGCGCCGCGGTCGAGGCCTGCGTCTGTTCGGTCTCACTGGCGGCCCGGCCCTGATAGGCCAGCAGGTACGACGTGAACGTCGCCGTTCCCACCACCAGACCGGACGGCAGCGCCGAGGACATCACCCGCCGCACGAAGCCGGTGTGTGCGCGCTCGTTGTTCGGCGCCAGCGACAGCACGAAGGCCGGGATGCCGATGGTGAACCAGGCGGCGATCGTCACGTGGATGGGTTGGAACGGGAACAGCAGCGGATCGGTCCCGAAGATCTCGGACGCCAGGCCGGCCAACCCGACGAGGACCGCCAGCAGCACCGAATAGACGGTCTTGGTGAGGAACAGGTTCGAGACGCGTTCGATGTTGCCGATCACCCGCCGGCCCTCGCCGACCACGTACGGCAGGGTGGCGAATTTGTTGTCCAGCAACACGATCTGCGCGACGGCGCGGGTGGCCGGGCTGCCCGACCCCATCGCGACGCCGATGTCGGCGTCCTTGAGCGCGAGCACGTCGTTGACGCCGTCGCCCGTCATCGCGACGGTGTGCCCGCGGGACTGCAGGGCGTGGACCATCGCGCGCTTCTGGTCCGGGCGGACCCGGCCGAAGGTGGTGTGCGACTCGATCTCCTCGGCGAGTTCCTCGGTCGTGTCGGGCAGGTTCCTGGCGTCCATGCACTCACCGTGCAAACCCAGCGAACCGGCGACCGCGCCGACCGACAGCGCGTTGTCGCCGGAGATCACCTTGATCGACACCTGCTGGGTAGCGAAGTAGTCCAGCGTGTCACGGGCGTCGGGCCGCACGCGTTGTTCGAGCACCACGAGCGCGACCGGGGTCACGGTGCCCGGCGCGGCCGGATCGTCCACCGGCACATCGGATGAGCCCACCAGCAGGACGCGCAGCCCGTGGGATCCGATGTCCTCGGCCTGCTCGGCGACGGGCGAGGACGGGTCGAGCAACACGTCCGGTGCACCGATCAGCCAGTTGCCGTGCGCGCCATAGGACACCCCGCTCCACTTGGTCGCCGATTTGAACGGCGCGACCGCGGTCGCGGTCCAGCCCGGTGCGTGCGGGTAGGCCTCCGCGATGGCCTGCATGCTCGCGTTCGGCCGGCTGTCGTCGGCCGCCATCGACGCCAGCACGTCCTCCACGTGATCGGCGGTGAGGGTCTGCAGCTCCGACAACCGCATCCCGTTCTCGGTGAGCGTGCCGGTCTTGTCGGCACACACCACGTCGACACGCGCCAGCCCTTCGATGGCGGGCAGTTCGTTGACCAGGCACTGCCGTCGGCCCAGCCGGATCACGCCCACCGCGAACGCGATCGACGTCATCAGCACCAGCCCTTCGGGCACCATCGGCACCAGCGCCCCGACCATGGCCAGCACCGCGCGCCGCCACCCGGTGTCGGTGGTGAACAGCTGGGTGTAGATGGTGAGCAGCCCGGCGGGCACCAGCAGGTAGGTGATGAACCGCAGGATCTGGTTGATACCGCTGCGCAGTTCCGATTTCACCAGCGTGAACTTGCTGGCCTCTTCGGCGAGTTTGGCGGCGTAGGCTTCGCGCCCCACCTTGGTGGCCCGGTAGGCACCCGATCCGGCGACCACGAAACTGCCTGACATCACCGGATCGCCCGCGTCTTTGGCGATCGGGTCGGCCTCGCCGGTGAGCAGCGACTCGTCGACCTCGAGATTGTTGTCCTCGACCACCTCACCGTCGACGACGATCTGGTCGCCGGGTCCCAATTCGATGATGTCGTCGAGCACGACCTCGCTCGGTGCCAGTGCCCGCGTGCCGGACCTCCTGCGCACCAACGGTTTGGCCTGCCCGACGATGGCCAGCTTGTCGAGGGTCCGTTTGGCCCGCAGTTCCTGGATGATGCCGATCGCGCTGTTGGCGACGATCAGCAGGCCGAACGCGCCGTTGATGAGCGATCCGGTGGACAGCACGATGGCGAAGAGCACGCCGAGGATGGCGT
Organism: Mycolicibacterium monacense; assembly: GCF_010731575.1. Lineage (NCBI taxonomy): Bacteria > Bacillati > Actinomycetota > Actinomycetes > Mycobacteriales > Mycobacteriaceae > Mycobacterium > Mycolicibacterium monacense. The sequence goes on along the minus strand of NZ_AP022617.1, from coordinate 5,925,816 downwards.
TGATCCGGGTGAAGACGTTGGCCCGGACGATCTCACCGGTGGTGCGGGCGGCCCGCGTGGGAACGTCGTTCGACTGACCCGCGGCGACGCGCCGGGCGACCTCGTCCTCGGTCAGCCCGGCGGTGACCACGGCCGGACCCGCTGTCATCGCGTCCTTCGGCTCTTCGCGCAAGCGCTCATCGGGGGCCTCGGCTCTTCGCGCAAGCGCTCATCGGGGGCCTCGGCTCTTCGCGCAAGCGCTCATCGGAAGAACACCCCGTTGTGTTCCTCGTCGAAGTACTCCAGCGTCAGCCGGTTCCCGTCGAAGGTGGCTTCCGAGACCGACCCCGGCGGCGAGTTCTCCGAGACGAAGCTGAACGTGAAGACATTGCCGTCCCAGTGCTTCAGCGGCCAGACCTCGCCGCGCGGCCCGACCCGCAGGCCGAGTGTGCCGCCGGCTTCGGTGACCTCGGCAGGCCCCCAGAAATCGTTGTTGTAGACCCCCGCGTACGACGGAAGCGGTGCGGGCGGAGCGGGATTCGCCGGCGGCTGCTTGCCGACGAGCGAGCCGAGCGGCTTCTCCATGTCGGCGAACGCCTGGTGGTAGAGGCCGTACCAGTCCTCTCGCACCTCGCCGAACTGCACGAGGTCGGCGAACTGGGCGGTCAGCGTTTCGGGCACTCCGGCCGGGGTCGCGTTGGTGAGGGCGACGATCGCCACGTCCGCGGACGGCAGGATGACGAAGTTCGTGCCGGAGCCCAGTTCGAAGGCCCCCGAGTGGCTGAGCTCCACCCGCGCCGCCGAGGAGGTGCCGACGTTGAAGCCGAATCCGTAGAACCCGGTGCGCATCGCCGGTTCACTGGCCGGACTCGACACGCTCTGCGGTGTGACCGCAGGCAGCAGCGCGTCGGGTTCGACGAGCTGCTGACCGCCGGCCTTGCCGTCGGCGAGAACCATGGCGAGCCACTTGGTGAGGTCGTTGACCGACGAACTCGCCCCGCCCGCCGGGCCTTCCGCGTCGGCATTGCGGACATAGAGCGGTTCGTAGCGGCCGTCGACGTGGATGTGGCCGACGGCGCGGTCGGGCCGCTTCTCGTAGTCGGCGAAGCGTGAGCTGGTCGAGTTCATCCCCAACGGCCGGTACAACACCTCCTCGCTGAGTGTCTCCCACGGTTTACCCGCACTCGTGGCCACCGCCTCAGCGGCTGCGGTGAGCCCGAAGTTGGTGTAGGCGTAGGAATCCCGGAACGGCGCCAGCGGAAGTGCACGCAACCGCTCGAGGATGGCGCGGCGGTCGTAGCCGAGGTCTTCGAGCAGATCACCGGCGTGATCGGGCAGTCCGGAGCGGTGTGAGTACAGGTCGCCGACGGTCACCATCTGGGTGACCGCGGGGTCCGACAACGCGAACCACGGCAGCTTCGACACGATCGGGGTGTCCCAGCCGATCGCGCCCCGGCCGACCTGATGGGCGACGACGGTGGCTCCGAGCGGTTTGGACATCGATGCGAGCTGAAACACCGTGTCCGGATCCACTTTCGCGCCGGTCTTGACATCAGTGACACCGAAACCCTTGGCGTACACCGTTTTCCCACCGTGCACGACGGCGACGGCCATACCGGGGATTCCGCTCTTGGCCAGTAGCTCCTCGACCATGCCGTCGAGTTGTCCGACGGCCTTGTCCACGGCGTTGTCCGGCAGCGGCACCGCCGCCACGAGCGGCGGCGGGACGTCGGACTGAGGTGTGGCCGGTGGCGGCTGTGTCGACTGCGCCTCCTCGGTCGGCGCGGAGTCACATCCCGCGACGAGGGCGAGTGTCGCGGCGAGGGCGACCAGCGGCAGGAGTCGGCGTTTCACAGCCTGCACGCTAGCCCCTCAGAGCTGCCACCACGGCTCTATCGCCGGTGACGCGCCACGCTCCACACGCTGGCCCGGCTTGGGCACCACGACGCTCACCCCGGCCGGATCCGCCGCCGCGAGCAGGCGCTGCACCGGTTCGGCCCAGGGGTGGGGCGCCAGCCGGAACGTGCCCCAGTGGATCGGGAGCAGCACACCGCCGCCCGCGTCGGTCATGTCCTGGTGGGCCCGGACGGCCTCCTCGGGATTCATGTGGATGTCCGGCCAGGCCGGGTGGTAGGCGCCGACGGGTAACAGGGTCAGATCGAAAGGTCCGTGCTGCGAACCGATCTCGGAGAAGCTCGCGGTGTACCCGGTGTCCCCGCCGAAGAACACGCGGTGCTTCGGGCCGGCGATCACCCAGGACGCCCACAGCGTGGTGTTGCGGCTGAACAGCCGGCCCGAGAAGTGCCGGGCCGGAGTGCACACCAGGGTCAGCTCGCCGATGCGGTGGCTCTCGTTCCAGTCGAGTTCGACGATGCGCGCATCGGAGATCCCCCACTTGCGCAGGTGCGCGCCCACCCCGAGCGGCACGACGAACGGTGCTCGCTGCGTGCGCGCCAGACCCAGGATGGTGTCGATGTCGAGATGGTCGTAGTGGTCGTGGCTGATCAGCACGGCGTCCACGGCGGGCAGCTGTTCCAGCGGGGTCGGAGGTTCGTGCATACGCTGCGGACCGACCGTGCGCGACGGCGAGCAGCGGTCGCTCCAGATCGGGTCGGTCAGCACCCGGTACCCGTCGACCTCGACCACCGTGGTGGAGTGCCCGTGCCAGTAGGCGGCCAGCCCCGCCGCCTCCGCGGTGACCGGCGCCGGCGCCACCACCGGGATCGGTGCGCCGGGTCGGCCCTTCTCACGCCCGAGGAACAGTTCTCGCACCAACATCCGGCGCGCTTCGGCGTCCATGCTGATGGTGTCGGCCGGTTCGAGGTTGACGAACACACCCTCGCGGTAGTTCCCGGAGCGCCGGGCGACCGGGTGGATCTCGGCCGGCGTGGCGCCCAGCGAGGCCGGTGTGCCCTGCAGCGCCCGCAGCACCCAGCCGCCGGCCAGCACCGAGGCCGTGCCGAACCCGTACCGCAGCGCCGCACCCAGCATTCTCAGGCCCCCTGGAACCTCGGTGGCCGCTTCTCGATGCGCGCGACCTGTGCCTCGATGATGTCCTGGCTGGCCCACGCCCTGTCGAACAACTCCTGGTGCGCCGGCCACGGATCCTCGTAGGCGCCGTCGTCGTTGAGCACCCGCTTGGCGTGTTGCAGCGCCAACGGCGCGAAACCGGCGATCTCCTGCGCCCAGGCCTGCGCGTCGGCGAGTGCGCCGATCCGGTTGGCCATCCCGGTCTGCAGCGCGACCTCGGCGGTGAGCCGTTCGGCGGCCAGTAGCATGCCCCGCGCCCGGCCGGCGCCGACCAGCGACGTCAGCCGCCGGATACTCCAATTGTCAAGTGCGATACCGTATTTGGCGACCGGGAATTGGAAGTACGCCTCAGGCGCGACGACGCGCAGATCGCAGATCATCGAGAGGATGACGCCTGCGCCGATCGCCGGGCCGTTGATCGCGGCGATCACCGGGAACGGCGCCTTGTCGATGGCGAAGTTCAGCGCCCTGGCCTTGTCGGGCAACTCGTCGGCGACGCCCTGGCCACCGGACAGATCCGCACCCGAGCTGAACACGTGCCCCTGCCCGGTCAACACGATGGCGCGGACGTCCTCGGTCGCGGCCTTCTCGATCGCTTCGCGCAGACCGTCGACCAGTTCGCTGTTGAGGGCGTTGCGGCGCTCGGGCCGCTGCATCTCCAGGGTCAGTACCTGGCCGTCGCGGGTGACACCGATCATGCCGCCACCTTATATAGCCTTGCGCTGTGAGCCGGATCGGTGCCCTTCAGCTGCGTGACACCGTCCTGGACGAGGGATCGTTCCGCAGCTGGGACAGCGCGCCGTTGGCGGTGGCCACCACCGACTCCTACCGAGCCGAACTGGCCGCCGCGTCGGAGAAGACCGGCCTCGACGAAGCCGTGCTGACCGGTGAGGGCCGGGTCTTCGGCCGCCGGGTCGCCGTGGTGGCGTGCGAATTCGATTTCCTGGCCGGTTCGATCGGCGTGGCCGCCGCCGAACGCATCACCGCCGCGGTGCAGCGGGCCACGGCCGAACGGCTCCCGCTGGTGGCCTCGCCGTCCTCGGGCGGCACCCGGATGCAGGAGGGCACCGTCGCCTTCCTGCAGATGGTCAAGATCGCCGCCGCGGTGCAACTGCACAAGCAGGCACACCTGCCATACCTCGTCTATCTGCGTCACCCCACTACCGGCGGGGTGTTCGCGTCGTGGGGTTCCCTCGGCCACGTCACCGCGGCCGAACCGGGTGCGCTGATCGGGTTCCTCGGCCCCCGCGTCTACGAACATCTCTACGGCGAACCGTTCCCGGCGGGCATCCAGACCGCGGAGAACCTGCACCGGCACGGGGTGATCGACGGGGTGGTGCCCCTGGAACTCCTGCGCGCGACGCTGGACCGGGCGCTCACCGTCCTCGCCGATCCGCCGGGCGCACCCCCGTCGGCACCGCCGGCCGAGCCGCCGGCGGACGTGCCTGCCTGGACATCGGTCGAGGCGTCGCGGCGGCCGGACCGGCCCGGCGTGGGCTACCTGCTGCGGCACGGCGCCACCGACCGCGTCCTGCTGTCGGGGACCGGCCGGGGTGAGGCGGCGACGACGCTGCTGGCGCTGGCCCGGTTCGGCGGGCAGCCCGCCGTCGTCCTCGGGCAGCAGAGGGTGCTCGGCGGCCCCGATCCAATCCCGGGTCGCTCCGCTCCTGCCCTCCGTGTCGGTCCGGCGGCGCTGCGGGAGGCGCGCCGCGGGATGGCGCTGGCGGCCGGGCTGCACCTGCCGCTGGTGCTCGTCATCGACACCGCGGGACCGGCGCTGACGGTCGAGGCCGAACAGGGCGGACTCGCCGGGGAGATCGCGCGCTGCCTGGCCGACCTGGTCACGCTGGACACGCCGACGGTGTCGGTGCTGCTCGGTCAGGGGTCGGGCGGCCCCGCGCTGGCCATGGTGCCCGCCGACCGCGTGCTGGCCGCGCTGCACGGATGGCTGGCGCCGCTACCGCCCGAAGGCGCGAGCGCCATCGTCTACCGCGACCTCGACCACGCCGCGGAACTGGCCGCCGCGCAAGGCGTTCGGTCGGCGGATCTGCTGCGCAACGGCATCGTCGACACGGTCGTCGGCGAACACCCCGACGCGGCCGACGAACCGCTGGAATTCACGCACCGCCTGTCGGCCACCATCGCCGCCGAACTGCACGCGCTGCGGGATGTGCCCTCGCAGACCCGGCTGCAGCGGCGGATGGACCGCTACCGTCGTATCGGCCTGCCCTGATCAGCCGCCGAGTTCGTCGACCGCGGTGGTCAGCGCGGCCGCCTGCTCCTCGAGCCCGCGCTCGTCCGGCGTGGGGCCGCCGGTGCGCTTGAGCAGTTCGTCGCGGGAGATGATCTCCAGCGCACCGCGGTACTGCTCGGCACTCAACTGCCCGGCGGTCACCACCTCGGTGCGGCCCTCGATCAACACCAGCACCGCGTCGCCGGCGGTGTCCAGAAGCCGCTGTAGGTCGGCGGCGCTGATGGTCATGACGTTCCCCGTCCGGTCTGTTGCTGCAGTCGGTCGATGGTCTCCGATGCCTGCGCCTTGGTCAGGTCCTCCGGAATCTGCTCCCCCGCCTCCTGGGCCAGGGTGTTGAGATAGCTCCGCTGCGGGCCGGTCATCGGCTCGTCACCGGTGACCCACTGCGACTGGTCTTTCTGGGGGTTCTCCTGCGGCGCGACGCCTGCGTTCTCACTCATGACGGTCCTATGCCCGCTCACGCACCCGACTATGCGCGTCACCCGAACATCAGTGCGACCAGCATCGCGCCCGAGGCGATCAATTCGAGCGGCAGGCGCAGCAGGCTGCGCCGCGTCCAGGCGACGGCCGCCGACTCGTCCACGCCGGCCGGGTCGGCCGCGTCCGGCGGGGAGTCCAGCAGCGACCACACCCGCGCCACCGCGTGGCTGCCCGCAGCGACGAGCAATGCGGTGCGTACGTCGGGTTCGGTCCACGCCACGACCAGGCTGACCAGGAGCAGCACCTCGAACGCGGTGTACGCCGGCAACCAGAAGCGCCGCCGCGAGATCCCGCCGTGGTGCGTCTGCACGATGCCGGGCCGCCGTGGCCAAACCGGGTCGACGGCCAGGGACTCGTAGAGCCCACCGCCGAACACCACGCAAGCCGAAAGCGCCGTCACGGCGAGGAGGAGCAGCGTCGGAGTCGACATCACCCTCGATTATCCCGGGAAGTCGCGCCGTGCGGTCAGTGCGACCCCGTGGTGACGGGTACGGATGTACAACACCGCCGCCGCCACTGTGACCTCCACCATGGCCAGCACCGTCGCCACGCTCATCGCGGTCGGCATGGGTGGGGCCGACCCGCCGTGATGATGGGCCGGGGCGGGCAGGTGCAGCGCGATCATCGCGATGTTCATCAGGGCCACGACCAGCCACGCACGCACGGACCCCGCCACCCACAGATCGTGGGCGCAGTAGAGGCAGCCGCCGATCATCACCAGGAGCAGACCCCCGGCCACCGGGTTCGCCGCGTGGCCGAGCGATGTCACGTGCAACCCGGCGGAGGCGACGGCGAGCAGCGCACACCCGCGCCGTGCCAGGACGGCCGACCGGTGCGCGGCGGACATCGTCACATCCTCGCAGCACCCGCCGACATCAGCATCCCGGAAAAGGCACGTCAGTCGCCGCCGAGCCCCAACAACCGCACGGTCTCCGCGCGCATGTCGACCTTGCGGACCTTGCCCGTGACGGTCATCGGGAACTCGTCGACGACGTGCACGTAGCGCGGGATCTTGTAGTGTGCGAGCTTGTCGCGGGCGAACTCTCGCACCGCTTCGGCCGTCAGCGGCGGTCGGCCCGGTCTCATCCGGATCCAGGCGCAGATCTCCTCGCCGTACTTGTCGTCGGGAACACCGATCACCTGGGCGTCGTCGATGTCGGGGTGGGTGTGGAGGAACTCCTCGACCTCCCGCGGGTAGATGTTCTCCCCACCGCGGATCACCATGTCCTTGATGCGCCCGACGACGTTGCAGTAGCCGTCGTCGCGCATGACCGCGAGGTCGCCGGTGTGCATCCACCCGTCGGCGTCGATCGCCTGGGCCGTCTTGTCGGGGTCGTTCCAATAACCCAGCATCACCGAGTAGCCGCGGGTGCAGAACTCGCCGGGCTCACCGCGTTCCACGGTCTCGCCGGTGTCGGGGTCGACGATCTTCACCTCGACGTGCGGGTGGGCCCGACCGATCGTCGCGGTGCGCCGGTCGAGGTCGTCGTCGATCAACGTCTGGCACGACACCGGGGAGGTCTCCGTCATGCCGTAGGCGATGGCGACCTCCGTCATGTGCATCTCGTTGATGCAGCGTTTCATGACCTCCACCGGGCAGACCGAACCGGCCATGATGCCGGTCCGCAGCGACGACAGGTCGGTGCCGGCAAAGTCCGGATGCCCGAGCATCGCGATGAACATCGTCGGCACCCCGTAAACGCCTGTGCACCTCTCCTTTTCGATCGCGGCCAGGGTGAGGCCGGCATCGAACCCGGGCGCCGGGATCACCATGGTCGCGCCGTGGGTGGTGCACCCGAGGTTGCCCATCACCATGCCGAAACAGTGGTAGAACGGCACCGGGATGCACAACCGGTCGGTGGGACCGAGGCCGATGAGCTCGGTGACGAAGAACCCGTTGTTTCCGATGTTGCGGTGCGACAGCGTCGCACCCTTGGGGAAGCCGGTCGTTCCCGACGTGTACTGGATGTTGACGGGATCGCGAGAGTCCAACTCCGCCATACAGTTGCGCAGTTTCCCCACCGATACGGCGTCCGCGCCGCGACGCAGCGCCGCCCAGTCGTCGGTGCCGAGGTAGACGACCTCGCGCAGACGGGTACAGCGGGCGCGCACCTCGTCGACCATCGCGACGTAGTCGGAGGACTTGAAACCCGTCGCCGCGATCAGCGTGCGCACCCCGGACTGTTCGAGTACATAGGCCAATTCGTGGGTGCGGTAGGCCGGGTTGATGTTGACCAGGATCGCGCCGATCTTCGCCGTCGCGTACTGCAGGATCGTCCACTCGGCGCAGTTGGGCGCCCAGATTCCGACGCGTTCGCCCCGCTCGACGCCCAGTCCGATCAAACCTCGTGCGACGAGGTCGATCTCGTCGTTCAGTTCGGCATAGGTCCAGCGCCGTCCGGTGTACACCTCGACGAGCGCCTCGGTGTCGGGGTGCTGCGCCACGATGCGTTCGAGATGCGCCCCGATCGTCTCCTCGATGATCGGGGTGGTGGTGGGTCCGGCGTCGTAGGACTTCATCCGGCCACCAGGTCCTCGTAGCGGTACTCGGTGGGGATCGCGCGCCCGGCGCTGTCCTCCTCGCGGCGGCGCAACTCGACCCGCCGGATCTTGCCGGAGATCGTCTTGGGCAGTTCGTAGAACTCGACGCGGCGCACCTTCAGGTACGGCGCCAGGTGATCGCGGGCGTACTCCATGATCGACTTCGCGGTGTCGGCGTCGGCCTGCCAGCCCTCGGCAAGTGCGACATACGCTTTCGGCACGGACAGCCTTGTGTCGTCGGGCTGCGGCACCACGGCGGCCTCGACGACGGCGGGGTGCTCGATCAGCACGCTCTCCAGCTCGAACGGCGACACCTTGTAGTCCGATGACTTGAAGACGTCGTCGGTGCGGCCGATGTAGGTGATGTAGCCGTCCGAATCCCGTTGGGCGACATCGCCGGTGTGGTAGTAGCCACCCTCGGTCACCGCGGCGTTTCGGGCGGGATCGTCGAGGTAGCCGATCATCAAGTTGACCGGCTGCCGGCTCAGGTCCAGGCAGATCTCGCCCTCCTCGGCCGGCCGGCCGGTGAGCGGATCGACCAGGACGACGGGCACACCCGGCATCGGCCGCCCCATCGAGCCGGGTTTGACCGGCTGACCCGGGGTGTTGCCGATCTGCAGCGTCGTCTCGGTCTGGCCGAAACCGTCGCGGATCGTCAGGCCCCACGCCTTCCCCACCTGAGCGATGACGTCGGGGTTGAGCGGTTCACCGGCGCCCAGGATCTCGCGCAGCCCCGCAGGTTTCGTGCCGAGATCGGACTGGATGAGCATGCGCCACACCGTCGGCGGTGCGCAGAAGGTGTTGACCTGCGCCCGGTTCAGCTGGCGCAGCAGCGCCGCGGCGTCGAAGCGGCGGTAGTTGTAGACGAAGATCGTCGCCTCGGCGATCCACGGTGCGAAGAAACAGCTCCACGCGTGTTTGGCCCAGCCGGGAGAACTGATGGCCAGGTGCACGTCACCGGGCCGCACCCCGATCCACCCCATCGTCGACAGGTGGCCGACCGGGTAGCTCACCTGCGAGTGCTCGACGAGTTTGGGCTTGCTGGTGGTGCCGGAGGTGAAGTAGATCAGCATCGTGTCGTCGACGGTGGTGCGCGCGGCGAACGGACCGGCCGACACGGTGTCGTAGGCCTCGCCGTAGGTGTGCCACCCCGCGACCGGGGCGCCGACCACGATGCGCAGGTAGTCGCCGGGCACCTCGGTGAACTTCGCGGTGTCCGCGGCGTTGGCGATCACCGCCGTCGCGCCGCCGCGGGTGATGCGGTCGGCGAGGTCGGCCGGGCCGAGCGCACCGGTGGTCGGCATGATGACCGCACCCAGCTTGGTCACCGCCAGCATGGCCTCCCACAGCTCCACCTGGTTGCCGAGCATGAGGATCACCCGGTCGCCCTTGCCGATGCCGCGCCGCTCCAGCCAGGTGGCCACCCGGTCGGAGCGGTCCGCCATCTGGGCGAACGTGATCTGCTCTTCGCGGCCGTCCTCCTCGACGATCCACAGCGCCCGCCGGTCGGCGGTGATCGGGTCGCGCGCGATGACGTCGAACCAGTCGGTGGCCCAGTTGAACGCACCCTCCAGCCGGGGCCACTCGAAGCTCTGCAGCGCCTTGTCGTAGTCGCCGATGACTGCGACCAACTGGTCACGCGCGCTGCGGTACAGATCGGTGTTCGTGCTCATGCGGATATGCTCTACGTCACACACGTCCACTCGCTACCCCCGAAAGAGGGTGTTGTCCGTGCGCCCGTCGGTCCCGTCGCTGTTGCGACCGCGCGACGCCGACGCCCTGCGCGCCGAACTGCGGCGAATCGCGTCGATGACGGGCCTTCCGGTGACGTTCGGCGGTGAGGTGTTCGACCGAACGCTGCTGCTCACCGAGTTCGTCGGCGCCAGGACCAGCGGTTTGCGCGGGCTGGCGGTCCGCCCGAACTCGGGTCTGGGCGGGGCCACCGTGGTGGCCGGACGTCCGCGGTCGGTGGCCGATTACCGGCGCGACCTCACCATCACCCACGACTACGACGGGCCCGTGCTCGGTGAAGGGATCCACTCCGTGCTGGCGGTGCCGGTGGTCGTCGACGGCGAGGCCCGCGCGGTGCTCTACGGGGCGCAGCGGTCCCCGTCGCCGATCGCCGACCAGACCGCGGACTTCATCGTGGCCTCGGCCCGCCGCCTGAGCGCCGAACTGCGGATCCGCGACGAGGTGGACCGCCGTCTGCGGTTGCGGGAGGCGGCCCTGGCCGGTGCCGGGGCGGGATTGGCCGGTACCGAAGAGGTGCGTGAGGTGCACGCCGAACTGCGCCGGCTGGCCGCGGACTCCCCCGACGGGGCGAAGCTGCGCGAGCTGGCCGACCGGCTGGCACACGCCCTCGGCGGCGACGCCCCCGCCGTCGAGACCCCGCTGAGCGGGCGCGAACTCGACGTGCTGACCCAGGTCGCCATGGGGTGCACGAATGCCGAGGCGGCGCAACGGCTTTCGCTGCGGCCGGAAACGGTGAAGAGTTACCTGCGCAGCGCGTCGGCCAAACTCGGCACGCGGACCCGCCACGAATCGGTGTCCCGGGCGCGGCTGCTGCGGCTCATCCCCTGAGCCTCGTGCGAGGATCGCTGGTGTGTCCGCCATCACACCCTTTCGCATCGACGTACCCGATGCCGTCCTGACCGACCTGAAGGATCGCCTCGCCAACACCCGGTGGCCGGAGGCCGAATGCGTCGACGACTGGAGCCAGGGCATTCCGCTGGCCTACACCCGCGAACTGGCCGACTACTGGGCGAACGGCTACGACTGGCGCACCCGCGAGGCCGCGCTCAACCGGTTCGACCAGTTCACCACCGACATCGACGGGCTCGACATCCACTTCATCCACCAGCGCTCGTCGCGGCCCGACGCCTTCCCGCTGATCATCACCCACGGGTGGCCCGGCTCCGTCGTCGAATTCGACAAGGTGATCGAACCGCTCACCGCCGCCGGCTTCGACGTCGTCTGCCCGTCGCTGCCGGGGTACGGCTTCTCCGGCAAACCGACGTCGACGGGGTGGGGCATCGAGCGGATCGCGAAGGCCTGGGACGAGCTCATGGTGCGGCTCGGCTACGACCGCTACGGCGCGCAGGGCGGCGACTGGGGTGCGGTGATCACGACGCAGATCGGCCGCAACGAACGCGGGTGCGTCGCCATCCACACCAACATGCCGATCGGGCGGCCGCCGAAGGACCTCGCGAACCCGACCGACGAGGAAAAGCAGACGCTCGCGGCGATGGCCGAGCGAAAGCGTTGGGGCACCGGGTATTTCCAGCAGCAGGCCACCCGGCCGCAGACGCTGGGCTACGGGCTGGTCGACTCCCCCGTCGGGCAACTCGCCTGGATCGTCGAGAAGTTCCGGGAATGGAGCGACTGCGACGGCCACCCCGAGAACGTGTTCACCAGAGACGATCTGCTCGACAACGTCACGCTGTACTGGGTGACCGCATCGGCCGCGTCGTCGGCCAGGCTGTACTGGGAGAGCGGCGTCGGCGGCCGGGGTTCGGGGCCGGTCCGCGTGCCGACCGGCGTGGCGTCCTTCCCGAAGGAGATCGTCCGGATGCCGCGGCACTGGTGTGAGGACAGCTACCACCTCACCCATTGGACCGACATGCCCCGCGGCGGGCACTTCGCCGCGTTCGAGCAGCCCGAGTTGTTCGCCGACGACGTCACCGCGTTCTTCGACAGCGTGCGCTGACATGCTCGAGGCCGACTACCTCGTCGTCGGCGCGGGGGCGATGGGGATGGCGTTCGTCGACACGCTGATCGCCGAGTCCGACGCCACCGTCGTGATCGTCGACCGCAACCACGCCCCCGGCGGACACTGGACCACCGCGTATCCGTTCGTGCGGTTGCACCAGCCGTCGGCGTACTACGGCGTGAACTCCCGTCAGCTCGGCAGCGGCGCGATCGACCAGAGCGGACCCAACGCGGGGTTCCACGAACTGGCAGGCGGCGCGGAGGTGTGCGCGTACTACGAGGCGGTGATGCGCCGGCAGCTGCTGCCGACCGGCCGGGTCACCTATCTGCCGATGACCGAGTACCTCGGCGGCGGCCGGGTCCGCACACTCGGCGGCGACGAGGTCTCGGTCGCGGCGCGGCGCACGGTGGTCAGCCACATCGACGTCGTGGTGCCCTCGATGCGGCCACCGGCCTACGACGTGGCGGCCGGGGTGGAGTGTGTGCCGCCGAACGCGCTGCCCCGGCTGCGCGGGGTGTACGACCGCTACGTCATCGTCGGCGCAGGCAAGACCGCGATGGACGCCTGCGTGTTCCTGCTAAGGCACGGGGTCGACGCGCAGCGGTTGACGTGGATCAAACCGCGTGAGGCGTGGCTGATGGACCGGGCGACTGTGCAGCCCGGCGCGCAGTTCGCCAAGCGTGCGCTCGCCGACTTCACCGCCCAGTTGGTGGCGGTCCGGGATGCGACGTCGTTGGCCGACCTGTTCGGCCGGCTGGAATCGAAGGGGTCCCTGCTGCGGATCGACGAATCGGTGGAGCCCACGATGTACCGCTGCGCGATCGTGTCGCAGGGCGAGCGGGAGATGCTGCGCGGCATCGAGGACGTGGTGCGGCTCGGCCATGTGACCGCGATCGAACCCGGACGCGTCGCCCTGGAGAACGGGGTGGTCGAGGTCGATGAATCGGCGCTCTACGTCGACTGCACGGCCGACGGGCTCGGGGACAAGGCGCCGGTACCGGTGTTCGACGGTGACCGGATCACGCTGCAGACCGTCCGCACCTGCCAGCCGGCGTTCAGCGCGTCGGTCATCGGTCACGTCGAGGCGGCCTACGGGGACGACGACACCCGCAACGCATTCTGCGGGCCGGTGCCCTACCCCCACGTACCCGCCGACTGGCTGCGGATGATGTTGGCGTTCAACCGGAATCAGCTTCAGTGGTTCGCCGACCCGGACATGATGGCGTGGGTCGACGGCGCCCGGCTCAACATCCTGCACCACATCACCGCGGGGGTGAGCGAGCGGGCGCGCGAGCGGATCATCGGCATGCTGGGCTCGCAGTTGCACGACCTCAACGACAAGCTCGAGGCTTTGCTCACCGAAGTGTGAACTTCGCGTCCGGTGGCCGTCGGCATCTGGTTAAGTTTGCCAAGGGAAGTACTTTCGATCAGTTGTGAGCCGGGGGCGGGGAAGATGGCGGCGGCGTTGTCGCGTGGGTGGTGGTCGCACGCCCACCATTACGAGTGGATGAGCGACTACCTGGTCGCCCGCGGGATGACGGCGGCGGTGCGGGTGATGATGGCAGGCATCGCGGCTTCGCTGTCGGTCTGCCTGCTCGTCCTGCTGCGATTCGACGGGCCGCAGGACACCGTCCCGGTCGCGATGACATGGACCGCGGTCGCCGGGGGGGTCTTCGGGGTGGCGTTGTGGGCGCGGCACTGGCCGACCCACACCGAGTCGGTGGCCTTCGCCGTCGTGTCCAACGCCGCGATCGCGCTGTCGTGTCTGGCCTATCCCAACCCCACCGGTGCGCTCACCGGGTGCATCTCCTTCGCGACCATCGCCGCCTACATCGCGTTCTTCCACTCCACGGCGCTGGTGGTCTACAACTTCGCGGTGACGACCGCTGTCGCGGTCATCGCCGCGCTGCGGATCGCGCTGTCCGGGCATCCCGCGATGGCCGTCGTCGACCTGTTCATCGTGGTGCAGATCAACATCGCGATGCCGGTCGCGATCCACGTCCTGGTCCGGGCGCTCGGCGTGGATCTGGCGCGCGCCGACCGGGATCCGCTCACCGGGCTCCTCAACCGTCGCGCCTTCTATGCGCACAGCGCGAAACTGCTCACCGGCGGGCCGTCGCACGGTGGGACCCACCTGGTCATGGTGGTGGTGGACCTCGACGACTTCAAGCGGATCAACGACACCTACGGCCATCAGGTCGGCGATGAGGCGCTGATCTCGGTCGGGCAGGCGCTGTCCCGCGCGGTCGTCGGGTTCCCGGCGGTGATCGGCCGCAGCGGTGGCGAGGAGTTCGTGGTTGCCGCCGTACTGGAGACCGACGATCCCGCTCCGCTGGCCGAGCAGATCTGTGGGGAGATCGCCGCGCTGCCGGAGCCCGTCACGGCGAGTGTGGGGACGGCGTGCATCGCGCTCGACGCGTCGCGGGGAAACCATGAGTCGACGCTGGACCGGATGGTCCGGGCTGCCGACGCAGCGATGTACGAGGCGAAACGGGCCGGTGGGAACAAGTGCCACCACCTCGGCGAGCCGTACTGGTGAGGTCGGGGTTGATTCTCGCCCGAGACTGAACTCACGCAGCCAAAGTACGAGAAGCCCCCTGCGACACTTCAGCCTCGCGAACCCTTCGCGCATGCCCAACGCGCGCAAGGATGTCGGCCTCGTCGTCTTCGGCGATCACCCGCACGACGATCCAGCCGAGTGCCGCGAGACGTCGCAACTTGCGCTGATCCATCACATAACGCCTCCGGTTCGTCCGGTGATAATCCCCGTCGTACTCGACAGCGATCCTCAGCTCGGGCCAGCCCATATTCGAGACCCCGATGAGGCCGCGGTGGTCGAAGACCGGGATCTGCGTGGTCAGCGAGTCGTATCCGTTGTCGATGAGGAGCAGCCGCAGCCACGTCTCCTTCGGTGAGGCTGCGCCCGCGTCGATCAGCGGCAACGCGATGCGTAATCCCTTCAATCCTCGAGCGCGGGGATAACGCTCCGCCAGCGACCAGACATCGTCGACACGGAAGCGCTGCGCCCACATGAGCGCGTCCAGTCGTGCGACAGCATCGTCGCGTGGCAGTCGTCGACCGAGGTCGAAAGCCGTTCGCGCGCAGTTGGTCACGGGCAGCCGACCGAAACGGTCCACCTCGTCCGCGGCGAGGGTGTCGTTGCGGACGATCAGACCTTCGGGGGCATGGGTGTTGTTCCAGATCAATTCGATGGGGATGTCGTCATCGATCCAAGGAGCACCCTGCATCGCCGCGGCCGACAGTCCCCCGATGACCGCGCGTCGTCGTGACCACAGCCAAGCCGCATAGATCCTGTCCTTCAGCGAAAGCTCCGCCTGGTTGGGGCAATACACATCCGGATAGATGCGTGTGTGCCGGCGCGCCAGCTCATGTCGTGTGACGGCGCCGCCGGCCAACGCCTCCGTGCCGATGAAGATCCTTCCCATGCGCTGATGCTGGCAGTGGGCACCGACACCCTGCGCGACACTGAACTCACGCAGCGAAAGTACGAGAGACCCCCTGCGTAGCTTCAGTCTCACGACGCAAACCCCCGCTGGGCCACCCCGAATTCAGGCCAACGACTGCTCCCACGCCTGATGCAGGGCCGCATAGCGACCGCCGTCGCGGCCGATCAACTCGCTCGGCGCGCCGTCCTCGACGATGCGGCCACCTTCGACCACCAGCACCCGGTCGGCGATCGCGACCGTCGAGAGCCGGTGCGCGATCACCAGCGCGGTGCGGTCACTCAACACCGTCTCCAGCGCCCGCTGCACCATCCGCTCGCTCGGGATGTCCAGCGACGACGTCGCCTCGTCGAGGATCAGCACCGCCGGGTCCGCCAGGAACGCCCGCGCGAACGCGACGAGTTGCCGCTGCCCGGCCGACAGCCGGCCACCGCGCTTGGCGACGTCGGTGTCATAACCCTCGGGCAACAGGTCGATGAACCGGTCCGCGCCGACGGCCTGCGCCGCGGCACGCACCTCGTCGTCGGTGGCCTCGGGTTTGCCGAACCGGATGTTGTCGGCGACCGTGCCCTCGAACATGAAGTTCTCCTGCGTCACCATCACCACGTGCCTGCGCAACTCGCTCTGCGACAGACGCCGCAGATCGGTCCCGTCGAGCGTGACCGCGCCGGACGTCGGATCGTAGAACCGCGCGATCAACTTCGCGATCGTCGTCTTACCCGCACCCGTGGTGCCGACCAGCGCGACGGTCTGACCGGCAGGCACCGTCACGGTCAGCCCCGGCAGCACCGGCCGGTCCGGCGAATAGCCGAACGTCACGTCGTCGAAGGAGATCTCGCCGCGCACGGACTCCAGGCGGACCGGGTCGGTGGGATCCTTGATCCCCGGCCGCTCGGCGAGCACCCCGGCCAGCTTCTCCAGCGCCGAGGACGCCGATTGGAACGTGTTGAAGAACTGCGAGATCTCCTGCATCGGTTCGAAGAACATTCGCAGATACAGCAGGAACGCGGTCAGCGTGCCGATCGTCATCTCACCGTTCAGCGTCCGGTAGCCGCCGTAGAGCAGCACCACGCCGGTGGTGATGTTGCCGACCAGTTTCACCCCGGGCATGAAGATCGCCAGGAGCCGGAAGGTCCGCTCGTTGATCTCGCGGTACTCGTCGGCGATGTCCTCGAAGATCTCCTGGTTGCGCGGTTCGCGCCGGTAGGCCTGCACCGCCTTGATGCCCGTCATCGTCTCGACGAACTGAACGATCACCAGCGCGGCGCTCTCCCGCACCTTGCGGTAGGTCTTGGCCGACTCGTTGCGGAACCACCACACCAGCGCCACCAGGATCGGGAACGCGGCCAGGCACATCAGACCCAGCTTCACGTCGAGGGTCACCAGCAGGATGGACGTGCCGACAAGCGTGAGCACCGCGGTGATCAGGCTGTCGAACCCGGTCTCCAGCATGTCCTGGATGGCTTCGACGTCGTTGGTCGACCGACTCACCACCCGCCCGGAGGTGTACCGGTCGTGGAAGGCCAGGTCGAGGCGCTGGAAATGACGGAACACCCTGCGGCGCAACTCCAACAGCACCTTCTGGCCGATCCGGCCCGACCTGCGCAGGAAGAACATCCGGCTGGCGGCCTGTACGAGCACCACCGTGCACAGCGCGCCGACGATCAGCATCAGTTCGCGAGCGGGCTCACCCTCGAGCAGCGGTGGGATGCCGTGGTCGATGCCGCGTTGCACCAGCAGCGGAATACTGAGGCGTGCAAGGTTTTCCACCACCACGACGAGCGCGAGCAGGAACACCGTCATCCGATAGGGTTTGAGCAGGTTGCCCAGCAGGGCCCGGGCCTCGCGGCGGCGGGGGACGCTCTCGTCGATCGGGAGGTTCCCGTCGTCCCCGTCCTGGTTCTCCTTGACGCGTCCGCGCCAGTCGGTGACGCTCATCGGCGTTCGGCCTCCGATGTCACGAACCGGGGATCGGCGCAGGCGTCCTCGGTCGCCTCGTGTTCGGTGTACGCGTGCTCGATGCGCTCGCGCGCATCGTCGTCCGTCCAGTCGGCGGCGCGTTCGGCGCCGTCGTCGAGTTCGTCATCGGCGGCCAGCAGGTAGCGGTACTGCGGCACATCAGCGAGCAGTTCGGCATGGGTGCCGACGTGGGTGACGGTTCCGTTCTCGAGCAAGGCCACCTTGTCGGCCAGGAGGACGGTCGACGCGCGGTGCGCGACGACGATGCCGGTGACCGCGTGCAGCACCCGGCGCAGCGCCTCCTCGACGACGGCCTCGGTGTGGACGTCGAGCGCGGAGAGGGTGTCGTCGAGGACGAGGATCCTCGGGGCCGCGAGGATCGCGCGGGCCAGCGAAAGACGTTGCCGCTGACCGCCGGACAGGCTCATACCCTGTTCACCGATGCGGGTGTCCAGCCCGAACGGCAGATCGTAGACGAACTGCGCGGCGGCCACCTCGATGGCCTCGGCCATCTGTGCTTCGGTGGCGTCCGGCCGGCCCAGCCGGAGGTTCTCGGCGACCGACATCGAGAACAGCGTCGGATCCTCGAACGCCGTCGCGACGGCCTGGCGCAGCGCCGGCAGCGACAGCTCGCGGATGTCGACGCCGTCGATGCGGATCGACCCCTCGGTCACGTCGTAGAGCCGCGACAGCAGCGCGGCCAGCACCGACTTACCCGACCCCGTCGACCCGACCAGCGCCACCGTCTCGCCAGGTTCGACGGTCACGTTCACATTCCGGAGTGCCCAGTCCTTGCTGTCCGGGAATCGGAACCCCACGTCGACGAGTTCGAGGCGGCCGCCGCGCGGGGTGTCGTTGCGGGGGCCGTCGGTGATCTCCCGTGGCGCGTCGAAGATCTCGGCGATGCGGTTGGCCGCGGTGTACGACTCCTGCATCATCGACAGCAGGAACCCCAGCGAGGCGATCGGCCACACCAGCGACAGCATCATCGTGATGAACGCGACGAGAGTGCCCAGCGTGACGTAGCCGTTGCCGGCGGCGTACGCGCCGAAACCGAGCACGACGATCAACGTCAGGTTCGGGATGATCTCGAGCAGGGTCCAGAACTTCGCCGACACCGACACCCGGGCGACCTGGGTGTCGTAGAGATCGGTCAGCTGCTGGTCGAACCGGTCGTAGACGTAGTCCTCGCGTCCGAAGGACTTCACCACCCGCAGCCCCAGCGCCGACTCCTCCACGTGGGTGGCGACGTGGCCGGACTGGTCCTGCGCCAACCGCGACAGCCGCGTGTACTCCCGCTGGAAGTGCAGGACCGTCAGCGTGATCGGCACGATCGACACCAGCACGACCACACCCAGCGGCCAGTACATCGACAGCAGGATCGCGGTCACGACGACGATCTGCAGACCGTTGAGGATCAGGAACACCAACCCGAACGACATGAACCGCCTGATCGTGGACAGATCGTTCATCACGCGTGACAGCAGCTGTCCGGACTGCCAGCGGCCGTGGAAACTCATCGGCAGGATCTGTAGCCGGGCGTAGAGGTCCTTGCGGATGTCGGCCTCGACGCCCATGGTGGCGCGCGACACCAACCACCGCCGGATGAACCACAGCACGGCCTCGGTGATGCCGACGCCCATCGCGGCGGCGCCGAGCACCCACAGCCCCTGCTGGTCCTGGTGGCGCACCGGCCCGTCGATGACCGCCTTGGTCATCAGCGGGATCGAGATCGTCGCGCCAAGGCTGGCGATCGCGACGACGAACATCACGATCCAGCGCACCCGGTAGGGCATCAGGTACGGCAGGAGCCGCCACAGGTCTGAACTGGCCCTCGGCCGCGCCCGCCGAGCAGCGATCGCGGGCGCCGAGACGAGGGCGCGAGAGTCGGGATTGGCCACTTAGTCAATCTTCCCATCGGCGGCAAGCCAATAACGTCGCGGCGGAAAACGTCACGCAACCGCCTCCGGCTCCGCGAACTGGGTCTCGTACAACTCGGCGTAGCGGCCGCCGCGGCCGATGAGCTGGCGATGCGTCCCGCGCTCGACGATCCGGCCGTCCTCGACCACCAGGATCAGGTCGGCGGCCCGCACGGTCGACAGCCGGTGGGCGATGACCAGCGACGTCCGCCCGGCCAGCGCCTCACCGAGGGCCTGTTGCACCGCGGCCTCCGACGCCGAGTCCAGCGACGCCGTCGCCTCGTCGAGCACCACCACCCGTGACCTCCCCAACAGCAGGCGGGCGATGGTCAGCCGTTGCCGTTGCCCGCCGGACAGACGGTAGCCACGTTCACCGACAACCGTGTCGAGCCCGTCGGGCATTGCGGCGACGACATCGGCCAACCGGGCGCGGCGCAGCACCTCCCAGAGCCGGTCGTCCGTCGCCTCGGGGGCGGCCAGCAGCAGGTTGGCCCGGATCGACTCGTGGAACAGGTGTCCGTCCTGGGTGACCATGCCGACGGTGTCGCGCAGCGATTCGAACGTCACGTCGCGCACGTCCATCCCGGCCAGCCGCACCGCACCGGAGTCGACGTCGTAGAGACGGGCCAGCAGCGCGGCGATCGTCGACTTGCCGGCGCCCGAAGACCCGACCAGCGCGACCATCTGCCCCGGCTCCGCGGTGAACGAGATGTCGTGCAGCACCTCACCGTCGTCGCGGTCGTCGAGCACCGCGACCTCCTCGAGCGAGGCCAGCGAGACCTTGTCCGCCGTCGGGTAGGAGAACCGCACGTGATCAAATTCGACGCGCACCGGGCCGTCGGGTACCGCGACGGCGTCGGGCTCCTCCCGGATGATCGGCTCCAGATCCAGCACCTCGAAGACACGCTCGAAAGACACCAGCGCACTGGCGATCTCGACCCGGGCATTGGCCAACGCGGTCAGCGGTGCGTAGAGACGGGTCAACAACAGCGCCAGCGACACGATCGCCCCGGCCTGCAGATGACCACCGAGGGCGATCACCCCGCCGAGCCCGTACACCAGCGCCAGGGCGAGCGCCGACATCAGCGTCAGCGAGTTCATGAACGTCGACTGCAGCATCGCCGACCGCACCCCGATGTCGCGGACGCGCCCGGCGCGGACCGCGAACTCGTGGGATTCGCTATCGGGGCGGCCGAACAGCTTGACCAGGGTGGCGCCGGGCGCGGAGAACCGTTCGGTCATCTGCGTGTTCATCGTCGCGTTGTGAATGGCGCTCTCCCGCGACAGGTGCGCCATCCTGGCGCCGATTCGGCGGGCGGGCAGCACGAAAACCGGGACCAGCACGAGTGCGACGACGGTGATCTGCCAGGAGATCGCGAGCATCACGCCGAGCGTCAGCGTCAGCGTGACCAGGTTGGAGACCACCCCGGACAGCGTGTCGGAGAACGCGCGCTGTGCGCCGAGCACATCGTTGCCGAGGCGGCTGACCAGCGCACCGGTGCGGGTGCGCATGAAGAACGCCACGGGCATCTTCTGGACGTGCTCGAAGACGGCGGTGCGCAGGTCGAAGATGAGGCCCTCGCCGATGTTCGACGACAGCCAGCGCGTCAGCAGCGACACCCCGGCCTCGGCGAGTGCGACGGTCGCGATGACGGCGGCGAGCCCGATCACGACCGACGCCGCGCCGCCGCGCGTGATCTCGTCGACCACCCGGCCGGCCAGCACGGGCGTGGCCACCGCCAGCGTCGCGCTCACCACGCTGACCGCCACGAACGCGGCGAGCCTGCGGTGGTGCCGGCCGGCGAACCGCCAGATGCGGCGCAGCAGGGCACGGTCGGCCAGCGAGTGCAGATCTCCGCTGCGGGCGTGCGCCTGGCGGTACAGGGTCTGCCGGGCGACCGTTTCGATACTCATGAATTCACCGTAGAACCTCAACAAAAGGTGAGGTCAAATGTTCCCGGGTGGCGGCGGCGGTTCGGAGCCCCCGGGTGGGGGTAAGCAGCCGAACCGTGACGACTCCGCAGAACACGATGGAGAAGTGGGAGCGGCGGACGGAGTGGCCGCTGGCAGGCGTCGCCCTGCTCTTCCTGGCCGCCTACGCCGTTGACGTGCTGATTCGGCCGCACGGCACGGGCGCTGACATCACCCGCGCGGTGACGGCGGTGTCGTGGTCGCTGTTCATCGCCGACTACCTGGTGCGGCTCGGCCTGGCCCGCAACCGGTGGCGATGGTTCTACCGGCACCTGTTCGACCTGGCCATCGTGGTCCTGCCGCTGCTACGTCCGCTGCAGCTGTTGCGGCTGGTCACGCTGATCACCGTGATGCAGCGCGCGGTCGGCAACGCGATCCGCGGCCGGGTGGTCATGTACACCGTCGCCGGCGCGGTGCTGCTGGTGTTCGTCGCGTCGCTGGCGGTGCTGGAGAGCGAACGCGGGCAACCCGAGGCCCACATCACCCACTTCGGGCAGGCCCTGTGGTGGTCGATCACCACGATCACCACCGTCGGCTACGGCGATCTGACCCCGGTCACCGCGACGGGACGGGTGATCGCGGTGCTGCTGATGATCGGCGGGATCAGCCTCGTCGGGTCGATCACCGCGACGCTGGCGTCGTGGATCGTGCAGCGGGTGTCCGACGAGGACGCCGCCGCGAACATGGTGACGACCGAACACATCGGCAGGCTGCTCGCCGAGATCGCGGATCTGCGCGGGGAGATCGCACAGATGCGTGAGGAGGGACGGCGATCCAGCGGGCAGCCTCCCCCAGCCTGACCTCGGTATCAGGCAAGATTGCTCCTATGGACAGTGGTGTGGGATCGCCCCGGGTACTGGTCGTCGACGACGACCCCGACGTGCTGGCGTCTCTGGAGCGCGGGTTGCGGCTGTCCGGGTTCGACGTGTCCACCGCGGTGGACGGCGCCGAGGCGCTGCGCAGCGCCACCGAGACGCGCCCCGATGCGATCGTCCTCGACATCAACATGCCGGTGCTCGACGGCGTCAGCGTGGTCACGGCGTTGCGCGCGATGGACAACGACGTGCCGGTCTGCGTGCTGAGCGCGCGCAGCAGTGTCGACGACCGGGTGGCCGGTCTGGAGGCGGGCGCCGACGACTACCTCGTCAAACCCTTCGTGCTGGCCGAGCTCGTGGCCCGGGTCAAGGCACTCTTGCGTCGGCGCGGTTCGTCGGCGACCTTCTCGTCGGAGACCATCCAGGTCGGCCCGCTCGAGGTCGACATCCCCGGCCGGCGGGCCCGTGTCAACGGCGCCGACGTCGACCTGACCAAACGTGAATTCGACCTGCTGGCGGTGCTGGCCGAGCACAAGACCGCGGTGCTCTCCCGCGCCCAGTTGCTCGAACTGGTCTGGGGTTACGACTTCGCCGCCGACACCAACGTCGTCGACGTGTTCATCGGATACCTGCGCCGCAAGCTCGAGGCGGGCGGCGCGCCCCGCCTGCTGCACACCGTGCGCGGTGTGGGATTCGTCCTCCGGACCCAATAGCCATGAGCGCGCTGTCGCGGATCTTCCGCCGCACCCCGTCCCTGCGGACCAGGGTGGCCTTCGCGACAGCAATCGGCGCGGCGATCGTCGTGGTCATCGTCGGCACCGTGGTGTGGGTCGGCATCACCAACGACCGCAAGGAGCGCCTCGACCGGCGCCTCGACGAGGCGGCCGGTTTCGCGATCCCGTTCCTGCCGCGCGGCCTGGACACCATCCCGAAGTCGCCGAACAACCAGGACGTCGTCATCACCGTGCGCCTACCCAGCGGTGAGGTCACCTCGAACTCCGACGTGGTGCTGCCGGAGTCGCAGCCTGGGTACGCCGACACCTACGTCGACGGTGTGCGCTACCGGGTGCGCACCGTCGACATCCGCTACCCCGAACCGATGTCGGTGGAAGTCGGCGCCACCTACGACGCCACCGTCGCCGACACCAACAACCTGCACCGACGGGTGATCATCATCTGCGCATTGGCGGTCGGGGCGGCCACCCTGCTGGGCTGGCTGCTGGCGGCGTTCGCGGTGCGCCCGCTCAAACGCCTCGCCGAACAGACCCGCCAGATCGACGCCGGTGACGAAGCCCCCGACGTCGAAGTGCGCGGCGCCTCCGAGGCCGTGGAGATCGCCGAAGCCGTCAAGGGCATGCTCGAACGCATCTGGTCCGAACAGGACCGCACGAAGGCCGCGCTGGCGTCGGCGCGCGACTTCGCGTCGGTCTCCGCGCACGAACTGCGCACGCCGCTGACCGCGATGCGGACCAACCTGGAGGTGCTGGCCACCCTCGACCTCGCCGACGAACAGCGCAAAGAGGTGATCAACGACGTCATCCGGACCCAGTCGCGTATCGAGGCGACGCTGTCCGCGCTGGAACGCCTGGCCCAGGGCGAACTGTCGACCGCCGCTGACCATGTGCCCGTCGACATCACCGAACTGCTCGACCGCGCCGCCCACGACGCGATGCGCGTGTATCCGGACCTGGAGGTGACGCTGGTGCCTGCGCCGACGGTGATCATCGTCGGACTGCCCGCCGGGTTGCGGCTCGCCGTCGACAACGCGATCGCCAACGCCGTCAAACACGGCGGCGCCACGCGGGTGCAGCTGTCGGCGGTCAGTTCCCGCGCGGGTGTGGAGATCGCGATCGACGACGACGGCGTCGGCGTGCCCGAGGAGGAACGCACGCGGGTGTTCGAGCGGTTCTCCCGCGGGTCGACCGCGTCGCACTCCGGCTCCGGGCTGGGGCTGGCGCTGGTCGCTCAGCAGGCCGAATTGCACGGCGGGACGGCGACACTGGAGTCCAGCCCGCTCGGCGGGGCGCGGCTGCTGCTGCGGCTACCCGGGCCCCGCGGCTGACCCTGCGCGAACGTGAGCTTGTGCGTGAGTCGCGGGCGCTTTCTCGCTCACGGGCTCACGTTCGGCGGACCTTATCGGGTGGCCAGCAGGTCGATGACGAAGATCAGCGTCTTGCCCGACAGCCGGTGACCCCCGCCGGCGGGCCCGTAGGCCTGTGCGGGCGGAATCGTCAGCTTGCGCCGGCCGCCGACCCGCATCCCCGGGATGCCGTCCTGCCAGCCCTGGATCAGACCCTGCAGCGGGAACTCGATCGACTGGCCGCGGTTCCACGAGCTGTCGAACTCCTCGCCGGTGTCGTACTCCACGCCGACGTAGTGCACTTCGACGTTGGCGCCGGGCACCGCCTCGGGGCCCTCACCGACGACCAGATCCTCGATGACCAGCTCAGTCGGGGCCGGGCCGTCCGGGAAGTCGATCTCGGGTTTCTGTCCTGGGTTCACAGTCACGTCCCCACGGTAGTCGGGCAGACTGGAGCCGTGGCATCAGACCAAGACATCCTGGCTCAGGTGAACAAGCTCGTCGCCGAGGAGCAGCAGCTCCGCGAGGCACTGCAGCACCGCGAGATCGACGAGAGTGAAGAGCATCAGCGGCTGCGCGCGGTGGAGGTCCAACTCGACCAGTGCTGGGATCTGTTGCGGCAACGGCGCGCGCTGCGGGACAGCGGTAGGGATCCGCGTGAGGCGGAGGTACGCCCGGCCGACGAGGTCGAGGGCTACCTGAACTGAGCTCCGCCTACGACGCGCTGATCGTCGGGGGCGGCCACAACGGGTTGGTCGCCGCCGCCTACCTCGCGCGCGCCGGCCGCCGGGTCCAGATGCTCGAGCGGCTCGACCACGTCGGCGGGGCCGCGGTGTCGGCGCATGCGTTCGACGGTGTGGACGCCCGCCTGTCGCGCTACTCGTACCTGGTGAGCCTGCTGCCCAGACGCATCGTCGACGACCTCGGCGCGCGGATCCGCCTGGTCAAACGCCGCTACTCCTCCTACACGCCCGACCCGGCCACCGGCGGGCACACCGGCCTGCTCATCGGGCCCACGAGCACCTTCGACGCGGTCGGCGCCGCCGCCGACGAGGCCGGTTTCAGCGACTTCTACCACCGCTTCCGCACCGTCACCGAACGCCTGTGGCCGACCCTGACCGCACCGCTGATGACCCGCGAGCAGATCCGACGGCACGTACTGTCCGGCGCCGACGACCGGGCGTGGCGGGCGGTCACCGAGACGCCCATCGGCGCGGCGATCACCGCGGCGGCGCACAGCGATCTGGTGCGCGGGGTGATGGCCACCGATGCGCTGATCGGCACCTTCGCGCGCACCGACGACCCGTCGTTGGTGCAGAACATCTGCTTCCTGTACCACCTGCTCGGCGGCGGCACCGGTGACTGGGACGTGCCGGTCGGCGGCATGGGCGCGGTGAGTGGCGCGCTGGCCGCGGCGGCGGCCGGTTTCGGTGCCGAGATCACCACCGGCGCCGAGGTCACCGCCATCACGCCCGACGGTGAGGTCACCTACTCGGCGGGCGGGCGGGAGCACCGGGTGGGCGCCCGGTTCGTGCTGGCCAACGTCACCCCGACCGTGCTGGCCGCGCTGCTGGACGAGCCGGCGCCGCCGTCGGCACCCGGTTCGCAGGTGAAGGTCAACCTGATGCTGCGCCGGTTGCCGAAGCTGCGGGACCCGACGGTGACGGCCGAGCAGGCGTTCGGCGGGACGTTCCACATCAACGAGACACTGAGCCAACTCGACGCCGCCCACGACCGGGCGGCGGCCGGTGACGTCCCCCAGCCGCTGCCGTGCGAGATCTACTGCCACTCGCTCAACGATCCGACGATCCTGTCCGACGAGCTGCGCGCCGCGGGTGCGCAGACGCTGACCGTGTTCGGACTGCACACCCCGCATTCGCTGCTGGCGCACGGCGACGACGACCGGATGCGTAACACGCTGACCTCCGCGGTGCTCACGTCACTGAATTCCGTTCTGGCCGAACCGATTCACGATGTGGTGATGGAGGATGCCGCGGGCCGGCTCTGCATCGAGACGAAGACCACCACCGATCTGGAACACAGCCTGAACATGACCGGCGGCAACATCTTCCACGGTGGGCTGCAGTGGCCGTTCGCCGAGGCCGACGATCCGCTGGACACCGCCGCGCAGCGTTGGGGCGTGGCCACCCGGCACCCTCGAATCCTGCTGTGCGGGTCGGGTTCCCGTCGCGGCGGCGGGGTGTCCGGGATCGGCGGGCACAACGCGGCCATGGCTGTACTGGACAGCTGAGCGTACGCTGGCCTGCGTGAACGCCACCTGGATGCTCGCCGGGGTCACCGCGGCCGGCCTCGTGTTCGCCGCACCCGCCACCGCCTCGCCGAGTTACGGCAGCAACGGGTTGTTCGGCGTCGACGAGCAGGCCGCACAGGGCTGGGCCACCGCGTTCATCCCGCCGGGTCGCTACCGGGTGGACCAGGCGCCGAGTATGCCGCCGTATCAGAGCGCACCCGGATTATGGTTGCGCTGCAGCGGTTTTCCCTGCGCGATCGAGGTGTGGAACAACGTCATCGCCAAGGGTGACGCGATCCGCGACGTCCCGACCTTCGTCGACATCGCACCGACCGACGCCGGGGTGCGGTTGTACAACGTGACGCTGACCCGGGTCTGAGGCCTCAGCGGCCGGTGAGCTTGCGCAGCGTCGCCCGCAACGCTTCGAGTTCGCCGTCGTCCAGGGCGGCCAGCCCTTCGGGCGCGGGATCGTCGATCGCCTCGATCGTCGCCAGCACCGCACGGCCGTCATCGGTCAGCGACACCGTCTTGCAGCGGCGGTTCGCCGGATCGACCTCCCGCACCACCAGGCCCCGGTCCTCCAGATCGTTGACGGCGACCGTCGCCGCAGGCGCGTCCAGCGTCGCCGCCTGAGCCACCTGCTTCACCGTCATCGGCTGACGGCCCAGCCGCCGCAACACCCGGACGCGGCTGAACGGCAACCCCGTCTCCTCGACCACCGCGCGCCGCCAGCTGTCGCGGTTGTCGAAGACCAGGGCCGTCAGCGCACCCCATACCTCGTCGGCGAGCGGGTTACGCGGCACGGGTCGCCCCCTGCCCCACCACATCTCCCGAGATCAGCGGCGCCAGCCGGTCGGCGGAGTGCATGGCGCGGCCCGATGTGGAGTACACCGCCAGCGCGGTGATGATCAGCCCGAAACCGACGAGGACGAACCACAGCGGCCGCGCCGCGGCGGCGAAGTCCGTCGACGTGCCGGCCAGCGCACCGCCCGCGACCGAACCGCACAGCGCCACACCGATACTCACGCCGATCTGCCTGCTGGTGGACGTCACCGCCGACGCCGCGCCCGCGCGCTCCAGCGGCATCCCGCTGACCGCGGCATTGGTGATCGGCGCGTTGACCATCGAGAAGCCGATACCGAAGACGGCGAACACGACGAGCAGTTCCCAGACCGGGGTGGTCGCGGTGAGGAAGCTCAGCATCGCCGACGCCGCCGTGATGAACACCCCGGCGATCAGCAGCGACGGCCGGGCGCCGAAACGCCCCACCAGCCGGCCCGACAGCGGGGAGAACAGCAGTGCCCCGATCGCGATGGGCAGGTAGATGAGACCGGTCTCCATGGCGGAGTAGCCGCGCTCACCCTGCAGGTACAGCGACATCATGAACAGGAACGCACCCCAGCCGGCGAACGCCGACACCGCGGTCACCGTCGCCGCGCTGAACGGGATACTGCGGAAGAAGCGCAGATCGATGAAGGGGTCGTGGCGGCGTGATTCGTAGCGGAGGAACCCCGCGAACGCCACCAGCGCAACCGCGGCGGCGGTGAGCGTGAGCGGATCGGTCCAGCCCAGACCGGGCCCCTCGATCAGGGCGAACACGATCCCGAACAGGAACACCACGGCCAGGGCCTGCCCGATCGGATCGATGTTGCGCATGGTCGTCGACTTGGTCTCGGGCACGAACACCGCGGTCAGGATGATCGCGGCCGCGCAGATCGGCAGGTTGATCCAGAAGACCGCCCGCCAGCTGACCGTCTCGATGAGCAGACCCCCGACGATCGGGCCCAGCGACATGGCGATGCCCACCACCGAACCCCAGATGCCCAGCGCCCGGGCCCGTTCCACCCGGCCGGTGAAGATCTGCGAGACGATTGACAGCGCAACGGGATTCATCATCGAACCGCCGATGGCCTGCAGCAGGCGCGCCACGATCAGCGTCTCGATGTTGGGGGCGAGGCTGCACAGCAGCGATCCGAAGGCGAAGACCGTCAGCCCGATCTGGAACACCCGGCGCCGGCCGAACCGGTCCCCGGTCGCCCCCGCCAGGATCAACAGCGAGGCCAGCACCAGGGTGTAGACGTCGACCACCCACTGCAGCTGCGACGGGGAGGCGTGCAGATCCGAGCGGATCGCCGGGATCGCGACGTTGACGATCGTGGCGTCCATGGAAACGATCAGCAGGCTCAGACAGCACGAGACCAGGATGATGGCCTTGCGCCGTGCGCTCATGCCGACGGTTTCAATCACCCAACCATTGTGAAACTACAACTGTTCGCAAGGCAAACCCGCGCCGAATTCGACGGAAGTGGCGAGGTCAGCGCTTGTCGGTGTCGATGTAGTCGCGCTCGGTGTAGCCGGTGTAGATCTGCCGGGGGCGGCCGATCTTGCCGGGCTCGGAGTGCATCTCCCGCCAGTGCGCGATCCAGCCGGGCAGCCGGCCCAGCGCGAACAGCACGGTGAACATCCGCGTCGGGAAGCCCATCGCCCGGTAGATCACGCCGGTGTAGAAGTCGACGTTCGGGTACAGCTTGCGCTCGACGAAGAAGTCGTCGGTCAGCGCCACCTCTTCGAGCGACTTCGCGATGTCGAGCAGTTCGTCCTCGACGCCCATCTTGCCGAGGATCTTGTCGGCCTGCTCCTTGACGATGCGGGCGCGCGGATCGTAGTTCTTGTAGACGCGGTGGCCGAAGCCCATCAGCTTCACGCCGTCCTCGCGGTCCTTGACCTTGCGCACGAACTCGCGGACGTCACCATCGGACTTCTGGATCTTGGTCAGCATCTCCAGCACCGCCTGGTTGGCGCCGCCGTGCAGCGGGCCCCACAGCGCATTGATGCCGCCCGAGATCGAGGTGAACAGGTTGGCCTGCGAGGAACCCACCAGCCGGACCGTCGACGTCGAGCAGTTCTGCTCGTGGTCGGCGTGCAGGATCAGCAGCATGTCGAGTGCCCGCACGATCTCCGGGTCGACCTCGTAGGGCTCGGCCGGGAAGCCGAACGTCATCCGCAGGAAGTTCTCGACCAGCGTCAGCGAGTTGTCCGGGTACAGGAACGGCTGCCCCTCGGACTTCTTGTACGCGTAGGCCGCGATGGTCGGCAGCTTGGCCAGCAGCCGGATCGTGGACAGTTCGACCTGGTTCTTGTCCATCGGGTCGAGCGAGTCCTGGTAGTAGGCGCTGAGCGCGTTGACCGCACTCGAGAGCACCGGCATCGGGTGGGCGTTGCGCGGGAACCCGTCGAAGAACCGCTTGAGATCCTCGTGCAGCAGGGTGTGCCGCTGGATCTTGGTGGTGAAGTCCTCGAGCTGGTCGGCGGTCGGCAGCTCACCGTAGATGAGCAGGTAGCTCACCTCGATGAACGTCGACTTCTCGGCCAGCTGCTCGATGGGATAACCCCGGTAGCGCAGGATGCCGGCGTCGCCGTCGATGTAGGTGATCGCACTCTTCGTCGATGCGGTGTTGACGAATCCGCCGTCGAAAGTGGTGTAGCCGGTCTTCGCCAGCAGCGACCCCAGCGCGATGCCGTCGGCACCGTCGGTGGCCGGGACGATATCCAGCTCGAGCTCGCCGCCGGGGTAGCTCAGCTTGGCGTGCTCAGTTGCACTGGACGGATTATCGGCCACGGGAATCCCTTCATCGTCGCTCCGCAGGTGCAGACCCTCGTCTACAAAAGGTAGCCCCATCGTGACGGACGTGCTTGCGGGGGGCGGGCAGTTGCTCAGACCAGCTGCTTGAAGTCGGCGGTCACGTCGAGGAACTGGGCATACGCCAGCTCGATCCGGGACACGATGCCGTCGGCGGTCATCGTGCCCCAGTCGGCGCCGGGTCCGAGGTCGGCGAGTGCGGCCATCATGATCGCGCCCCACACCGCGGCCACCAGTTGCAGCCGCCGGTCGTCGGGTGCGGTACCCATACGCTCGACGAGCGCGGCGTTCACCGCGTCCAGCCGGAACCGGGTGGCCGCGTGTATGAGGGTTTCCGACGACGTCACGATGCGCGCCGACGCGAGCAGCCGCTCCTCGGTCAGCCCCGTCGGCGGGGCCCGCTTGGTGGCGTTGAACGCGTGGATGTGGCTGCGGAAGATCGCCTCGAGGTGGCTGATGTCCGGCGGTTGCCTGCGGAGTTCGACGGCGACGATCTCGATGATGTCGTCGATGACGGCCAGCACCACCGCTTCCTTGGTCGCGAAGTACCGGCTGAAGGTCCGCGGCGAGACGTCGGCGACCGCGGCGATCTGGTCGACGGTGGTGTTCTCGAAACCCTGCCGGTCGCACAGTTCGACGGCGGCGTTGATCAGGGTGGTTCGGGTGCGCTGTTTCTTGCGCTCGCGCAGCCCGAGAACCGGGGCGCCGTCGAGATCAGCCACTCCTCGGATGCTAGTCCGAGCTGGGACAAAAAGCAGTTGATCTTGACATCCGGTGAAATTCGCCGATGTTCACCATCTGTCGCGGCCGGTCACCATCGCGGCCTGATCCGCTACCCGGCGGGAATCCCTACGGCTGCAGCCGCTCGATGCGGCCGTCGTGGACGCGGATCCTGTTGTGGACGCGGCTCTCCCGGCCCTGCCAGAACTCCACGACCTCGGCCGTGATGCGGTAGCCGCCCCAGTCCGGCGGCACCGGCACCGTGTCGTGGTCAGCGAACCGCTCGGTCACCTCGGCGAGCTGGTCGAGCAGCTCCGCCCGCGAGGCGATCGGCCTGGACTGCTGCGATGCCCACGCGCCGAGCTGCGATCCGCGGGGCCGCTTCGACCAATAGTCGGCGGTCTCCTCGGCCGACACCTTCGTCACCGGTCCGCGCACGTGGACCTGACGGCCCAGCGCGAACCACGGGAAGGTCGCCGAGGCGTACGGCGTGCTCGCCAGATCCTCGCCCTTGGCCGAACCGTAGTTGGTGAAGAACGTGATGCCGGTGTCGTCGACGCTCTTACACAGCACCGTGCGGGTGACCGGCCGTCCCCCGGCGTCCACCGTCCCGAGCACGATCGCATTCGGCTCGGCGATCCCGGCGGCCTCGGCATCGGCTAACCACCTGCGCAGCAGGGCAACCCAGCCGTCGGCCAGCCAGTCGACATCGAGGTCGGCGCTGCCGTCCTTCTCCACCGATCCGTACTCCACGCGCATCCTCGCCAAGTGCTCGTTGTCGGCCTTTTTCACCGCGCCAACGCTACGCCGACCGGTCCGTCCGGCACTTGCTGTGGGTGCGAGAATCTGGCCATGACTCAGACGTCGCCGTCGGTGCCGGAGAATTTCGTCGAGGGACTCGAGGGTGTGGTGGCCTTCACCACCCAGATCGCCGAACCGGACAAGGACGGCGGGGCGCTGCGGTACCGCGGCGTGGACATCGAAGATCTGGTCGCGCGGCGGGTGACGTTCGGCGACGTGTGGGCACTGCTGGTCGACGGGCGCTTCGGCGACGGGCTGCCGCCGGCCGAACCGTTCCCGCTGCCGATCCACAGCGGCGACGTCCGCGTCGACGTACAGGCCGGCCTCGCGATGCTCGCGCCGATCTGGGGCTACAAACCGATCCTCGACATCGACGACGACACCGCCCGCGCCCAACTCGCGCGCGCCTCGGTGATGGCCCTGTCCTACGTCGCGCAGTCCGCGCGCGGGATCCACCGGCCGGCCGTCCCGCAGCGGTCGATCGACGAATGCACAACCGTGACAGCGCGTTTCATGACGCGGTGGCAGGGTGACCCCGATCCGAGGCACGTCGAGGCCATCGACGCCTACTGGGTGACCGCCGCCGAACACGGGATGAACGCCTCGACGTTCACCGCCCGGGTGATCGCCTCCACCGGCGCCGACGTCGCAGCTGCACTCTCCGGCGCCGTCGGCGCGATGAGCGGCCCCCTGCACGGCGGCGCACCCGCGCGGGTACTGCCGATGCTCGACGAGGTCGAGCGCACCGGTGACGCCCGCGCCGTGGTCAAGGGCATCCTCGACCGCAAGGACAAGCTGATGGGGTTCGGACACCGGGTGTACCGGGCGGAGGATCCGCGGGCCCGTGTGCTGCGCGCGACCGCCGAGCGCCTGGAGGCGCCGCGTTACGAGGTCGCCGCCGCCCTCGAGCAGGCCGCACTGGCCGAGCTGCGTGAGCGCCGTCCCGACCGGGCGATCGAGACGAACGTCGAGTTCTGGGCCGCGGTGATCCTCGACTTCGCCCAGGTGCCCGCCTCGATGATGCCGGCGATGTTCACCTGTGGGCGCACCGCCGGATGGTGCGCCCACATCCTCGAACAGAAACGGCTGGGCAAGCTGGTGCGCCCGTCGGCGATCTATGTCGGACCCGACCCGCGGAGCCCGGAGTCCGTCGAGGGCTGGGACCGCATCACCACCTCATGACCACCGATCCGGCGGTCGTGTTCGCCTCTGCCGCACACAGTTTCGCCGATCTGGTGGGCCGGCTGCCGGCCACCGGGTGGGACGGTCCCGGGTTGGGCGAGTGGGATCTGCGGGCGCTGGTCGGCCACACCTCCCGCTCGCTGATCACCGTCAGCACCTACCTGCAGACCACCGCCGCCCGCGAGGACGTCACCAGCGCGGCCGAGTACTACGTGAAGGTGACCCCCGCCGCGCTCGGTATCGACCCGGCCGCCGTCGCCGAACGCGGCAGACAGGCCGGCCGCGACCTCGGGGAGGATCCGGCGGCCACGGTCGCCGGCCTGGCCGCGAAGGCGCTGGCCGATGTGGACGCCGCGGACGATCCGCTGATCGAGGTGATCGGCGGCCTCGGCATCCGGCTGAGCAACTACCTGCCGACGCGGACCTTCGAGCTGGCCGTGCACGGTCTGGACATCGCGCGGGCCGCGCAGATCGACTACGCGCCGCCGTCCGACGTGCTGGCCGACGCGGTGCGGTTGGCCGGCGACGTCGCGGTCGTCTCCGGTCGCGGAGTGGAGGTCCTCCTGGCCCTGACCGGGCGGGCCGGGCTGCCTCCCGCGTTCTCCATCGTGTGACCGATGAAATTTGTCGGTGGGGAGAGTCAGCATGGTGACTGTCCACCTACCCGAGGAGATTCCCATGGCCACCCAAGACCTTCCAGAAGTGCAACCGCTTGTCGCCCCGCACCTCTGCGTCGACGACGGAGCAGCCGCGATCGACTTCTACGTCAAGGCTTTCGGCGCTACCGAGTTGGGGCGGATGCCCGGTCCCGACGGCAAGCTGATGCACGGCGCAGTCCAGATCAACGGCTCGTTGGTGATGCTCAACGACGACTTCCCCGAGTACAACGACGGTAAGCCGTCGACACCGACGGCGCTGGGCGGCTCACCGGTCACCATCCACCTTCAGGTCACCGATGTCGACGCGAAATTCCAGCAGGCGGTCGATGCCGGCGCCACCGTGGTGATGCCCGTCGAAGAGCAGTTCTGGGGCGACCGCTACGGCGTGCTGCGGGATCCGTTCGGCCACCTGTGGTCGATGGGACAGCCGGTCCGCGAGGTCAGCCCGGAGGAGATGCAGGCCGCGATGACG
The DNA here is from genome assembly GCF_010731575.1 of Mycolicibacterium monacense. Taxonomy (NCBI): domain Bacteria; kingdom Bacillati; phylum Actinomycetota; class Actinomycetes; order Mycobacteriales; family Mycobacteriaceae; genus Mycobacterium; species Mycolicibacterium monacense. The sequence continues at coordinate 5,891,890 of NZ_AP022617.1, read as the reverse complement.
CAGCAGTAACGGCTTCCGGCGGGATCTCACGTTCGGTGTGCGTCCGGCGTCTACAAGGTATGGACATCGCCGACCAGACCCGCGCTCGCCTACTTCGAGACATGTACGAGGCGGAGGCACGCTACCTCGCCTCAGGCGGACCGGGGGTCGCTGACTTCAGCACCCTCGTACCGTTTTTCGCCGACGACGTCATACTGCACCAGGCCGACTCGCTGCCGTACGGCGGAACGTGGCGGGGCCATGGCGGTCTGGAGCGGTTCTTCCTCGCCATGAGTAGGACGTGGTCGGCCTTCGACATGGCCGGGCAACGGTTCTTGTCGACGGCCGAAACCGCGGTGGTCCACACCGATGTCCACGCATGCGCCCGAGCCACCGGCCGACGACTCGAGTTCCCGATCCTGCAGACCATTCGTTTCGTCGGCAGGCGAATCGCCGAGGTGCGGCCGTTCTACTGGGACGTCGCAGCGATCGCCGCTGCGTGCCGTGCGACGGCGGACAGCGCGCCGGGGGCCCGGCCGCATTGAGCGGCCAGCAGGTCAGAAGACCGCCTACTGCACCTGATCCGGGCCGCTGATCTCACCGTCGGGCAGTTCTGCAGCCCGTCGAGGATGTCCTGGTCCGCGCCGTTGCTCTTGGCGTGCTCGATCAGGTCTTCCTTCGAGCACGGGTACGACGCCCCGGACAGTGCCTTCTGCACATCGATCGGATTCGGATGGGATCGCTCCCACTCATTTCGCTGACGCGAGCGAGAGTGACCGCCGGCCGCCGACCGAAACGTGGCCTACCGCAGCAGACCGGCGAGCAGACGCCGCGCGAGCGGCGGCTCCGGCGCGGCCGCCGCCGCCTGCAGCATGTCGGCGACCGACGTGAACTTCACCCGCGGGCGTCGGTCACCCCCGCGGGCGATCTCCGCCGCGTCGACGGCGCGCCAGCCCTGGCTGTCGACCACGTCGGGCCGACGCTCTCGCACGAACCGGTCCAGATCGCCGTAGCCGGCCGACGGCACCGCGAGTGCGCCGGCGTTGTAATCGGCCACGAGGGTGTGCACCGTCTGCGCGGCGCAGGACTTGTTGGTACCGATGAAGCCGGTCGGTCCGCGCTTGATCCAGCCCGCGACGTAACTTCCCGGGGCGGATCGGCCGGACGCCGGGTCGACGACACGGCCACTCTCGTTGGGGACGACGCCGTCGGCCTCGTCGAACGGCAGCCCTGCGACCGGCCTGCCGCGGTAGCCGATGGAGGACAGCACGAGCCCGGCGTCGAGGCGACGCACCTCGTCGGTACCGGTGACGGTGAACTCGACACCGTCGGCGCGGGTCGCACCGGTGACGCGTCGCGGTGTCAGCCGGTAGGCCAGCCGTATCCGCGGGCGGGTGGCCGGCGCCGAGGCGTCGGGCAGCTTCGCGAGGATCTCGAGCTTGTTGCGGGTGAGCGGATCGGTTTCGTCGCAGAGGTCGCGCCGGACCAGTTCGTGGTCGGCCGCGTCGAGCACGACGTCGCAGGCGGCGGTGAGACCGATCAGCTCGGGCAGCGTGAACGCCGACTGCGCGGGCCCGCGCCGGGCCGCGACCACCACCTCGTCGATGCGCGAGGCGCGCAGCGCGGCCAGCGCGTGGTCGGCGATGTCGGTGGCGGCCAGCCGGTCCGGGTCGGTGGTGAGGATGCGGGCGACGTCGAGTGCCACGTTGCCGTTTCCGATCACGACCGCTCGGCGGTGGTCGAGTGCGACCGGCAGGGCCGCGTAGTCGGGGTGGCCGTTGTACCAGGCGACGACCTCGGTGGCTGTCGCCGTGCCGGGCAGGCCCATCCCGTCGACGTCGAGGCGGCGGTCGTTGGGGGCGCCGACGGCGTACAGCACGGCGTGGTGGTGGGCCAGCAGGTCTTCGTGGGTCAGGTGGGTGCCGACCTCGACGTTGAGGTAGAGCCTCAGCTCACGCCGCGCCGCCACCCGGTCGAACAACCGCGTCACCCGCTTGGTGCTCTGGTGGTCGGGGGCGACGCCCGCGCGGACCAGCCCGTAGGGCGTGGGCAGCCGCTCGAACATCGTGACCCGCACCCCGCGCTGGGTGAGCAGTTCGTCGGCGGCGTACATGGCGGCCGGGCCGGATCCCACGATGGCGACCCTCAGCGGGCCGTCGGGACGTGAGCGGACGACGGGGGCGTCGGGCACCGGCGCCAGCTTGGAGGTGGGCGGCACCTTCTCGTCGGGCGGGCGCGGTGGATAGAACGCCGCGTTGAGTTCGACGAACGGCAGCTGCGAGTCGGTCAACGTGGCCTCAGGGGCGATCGCGCCGACCGGACAGGCGCTGACGCAGGCTCCGCAGTCGACGCAGGCCGCCGGGTCGATGTAGAGCATCTCGGCGGTCGCGAAGCCCGGCTCGTCGGGTGTGGGGTGGATGCAGTTCACCGGGCAGGCGAAGACACACGACCCGTCACTGCAGCACGACTGGGTGATCACATGGGGCACGGTCGTGCGTCCCCCTAGGCCGCGGTGGCGACGTGTTGGCGGTGCGGTTCGCTGCGGTAGCGGCTGGGCCGCCCGTCGATCCGGCAGATGCGCCACATCAGCTTCGCCAGCGGGTTCATCAGGCCGGTGTCTTGGCACAGCATCCGGACGTCGCCGAACATGTCACGCAGGAACTGCCTGGACTCCGGCGCGCGGAAGAACAGCTCCTTCTTGACCGACTTCGGGATGTCGAATTCACGCCAGAACGACTTCGGCGGAACGATGATCGCCTGGCACAGCACCCTCATCACCACCGGGACGTAGAGCGACAGGAAGAACCGCTGCCGGCGCGGAAGATGCGGCAGCCGCTTGCGCAGGTATTCGTGTGCGAAGGAGATGTGACGGGCTTCCTCGGCGACGTGAATCGCCATGACCCGCTCCATGATCGGGTGCAGCGCCTTACCCTCGCGGAGCACGTTCTTCTGCGTGTGGTCGATCGGCTCCTCGCCGGCCAGCACGCCGAAGAAGAACGGGATCGGCAGCGGGCCGGCCACCAGTGGGATGAACGGCGACAGCCAGCGCAGCAACCGCGGCATACCGGGCACGTCGGCGCCGATGCGGTTCACCATCTCCTGGAACATCATGGTGTGGTTGCACTCTTCGACCGTCTCGTGCATGCAGTAGCGGTATTCGGGTGAACCGTTGGGCACCCAGAACGCGTAGTTCGTCAGCCCGCGGATCAGGATGATCTCGAACTGCAGGCCGACCTTCGCCACGTTGGCCTGCCGCCACCGGCCGATCTCGATCTGCCGTTCGACGGGCTGGGCCTGGTACCACGGGTGGCGCCCGAGCGGGTCGGTGCTGGTGAGAATCCACCGCTCGTCGTCGTCGACGACGGCGAATTCGGGGCTGTTCCAGTCGATGTCGGTGTACGGGTTGAAGTTCCGTCGCACCGATCCCTCGGACAGCGTGGTCAATGTGTCGACGTAAGCCTTGTCTTCGGTGACGTCCATGTTGCGGCGCCACCGGCGGACCGTGCGTGTGCGAGCCATGAGAGCCTCCCGTGTGGGGTTTACATTCACCGGTCTTCTGTACACAGTACCGCAGGTATCGGGTAAATGTCCATGGCCACTCTGAGGGTTTGCTGTGGTTTCGGCGTCGTGGGTCGCGGTGAGCGCAACTGGCTGCACCGAAATCGCAGGAACTACGCTGGTGCCCCATGGCCGAACTCACCATCCCCGCCGATCTCAAGCCCCGCGACGGACGCTTCGGGTCCGGACCGTCGAAGGTGCGTCCCGAACAACTGCAGGCGCTCGCCGCCGCGGGCGACCTGTTCGGCACCTCGCACCGACAGGCCCCGGTCAAGAACCTCGTGGGCCGCGTGCGGGACGGCATCAAACAGCTGTTCTCGGTACCCGAGGGATACGACGTCATCCTCGGCAACGGCGGCAGCACGGCGTTCTGGGATGCCGCGGCGTTCGGGCTGATCGACAAGCGCTCGCTGCACCTCACCTACGGCGAGTTCAGCGCGAAATTCGCCTCCGCGGTCGCCAAGAACCCGTTCGTCGGCGACCCGATCGTCGTTAAGGCCGATCCGGGCAGCGCCCCGGAACCGCAGTCCGACCCGTCGGTCGACGTCATCGCCTGGGCGCACAACGAGACATCGACCGGTGTCGCCGTCCCGGTGCAGCGCCCCGCCGACTCCGGCGACGCGCTGATCGTGATCGACGCGACGTCCGGCGCGGGCGGGCTGCCCGTCGACATCGCGCAGGCCGACGCCTACTACTTCGCCCCGCAGAAGAACTTCGCCGGCGACGGCGGCCTGTGGCTCGCGGTGGTCAGCCCCGCCGCCCTGGCGCGCATCGAGGCGATCGGCCAGTCGGGCCGCTGGGTGCCCGACTTCCTCTCCCTGCCGATCGCGGTGGAGAACAGCCTCAAGAACCAGACGTACAACACCCCGGCGATCGGCACGCTCGTGCTGCTCGCCGACCAGCTGGACTGGCTCAACGGCAACGGCGGACTGGACTGGGCCGTCAAGCGCACCGCCGATTCGTCGCAGCGGCTGTACTCGTGGGCCGAGGCGTCGCCGTACGCGACACCGTTCGTCACCGATCCGGCGCTGCGCTCGCAGGTGGTCGGCACCATCGACTTCGCCGATGACGTCGACGCCGCCGCGGTGGCAAAGGTGTTGCGCGCCAACGGAATCGTCGATACCGAGCCGTACCGCAAACTCGGTCGCAACCAGCTGCGGGTCGCGATGTTCGCCGCCGTCGACCCCGAGGACGTCAGCGCCCTGACCCGGTGCGTCGACTGGGTCGTCGAACGGTTGTAGATCACGCCGCGTGTCACCGTGGTCACGGGCAGGTAACGCAGTAGGCTGACCAGCTAATCGGGCTGGCGCCTCGCGCCGCGAAAAGAGCCCGGAGGAGGTCGCAGTGCGGGAACTCAAGGTCGTCGAACTCGACGTCGACGGCAACACGGTCCTCTGCCAAACCGACTCCGGTGAGAGATACACCCTGCGCATCGACGACCGGTTCCGCGCCGCGGCCCGCGGGGACCGGGCCGCGTTCAATCGATCGGCCGACCAGACCATGATCGATGTCGAGGTGCACAACGTGCTGCGTCCCAGGGATATCCAGTCCAAGATCCGCGCCGGCGCCTCCGTCGAGCAGGTCGCCAACGCCTCGGGGATGCCGATCGAGCGGGTCGAACGGTTCGCCCACCCGGTGCTGCTGGAACGCTCGCGCGCCGCCGAACTCGCCACCGCCGCGCATCCCGTGCTGTCCGACGGCCCCGCGGTGCTCACGCTGCTCGAGACCGTCAGCACCGCGCTGGTCGCGCGCGGCCTGGACCCCGACGCGACGAACTGGGACGCCTGGCGCAACGAGGACGGACGCTGGACCGTGCAGGTGGCGTGGAAGGCCGGCCGGTCCGACAACGTCGCCCACTTCCGGTTCTCCCCCGGCGCGCACGGCGGCACGGTCACCGCGTTCGACGAGGCGGCTCACCAGCTGATCGACCCCGATTTCAGCCGTCCGCTGCGCCCGGTGGCACCCCTCGCCCAGCTCGACTTCGACGCTCCCGTCGCCGCACCGCCGGCCCCCGCCCCGCTGCCGGAGCCCGAGCCGGAACCGGAGCCCGCTCCCGAGCCCGCGGCCGGCCCGGAACCAGAGGCCCCCAAGCCGGCGAAGCCGCGTAAGGGCAAGGCCCGGCCGACGGTTCCCGGGTGGGAGGACGTGCTGCTCGGCGTCCGCTCCAGCGGTGGGCAGCGCTAGCTCGGCGTCGTCCCACTGAGGGTCATCGCAAGCAGCGCGGTCCAGCCCGCGGCCACCCCGACGGCCGCCCCGAATGCGAACCACCGCCACACCGGCCGGTTCCGCCACCCCCACACCGTCGGCGCCAGCCCGCCGACGGCGACCATGTTCAGGCCGACCGCCAGCAGTGGATGCACCCGCAGCAGCCCGAGGCTCAGCACGATGACGGCCGTGGCGATCACCGCCGCGACTCCGGCGGCCACTGTCAAACCCGTTCCCCACGGAGTGGATTCGTCGGTCACCGGGTCAATCTAGCCGGATCGGACCCGTTCGTAGAACGCCAGCGCGGCAGCGGTCGCGACGTTGAGCGAATCGGTGCCCCGCGACATCGGGATGCGCACCCGCCGGTCGCTGGCCCGCATCACCCGCTCGGTCAGGCCCGGTCCCTCCGCGCCGACGAGGAAGGCGACCTTCTCGCCGGCCAGCGCCGTCATCGCCGTGGCCAGGGTGTCGGCGGCGGGGTCCGGTGTCATCGCCAGCAACTGAAACCCCTTGTCGCGCAACGTGTTCAGCTCATCCGGCCACGCGGCTGCGCGGGCGAACGGCACCAGCAGCGCATGGCCCATCGACACCCGCACCGCCCGCCGGTAGAGCGGGTCGGCACATCCGGCCCCGAAGATCACCGCGTCGACGCCGAGGCCCGCGGCGTTGCGGAAGATCGACCCGAGGTTCTCGTGGTCGTTGACACCTTCGAGCACCGCCACGGTGCGGGCGCCGTCGAGCGCGTCGGCCACGCTGATCTCCGGCGGCCGCGACGCCGACGCCAGTACACCCCTATTCAGGTGGAAGCCGACGACCTCGGCCATCACCTCGGCGTCGGCGCGGTAGAACGGGGCGTCGACGGCGTCGAGGTCGGTACCGAGTTCGGTGAGCCGGCGGTCGGTGCCGAGCAGCGCGCGCGGGGTGAACCGCGAGGCCACCATGCGCTGCACCACCAGCACACCCTCGGCGATCACCAAACCCTTGCCGCTGGGCAGATCGGGTCTGCGGTCGATGCTGTTGAGGTCCCGGAAGTCGTCGAGGCGCGGATCGGCGGGGTCGTCGACGTCGATGACGCTCGTCAACGCCCCACTCTCCGCACGGCGGCGAAGCTTACGCGCTCGCCTCGACCATCGCCGACATCAGGTCGGCGGCCATCAACAACGTCTTGCGCTGCTCCGGTTCCAGGCTGGCGAGCCGGCGCTGCAGCCACTCCTGGCTGGCCCGCTTCTCCGCCTCCACCAGATCGGCCCCGGCCGGTGACACCGACACCAGCACCTGCCGCCCGTCGACCGGGTGTGCGTTGCGCGAGACGAGACCCATCTCGGCCAGCGATGCGATCACACGAGTCATCGACGGAGGGCGCACCCGTTCCCGCACAGCTAACGCGCCCGGAGTCATGGCACCCTCCTTGGCCAGCGTCGACAGAGCAGACAATTGCGACAGCGAAATCGGCGATTCAGCACGCCGGAAACGCAATTGACGTGCCAGCCGCACTACGGCGAGAGACAAATCGCTGGCCAGCCGGGACTCGAGGTCGATCACGAAGCAAATCCTACATAGCGCCGCTAAAAGCCGCGAGCAAACCGATAACCCTGGTTACGCACCATTTTCGATGGACTAGGTTGGCATTGATGGCCGACGAACCCACCTCCGAGAGCGAATCGCCGCAGCCGCCGCCGCTGCCGGCGGGCCTGCTCGATCCGCGACCCGTCATCGCCGTGATCGCCGGGGTGTGGCTCGTCGCCACCGTGCTCGCGTTCACCGTCTCCACGCTGCACGAATGGCGCCCGTTCACGATCGCCGGGCTGGGCATCGGGGTTTTTGGCACTTCGATCTTCCTGTGGCAACGTCACGCCGTACGCCGCGGCGCCCGCGGCGCCCAGAGTGGGCTTCGCTGAAGGCCTGCTCACCGCCCGACCACAGGAGGACGAATGGCCGCACCGTTGCTGCACGCAGAGATCGAGATCGACGCCCCGGTGGCCACGGTCTGGTCGTTGGTCTCCGACCTCAGCCGGATGCCGCAGTGGAGCCCGCAGTGCCGGGTGATGAAGCCGCTCGGCCCGGTGCGGCCGGGCACCAAGACGATCAACCTCAACCGGCGCAACCGCTTGGTCTGGCCGACCACCTGCACCATCACCGAGGTCGTCCCGGAGAAGAAGGTGGCGTTCCGCGTCGACGCAAACAAGACGGTGTGGAGTTACGAACTCGAGCCGACCGCCACCGGCACCCGGTTGGTCGAGACCCGCAACGCCGAGAACGGCGTCACGGCGGTGTCGAACATGGCGGTCAACAAGCTGATGGGCGGGGTTCCGAGCTTCGAAGAGGAACTCGTCGCGGGGATGAACGAATCACTGGCCAAGATCAAGGCCGCCGCGGAGAGTTAGTCAGTCGCCGCCGCGGGAGCGGCGAATCAGTCCTTGTCGGCGAGGTCGATCACGCCGTCGTCGTACGGGTCGTAGAGCGGCGACCCGGTGAGCTGCGGCGCCGGGGTGTCCGAGTGCGCACCGCAGCCGTACTCGGAGTCGACCACGTGCCCGTCGGCCGACATCTCGTTGGCGCACACGCCGAACATGACCCCGAGCGAGCCGGACAGCGGCAGGTAGAACCCGCAGTCGCGGCACACCCGCTTCGTCGAGCGGGCCATGGCCGACCCCGGGCCGAAATCGCCGTCGTGCCAGCGCTGGGCGGCGTCGATGCGCCCCCACCGGCTCAGCACCTGCCTGCGGCCAAGCCCCACTTCTGCGGCGGTCTCGTCGATCTGCGGATCACCGGAGGCGACGTGGCCGGGCACCAGCCGGGGATCCTCGCGCGGTGGCGCGAGCAGGTCGCCGGGGCCGAGGTCGCCCGGACGCACCCGGTCCTGCCAGGGCACCCACTTGGGGGCCAGCAGCGCCGTCGGGCCGGGAACCAGCACCAATTCGCTGATGGTGGCCTGTTCGGCGCCGGGATACGCGGCGACGACGACGGCCCACTGCCAGCCCCGGTAGCCGGGCATGTCGGCCAGGAACCGGTGGGTGGCCGACGTCGGATCCTCGAACGAAGCGCCGAGGTACTCCCCGATCGTGTCGGGTCCGCTGAACTCGGCGAGCGCGGCGCGCGCCTGGTCCACGGCGCCCATCAGCACTGCTTCGAGATCGGCAGGGCGTTGGGCCACGTCGGCGGCGGTGTCGGTCAGGCTGTCCATCGCATCCCATAGTGCCGCAGAGCGATACCGGAAAGCCACACCGGTCGGCTGTCAACCGTCAGTCGGTGCCATGGTGGACAATCGTGGCGTGGCCGGCGGACGCGATGAGAGTGACGGGGATCCCGAGGATTTCCGACGCGACGCCCGGTACTACCCGCCCCGGCCGCCCGCGGGCCACGACCACCCCGGCATGGCGAACTACCCCAGCGACGGCGGTACCTACCGGCGTCCACGCAGGCAGCCGACGCCGAGCGCGAACCGCTGGCTGCCGCCGCTGGACGAGCCGACGCCCTCGGGGTACCAGTACGACCCACCGCCCGGTGTGGGTGCGGGCGCAGGGCGGGTCACCGTCACCCGCGCCGCGGCGCAGCGCAGCCGCGAGATGGGGTCGAAGATGTACGGCCTGGTGCACCGGGCCGCGACCGCCGACGGGGCGGACAAGTCCGGGCTGACGGCGCTCACCTGGCCGGTGGTGGCCAACTTCGCCGTCGACGCCGCCATGGCGGTGGCGTTGGCGAACACGTTGTTCTTCGCCGCCGCGAGCGGGGAGAGCAAGAGCAAGGTCGCGCTGTACCTGCTGATCACGATCGCGCCGTTCGCGGTGATCGCACCGCTCATCGGCCCGGCGCTCGACCGCCTGCAACATGGCCGCCGCGTCGCGTTGGCCGCCTCGTTCCTGGCGCGCACGGCGCTGGTGGTGCTGCTGATCGCGAACTACGACGGCGAGACGGGCAGCTACCAGTCGTGGGTGCTCTACCCGTGCGCGCTCGGGATGATGGTGCTGTCGAAATCGTTCTCGGTGCTGCGCAGCGCCGTCACCCCGCGGGTGCTGCCCCCGAGCATCGACCTGGTGCGGGTGAATTCCCGGCTCACGACGTTCGGCCTGTTGGGTGGCACCGTGGTCGGTGGCGCGTTCGCCGCCGGGGCGGAGTATCTGCTCAACCTTTTCCACCTGCCCGGTGCGCTGTACGTGATCGTCGCTGCGACCATCGCGGGCGCGGCGCTGTCGATGCACATCCCGAAATGGGTCGAGGTCACCGCGGGTGAGGTGCCGGCGACATTGAGTTATCACGGCGGCAGCGGCGGTCTGCGACGTGAGCGGCCGTCCGAGCGGTCCGGCAAGGCGCGCCAGCCGCTGGGCCGTAACACCATCACCGCGCTGTGGGGCAACTGCACGATCAAGGTGATGGTCGGGTTCCTGTTCCTCTACCCGGCGTTCGTGGCGAAGTCGCACGACGCCACCGGCTGGGAGCAGCTGCGCATCCTCGGCCTGATCGGCGCCGCGGCCGCCGTCGGCAACTTCGTCGGCAACATGACCGCCGCGCGGCTCGAACTGGGCCACCCGGCGCGGCTGGTCGTACGCGCGGCCACCGCGGTGACCGCCGTCGCGCTGCTGACCGCGGTCACCGGGAACCTGCTGGTGGCAGCGGTGGCCACGCTGATCACCTCCGGCGCCAGCGCGATCGCCAAGGCGTCGCTGGATGCGTCGCTTCAGGACGACCTGCCCGAGGAGTCCAGGGCCTCGGCGTTCGGCCGTTCGGAGTCACTGCTGCAGCTGGCGTGGGTCGCCGGCGGCGCCACCGGGGTGCTCATCTACACCGACCTGTGGATCGGCTTCACTACGATCACCGCCGTGCTGATTCTCGGTCTGGCCCAGACGGTCGTGAGCTACCGCGGCGAATCGCTGATTCCGGGCTTGGGTGGCAACCGCCCGGTGCTGGCCGAACAGGAAGGCCGTCGCTCCGACGCCGCCGGGGTGGGTTACGAGTGAAACGCGTAGTGGCCGTGCTGGCGGCCGTCGCGGTGCTGGCGACTGCGGCCACGGCGTTCATGGTGTGGCGGCTGACCCGCGACCACGACCCGGACCTGCCGGAGATCAGCGCCTTCACCCACGGCGAGTTGACCCGCGTCGGACCTTTCCAGTACTGCGACGTCATCGATCCCACCGACTGCATGCCGGCCGGGCAGCAGGGTGAACTCGCCGTCACCGAGCGCGACCCGGTTCAGCTGTCGGTCCCGTCGGCGATCGCCGAGGCGCCCTGGCGGCTGCTTCGGGTGTACGAGGATCCCGTCGACACCACCGCATCGGTGTTCCGGCCCGACACCCGGCTGGCGGTCACCATCCCGACCGTCGATCCGCAGCGCGGCCGGCTCACCGGGATCGCCGTGCAGCTGCTCACGCTGGTGCAGAACGAGGCCGGGGAGGTCTTCGAGATCCCGCACGCGGAGTGGTCGGTCCGGATGGTCTGGGATCAGGGCGGACCCTAGAGCGGAGTGTGCCCGGCGGCCACCCGCTCCCCCTCGCGGGCCGGACCCGGCGGTGTCCCGTCACCGAAGGGCCTGCCGCCCAACGCTTCCCGGCCGTGTGAGGTCAGCCAGTTGGCCAGGTCGGGACCCTTGGGCACCACCTGCGTCGGGTTGATGTCGGAATGGACGATGTAGTAGTGCTGTTTGATCTGCACGAAGTCGACGGTGTCACCGAAGCCGGGCGTCTGGAACAGATCCCGGGCGTAACCCCACAGCGCGGGCATCTCCGAGAGCTTGGCGCGATTGCACTTGAAATGCCCGTGGTAGACGGGATCGAAGCGGGCCAGCGTGGTGAACAACCGGACGTCGGCCTCGGTGATGGTGTCGCCGACCAGGTAGCGCTGTCCGGCCAACCGGTCCTCGAGCCAGTCCAGCGCGGTGAACAGCCGGTCGTAGGCCTTCTCGTACGCGCGTTGTGACCCGGCGAACCCGCAGCGGTAGACGCCGTTGTTGACCTCGGTGTAGATGCGCTGGGCCACCTCGTCGATCTCGTCGCGGTGTTTCTCCGGGTAGAGGTCGGGGGCGCCGTCGCGGTGGTGGGCGGTCCACTCCGTGGAGAAGTCGAGCGTGATCTGCGGGAAGTCGTTCGTCACGACCTGACCCGTCGACACCTCGACGACCGCGGGCACCGTGATGCCCTTCGGGTAGTCGGTGAACCGCTTGAAATAGGCGTCCTGCAGGCGCGGGATCTTCAGCACGGGGTCCACGCCGTCGGGGTCCAGGTCGAAGGTCCAGCTGCGCTCGTCGTGCGTGGGTCCGCAGAAGCCGATGGACAGCGCGTCCTCGAGGCCGAGCAGTCGGCGGACGATGATCGTGCGGTTGGCCCACGGGCAGGCCCGCGCGACGATCAGCCGGTAGCGCCCGGGTTCGACGGGATAGCCGTCGCGGCCGTCGGCGGTGATCCGATCGGTGATGTAGTCGGTGTCGCGGTTGAATTCGCCTCCGCTTGCGACGTAGCTCATGTCCCGAGCATGCCCGGTTTCGCCGAACGTGAAGCCACTGCGAAGAATCCGTCGGATTTTCGCCAGGAGTTCACGTTCGGCGCGGGCGCCGGTGAAGGATCAGGCGTCGAGTTCGCGGGCGACGGCCTTGACGACCTCCGACACCCGGCGTGCGACCTTGCGGTCGGGGTAGCGGCCCTTCTGCAGGTCGGGCTGGATCGCACTCTCGAGCAGGGTGATGAGGTCACCGATCATGCCGTGCAGTTCGTCGGGGGTGTGCTTGTGCTCGGGGCGCTCGGCCTCCCGACGGGTCTTGCTCAGGCTCGGCGGCGGATCGATCAGGGTGAGGCTCAGCGCCTGCGGCCCGCGCCGTCCGGCCGCCACGCCGAACTCGACGCGCTGGCCCGCCTTGAGTCCCTCGACACCCGCGGGCAGCGCCGAGGACCGGACGTACACGTCCTCGCCGTCCTCCTGGGACAGAAAGCCGAAGCCCTTTTCGGCGTCGTACCACTTCACCCTGCCGGTCGGCACTTTGGTCACCTGCTCGTCGTCTCGCACTGACATAAGGAAAGCGTCCCGCTTGCGCCGGGACGCGTCGAGGCCGATCCTACTCGGACTCGCCCGGCGACTTCACACCCTTATCGGTAGGCTTTGTGCCACCGCTGAAGGAAGAAGTGCGCCCGATATGCGAGTCCTACTGAACATCATCTGGTTGATTTTCGGCGGCCTGTGGCTTGCGCTGGGGTACGCGGTGGCGGGAATCCTCTGCTTCGTCCTGATCATCACCATCCCGTTCGGATTCGCCGCCTTCCGGATCGCGTCCTACGCGCTGTGGCCGTTCGGCCGCACCATCGTCGAGAAGCCGGGCCCTCGTCCCGGCGCGCTCATCGGCAATGTCATCTGGGTGCTGTTGTTCGGCATCTGGCTGGCCATCGGCCACCTAGTCAGCGCGGCGGCGATGGCCATCACGATCATCGGCATTCCGCTCGCGCTGGCCAACCTCAAGCTCATCCCGGTCTCGCTGGTGCCGCTCGGCAAAGAGATCGTGCCGGTCGACCCGCCCGTACCCGCCATGCGAGCCGCCGCATGACGGTGACCCCACTCGGTGTCCCCACCATCTCGCGTCCGGCGGCAGGCATGCCCACCACCGGACCGCTGGTCGACACCTTCGGCCGCATCGCCACCGACCTGCGGGTGTCGCTGACCGACCGCTGCAATCTGCGCTGCACCTACTGCATGCCCGCCGAAGGCCTCGACTGGCTGCCGGGTGAGCAGCTGCTGAGCGCCGACGAACTGATCCGGCTGCTGCGTATCGCGGTCACCCGCCTCGGCATCACCAACGTGCGCTTCACCGGCGGTGAACCGCTGGTGGTGCGGCACCTCGAGGACGTGGTGGCGGCCACGGGCGCGCTGCGCCCCCGCCCGGAGATGGCGATGACCACCAACGGGATCGGGCTGGCCAAGCGGGCGCGGGCCCTCAAGGCCGCCGGGCTCGACCGGGTCAACGTCTCGCTCGACAGCGTCGACGCCGCCCACTTCGCGCGCATCACCCGCCGCGACCGGCTGGGTGACGTGCTCGCCGGGCTGGCCGCCGCCAAGGAGGCCGGGCTGACGCCGGTCAAGGTCAACGCCGTCCTCGATCCCGACACCGGTCTCGACGACGCGGTCTCGCTGCTGCGGTACTGCCTCGACCACGGCTATCAGCTGCGCATCATCGAGCAGATGCCGCTCGACGCCGAACACCAGTGGCAGCGCGGCCGCTCACTCGAGGCCGCCGGCATCCTCGCCGCCCTGCGCGCGCACTTCACCCTGGTCCCCGACTCCAAACCGCGGGGTTCGGCTCCGGCACAGCTGTGGCGGGTCGACGGCGGGACGGCGACGGTCGGGGTGATCGCGTCGGTCTCCGAGGCGTTCTGCGCGGCGTGTGACCGCACCCGGCTCACCGCCGACGGTCAGGTGCGTAACTGTCTGTTCGCCCGCGAGGAGAGCGATCTGCGCCGGCTGCTGCGTGGCGGCGCCGACGACGACGCGATCGAGCAGGCCTGGCGCGCCGCGATGTGGACGAAGGCTGCAGGTCACGGCATCAACGATCCAGGCTTCGAACAGCCGTCGCGGCCGATGAGTGCGATCGGGGGCTGACGTGTCGACCACCACGACGGTGCGCGTCGCGGTCCGGTACTTCGCCGCCGCCCGGGCCGCCGCCGGCACCGAATCAGAGGATCTGACCGTCCCCGCGGGCACGACGGTGCAGGCGCTCGTCGACGAATTATCTTCGCGCAGCGCGGAACTGGGCCGAGTTTTGGCGCGGTGCTCGTACCTCTGCGACGGCGTGGCCGTACGGGATACGACGATGGCGTTGGCGAACGCGCAGACGCTTGATGTGCTTCCCCCGTTCGCCGGCGGATAAGCGTGATTTGCGTCACATAACGAATTGGTCACAAGCTGGCTATAGCCCAGATCACGGGCGGAAACACCTGCGAAAACGACGGGCCAACCTGCACCTTTAGAGCCCTTTTAAGATTTGCTGTGGCGGAAAACGCCGAGGTCGGGAAAAGGTGACGGGTGCGCGGTGAGCGGTTACCGTTCAGTCCCAGGTCAGACGACCCTGATCAACTGACCCGCCCCGCCCGATAGCGCCGAGCTCCATCCGTCGACGCGGGGGACCACGAACCACCTGGATGGAGGCGGGGGACCCACCGGTCCACCGAAGGACCTGGGGCCGCCAGCGGCCCCTTGGGGTGAAGCCGAGACCGGGCAACCGGAATCGGCCGGGTGACCTCTCCCACCCGAACCCGACAGCTGACCTCGCGGGCGCCGACGAGAGGACCTATCGCACTTATGAGTGGACGGCATCGCAAGCCCACGAATTCAACCGTCAGTGTCGCCAAGATCGCCTTCACCGGTGCTGTGATCGGTGGCGGGAGCATCGCCCTTGCCGGCCATGCCGGCGCCGCCACCGACAGCGAATGGGATCAGGTCGCCGCGTGTGAATCCAGCGGCAACTGGGCGATCAACACCGGCAACGGCTACCACGGCGGCCTTCAGTTCTCGCCCAGCACCTGGGCCGGACACGGCGGCGGCGAATTCGCCCCCGCCGCCTACATGGCCACCAAGGAAGAGCAGATCGCCGTCGCCGAGCGCGTGCTCGCCAGCCAGGGCAAGGGCGCATGGCCCTCCTGCGGCGGCCCGCTGTCCGGCGCGACGCCGCGCAACGTCGTCGACCAGCCGATCGATCCGGCCCCGCTGAACGGCATCCTGCCGCCTCCGCCGCCGATCGATCCGTTCGCACCGCCTCCGCCGCCGCCCGCACCGTTCGACGCGCTGGCCGCACCCGCACCCGCGCCGCTGCCTCCCGAGGCCATGCCGCCGGCACCGGTGCCGCCGCCACCCGCACCGATCGATGCGATGGCCGCACCCGCACCGGTTCCGCCGCCCGCCGCTCCGCTGGACGCGCCGCTGCCGCCTCCGCCCGCCCCGGTGGATCCCGCGGCGTGGGCCGCCCCGGCCCCGGCGCCGGTGGGCGCACCGCTGCCCCCGCCCGCCGACGTCCCCCTGCCGCCGGCCCCGCCGGTCGACAGTGCCGTCGCCGCGGCCGCCGCGAACTGGGACACCATCGCCGCTCCGGCACCGGATCAGCCGCAGCCGCAGAACTGGTCGCTCGGCGTGCCCGCGCCACTGCAGCCCGCTCCCGCGCCCCCGGCGCCGGCTCCCGCGCCCGCCCCGGCCCCCGCGCCCGTCGCCGCCCCGGCGCCGGATCCGCTGGCCCCGCTCAACGCGGTCGACATCCCGCAGCCGGTGTTCGACGCCGCCAACCAGGCCGCCAGCGGTCAGATCCCGGCGGTGCCCGCGGGCCTGCCCGCCGAGATGCCGCACCTGGCCAGCCCGCAGAACCTGCCTCCGGGTACGACGGTCGATCCCGCGCAGGTGCCCGGGCAGAGCCCGAACGTCACCTACCTCAAGGAGATCTGGCACGCGATCCAGACCCAGGAGATCTCGGGTGCGGATGCGCTGCTGGCGCTGACCCAGCGGCCGCTGACCACCCCCGACACCCCGGGTGGGCCGCCGCCGAACCTTCCTGTCGCCCCGGCCCCGGCCCCGGCGCCCGCGCCGGCTCCGGTCCTGCCGCCCGCCTGAGTCGGGTCAGGCCGAGTTCACCCACTCGTCGGAGCCGTCACCGAAGAACTGGTGCTTCCACACCGGTATCCGGTCCTTGACGGCGTCGACGAGCCGGGAACAGGTGTCGAACGCCGCCCTGCGATGGTCCGCTGCCACAGCGGCCACCAGGGCGGCGTCGCCTATTTCGAGGGGTCCCACGCGGTGGCTGACGGCGATCGCGCGCACACCGTCGGACTCCGCGGCGATCTCGGCGGCGACCTCCGCGAGGACCTGCGCGGCGCTGGGATGCGCGGAGTATTCGAGGCGGGCCACCCCGCGCCCGCCGTCGTGGTCGCGGACCACACCGGCGAAACTGACGACGGCCCCGGCGGATTCGTGGGACACGAGGTCTTCGTGCTCGGTCAGGTCGATCGGGTCCTCGGTCACGGCGGCACGGTGCACGACGGCGGTCATCGCGGATGGTCCTTTCCGGCGAGCTGGTCCAGGGCGTGGTCGAGCACGTCGGCGAGCACCGACAGTCCGTCCCTGACGCCGCCGGGCGAGCCGGGCAGGTTCACCACGAGCGTGCGTCCGGCCACGCCGCAGATCCCGCGCGACAGCACGGCGGTCGGCACCTTCGGCAGCCCCGCCCGCCGGATGGCCTCGGCCAGGCCGGGCAGTTCGTAGTCGACGACGGCCGCGGTGGCCTGCGGGGTGGCGTCGGTGGGCGAGATGCCGGTGCCGCCGGAGGTGATCACCACGTCGACGCCGTCGGCCACCGCCGCGCGCAGGGCCGCTTCGACGGGGTCGCCGTCGGGCACCACGACCGGATCGGGAGTGTCGACGCCACGGCCGGTCAACCACTCGACGATCGGGGGTCCGGTCCGGTCCTCGTAGACCGCTGCGGCGGCCCGGGTGGAGGCGATGACGACGCGGCCGGTGCGGCCGGTCACGGCCGCGTCCAGGTGCCGGTCTTGCCGCCCTCTTTACGAAGCACCGCGATGTCGTCGATGCGGGCGGCGGGGTCGACGGCCTTGATCATGTCGTAGACGGTCAGCGCGGCCACGCTCACCGCCGTCAGCGCTTCCATCTCCACCCCGGTGCGGTCGGTGGTCCGCACGGTCGCGGTGACGCGGACGTGGCTCTCGCCGATCTCGAAGTCGACGTCCACACCGGTCAGCGCGAGCTGATGGCACAGCGGGATCAGATCGCTGGTGCGTTTGGCGGCCATGATGCCGGCGACCCGCGCGGTCGCCAGCGCGTCGCCCTTGGGCAGCCCGCCGGACGCGATCAGCGCGACCACGTCGGGGCGGGTGTGCAGCGTGCCCGCCGCGACGGCGGTGCGTTTGGTGACGTCCTTACCGCTGACGTCGACCATGTGCGCCGCGCCGGACTCGTCGACGTGCGAAAGCCCGTGCTGCGAGCTCGCGGCCACTTACCTGTTGACGACGGTGACGGGATGCAGGTACGGCAGCTCGTCGGCTGGCAGCGGGAAGGTCAGGTCGCCGAACGGCGAGAGGGCGCCGACGCGGTCGGTGGCGAGTTCGCTCACGGCGTGCTCGTCACCGTCGAGGTGGGTGG
Source organism: Mycolicibacterium monacense (assembly GCF_010731575.1). Taxonomy (NCBI): domain Bacteria; kingdom Bacillati; phylum Actinomycetota; class Actinomycetes; order Mycobacteriales; family Mycobacteriaceae; genus Mycobacterium; species Mycolicibacterium monacense. The sequence goes on along the minus strand of NZ_AP022617.1, from coordinate 5,874,040 downwards.
GCCACCCCGGGTCGACGTACTGCTTCTTCGATTTCTTGTCAGCCACGCCCACATTGTGGCAAACGGCTCGGCGGATGGCGAGGTCGGGCGGCTGCTTTACGCTGGTCAGCAATGACAGCACACACTCCGCCCACGGGCAGGAGCGAAGCGACTCGGGGGACCACCGGTGTCCCTCTGGGCGCCTGGTTGGCCCAACTACCCGACGAGCGGCTGATCCGGCTGCTCGAGTTGCGCCCTGACCTCACCCAGCCGCCGCCGGGCACCATCGCCGCGCTGGCCGCACGGGCGACGTCACGACAGTCGGTCAAGGCCGCCACCGACGGCCTCGATTTCCTGCGGTTGGCCGTGCTCGATGCGCTGCTGGTGCTGCACGCCGACACCACCGCGGTGCCGTTGACCAAGTTGTTCGAGCTGATCGGGGGGCGCGCGGACGAGGGTGCGATCGTCGTCGCGGTCGACGATCTGCGCGCGCGGGCTCTGGTGTGGGGTGACGACGACCAGGTGCGCGTCGCGGCCGAGGCGGCGTCCGGGCTGCCGTGGTATCCGGGTCAGGCGGTCGTGGAGACGGCCGAGCACGGCGCCGACGACATCGCGGAGAAGCTGGCCGGACTCGACACCGCACAGCGTGAGCTGCTCGAGCGGCTCCTCGAGGGGTCCCCGGTCGGCCGCACGCGGGATGCGGCGCCCGGAACGCCGGCCGACCGTCCGGTGCAGCGCCTGCTGGCGGCGGGGCTGCTGCGCCAGGTCGACGACGACACCGTGATCCTGCCCCGTCTCGTCGGCCAGGTGCTGCGCGGCGAGGCGCCCGGACCGACGGAGCTGAACCCACCCGATCCCGTCACGACCTCGACGAAACCGTCCGACGTCGACGCCGTCGCGGCCGGCGCGGCGATCGACGTGCTGCGTGAGGTCGACGTGGTGCTCGAGGCGCTCTCGGCGGCCCCGGTGCCGGAACTGCGCAGCGGCGGCCTCGGGGTGCGCGACCTCAAACGCCTCGTGAAGGCCACGGGGATCGACGAGCGACGGCTGGGGCTGATCCTGGAGGTCGCGTTGGGGGCGGGCCTCATCGCGGCCGGGATGCCCGAACCGGATCCGGGCGACGGGACCAGCACGTTCTGGGCGCCGACGGTGGCGGCCGATCGGTTCATCGAGTCACCGACTGCGGTGCGCTGGCACCTTCTGGCCTCGACGTGGCTCGACCTGCCGGCCAGGCCGGGGCTCACCGGCAGCCGGGGACCCGACGGCAAACCGTATGCGTCGCTGTCGGATGCGCTGTACTCGACGGCGGCTCCGCTGGACCGCCGGCTGCTGCTGGCGGTGCTGGCCGACCTGCCCGCAGGTTCGGGGGTCGACGCGGCGTCGGCCTCTCGGGCGATGATCTGGCGCAGGCCGCGCTGGGCGGTCCGGCTGCAGCCCGAACCGGTCGGCGGTCTGCTCACCGAGGCGCACGCACTCGGCATGGTGGGCCGCGGCGCGATCGCGACACCCACCCGCAGGCTGCTCGCCGGTGAACCGCCCGAGGACGTCGTGGCGGCCAAGGCCAAGGTGCTGCCCGCCCCCATCGACCATTTCCTGGTTCAGGCCGACCTGACCGTCGTCGTCCCCGGCCCGCTCGAACGCGACCTCGCCGAGCAGCTGGCGGCCGTCGCGGCGGTGGAGTCCGCGGGCGCGGCGATGGTGTACCGGGTCAGTGAGGCGTCGATCCGCCGTGCGCTCGACACCGGCAAGACCGCCAGCGAATTGCACTCGTTCTTCGGGCGGCATTCGAAAACCCCTGTGCCGCAGGGGTTGACATATCTGATCGACGACGTCGCGCGCCGTCACGGCCAGCTCCGGGTCGGTATGGCGGCGTCGTTCGTGCGGTGCGAGGATCCGGCGCTGCTGGCCCAGGCCGTCGCCGCACCGGCCACCGGCGCGGTGGAACTGCGGTTGTTGGCGCCGACGGTGGCGGTGTCGCAGGCGCCGATCGCCGACGTGCTCGCCGCGCTGCGCAACGCCGGGCTCGCCCCGGCGGCCGAGGATTCGTCCGGCGCGATCGTCGACATCCGCTCCCGCGGTGCCCGGGTGCCGGCACCGGGCCGGCGACGGGTCTTCCGCCCCGCGCCCACCCCGACCGGCCAGACGCTCGGTGCGATCGTCGCGGTGCTGCGCAAGGTCGCCGCCGCCCCGTCCAGGAACATGCGGCTCGATCCGGGCGTTGCGATAACGCAGTTGCAGGAAGCGGCGCTACAGCAGACTTCGGTGGTGATCGGCTACGTGGACCCGGCCGGGGTGGCCACGCAGCGGGTGGTGGCCCCCGTCAACGTCCGCGGCGGCCAGTTGACCGCCTACGATCCGGCATCCGGGCGGGTGCGCGAATTCGCGATTCACCGCGTTACCTCGGTGGTGTCGGCCGAGAACGAATAATGGAGCGATGAGCTCCAGGGGAGAAGCATGACCGACCAGCGAGAAGCGAAGCGGGATCGCGCATGACCGACCAGCGAGAAGCGAAGCGGGATCGCGCATGACCGACGGCCCTTTGATCGTGCAGTCCGACAAGACGGTGCTGCTCGAGGTCGACCACGAACAGGCGCAGGCCGCCCGCGCGGCGATCGCCCCGTTCGCCGAACTGGAGCGCGCACCGGAGCACATCCACACCTACCGCATCACCCCGCTGGCGCTGTGGAACGCCCGCGCCGCAGGTCACGACGCCGAGCAGGTGGTCGATGCGCTGGTGTCGTTCTCCCGCTACGCCGTCCCGCAACCCCTGCTGGTCGACATCGTCGACACCATGGCCCGCTACGGCCGGCTGCAGCTGGTGAAGAGCCCGGTGCACGGGCTGGTGCTGGTCAGCCTCGACCGCGCGGTGCTCGAAGAGGTGCTCCGCAACAAGAAGATCGCCCCGATGCTGGGCGCCCGCATCGACGACGACACGGTGATCGTGCACGCCAGCGAGCGCGGCCGGGTCAAGCAGATGCTGCTCAAGATCGGCTGGCCGGCCGAGGACCTCGCCGGCTACGTCGACGGTGAGCGACACCCGATCGATCTGCTGCAGGACGGTTGGCAGCTGCGCGACTACCAGGAGATGGCCGCCGATTCGTTCTGGTCGGGCGGCTCCGGTGTGGTGGTGCTGCCGTGTGGTGCGGGCAAGACGCTGGTGGGCGCAGCTGCGATGGCCAAGGCCGGCGCCACCACGCTCATCCTCGTCACCAACACCGTCGCGGGCCGGCAGTGGAAACGCGAACTGGTCGCGCGCACATCGCTGACGGAGGACGAGATCGGCGAGTACTCCGGGGAGAAGAAGGAGATCCGGCCGGTCACGATCGCCACCTATCAGGTGATCACGCGGCGCACCAAGGGTGAGTACCGCCACCTCGAACTGTTCGACAGCCGCGACTGGGGGCTGATCATCTACGACGAGGTGCACCTGCTGCCCGCACCGGTCTTCCGGATGACCGCGGACCTGCAGTCGCGCCGACGGCTCGGGCTGACCGCCACGCTGATCCGCGAGGACGGCCGCGAGGGCGACGTGTTCAGCCTGATCGGGCCGAAGCGCTACGACGCGCCGTGGAAGGACATCGAGGCCCAGGGCTGGATCGCACCGGCCGAATGCATCGAGGTGCGGGTGACGATGACCGACAACGAGCGGATGCTCTACGCCGTCGCCGAACCGGAGGAGCGCTACAAGCTGTGCTCGACGGTGCACACCAAGATCGCGGTGGTGCGCTCGATCCTGGAACGCCACAAGGGTGAGCAGACGCTGGTGATCGGCGCCTATCTCGACCAGCTGGAGGAGTTGGGGCAGGAACTGGACGCCCCGGTGATCCAGGGGTCGACGAAGAACGCGGAGCGCGAGCTGCTGTTCGACCAGTTCCGCCGTGGTGAGATCTCGACGCTGGTGGTCTCGAAGGTCGCGAACTTCTCCATCGATCTACCGGAAGCCTCTGTGGCCGTTCAGGTCTCGGGCACCTTCGGCTCGCGGCAGGAAGAAGCGCAACGGCTGGGCCGGCTGCTGCGGCCCAAACACGACGGCGGCGGTGCGGTGTTCTACTCGGTGGTCTCGCGCGACAGCCTCGACGCCGAATACGCCGCGCACCGGCAGCGGTTCCTCGCCGAGCAGGGCTACGGCTACGTCATCAAGGACGCCGACGATCTGTTGGGACCCGCGATCTAGACACCCGTCCTGATCAAAGGATGTCCTTCTCCGCATCGGCCAGCGCGGCGAATTCCTCGTCGGGCGAGTTGGCCACCAGGTGGTGGCGGCTGTAGAGGCCGAAGTAGGCCATGAACGCGGCGAACACCACCAGGCACCAGGTGGCCGCGGTGCTGTCCACGAGGAAGGTCGCTACCACCGCGAGGGCGGCGATGACGAGTGCGAAACCGGTGGTGACGACGCCGCCCGGCGTGCGGTACGGCCGGGGCATGTCCGGTTCGCGTACCCGCAGCGCGATGTGGCTGACCATCATCAGCACGTAGGACAGCGCGGCGCCGAACACCGCCATGTTGAGCAGCATGGCGCCCTGCCCGGTCAACGACAGGATGAAGCCGATGATCCCGGGCACCACCAGGGCCAGCGTCGGCGCCTTGCGCGAGTTGACCACCGACAGCCGCCTGGGCAGATACCCCGCGCGGGACAGCGCGAACAGCTGACGCGAGTAGGCGTAGATGATCGAGAAGAAGCTCGCGACCAACCCGGCCAGGCCGATGTAGTTGACCACCTTCGACGTCGTCGTGTCGCCGAGCGCCTCCACAAGCGGGTTGCCCGAGGCGCTGATCAGCTCCGCCCCGCCGGAGCCGGCCGCCAGCACCAGCACGGTGCTGCCGGTCACCAACAGCACGCCCATCGCGGCGAGGATTCCCCGCGGGACGTTGCGGGACGGGTCCTTGGCCTCCTCGGCGGCCAACGGCACGCCTTCGATGGCGAGGAAGAACCAGATCGCGAACGGTACGGCCGCCCAGATCCCCAGGTAGCCGAACGGCAGGAACGACGACGCGCCCGCCGCGTCGGTGGGTGCGATGTCGGTGAGGTTCGCGGCGTCGAAGCGGCCGACCGCCCCGATGGCGAAGACGATCAGGCCGGCCAGCGCGATCGCCGTGATGACGAACATGACCTTGAGCGCCTCACCGACGCCGCTGAGATGGATCCCGATGAACAGCAGGTACACCGCCAGGTACACCCACCAGCCGTCGGTGATACCGAACAACCCGAGCGATTCGACGTAGGCGCCGATGAATGTGGCGATGGCGGCCGGGGCGATCGCGTACTCGATGAGAATGGCTGTACCCGTGGCGAATCCGCCCCACGGTCCGAGCGCGCGGCGGGCGAAGGTGTAGCCGCCGCCCGCGGCAGGCAGCGCCGAGGACATCTCGGCCATCCCCAACACCATCGCCAGGTACATGCCGGCGATGATCACGCCCGCGATCAGCAGCCCACCGAAGCCGCCCTCGGCGAGCCCGAAGTTCCATCCCGAGTAGTCGCCGGAGATCACGTATCCGACACCGAGACCGGCAAGGAGGAGCCAGCCGGCAGTGCCCTGCTTGAGTGTCCGTTTGGCCAGGTAGTCGCTGGATTCGCTGTGCGTGGTGTCCACCCGCAGATGCTAGACCGTGCACCGACGCCGTATCAGCGGTTTCGCGTCGGGCCGGCCCGGCGATCTGACCGCTCAGGCAACGGTGGCGGCCCGAACACGCTAGGGTCGACACCCGTGACCGGACGACCGCGCACCCGTGCCGCCGCGCCCACCCACAGAGCCAGGCTGGCGCTCGCCGGTGCGGCCGTCGGCCTCGGCGCTCTGTGGCTGGCGGGTCCCGCCGCCGCACAACCCGACGCACCGCCGGCCCCCGTTCCTGGGCCGCCCGCAGTCGTCGCCGCCGGCGATCCCGCTCCCCCGCCGGCACCGCCGCCGGTCGGGCCGCCGCCGGTGCCGCAGGTGCAGAACCAGCAGTACGGCTCGGGTGACGGGCCGCTCGGCTTCCTGCGCGACGCCTGGCACCAGGCCCAGAACCCGTACGGGATGGGGATGCCGGACCAGATGCCGGCGTACACCCCGCCGCCGCCTGGTGCCGGTCCCCCGCCACCGCTCCCCCCGGGATACACGTCGTTCACCGCGCCGGAGTCCTCGACGCCCGCGCTGGCACCGGACCCCGCTGTCGCCGGTCCGCCGCTGCCGGAGGGTTACTACCCGCTCGACGGGCCGCCGCCGCCCGGGTATTTCGATCCGCCGCCGCCCCCGGCGCCCGGCCCGCCGCCCGCGCCGCCGAAGATCATCGCCGGGCAGCCCTGAGCCGACCGCTCAGGCGTATGGGCCCACCGACTGGAGGACGGTCAGCAACACCACCGAGTCCTCGAGTGCGGCCAGATCGTGGCGGGTTTTCGGGATGACGATGAGATCGCCGGCCGAGCCCTCCCAATGTGACGTACCGTCACCCAACCGCACACGGCCGGTCACGACGTAGAGCGTCGCCTCCTCGGGCGCGTCGTGCTCGTCGAGTCCGTTGCCGCCGGTCAGCGCGATCAGCGTCTGCCGCAGTGAGTGCTCGTGTCCGCCGTAGACGGTGCGGGCGCTGCGGCCGCTGTTGTGCGAACGGGCGAGTTCGAGTTGTTCACGGGCAAGCGCGGTGAGAGAGATCTTCTCCATGTTCTGGATGTTCCCACTTCCTGTCTGGGCAATCACCGCAGCGCGGGAATCACCTTCTGTTCGAACATTTCGATACCCGACCGGTCGTAGGCCGCTTCGGGGAAATAAAGGATGGCGTACTCGCAGCCGAGGTCGCGCATGCGCGTCAACTTCTCGATGACCTGTTCCGGTGTCCCGCTGGCCGACTCGGGCGCCGTCGCGGTCGACAGCATCGCGTCGACGGCTTTCTTGTCGGCCACCGCGACCTGCCGTTCGCGCACCCGCTCGACCCGCGCGGCGACGTCGTCTTCGGAGTCACCGATCACGGCGTTGACGTTGGCCGAGCGCACGATGGCGTCGAAGTCGGTGCCCACCTCGCGGCAGTGTGCGGCCAGCACGTCCGACTTGTGTTGGAAGCCCTCCGGTTCGGAGGTGAAGTTGGTGTACTGCGCGTACTTGGCGGCGATGCGCAATGTGACCTTCTCGCCCCCGCCGGCGATCCACAGCGGAATACCGTTGTCCTGCAGCGGCTTCGGTTGCACGATCGCATCGGTGATCTGATAGTGCTTACCGTCGAGGGTGGCCCGCCCGTCCCGCCAGGCGTCCCGCATGATCTGCACGCCCTCGTCCAGCCTGCCCAGCCGGGCACCGGCGGACGGGAAACCGTAACCATAAGCGCGCCATTCGTGTTCGTACCAGCCGCCGCCGATGCCCATCTGCACCCGGCCGCCGGAGATGACGTCGACGGTGGCCGCGACCTTCGCCAGGTAGGCGGGGTTGCGGTAGCTCATCGCCGTGCACATCTGGCCGAGTTTGATGCGTGAGGTGGTCGCCGCGTAGGCGGCCATCAGCGACCACGCCTCGTGGGTGGCCTCGTCGGTCGGCACCGGGACGGTGTGGAAGTGGTCATAGACCCACAGCGAGTCCCATGCGGTGCCGTCGGCGTAGGTGGCCAGGTCGGACATCACCCGCCAATGCTCGTCGACCGGTATGCCGACCAGATCGAGCCGCCAACCCTGCGGGATGAACAGTCCAAAGCGCATGCCCCAGACTGTAGCCCCGACCCGCAAAGATCTCCGCAGACTTGCGGCAGGCGTCGGTGGTCGTCATTACCCTCGCGAACATGGCCCTCTCGAAGAACGACCGCGAACAGTTCCTCGCCGAACCACATGTCGCCGCGCTCTCGGTGTCCGCCGGACCGGACCGCGGTCCCCTGACCGTGCCGGTCTGGTACCAGTACTCCCCCGGCGGTCAGCCGTGGGTGCTGACCGGCGCCGGCTCCCGCAAACACCGGCTGATCGAAGCGGCCGGCCATTTCTCGCTCATGGTCGAACGCATCGAACCGTCCGTGCGCTATGTCGCCGTCGACGGCCCGGTCAGCCGCATCGAACCCGGCACCGATGAGCACCTCGTCGAGGTCGCCACCCGCTATCTGCCTCCCGCGGCGGTCGAGCCCTATCTGGAGATGGCCCGCCGCGAGCACGGTGAGAGCGTGGTGATCCACCTCGACCCGCGGCACTGGTTGTCGTCGGACCTCGGATCGTTCTGACCGCGGCTACGTGTCCACCCGGGCGGCGTCGTAGAGCGCGGCCACGTCGGGTAGCCGCACTTTGAGCGACGGGGTGCGCGGCAGTTCGTCGACGGTCACGACCGCGACGGGCACGTGGTGGACGGGCAGCGCGGCGCGTACCCACTCCCGCAGTTCCTCCGATCCCGGGACCGGTTGCCCGCGTGCGGGTTCCACCGCGGCGAACGGCACCTGACCCAACCGGTCGTCGGGAACGCCGACCACGCACGCGTCGCGCACCGACGGATGGCCGAGAAGCACCTGCCGCACCGTCTCGGGCAGAATCTTGAACCCGCCCCGGATGATCGCGCCGTCGGCGCGTCCGTGCAGCGTGACGAACCCGTCGTCGTCCATCGACGCGATGTCGGTGGTGCGGATCCAGTCCGGCGAGAGCACCTCGATGCGGGCTTCGAGCACCCCGCGCGCACCGGTGGGCACCGCGACGCCGGTGTCCGGGTCGACTATGCGCACCTCGGTGTCCGGCAGTGCCCGCCCCACGCTGTCGCGTTTGGCCGGGCCGAACTGCTCGACCATCTCCGGGGTCCACGCGCACACCGAACCGGCGAATTCCGTTGCGCCGTAGGCCAGCCGGACCGGGATGTCGAAGCGCTGCTCGAACTCGTCGCGAGTCGCCGGATCGAGCGGACCGGATGCGCTGATGAGGAACTGCAGCGACGCCAGATCCTCGGGTGACACGTCGGCGTCCAGCAGCATCCGCACCACCGCCGGTTGAACCCCGGCCCGGGGGATTCGGTGGGTCCGTACCGCCCGCACCCAGTCGTCCACGCTGAAGCGTTCCAGCAGCACGATCCGCTTACCGGTGGCGAAACCGGCGATCAGTTGGCAGACCCCGATGCCCCCGAACGGCCAGTAGGACAGTTCCGGCGGATCGGTCGGCTCGGCGAACAGCCCGCCCGTCACGCTGAACACGGTGCGGTCGAGCACCGCCTCGTCGATGGCCTGCCGCTTCGGCGGACCTGTGGTGCCGGAGGTGAGTATCGACAACCCCGCCGACGGGGAGGCGGTTACGGCGGATCCTCGCCGCGCCGTCACGACCCGGGGCTCCTGCTCCGAGATCGCCACTCCGGCAAGGCCACAGCGTGTGGCCGCGGCGAGAACCGGCGCCGTCCAGTCCTGCGCGTCGGCGACGACGGCGGCTGGGCGCAGCTGTTCGATGTCGCGGGCGATCGCCTCCGGCGACTGGAACGAGTAGATCATCGAGACCCAGCGCCCGCCGGCGAGCGACCCGGCGATCGCGGCGGCGTGCGGCAGACGGTTGCGGACCACCAGACCGATCGGCGCGTGCGCGTCGATGCCGGCGTCCCGCAGTGCGGTGTCGACCGCGGCGGCGTAACCGGTCACCTCGTCGCCGGTGTGCCAGCGGCCCTCGAACTCGATGCACGGCCGGTCGCCGTAGCTGGTGAAGCCTGCCGCAAAGGTCTCGGTAAAGCTCACGGTGGCCAGGTTAACGCGGCAGTCGCCGCTCCTGCCGAGCAGACGCAAAAGTGCCCAAAACCCGGAGGTTTTGGGCACTTTTGCGTCTGGTCGCGCTACTTGGTGAGCGAGTCCGGCGGGGTGAACCGGTCGCCGTAACGCTCGGCCAGCTCACGGGCGCGGGCCACGAAGGCCTCCTTGCCCGTCCCGAGCGCACCTTCGTATCCGACGATGTACTGCGCCGAACCACCGGTGTACGGCGGATAGCCGATGCCCATGATCGAGCCGATGTTGGCGTCGGCGGTCGAGGTGAGCACACCCTCGTCGAGGCACTTCTGCGTCTCGATCGCCTCGGCGAACAGCATGCGGTCGATCATGTCCTGCAGCGGGATGTCCGCGCTTCCAACACCGAACGTCTCCCGCAGGCCCGGCCACAGACCGGTCCGCTTCCCGTCGACGTACTCGTAGAAGCCGGCACCCTTGAGGCGGCTGGGCCGGCCGATCTCGATCATCTTGTTGACGACGGCCTCGGCCGGGTGCGGATCGTGCGTGCCGCCCGCGGCCTCGGTGGCCTTGCGGGTCTCGGTCGCGATCTTCTGCATCAGCTCGAGGTTGAGCTCGTCGGACAGCTGCAGCGGCGGCGCCGGGTAACCGGCCATGCTGCCTGCCCTCTCGATGCTCGCCGGCTCGACACCCTCACCGAGCATGGCCAGCGCCTCGTTGACGAAAGTGCCGATGACGCGGCTGGTGAAGAAGCCGCGGCTGTCGTTGACCACGATCGGCGTCTTGCCGATGGCCAGCGTGTAGTCGAACACACGGGCCAGCGCCTCGTCGGAGGTCTTCTCGCCCTTGATGATCTCGACCAGCGGCATCTTGTCGACCGGGGAGAAGAAGTGGATGCCGATGAAGTCCTCCTGGCGCTTCACACCGGTCGCCAGACCGGTGATCGGCAGCGTGGAGGTGTTCGAGCCGAGCAGTGCGTTGGGCTCGACGATGTCCTCGATCTCCTGGAACACCTTGTGCTTGAGTTCCTGGTTCTCGAAGACGGCCTCGATGACGAAGTCGACGCCCTTGAGGTCGGCCGGGTCGGCCGCCGGGGTGATGCGGGCCAGCAGCGCGTCGGACTTCTCCTTGGTGGTGCGGCCGCGCTCGAGGGCCTTGGCCTCGATCTTCTCGCTGTAGGCCTTACCCTTCTGGGCGTTCTCCAGCGACACGTCCTTGAGCACCACGTCGTAGCCGGCCTTGGCCGAGACGTAGGCGATGCCCGCACCCATCATGCCGGCGCCGAGCACGCCGATCTTCTTGATGTCCTGCTTGGCGATGCCGTCGGGACGCGAGCCGCCGCCGTTGATGGTCTGCAGGTCCAGGAAGAACGCCTGGATCATGTTCTTGGCGACCTGACCGGTGACCAGCGAGACGAAGTAGCGGCTCTCGATGCGGCTGGCCGAGTCGAAGTCGACCTGGGCACCCTCGACCGCGGCGTCGAGGATGGCGCGCGGCGCCGGCATCGGCGCACCCTTGAGCTGCTTCTTGAGCAGGGCCGGGAACGACGGCAGGATGCTCGCCAGGCCGGGGCTGCTCGGCGTGCCGCCGGGCATCTTGTAGCCCTTGACATCCCACGGCTGGGTGTGCGCCTCGGGGTTGGCCTTGATCCATGCCTTCGCGGCGGGGACCAGTTCCTCGACGCTGCCGACCAACTCGTCGACCAGACCGGTGTCCTTGGCCTTGCCGGGCTTGAAGCGCGTGCCCTGGCTCAGTACCTCCATGAACGCCTTCTGGATACCGAACATGCGCACGGTGCGGGTGACACCGCCGCCGCCGGGCAGCAGACCGAGCGTGACCTCGGGCAGGCCGATGACGCTGCCCTTGACGTCGGCGGCGATGCGGTGGTGACACGCCAGCGCGATCTCCAGGCCACCGCCGAGGGCGGCACCGTTGATGGCGGCCACGACCGGCTTGCCGAGCGTCTCGAGCTTGCGCAGGTCGGCCTTGATCGACTCGACGTTCTCGAAGACCGCGGCCGCGTCGTCCGGACCGGTGTTGATCATGCTCTTGAGGTCACCGCCGGCGAAGAAGGTCTTCTTCGCGCTGGTGATGACGACGCCGGTGATCGAATCCTTCTCCGCCACAAGACGTTCGACGGCGTTGTGCATCGATTCCTTGTAGTGGTCGTTCATCACGTTGGCCGAACCGGTCGGATCGTCCAGCGTGAGGGTCACGATGCCGTCGGAGTCCTGCTCCCACTTGATGGTGTTCTCAGCCATTTCTTCCTCAGACTCGCTCGATGATGGTGGCCACGCCCATGCCGCCGCCCACGCACAGCGTGATCAGCGCGCGCCGGGCACCCCGGCGCTCGAGCTCGTCGACCATGGTTCCGGTGATCATCGCGCCGGTGGCACCCAGCGGGTGGCCGAACGCGATCGCACCGCCGTTGACGTTCAGTTTCTCGTCGGGGATGTTGAGGTCCTTCTGGAACTTCAGCACCACCGAGGCGAACGCCTCGTTCAGCTCGAACAGGTCGATGTCGTCGACGGTCAGACCGGCGCGGTCGAGCACCTTCTTCGTCGCCGGCGTCGGGCCGGTGAGCATGATGACCGGATCGGCGCCGCTGGTGGCGGTCGCGACGATGCGGGCGCGCGGGGTCAGATTCTGAGCCTTCCCTGCACTTTCAGAGCCGACGAGCACCAAGGCGGCGCCGTCGACGATGCCCGAGCTGTTGCCGCCGGTGTGGACGTGGTTGATCTTCTCGACGTAGTGGTACTTCTGCAGCGCCACGTCGTCGAAGCCGCCCATCGCGCCGACGCCGTCGAACGCGGTCTTGAGCTTGCCGAGGCTCTCCACGGTCGAGCCGGGACGCATGTGCTCGTCGTGGTCGAGGATGACCAGGCCGTTCTGGTCGCGCACCGGCACGACCGACTTGGCGAAGTAGCCGCCCGACCATGCCGCGGCGGCGCGCTCCTGCGAACGCGCGGCATAGGCGTCGACGTCCTCACGGGAGAAGCCCTCGATCGTGGCGATCAGGTCGGCCCCGATGCCCTGCGGCACGAAGCCGATGCGGTAGTTGGTCTCCGGGTCCGCGGCCCAGGCGCCGCCGTCAGAACCCATCGGCACGCGGCTCATCGACTCGACGCCACCGGCGAGCACCAGGTCGTCCCAGCCGGAGCGCACCTTCTGTGCGGCGATGTTGACGGCCTCGAGCCCCGAGGCGCAGAAGCGGTTGAGCTGCACACCGCCGGTGGTGTCGGGCAGTCCGGCGGCCAGCACCGCGGTGCGGGCGATGTCGCCGCCCTGATCGCCGACCGGCGACACGACGCCCAGGACGACGTCGCTGATCAGCGTCTCGTCCAGGTCGGGAAAACGGTTGCGCAGTTCGTCGATCAGGCCGGTGACGAGGTTCAGCGGTTTGACCTCGTGCAGCGAACCGTTGCGTTGCTTGCCGCGAGGCGTGCGGATCGCCTCGTAGATGAAGGCTTCTTCAGACATAGCCGGAGCGTAACAGTCCAAACCAACCTGTTGGTTGGCCGGTCACCCCTCTCGGCGACGGCGCTCAGGCGGACTCTCGGGTCTCCAACTCGGCCAGCGTCGGGTAGTCGATATAGCCGACCGGCCCGGGCGAATAGAAGGTCGCGACGTCGGGTTCGTTCAGTTCGGCGCCGACGACGAGGCGCTCGATCAGATCCGGATTCGCCAGGAACGCCCGCCCGACGGCGACCGCGCTGACCGCACCCCACTGCGCGAAGCTCTCCAACTGGCAGAAGTCGGTGTCGGTCTCGCGGCCGGTGTTGAGCACGAGCACTCCCGGCCACAGCGCCCGGATCACCCCGAACGTCGTGTGCGTCGGGTCGATCAGCACATGCAGGTAGGCGATGCCCAGCGGCGCGATGCGGTCGAGCAATGCCTCGTAGACCGCGATCGGCTCGTCCTCCCGCACGTCACCGGCGCCGTTCCCGGGTGAGATGCGCAGCCCGACGCGGCCGGCGCCGATCTCGTCGGCCACGGCCTCGACCACTTCGGCGGTCAGCCGCGCCCGGTTGTCGGCCGATCCGCCGTACGCGTCGGTGCGGCGGTTGACCACGTCGGAGGCGAACTGGTGCAGCAGGTAGCCGTTGGCCCCGTGGATCTCCACGCCGTCCATCCCGGCGTCGACGGCTCGGCGTGCGGCGGTCCGGAAGTCCGCGACGATCCGCGGGATGTCCTCGACCTCGAGCGCCCGCGGCACCACCAGCGGCTTCTTTCCGCCGGGCGTGTGCGCGGTCAGGTCCGCGGCCACCGCCGACGGCGCGACGGGATGCACGCCGCTGATGTCGGGGTGACCCATCCGGCCGACGTGCCACAACTGCATGAAGATGCGGCCACCCTCGGCGTGCACGGCCGACGCGATCCGCGCCCACTTCTCCTGGTGGCGGTCGGTGTAGATGCCGGGGGTGTTCAGATAGGCGCCGTTGGCGCTCTGCGACACCGCGGTGGCCTCGGTGATGACGATGCCGGCCGACGCCCGTTGCGCGTAGTACTGCGCGGCGAGGTAGGACGGCGTGCCGTCGGCCTGCGCGCGGGATCTGGTCAGCGGCGCCATGAAGACGCGGTTGGGCGCGAACGCCTCGCCCACCTGCAGCGGGGTCAGCAGGGTCGCGTCGTCATCGAATGTGAAAGCCACGTGGGGTCACGACGCCGTACGCCCCGGATTCATTCCCTCACAGGGTGAACGCGCGCGGCGGGCCGGCCAGCGAGGCCTTCGCCTCGACCGCCAGCGGGTCCAGGATCTCGACGTCGCCGTCTTCCAGCCCGTCGAGCGCCAGGCGGACCAGTTCGGCGGGGTCGAGCACGATGTCTTCGGGAAGCCGGATCCCGTTGCGTTCGGCGAAATCGAGCAGTGTCCGGGTGCCGACGAGTCCGGGCACCAGAGCGGCGACGAGTGTTCCCTGGCCGGCGAGTTCGATGCGGACGCCGTTGGTCAGACCCCATTGCGCCGACTTCGCCGCGGCATACGCGGTGTTGCCCGCCACGGTGTTCCACGCCGCGGCAGACAGCACGTTGAGGATGGCGCCGCCGCCGTTACGGGCGAGGATCGGTGCGAACGCCCGGATCATCGCCAGCGTGCCGTAGTAGTTCGAGTCCATCGTCGAACGGATCGCACGCAGATCCCCGGTGACCAGGTTCCCGCCCGCGGTGTCGGCGGCATTGTTGATCAGCAGGTCGACATCGCCGGCTCGTTCGGCGACCTCTTCGACCGACGCCTGGTCGGTGATGTCGAGCCGAAGCACCTCGGCGCCGGCCACGTCGACGAGTTCGGGGCGCCGTGCGGTCGCGTAGACCTTGGCACCTCGCTGGAGCAGCTGGGCGGCGAAGTGATGACCGATACCGCGATTCGCGCCGGTGACCACGGCGGTGGCGCCATGCAGTTCCATGTGTCTCCCAATCGTTTTCACGCCTCAAAGAAAATGACCCTGTGGTCACCTTGCTCTTCGAAGGTTGCCACAAGATGACCGACCGGTCAACTTGGTAGCCTCGGGTCGTGACCACCGCTCGCCCGCTGCGCGCCGACGCGGCCCGCAACCGCGAGCTGCTTCTCGCGGCGGCCGAGGAGGAATTCGCCGAGCGCGGCCTGGACGCCTCGGTCGCCGACATCGCCCGGCGTGCCGGCATCGCGAAGGGCACGGTGTTCCGCCACTTCGCCACGAAGGAAGACCTGATCGCGTCCATCGTCAGCGCGCACATCGCGGCACTCGCCGCGGCGGCCCGCGGTCTGGCCGACGCGGCCGACCCGGGTGCGGCGCTCCTGGAGTTCCTCACCGTCGCCGCCGACCAGCGTCAACAGCGCGACCTGACGTTCCTGCAGTCGGCCAGTGACGACGATCCGCGGGTCATCGAGGTCCGTGACGAGCTGCACGCCGCGCTCGAAACGCTGGTCGGACGGGCTCGCGACGCCGGCGCCATCCGCTCGGACATCACCGAGACCGACGTGTTCCTGTTGATGTGCGCACCTATCCACGTCGTCGAGAACCTCGCTGCGCCAACCCCGTTGCTGTGGCAGCGCTACCTCGCGATCATCTTCGACGGGTTGCGACCCGAGGGCGCCCATCCCCTGCCGCAACCGGCGCCGAACCTGCCCTAGGCTCGGACCATGACGGTGTCCAGACTGCGGCCGTACGCGGTGACGGTGTTCGCCGAGATGTCGGCGCTCGCCGCGCGGATCGGCGCGGTGAACCTCGGACAGGGATTCCCCGACGAGGACGGTCCGGCGTCGATGCTCGAGGTAGCCCGGCAGGCGATCGCCGACGGCGTGAACCAGTACCCGCCCGGCCTGGGCATCGCGCCGCTGCGGGAAGCCATTGCCGCGCAACGTAAACGGGTCCACGGCGTCGACTACGACCCCGACACCGAGGTGCTGGTGACCAACGGCGCCACCGAGGCCATCGCCGCGGCGGTACTCGGTCTCGTCGAACCGGGGTCCGAGGTGCTGCTCGTCGAACCGTTCTACGACTCCTACTCCCCGGTGCTCGCGATGGCGGGCTGTCACCGCGTCGCGGTGCCGATGGTCGAGCACGGCCGCGGCTTCGCGATCGACGTCGACGGTCTGCGCGGGGCGATCACTCCGCGCACCAGCGCGCTGATCGTCAACAGCCCGCACAACCCGACCGGCATGGTGGCCTCCGACGAGGAACTCACCGCGATCACCGAACTGGCCGTCGAACACGACCTGCTGGTCATCACCGACGAGGTCTACGAACACCTGGTGTTCGACGGATACGAACACCGCCCGCTGGCCGCCTATCCGGGGATGTCCGGGCGGACCGTCACCATCTCGAGTGCGGCCAAGATGTTCAACGTCACCGGCTGGAAAATCGGATGGGCCTGCGGCGCGGCGGATCTCATAGCCGGCGTGCGCGCGGCCAAACAGTACCTCACCTATGTCGGGGGCGCGCCGTTCCAGCCGGCGGTGGCCCACGCCCTCGATCACGAGGACGCCTGGGTGGCCGCGCTGCGCGACTCCTTCCAGAACAAGCGTGACCGGCTCGGTTCGGCGCTGGCCGAGTTGGGTTTCGCGGTGCACGACAGCGCGGGCACCTACTTCCTGTGCGCCGACCCGCGGCCGCTGGGCTACGACGACAGCACGACCTTCTGCGCGGACCTCCCCGAGCGCGCGGGTGTCGCGGCGATCCCCATGTCGGCGTTCTGCGACCCGCACTCACCGCACACCGACCGGTGGAATCACCTGGTGCGTTTCGCCTTCTGCAAGCGCGACGACACCCTGGACGAAGCGATCAGACGGTTGCAGGTGCTGCGCCGGTAGCGCTCACTCGGCGTGGGTCTTGGCCATGACGCGCGCCCGCAGACCCTCCGTCGCCGAGTGCAGCACGATCTTCTTCGCCCGTTTGACGAGGAACTGCGGGATCGGCGCGGACGGGTCGACGATGATGTCGAACCGCACGCGGGTCCGGTCGCCCTCCGGGGTCAGGTTGTACTCGACGTGCTGTCCGCGCTGCTGGAAGGTGTCCTCGGCGTCCCACACCACCCAGTGCCTGCCCCAGTGGTACTCGAGGATCTCGTTGTCGGTGATGCCCATCAGCCGCAGCGTGGCCTTGACCCGGCGCGGCCTGCCGTCGGGGTGGCGGTCGAGCACGGTGACCTTCCTGTACACCGAGGACCACGCCGGCAGCGCCTCGATGTCGGCGAGCACGTCGAGGATGGCCTCCGGTGACGCATCGAAGACCACTTCACGTGACGCGCGAACGGCCATGAGACCAAATGTAGTGACCTGTTCGGCACTGGCGGCGGGTTCAGCCGAAGTCGCGGAGCTCAGCCGCCCTTGACCTTCAGCACCCGCTTGCGCAGGCCGTCGGTGGCCGTCTCCATCAGGCCTTTGGCACCCTTCTTGACGACGAATCCCGGCAGCGGCACCGTCGGGTCGACGGTGAGCTCGAACCGCACCTTCGTGCGGTCACCGTCCGGTGTCAGGAAGTACCGACCATCCTGTGCGCGTTGTTGTTTCGAGCTCACCAGGGTCCAGCTCACCCCGTCGTCGTGAACGGTGTAGTCGAGCACCTGCTCGTCGCTGATCCCGACGATCTTGACGACCTGCCTGGAGCGTTTGGGGCGGCCCTCGTCGTCGCGTTCGAGGATCTCCACCTTCTGGTGCGCCGACGACCACTCCGTCAGCGACTCGAGGTCGTACAGGACTTCCATGATGTCGTCGGGGCTGGCTTCGATGACTACTTCGCGCGATTCGGTGATGGCCATGGAGGGCTAGTTGCCACCCTTGGCGACCTTCAAAACCTGTTTCCGCAAGCCGTCGGTCGCAGTCTCCATCGCACCCTTCATCGCCCGCTTGAGGACGAACCCGGGCAGCGGCACCGACAGGTCGACCTTGATGTCGAAACGGACCTTGGTCTTCTCGCCGTCCGGGGTCAGGGTGTACGACGCGTCCTGCGCCTTCAGCTGGCCGGCGCTGACCAACGTCCAGCTGACCTTGCTGTCGGTCCAGGTGTACTCGATCACCTCCTCGTCGGTGATGCCTGCGGATTTGACCTTCATCTTGACCTGGCGCGGCCTGCCGTCGGCATAGGTGTCGAGGATCTCAGCGCTCTGGTACTGCGGCGACCAGGAGGGGGTGGCTTCGACGTCGGCGATGACGTCGAGGATCTGGGCCGGGGTTGCTTCGATGACCACTTCGCGCGAATCGCTGACTGCCATGCGCTGACCTTAGCGACCGAGTCGGCGCCGCGGGATCACTTGGCGCGCTTGCGCACCTCGAGCACCCGTTTGCGCAGTCCGTGCGTGGCGGTGTCGATGACACCCTTCGCGGCGCGCCGGGACAGAAAGCCCGGCAGCGGCATGATCGGGTCGACGGTCACCTCGAAGCGCACCCGGGTCCGGTCGCCTTCGGGGATGAGCCGGTAGCGGGCGTCCTGGGAGCGCTGATAGGTGGAGCTCAGCAGCGTCCAGCCGTAACCGTCGTCGTAGTAGCTGAGCGCGATCTCCTGGACGTCGGTGATGCCGACCGTGGTCACCGTGGCGCGGCTGCGTGTCGGCCTGCCGTGCTCGTCACGGTCGAGCACCACCGAACTCCGGTGCGCCGGCGACCACTCGGGCAGCGCCTCGAGATCCAGCATCACGAGCAGGATTTCGTCTACCGGGGCCTCGATCACGACCTCGCGGGATTCACGAATGGCCACAGCGACGACCCTACGCCGCGCGTAGGCTCGCCGGGTATGACCGATGCGATCGACCCCGCCGCACCGCCGAGCGGAAGCGGGTGCGTCGAGTGTGAGGCCAACGACGGATGGTGGGTACACCTGCGCCGCTGTGCGGCGTGCGGGCACATCGGTTGTTGCGACGACTCCCTCGCACGCCATGCGTCGGCGCACTGGAGCCAGACGGGTCACCCGATCATCCGGTCGTTCGAACCGGGCGAGGATTGGTTCTGGAACTACGAGACCGGCACTTATTACGACGGTCCGGTGCTGGCCGATCCGCAGAGCCACCCGGCCGATCAACCGGCCCCGGGCCCGCGGGATCGGGTGCCGCCGGACTGGGTGGCGCAGTTACGCGCCCGGTGAGCCGGTCGTTTCCCGCGCGCACCGGCCGGGTACCCGGGCCCGGTGACCGACGATCCGAAGACCACGCAGTCCGACAAGGGACCCGACAACGCGAAGGACGACGTCATCAGCGACCCGGCCGAAGGCGCCGATGACCGCGTCGACTGGTCGAGCGAGGGTGGCGCCACCCCGAGCGGACCCGCCGACACCGGCGACTAGTGGAAGGCTTTCGCCAACGACGAAAGCGCCTCGGCGCCACTGTATCTCGGTGTCCATCCGAGTTGCTCCCTGGCTTTTCCGGTGTCCATCACCACGGAGGTGCGGCCGGCGTGCAACCACTCCAGCAGCGACGGCACGAACGGCAGCCGCGCCACGACCTCCGAGGTGGCCACCGCCGCCAGCCTCGGCACCCGCACCGGCCGGGCGCCCAGCGCCTCGGCGACATCGGACATCGACAGCACCCCGTCGCCGGCGATGTTGTAGGCCCCGGGCGGCGCGGAGGTGGTCGTGACCGCGAGGACGATGGCCGACGCGACGTCGTCGTGGTGCACCAGTTGCAGCGGTGTGCCCGGGTCGGGGAACGGTGGCTTGAGCAACGGCAGCGCCTGCGTCACCCGGCGCACCGCGCCGGGCAGTTGATTCCACGGCATGACCTCTGCGAGCGCCGGGGCCTTCGGACCCACCACGATGCACGGCCGCAGCACGTACACCTCGAGTGCGGACCCCTCGGTGGCGTCGGCGAGGGCGGCCTCGCATGCCGCCTTCTGTTCGGAGTAGTAGTGCTCGGCCGAACCGCGCGCGGGCACGTCCTCGGTGATCGGCACCGGGTTGTCGGAGTGGTACCCGTACGCGGCGACCGACGAGGTGTAGACGAGTCGGCGCGGCCGCGACGCGGCGACCGTCGCCTCGAACACGTTGCGGGTGCCGGCCAGGTTGACGCGGGCGCTCTCCTCTCGCGAACCCATGATGACGAAGGCCAGGTGCACCACCACGTCCGCGTCGGCGACGAGCGCGTCCACCGCCTCGCGGTCGAGGATGTCGCCCCGCCGGTACGTCGTCTTGGTCCAGCCCCGCCCCGCGGGGTCGAACGGGCGCCGGGCCATCCCGATGATCTCTCCGACGTCGGGATGGTCCTCGAGGGCCTCGATGACCGAGATCCCGATGTCCCCGGTGGGACCGGTGACGGCGACGCTCAGTGACATCTCCGAGAAGTTCCCTGTCCTCGACCGGCAAAACGTTGCCCGGGCCCCGCAGTGGGCATACAAAGGAGATCCACGAACCCCGAAGGGACCCGCGATGAAGCTGATCTCGCCGACCGATTCGATGTTCTTGCTCGTCGAGTCGCGGGAGCATCCCATGCATGTCGGCGGGCTGCAGTTGTTCGAACCGCCGGACGGCATCTCGGGTGCGGACTTCCTGCGCGAGATCCACCAGGCGATGGTGGAGCAGACCGATTTCCAGGAGACGTTCCGCAAGCATCCGGGCACGGTGCTCGGCGGGGTCGCCAACCTCGCCTGGGCCGTCGACGAGGACGTCGACCTGGACTACCACCTGCGCCGGTCGGCGCTGCCGTCGCCGGGACGGGTGCGCGAGCTGCTGGAGCTGACGTCGCGGCTGCACGGCACGCTGCTCGACCGGCACCGCCCCCTGTGGGAGGCCCACCTGGTCGAAGGGCTCAGCGACGGACGCTTCGCGGTGTACGTGAAGTTCCACCATGCCCTCATCGACGGGGTGTCGGCGCTCAAGCTGACCCAGCGCACGCTGTCGACCGATCCGGAAGACCCGGAGGTCCGGGTGCCGTGGAACCTGCCGCCGAAGCGGCGCACCCGCGAACCGGAGTCGAAGTCGCTGCTGCGCAGCGTCACCGACCGCGTGGGTTCGGTTGCCGCGCTTGCCCCTTCGACGTTCGGCCTGGCGCGTGCGGCGTTGCTCGAGCAACAACTCCAGCTGCCGTTCGGTGCGCCGAAGACGATGTTCAACGTCCCGATCGGCGGCGCCCGCCGGGTGGCGGCGCAGTCGTGGCCGCTGGAGCGCATCCGCTCGGTCAAACGGGCCACCGGCGCGACGGTCAACGACGTCATCCTCGCGATGTGCGCCGGTGCGCTGCGGTTCTACCTCACCGAACAGAACGCGCTCCCGGCTGCGCCGCTCATCGCGATGGTGCCGGTGAGCCTGCGCACCGAGGCGGAGGCCGACTCGGGCGGGAACATGACCGGCGTCGTGCTGTGCAACCTCGCCACCGACGACGACGATCCGGCCCGCCGCCTCGACACCATCAGCCTGTCGATGCGCAGGAACAAGCAGGTGTTCTCCCAGTTGCCGCGGGTGCAGCAGCTGGCGCTGTCGGCGTCGATGATCGCGCCCCTGGGCCTCGGGGCGGTGCCCGGCTTCGTCTCGACCGCTCCCCCGCCGTTCAACATCGTGATCTCCAATGTGCCGGGCAACCAGGAGCCGATGTACTGGCGCGGCGCCCGCCTCGACGGGAACTACCCGTTCTCCATCGCCCTCGACGGCCAGGCGCTCAACATCACGATGGCCAACAACGGGGACAACCTGGACTTCGGGCTGGTCGGCGCCCGCGGCAGCGTGCCTCACCTGCAGCGGCTGCTCGGCCACCTCGAGGATTCGCTCAAGGAACTCGAGGTCGCCGTCGGGGTGTGAGGGCTCAGCCCAGGTCGGTCAGCGCCTGACGCGCGGCGTTGTAGCCGGGGATGAACGTGATGCCCGGCCCGCCGTGGCATCCGGCACTGGCCAGGTAGAGGCCGTCGACCGGAAGCGGTTGATCCACATACCCTTTCGGGCCGGGCCGGTTCGGGCCCATCTGCTCGGGGTGGATCAGGCCATGGCAGTAGTCGCCGCCCGGCGCCCCGAACATCGTCCCCATGTGGCGTGGGGTGAACGTGGTGTGCCGGGTGATGAGGTCGGCGAAATCCGGTGCGATGCGGGTGATCTTCTCGATCACCCGCCGGCCCATCTCGGTCTTCATCTCCCCGTAGCGGGCGTGGTCGGTCTCGACGGGGAACCACAGCGCGAACGCCGACGCGGCGTGCTTACCGGGCGGCGCGAGCGTGGGATCGTGCGCCGAGGGGATCTGCAGCGCGATCGCGGGGTCGGCCGGCACCACACCGCGCCGGCAGTCCTCCCACTGGCTCTGCAGCTCCTCCGGCGTGCTGAACAGCCCAATGGCCGCCTGCATCTCGGGATCGTTGAGCATCTCGTACGGTGCGGCGAAGGTGGGGGCGGCGTCCAGCGCGAAGTGCATCTGCAGATAGCTGCCCCGGTGGTCGATGCGTGCGAAGCGGTCACGGAGGTCGGCGGTTACGGCGTCGGGGTCGAGCAGTGCGGTCACGGTGAGGTCGGGGGCGACGGCCGAGACGACCGTGTGCGCGGTGAGCGTTGTCCCGTCCTCGAGCGCGACACCGGAGACGCGCCCGTCGGCGACCGCGATCCGCGCGACCTTGCTGCGCAGCCGGACCTCTCCGCCGGCCTCGGTGAACAGGCGGCACAGGTGGTCGGTGAGGGCGCCGATCCCGCCGCGCAGTTTCTTCATCAGCGCGGCGTTCTCGTCCGGCACGGCCAGGCCGAAGGCCAGCGCCGCCGCACTGCCCGGCGTCGCGGGCCCGCGGTAGGTGGTGTTGACGGCGAGGAACGCCAGCATGCCGCGCAGCGCGCCGTGTTTCTCACGGTCGGGCAGATAGCGGTCCAGTACGTCGCTGACCGACCCGAACAGCATGTCGGTGATCGCGGCGCGTTCGAACGGGGTTGCGGCACAGGCGTACATCTCGTCGAGCGATCTGGGCGGGCGCTCGGCGTCGAACCGGCCGAGAGCCCGCGTCGGCCCCTGACTCCACGCCATCAGACCGGCCATCCCGGCGACGGCGTCGGCGCCGTGCACCTCGTCGAGGTGGGTCAGCATCCGCATCGGATCGGTGTAGTAGACGACCGGGGCGTCGCCGACGCCGCGCAGCGACACCGACATCACCTCGAGGTCGACGGTGGGCAGTTCGTCGAGGCCGAGTTCGCGGCTGACCGTCGCCGACGTCGGGAACTGCAGGGAGCCGGCGATCTCGAAGCGGTACCCGTCGAACAGTTCGACGGTCGAGGCCATCCCGCCGGCGTACCGCTTGGCCTCCAGGCAGACGGTGCGCAGTCCTGACCGCTGCAGAAGGGCCGCCGCGGTGAGCCCGTTGTGCCCGGCGCCGATGACGACCACGTCGAAGTCCGGCATGGACCGAGGCTGTCACCGGCCCGAAGTTTTGTCAATATTGACGAAACTCGAGGCTCTCGAGTGCGGTGCGGCAGAGCCTGGACAGCTCCGGGAGCGAGCGCGGGTCGTCTTCCATCCACATCTCCATCGCCCCGAAGACCGCGGCGGCAATGCAACGGGCCATGACCGTCGCCCGCAACCGCTCGTCGCTGCCGGCCGCCGGTGCGCGGTCGCGGGTCAGATGCTCCTCGACCGCCTCGGCGAAGTCGGCCTCGACCTGGCGGATGTGCCGGACGATGCGGCCCTGGTCGAGTTCTTCGGCGCGCAGGGCGGCGATCTTGGTCACCGCGTCGGCGTCGTAGGGAAATTCGAGGATCGCCGAATGCACCGACTCGATGATCGACTCGTCGGGTGACCGGCCCGCGAGGGCGGCCCGGAACCACTGCAGGCCGGCGTCGTAGTCGGCGAACAGCAGATCGTGTTTGGACGTGAAGTGCCGGTAGAAGGTGCGCAGTGAGACCCCGGCGTCGGCGGCGATCTGCTCGGCCGAGGTGTCCTCGACGCCCTGGGCGAGGAACCGCACGAGCGCGGCCTGACGTAGGGCCTCTCGGGTGCGTTCGCTGCGCGCGGTCTGCGCGGGCCGGACCATGCCCGTAAGGTACCCGGCCCGCCCGATCAGACCCTGTGGGTGCCGTCGGGCCGCAGCAGCGCGATCGAGGCGGCGACGGCCTCGTCGGTGATGTCGCTCATCCGGCCGCCGTCCTCGACGGTGATGGCGGTCAGTTCGCGCAGACCGCCGAGCAACATGACCACCCGCGGACGTGAGACCGGCCCGATGCCCGCGGAGTGGAATTCGTCGGTGTCCCCGAGTGCCTGCACCATGCCGATGAAGTTCTCCATCACCCCGCGCTGCAGATCGTGGGCCGCGGCCCCGAGGGCCGGCAGGTCGCGGGTGGCGCTCAACATCAACGCCGAGCGCGCCTCCGCCGAGGAGATCCACGCCTCGATGGCCTGCCGCACCTGCGCCTGCCACGGCGAGTGCGGGTCGACGGCGGCGGAGATCTGCTGGACCTGACCCGCGTAGGCCTCGGCGAGCAGGGCCAGAAAACAGGCTTCGCGACTGTCGAAGTTCTCGTAGAACGTGCGCCGCGACGTGCGGGCGCGCCGCACGATGTCGGCGACGGTGGTCTTCTGGTAGCCGTCCTCGGCGATGGACTCCTCGAGCGCGTCGAGGAGACGCTGGCGGAAGTTGTTCCTGTCCTCCACCGCGCTGGGCACCTCGGTCGTCACGCTCATCAGCGAGCATCGTACGGCCGCGCCGGCAGAGACATTGGATGAAACCACTGTCATGGTGGCCAGGGCCGGGATCGAACCGGCGACCTTCCGCTTTTCAGGCGGACGCTCGTACCAACTGAGCTACCTGGCCGGAAGGCACCGGCCCGTTGCGAACCTCAATGCCTCGCCGTGATGGCGACCCTGACGGGACTCGAACCCGCGACCTCCGCCGTGACAGGGCGGCGCGCTAACCAACTGCGCCACAGGGCCAAACTGTGTGACTCCGAACAGATGAGTCACGTGTACCCCCTACGGGATTCGAACCCGCGCTACCGCCTTGAAAGGGCGGCGTCCTAGGCCGCTAGACGAAGGGGGCCAAGCCGAATCTCTCCGGGGTACTCGCAACGTTTCCGTTGGGAGCTTCGATAGCTTAGGACACCGGTACCTCAAACCCAAAACCAGGGTCGGCACGCGACGCAGTATTGTGGTGCACCGCGCCCCTATAGCTCAGTTGGTAGAGCTACGGACTTTTAATCCGCAGGTCCCAGGTTCGAGCCCTGGTGGGGGCACCACACCATCGCCCGCTCACGCGGTGCGCGCGGTGGCGATCTCGTCGGCAAGTGGGGCGACCGCCCCGATGATCTGCCCGACAAGAGCTTCCGGCACACCGGCCGCGTGCAGCGCGTCGGCGAGATGGCCGGCCACCAGGTTGAAATGGTGCATGGTGATGCCGCGGCCCTGATGGACCTGCCGCATCGGCGCACCGGTGTACGGCTCCGGCCCACCGAGCGCGGCGGCGAAGAACTCCACCTGCCTCCCCTTGAGCCGGGCCATGTTGGTGCCCGTGAAGAACCCGCTCAGCTGTTCGTCGGCCAGCACACGGCCGTAGAAGTCCTCGACGACGCCCTCGAGTGCCTCGGCGCCGCCGATCTGCTCGTAGATCGTGGTCATACACCGAGGAAAGGCGGCCACCGTTGCGTGACCGTTGCGCCGCCGTACCGGCAGCGCTAACAACGCCTCACATGGCCGGGGCGATCAGACCTTCGGGCTGTAGTGCATGGGGCTGTCGCGGTACTCGACCGGCGGCAGGTTGCGCGCCGGGGTGTGCACGATCGGATGGTCGGCAGGCAGCCGCCCGGCCTCGCGGTCCCAGCCGGAGCGGGCACGCGGGTGGTAGCGCCTGCGCTCGGGCAGCATCTTGAACGTCAGGTTGACCACACGGCCGAACAGCCGGTGCAACCACTCGTCGCGTCGCGACCAGCTGTAGCCCATCAGTTCCCGCACCGGCGGGTCGTACAGGCCCACGGTCACCCAGACCGCGAACGGTCCGAGCACCTTGAGGTTCAGCCTCCACATCCAGTCCGGAATCCATTGCAGCGACGGATGTTTCGGCATGGTCGACAGGTCGAGCACTTCGCGCGCCGCCCAGTTGTTCTCCAACACGTTGCGGCACATGTGGTCCCAATACGCCTGGAACTCCTCCCACGTCTCCGGCACCGGGCGCATGCTCATCCCGTACATCCGGTACCAGGTGATGTGCTCATCGAACAGCTGACGCTTCTCGTCCTCGGTGAGGCCGTCGCCGAAGCGCTCGGCGGTCAGGATCGTGCCCATGAAGAACGTGGAGTGCGCCCAGTAGAAGACGTCGGGGTTCAGCGCGCTGTAGCGGCGCCCCTGATCGTCGACGCCCTTGATGCCGATGTGATAGTCGCGCACCTCCGCGCCGGTCTGCGGCGCGCGGTCCCCGTCGAACACCACCCCGCCGATCGGATACAGCGAGCGCAGCAGCCGCGGCATCCGCTCCATGAAGAAGATCGAGTGCTCCTGCACGGCGGCGCCGAGTTGGGGATGCATGTTCTGCATCGAGCCGGCCCACGGACCCTGGAGCAGGCCGCGCCAGTCACCGAACAGCTTCCAGGTCAGCGAATCGGGTCCCAGCGGCGGTGGGCCGTCGTAACCACCCGATGTCACCGGACATCCACTGGCCACAGGGGCGGATTCGGTGGCCGCGTCGGGTACCGCAGAAGTATCTTGACTCACTGGTGCACTTTCCTGTCGGCGTCAGTGACAAACTTTGACTACAGTCGTTGTCACAACGAGCTTAGGAGCTACGTGTCTTCCGGTCAACGACGCGGACGCTGGTCCGGGGTCCCCCTGCAGGACCGCCAGGCGCTGCGCCGCGACGAACTCGTCACCGCGGGCGTCAAGCTGCTCGGCGGCGAGGGCGGCCCGGCGCTGACCGTGCGGGCCGTCTGCCGCGAGGCCGGCCTGACCGAACGCTACTTCTACGAGAGCTTCGTCGACCGCGACGAATTCGTCCGCGCCGCCTACGACGACGTCTGCTCGCGGGCGATGTCGGCCCTGATGACCGCCGAGACGCCGCGCGACGCCGTCGAACGGTTCGTGAAGTTGATGGTCGACGACCCGACGCGGGGTCGGGTCCTGCTGCTGGCGCCCGCCTCCGAGCCGGTGCTCACCCAGTCGGGCGCGGCGTGGATGCCCAACTTCATCGAGCTGGTGCAGCACAAGCTCACCCGCATCACCGATCCGGCCATCCAGGCGATGGTCGCCACCGGGCTGATCGGCGCGCTGACCGCGCTTTTCACCGCCTACCTCGACGGCAGGCTCAGCGCCACCCGCGAACAGTTCATCGACTACTGCGTCGACATGCTGCTCAGCCGGGTCGCCAGCCACTGACGCCGCGGCATGGCCGCCGGCGATCGGGGGTACCCCGATGGGACATCGCCTGAGCCCGAAATGCGGGCCTGGACGCTCGAATGCAGTGCTGGTGACCCGCGTGACACTCGTCCACCCAAACTTGATGTCACCGACGTACACAGATACTCTGACTGCAACCAACGGGCACAGATAACGCCGACGGGCTCCCGCACGCGAGGAGGACAACGGGACATGCACGAAAACCTGACCGACCTGCACCTGCTTCACGAGCTGGAGCCGGTCGTCGAGAAGCTGCTCAACCGGCACCTGACCATGCGCAAGGACTGGAACCCGCACGACTTCATCCCGTGGTCGGACGGCAAGAACTACTACGCCCTCGGCGGCCAGGACTGGGATCCCGAGCAGTCGAAGCTGTCCGAGGTCGCCCAGACCGCGATGGTGCAGAACCTGCTCACCGAGGACAACCTGCCCTCGTATCACCGCGAGATCGCGATGAACATGAGCATGGACGGCGCGTGGGGCCAGTGGGTCAACCGCTGGACCGCCGAGGAGAACCGGCACGGCATCGCGCTGCGCGACTACCTCGTCGTCACCCGCGCGGTCGACCCCGTCCAGCTCGAGGAACTGCGCGTCGAGCAGATGACCCGTGGCTTCTCTCCCGGCCAGAACCAGCAGGGCGACCTCTTCGCCGAGAGCCTGTTCGACTCGGTCATCTACGTGACCTTCCAGGAACTCGCCACCCGCGTCTCGCACCGCAACACCGGCAAGGCCTGTCAGGATCCGGTCGCCGACCAGCTCCTGCAGCGGGTGTCGGCCGACGAGAACCTGCACATGATCTTCTACCGCGACGTGTCCGAGGCCGGCTTCGACATCGCGCCCGACCAGGCCATGCACTCGCTGCACCGGGTGCTGCGCAACTTCAAGATGCCCGGCTACACCGTGCCGGAGTTCCGCCGCAAGGCCGTGATCATCGCCGTCGGCGGTGTCTACGATCCGCGGATCCACCTCGACGACGTGGTGATGCCGGTGCTCAAGAAGTGGCGCATCTTCGAGCGCGAGGACTTCACCGGTGAGGCCGCCCGCATGCGCGACGACCTCGGCGTGCTGGTCGAGGAACTCAAGGAGGCCTGCGAGAAGTTCGAGACGGCCAAGCAGAAGCGTCTCGAACGCGAAGCCAAGATGGCCGAGAAGAAGACCGGAAAGGTCCTCGCGTCATCAGCGTCGTAGCACCTCCCGCCGATACGGCCCGGTCTGCAGCCCTGCGGATCGGGCCGCTGGCATTGCCGAGCCCCGTGGTGCTGGCCCCGATGGCCGGGGTGACCAACGTCGCCTTCCGCACCCTGTGCCGTGAGCTCGAGGTGGCCAGGGCCGGCACCGTCAGCGGCCTGTACGTGTGCGAGATGGTGACCGCCCGGGCGCTGGTCGAACGCCACCCGGTCACCATGCACATGACCGCGTTCGCATCCGACGAGTCACCCCGATCGCTGCAGCTCTACACCGTCGACCCGGCCACCACCTATGCGGCGGCGAAGATGATCGCCGACGAGAACATGGCCGACCACATCGACATGAACTTCGGCTGCCCGGTGCCCAAGGTGACCAAGCGCGGCGGCGGCGCCGCGTTGCCCTACAAGCGGAAACTGTTCGGGCAGATTGTGCGCGCCGCAGTCACCGCCACAGAGGGCACGGACATCCCCGTCACGGTGAAGTTCCGGATCGGTATCGACGACGCCCACCACACCCATTTGGACGCCGGCCGCATCGCCGCCGAGGAGGGTGCGGCCGCGGTCGCCCTGCACGCCCGCACGGCGGCGCAGCGCTACTCCGGCACCGCCGACTGGGACCAGATCGCCGCGCTCAAGGCGCACGTGACGGCCGTCCCGGTCCTGGGCAACGGCGACATCTTCGACGCCGACGACGCGCTGGCGATGATGGCGGCCACCGGGTGCGACGGTGTCGTGATCGGGCGCGGCTGCCTCGGACGGCCGTGGCTGTTCGCCGAACTGTCGGCCAAGTTCACCGGCCGCCCCCTGCCGGTACCGCCCACACTCGGCGAGGTGGCCGACATCATCCGCAGGCACGGCGAACTGCTCACCGACCACTTCGGCGAGGACAAGGCCATGCGCGACATCCGCAAACACATCGCGTGGTACCTGCACGGATTCCCCGCCGGATCGGATCTGCGCCGGGCGCTCGCGCTGGTCAAGACGCGCGCAGAACTCTCCGAACTGCTCGCCCGGCTCGACCCCGACGTGCCGTTCCCACCGGCGGCGACCGGCCCGCGCGGACGGCAGGGGTCCGCCGCTTCGGTGTCCCTGCCGGAGGGCTGGCTGACCGATCCGGACGACTGCACGGTGCCGGCGGGTGCAGACGTCATGCACTCCGGAGGCTGACCGGTCGTCATACCGAGACGTTCTCGAGACGTTCTCCGGCTGGATGCCTCACAGGATCGCTCAGTACGATGTGGGTTCAATTGCAGCCCGGCTCCGGTGGCGGAGTTCCCGAGGCGCTGCTACAAGACAGAGTGATCGCTTAGAAGAGGACGAGCACCGCGTGCGTTCGCGCGTGCACCACGCAAAGTCGGAGGCCGGTTGATGAGTGACGGCGACAGCCCTGGAGCTGGTGCCACACCCGACCCTCGGCGTCCCGACGAGCCGAGGTCCGACTGGGACAACCAATGGCTTACCCGATCCGGGCGGCGATCAGCGGGTGCCGCGCCGTGGGAGCGCAGTGAACCGCTCAAACGTCGGCAGTCCGAACCGGAAGCCGACGAGACGGAGGAACCCGAGGAGTCCGGGCCCGATGAGTCCGGAGGCAGCCACACCGCTGGTGTGGTCACCGTCGCCGACCTGATCGCCAAACTCAACGGCGACGGCAGCGCCCCGGCGGAGCTGACACCGAAACGCCGGCGCGCCGAGCCAGAACCGGAGCCACCCGCCCCGGAGACGGAGATCATCGAGGCGATCCGCGAACCCGTCCGTGAACCGGCCGATCCGGACCGCCAGGACACCGAGATCATCCCCGCCGCGACCAGCGCCTATGCCGCCGACCTGCCCGTCCTGGCCGAGGATCCGGGTGACCGGGTGCCGCCGTACCGGGTCGGGGACGGCGGCACCGTCGTCGCCGAGGACGAACCGCACCGGCGCCGCCGGATCATCCTGGCCGGACGCGCCGCGGCCGCGCTGCTGGCGGTGCTCGCGCTGGTGCTCACCGGCGGCGCCTGGCAGTGGCAGACGTCGAAGAACGGCCTCATGAACAGGGTGTCGGCGCTGGACCAGGAGAGCCGCGACATCGTCGATCCGAACGCACAGTTCGGCGACGAGAACTTCCTGATCGTCGGTGTGGACAGTCGCATCGGCGAGAACAGCGGCATGGGCGCGGGGACCACCGACGACGCCGCCGGCGCCAGGTCGGATACCGTGATGCTGGTCAATATCCCGGCCAACCGGAAACGCGTGGTGGCGGTGTCCTTCCCCCGCGACCTGTCCATCGATCCCATGGAGTGCGAGCCCTGGAACCCGGAGACCGGTGCCTACGGCCCGATCACCGACCCGGAGTCGCCGATGTACGGGCGCGAAACGGTCTACACCGAGTACAAACTCAACTCGGCGTACGCGGTCGGCGGGCCGAAGTGCCTGGTCAAGGTCGTGCAGAAGCTCTCGGGCCTGTCGGTGAACCGGTTCATGGCCGTCGACTTCGCCGGGTTCTCCAAGATGGTCGACGCCCTGGGCGGTGTCGAGGTCTGCAGCACCGAACCGCTGGAGGACTACGAACTCGGCACGGTGCTGCCGACCGCCGGACGCCAGATGGTCGACGGGCACACCGCGCTCAACTACGTCCGCGCCCGCCAGGTCACCACCGAGATCAACGGCGACTACGGCCGCATCAAGCGCCAGCAGCGGTTCCTGTCGTCGCTGCTGCGTTCGCTGATCTCCAAGGAGGTCTTCTTCTCGCTGTCGAAGCTCAACAACGTGGTCAACATGTTCATCGACGACAGCTACGTCGACAACATCGACACCCGTGACCTGGTGACGCTGGGCCAGTCGATCCAGGGCGTCACCGCGGGACGGATCAGCTTCGTCACCGTGCCGACCACCGGCTACGCCGACGAGTACGGCAACGAGACTCCCCGCACCGACGACATGCGTGCGCTGTTCACCGCGATCATCAACGACGATCCGCTGCCCGGGGAGAAGAACCCCGACAACACGCCCGTCCCGGGCACCCCGGAGTCGACGACGGCGGATCCCGAGGTCGCGGCGACCGAGTCCGGCGGTGCCGAACTGGTCAACGCCGTCACCACCGAACCGCAGGACGTCACCGTGCAGGTGTCGAACTCCACCGGACAGACCGGTCTGGGTGCGACGACCGCCGAGGAACTGCAGCAGTACGGCTTCAACGTCACGACCCCGGACGACTACCCGAGTGCGCTGACCGAGACGACGGTGTTCTTCTCCCCCGGTAACGAGCAGGCCGCGGCCACCGTTGCGTCGTCGTTCGCCAACCCGACCATCGAGCGGGTCAGCGGTATGGGTGACATCGTCCAGGTCGTGCTCGGCAACGACTACAACGCCGTCGCCGCGCCCACACCCAGCGGCTCACCGGTCCAGGTGAACGTGTTGCACGACACCGGCAGCACACCCGCCCCGCTGCCGGAGGATCTCAACGTCACCAACGCCGCCGACACCACCTGCGAGTGACCCGCTCCTCGGCGTTTCGGCAGGTGGCATTCACCTTCAGTTCACCCGCGGCTCCGTGACGGCGCACCGTCCTACCTCTAGGCTGGACACATGCGGACCGCGTACCACGAGCAACTAGGGGCTCTCACCGATCAGCTCGGGGAGATGTGTGGCCTGGCCGGCGGAGCGATGGAACGCGCGACCCAGGCACTGCTGCAAGCCGATCTGGTGCTCGCCGAACAAGTGATCTCCGACCACGATCAGATCGCCACGATGAGCGCACGGGCCGAGGAGGCCGCGTTCGTCCTGCTGGCGCTGCAGGCGCCCGTCGCGGGCGATCTGCGCGCCGTGGTCAGCTCCATCCAGATCGTCGCCGACGTGGACCGGATGGGCGCGTTGGCGCTGCACGTCGCCAAGATCGCCCGCCGCCGTCATCCGCAGCACGTGCTGCCCGAAGAGGTCAACGGCTATTTCGCCGAGATGGGCCGCGTCGCAGTGGAACTCGGCAACGCCGCACAGGAGGTGCTGGAGACCCGCGACCCCGAGAAGGCGGCCCGCATCCAGGAGGAAGACGATGCGATGGACGATCTGCACCGTCACCTGTTCACCGTGTTGATGGACCGGGAGTGGAAGCACGGCGTGACCGCGGCCGTCGACGTGACGCTGCTGAGCCGGTTCTACGAGCGCTTCGCCGACCATGCCGTCGAGGTGGCGCGCCGGGTCATCTTCCAGGTCACCGGTGCGTACCCGACCGAAGAGGTCATCCCGACACCACGCTGAGCCGCCTTCCCGCGCGAGCGGGAGAACTCGCCGGCCGCCCTACGTGTAGATGGACGGCGCGAGCCGGTATCCCGCGCCGCGGATGGTGCGGATGAACTCACCGTGTTGGGGATCGTGCCCGAGTTTCTCCCGGAGCCGGCGTACGTGGACCGCGACGGTGTTGGTGTCGGCGGGATGTCCCCAGACCGCCCGGCTGATCTCGTCGCTGCTGGCGACCCGACCGTGGCGTTCGATCAGGTAGACGAGCAATTCGAGTTCGCGCTGGGTCAACTGCACGTCGCGCCCCCGCACCCTGGTCTCGTACCCGTCCCGGTTCACCTCGATCGGGCCCGCCGCGTACCGGGCACCTGTCGGCTCCGGCCGGTGAGCGGCGCTGCGCGCGAACGGCGCGATCGCGGCGACGTCGTAGGGGCGCACGATCAACGCCGACGCCCCCGAGGTCAGCGCCTGCCGGGTGCCGTCATCGGCGGTGGTCGAGCCGATCAGGATGGGTAGGTCCCACCTGCTGCGTACCGCAGCGGTGATCCGGGCCGCGTCGACGGTGCGGGTGCGCGCGGCGAGCACCAGCACATCCGGCGGGTTCACCCCGATCGCCAGGAGCGCTTCGACGCCGTCGTCGCACCATGTTGTCTCGATGCCGACCGCGGCCGCGCCATTCATCAGCCGCCCGGCGATGTCGGCGTCCGGGTCGACCAGCATCAGGGTCCCCCACACCGGCGGCACGGCCGGCCGGCGCTCACTCACGCCGGACGGCGGGTCGGTGCGCCTCACCTCGAGCGTCACCCGCGACCACCCACACGTCAGCCGAAGCGGCCCGAGATGTAGTCCTCCGTGGCCTTCTGCGTCGGATTGGAGAAGATCTTCTCCGTGTCGTCGACCTCGACGAGCCTGCCGGGCTTACCGGTCGCCTCGAGGTTGAAGAACGCGGTCTGGTCGCTCACCCGCGCGGCCTGCTGCATGTTGTGGGTGACGATGACGATGGTGTAGTCCTGCTTGAGCTCGTCGATGAGATCCTCGATCGCGAGCGTGGAGATCGGGTCGAGCGCCGAGCAGGGTTCGTCCATCAGCAGCACATCCGGCTGAACCGCGATGGCACGGGCGATGCACAGACGCTGCTGCTGACCACCCGACAGGCCGCCACCGGGCTGGTCGAGGCGGTCCTTGACCTCTTTCCACAGGTTGGCGCCTTTGAGGGATTGCTCGGCGACCTCGTCGAGGGTCTTCCTGTTGCGCACACCCTGCAACTTGAGACCGGCGACCACGTTGTCGCGAATCGACATGGTGGGGAAGGGATTCGGGCGCTGGAAGACCATCCCGATGGTCTTGCGCACACTCACCGGGTCGATGCCCGGGCCGTAGATGTCCTCGCCGTCGAGCAGCACCGAGCCTTCGACGCGCGCGCCGGGGATGACCTCGTGCATGCGGTTGAGCGTGCGCAGCACTGTCGACTTGCCGCAACCGGAGGGACCGATGAAGGCGGTGACGCTGCGCGGCAGTACCGCGAGCCCGACATCGGCGACGGCGTGGAAGCTGCCGTAATAGATGTTGAGATCCTTGAGATCCAGCCGCTTGGCCATGAGGCTCCTAAACTCTGTTCCGCGTCAGGTATCGGTTGATGAATGCAGCACCGAGGTACAACGCCGCGATGATCAAGATCAGGGTCAGCGCGGCGCCCCAGACCCGCAGTGCGCCGGCCGATTCCGGGTTGACGAGTTCGGTGTAGATGAGCAGTGGCAGCGATGCCATGTTGCCTTCGAACGCGTCGAAGTTGATCGAGCGGCTGTAACCGACGAGCACGAGGACCGGAGCCGTCTCACCCATGACCCGGGCCAGCGCAAGCAGGATGCCGCTGATCATCCCGGGGAGTGCTGTGGGCACGACGACCCGCATGATGGTCTTCCACTTCGGAATCCCCAACGCATAGGACGCTTCCCGCAGTTCGTCGGGTACGAGCTTGAGCATCTCCTCGGTATTGCGCACCACGACGGGCAACATCAACAACACCAGGGCCAGTGACACGGCAAAGGCGCTCTGCTCGAAGCCCATCGTGGCGATCCACAATGCGAAGATGAAAAGCGCGGCCACGATTGAGGGCACACCGGCGAGGATGTCGACCATGAAGGTCGTCACCTTGGCGAACTTGCCCCGCCCGTACTCCACCAGGTAGACCGCGGCCATGACACCCAGCGGAACGGACAGCGCGGCGGCGATGAGGGCCTGGATAAGCGTGCCGTAGATCGCGTGATAAACCCCGCCGGCGAATTCCTCCGGGAGTACGCCGGCGAGCGAATGCGACCACCAGGTGGACGAGACGATCGCCCGGACACCTTTTGCGACAACGGTGTACAGCAGCCACACCAGCGGGATCATCGCGATGACGAACGACGCCGTGAACAACGTTGTCGCAATGCCGTTCTTGAGCTTGCGGCTGGTGCTGACCGGGTGGAAGGTCGGGACCTTCACCGGCTGGTCGAGTGTGGCCGTCATCCTCCGCTGACCCTTCCGCCTGCCGCTGCCCGGGCCAGCGCGTTGACCACGAAGGTCAGCGCGAACAGCACGAAGCCGGCGGCGATGTATGCGCCTGTCGGTAGCGGCGCGCTGAATTCCGCTGCTGCAGAGGCGATCTTTGACGCGAACGTGTAGCCACCGTCGAAGAGCGACCAGTGGCCGGCCTGCGCGGCAGTGCGCAGGATGATCAGGATTGCGATCGTCTCACCGAGTGCTCGGCCCAGGCCCAGCATCGACGCCGCGATCATGCCGCTGCGCCCGTAGGGGAAGACCGTCATGCGGACGACTTCCCACTTGGTGGCGCCCAGAGCCTGCGCGGCCTCCACATGACCACGGGGGGTGAGCGCGAAGACCTCGCGGGTGACCGACGTGATGATCGGCAGAATCATGACGGCGAGAACGATGCCCGCCGTGAAGATCGTTCCTCCGCCGGCGAGCGAGACGTTGCCCTCCGAGAACAGGAAGAACCAGCCGAGCTTGTCGTTGAGGAATGTCGCCACCGGGGTGAGCCACGGAGCCAGGACGAAAATGCCCCACAGACCGAAAACGATGGACGGCACCGCCGCCAGCAGATCGACCAGCATGCCGAACGGCCGCGCCAACCGCTTCGGTGCATAGTTCGTCAGGAACGCCGCGATGCCGATCGCGATGGGCACGGCGATCACCAGAGCGAACACCGAGCTGAGCACTGTGACCATGAACAGGTCACGGATGCCGAAGCGCAGGTTGTCCGAGTCGCTGGTGAGGAATTCCGTGCTGAAGAGGAAGTTGGCCTGGTTGGCCTGCAGCGACGGGATCGCCTTGACGATCAGGAAGAGCGCCATGAGGGCGATCGCGCCGATGATGGTGGCGCCCGCGGCGACGGCGATGGACTTGAAGACCTTGTCGCCCCAACGTCCGTCGCCCTGTTTCAACGCCGACCCCTTCCCGGATTTGGTGTCTCTTCCAGGAGTATTCCCGACGCCCTGTGGGCTCGTCGATTGCGCCGACGAGCCCACAGCGGTCGAATCTGGTGTGACAGCCATCAGTGGGTGACTACTCAGGCGGTGGCGTTGATGGCGTCGACGGCCTCGGTCAGCCGGGTCTTGAACGCCTCGGGAACCGGGATGTACCCGTTGTCCTCCAGACCCTGTTGGCCGTTGCCGAGCGCGGAGTGCATGAACGCCTTGACCGCGGTGGCGACCTCGGGATCGGGGTACTGCGAGCACACGATCTCGTACGCGGCGAGCATGATCGGGTACGAACCCGGCTCCGACGGCATGTAGAACGACGCGGTGTCGAGGACGAGGTCGTTGCCCTCACCCTTGAACTTCACGCCGTCGATGGCCTTGCCCGCGGTCTCGGTGTTCAGCTCGACCGGCTCCGGTCCCGCCGCGGTGATGATCTTGGCGATCGACAGGTTCTGCGCCTTGGCGAACGACCACTCGTTGTAGGTGATGGAACCGGGGGTGCTCGCGATGGCCGCCGAGGTGCCCTCGTTGCCCTTGGCGCCCTCGCCGACGCCGCCGGCGAACGACTTGCCCGCGCCCTTGCCCCATGCACCGTCCGACGCCGCGTCCAGGTACTTCTGGAAGTTGTCGGTGGTGCCCGATTCGTCGCTGCGGAAGATGACGTTGATCGGCTGCGCAGGCAGGGTGACACCCTGGTTCAGCGCCGCGATCTCGGGGGCGTCCCAGGTCTTGACGGTGCCGTTGAAGATCTTGCCGAGGGTCGGGCCGTCGAGGACCACGCCGTCGACGCCTTCGAGGTTGTAGGTGATGGCGATCGGGCCGAACACCGCGGGCAGGTTCCATGCGTCGCTACCGCCGCAGCGCTCCTTGGCCTTGTCGTACTCGCCCTTGTCGGCGCTCAGCGGGGAGTCGGAGCCGCCGAAGTCCGTTTGGCCGCCGAGGAATTCGGACACGCCCGCGCCCGAACCGCTGGAGGTGTAGTTCAGGGTGAAGCCGGGGCAGTCCTTCTCGTAGGCGTTGATGAAACGCGTCATCGCATTGGCCTGCGCCGACGAACCGCTCGCCTTGAGCGCTTCCTTGCCACCGCAGTCACCGGCGGCCGCAGAACCCGATTCACCCGAGCCCGAGCCCGACCCCGACGAGGTGTTGTTGTCGCTGCCACAGCCCGACAGCAGCAGGGCGCCGGCGGCCAGCAGGCCGAACGCAGCACCAGATCGTTTCGCCTTCACGAAGCTCCTTCTAGACATCACGGGTAGACGCCGGCGGCGTACCAGCGTTCGGTCACACACGCCGCGTCAAGCAGACCCATCGCCGCTCGGTTGTGAACCTATGGGGACGCCATGAATGCACTCCCTACGGATGGTGAACGGAAAATGAACCGCGTCTGCGCTTTGACTCCGACGGATTTTCGCGGTTGACGTCGAGCACATACCTCAGTGAATATTGAGTCAATGGTAATTGAGCAGGATGCCGTCCGGCGGCGCGCTGCCGTCCACGCCGCCCTCGCGGATCCCGGCCGGCTGACCATCGTCGACCGCCTTCGACTCGGGGATGCCTCGCCGTCGGAACTGCAGGTAGCGCTGGACATGCCGTCGAACCTGTTGGCACATCACCTCAAGGCGCTCGAGGGCGCCGGACTCATTAGGCGCGTCAAGTCGGAAGCCGACCGACGCCGGACGTACCTCAAGCTCGACCACGACGCCCTGGCGGCGATGGTTCCGGCCACCACGCGGACGGCCGACCGGGTGGTGTTCGTCTGCACTCGGAATTCGGCGCGCAGCCAGATGGCGGCCGCGATCTGGAACGGGCGCAGCCGGATCCCGGCGGCATCGGCCGGAACACACCCCGCCGACTCGATCCATCCCGGCGCGCTGGCCGCTGCCCGTCGCCACCGGGTGCC
This sequence comes from Mycolicibacterium monacense, assembly GCF_010731575.1. Taxonomy (NCBI): domain Bacteria; kingdom Bacillati; phylum Actinomycetota; class Actinomycetes; order Mycobacteriales; family Mycobacteriaceae; genus Mycobacterium; species Mycolicibacterium monacense. The sequence goes on along the minus strand of NZ_AP022617.1, from coordinate 5,835,929 downwards.
CATCGAACCGCAGACGCCCCGGCGTCTCGACGACGTCCTCGCCGACGGAGACCTGCTGATCGCGGTGTGCGACAACGCCCATGAGGAACTGCCACCCGAACTCGACCGCATCCACTGGTCGGTCGCCGACCCCGCACGCTCGCCGCAGCGGGATGCCTTCGACACCGCGCTGCGGGAACTGACTGACCGCGTCCAGCACTTCCTGACCGCCGCCCTGACACCGATCCGACAGGAATGAGCCCGATGTCCGACCACATGCGACCCAACCCGTCCCTCGACCAGAAGTTGGCCCTCCGAGTCGCGGGCACCCGACTCGAGGAGGAGTTCGCCGGCGTGTTCGACGCCGAGACCGTCGAGAGTTTCCTGCACTCCGCCTACCACCGGTTCGCCGGTCACGCGTCGGTCCCGAACTTCCTGCCGTTGCTCGCCGAGCGGTTCGCCCACCAACAGTTGCGAGCGCTCGCGAAGGTCGAAGGCAAGGGTCACGACGGCAAGCCCGTCGTGCTGTTCCTCTGCACGCACAACGCCGGGCGCTCACAGATGGCACTGGGATTCTTCACCCACCTCGCCGGCGACGCCGCGGTCGCGTGGTCAGGGGGTTCCGAGCCCGGCGACGAGATCAATCCGGCCGCGGTCGAGGCGATGGCTGAACGTGGTGTCGACATCTCCGGCGAATACCCGAAGCCGTGGACCGACGAGATCGTCCGAGCCGCCGACGTGGTGATCTCCATGGGCTGCGGTGACGCGTGCCCGGTCTTCCCGGGACGGCGCTACGAAGAATGGAAGCTCGACGATCCGGCCGGTATGGGAGTCGACGCGGTACGCCCCATCCGCGACGACATCGAACGCCGGGTTCGGGGACTGCTGGCCGAACTCGGGGTCACCGTCGAGGCGTGAACCTCGCGGTCACCCGAACAACACCGACCGGCCGGGAGAAGCGGCGGCGCAGGGCGAGTGAGACGTACACCAGGGCGACCAGGACGGGCACCTCGATGAGCGGACCGACGACGCCGGCGAGAGCCTGACCCGACGTGGCCCCGTAGGTGGCGATCGCGACGGCGATGGCGAGTTCGAAGTTGTTGCCCGCGGCGGTGAATGCCAGCGTGGTGGTGCGTTCGTATCCCAGCCCGAGGAGCGCGCCCAGCAGGTATCCGCCGCCCCACATGATCGCGAAGTACGCCAGCAGGGGTAGCGCGATCCGCACCACGTCGAGTGGCCGGTTGGTGATCTGATCCCCTTGCAGCGCAAAGAGAATGACGATGGTGAAGAGCAGACCATACAGCGCCCACGGCCCGACGGTGGGCAGGAACCTCGACTCGTACCAGTCGCGGCCCCTGGCCTTCTCACCGAATCGCCGGGACAGGTATCCGGCCAGCAGTGGAATCCCGAGGAAGATCAGCACGGACTTGGCGATGTCCCACGGGGACGTGGCGATGGTGGTCTGCTCCAACCCGATCCAGCCCGGCAGCACCGACAGGTAGAACCATCCGAGCACCGCGAACATCACGACCTGGAAGATGGAGTTCAGCGCGACCAGCACCGCCGCGGCTTCGCGGTCCCCGCAGGCGAGGTCGTTCCAGATGATCACCATGGCGATACACCGGGCGAGCCCGACGATGATCAGCCCGGTTCGGTACTCCGGCAGGTCGGGCAGCAGGAGCCAGGCGAGCGTGAACATGAGCGCGGGTCCGAGCACCCAGTTCAGGAGCAGCGAGCTCACGAGGAGTTTGCGGTCACCGGTGACGGTGTCGAGCCTGTCGTAGCGGACCTTGGCCAGCACCGGGTACATCATGATCAGCAGCCCGAGTGCAATGGGTAGCGAAACGCCGTCGACGGCAATGCTTTCCACCACGGTGTTCAGGCCGGGGACCCAGCGGCCGAGGAGCAGCCCCGCGGCCATCGCGATGCCGATCCACAGTGGCAGCAACCGGTCCAGCGTCGAGAGTTTGGCGACGACCTGAGGCGTCTCGGTGGACGCGACCGGCCGAGTCATGCGTTCGCCCCTGCTGTCGCGTCGAGGGTATCGATCGCGAACAGCATCGCAAGACTGCGCAGCGCCTCAGGGGCCACGGCGTAGTACACCCAGGACGCGCGGCGCTGGGAGGTCAGCAGGCCGGCGTCGCGCAGAACCTTCAGGTGGTGCGAGATGGTCGGCTGCTTGACGTCGATGCCGTCGGAGACGTCGCATACGCAGGCCTCGCCACCGGCGCGGCTGGCGATGGCGCTGAACAGGCGCAGGCGGACGGGGTCGGCGAGCGCCTTGAGCGTCGACGCCATCTGCGCGGCGGCATCCGGGGTCAGTGGCTCGCGCAGCAGCGGGGCGACATCACAGCGGTCCGCCGATTCCATGGGCGTCGAATTCGACATACATCGATATTGACGTTGATCAATGCAGAAGGCAAACCGGGGGCTTGTCAGTCGGCGACGGCGGCGTACGCGGCGTCGACCGAGGACACGTCGAATCCCAGTCGCCGATAGGTTTTCACCGCTGCGCCGTTGTCGGCTTCGACGTAGAGCATCACCGTCGGCTGCGGGGAGTTCGACAGCCGTTCGGCGAGATGGTGCAGTCCGGTCAGCGTGAGGGTGGCGCCCAGACCTCGACCCTGGGCCGCCGGGTCGACGCCGACGACATAGACCTCACCGAGGTCGGGCCCGTGGACCTTCGTCCAATGGAAGCCGAGGAGTTTCCCCGATGCATCGTCGAACGCCATGAACAACCCCGCCGGGTCGAACCACGCCTCGGCGCGCCGTTCGGCGATGTCGGCGTCGGTCCAGCCGCCCTGCTCCGGATGCCAGGCGAAGGCGGAGTTGTTGACCCGCAACAACTCTGGGTCGTCACCCGGTCCGGAATAGGTGGCCAGCCGAACACCGTCGGCCACCGTCACCGGCGGCAGATCGGTGAGCGGCCGACGCATCTGCAGCAGTTCACGCACCACCTGCAGACCGAGTGTCCGCGCGGTCGCCCGGGCGGCCTCGAGGTTGCCGTGCGCCCAGATCCGCGCCTGCGTGCCGCCTTCGGCGAGCCCGGCACGGGCCATGGCCGCCCCAGTGCCGCGCCGCCGGAAATCGGGGTGCACCACCAGTTCGGCCATCGGCGGTGCGGTGTCGGAGGCGGGCGCGAGGTTGAGGTAGCCGACGACCGCTCCGGCGTCGGGGTCGACGGCCAGCAGGTGTCGGGTCCGGTTGGCGGGAAGTTCCCGCAGCACCTGGTCACCCACGGGGGCGACCCCATCGTGGCGCGTCGCGGCGGCGACGACGTCGCGGATGCTGCCCTGTTCGTCGTCGGTGAGTGCGCTCCGCCAGTCGATCGACGTCACGGTGCGCGCAACGGGTCCGCCAGCGACGGCGGCACGCTGTCGGGCGTCTCGTAGTCGTCCTCGTCGTCGGAGAGTTCGGCCTCCGGCGCGGGCGGGCGGCCCCGGGCGGGCCGTACCGCCTTGTAGCCCACGTTGCGCACGGTGCCGATCAGCGATTCGTATTCGGGGCCGAGTTTGGCGCGCAGCCGTCGCACGTGCACGTCGACGGTGCGGGTGCCGCCGAAGAAGTCGTAACCCCACACCTCCTGCAGTAGCTGGGCGCGGGTGAACACCCGGCCGGCGTGCTGGGCGAGGTACTTCAGCAGTTCGAATTCCTTGTAGGTCAGGTCCAGCGGGCGGCCCCGCAGCCGGGCCGTGTAGGTGCCCTCGTCGATCACCAGCTCACCGAGGCTGATCTTGCCGGCGTTCTCCTGATTCGCGACGCCGCCGCGACGCCCGACCAGCAGTCGTAGGCGCGCGTCGATCTCGGCGGGCCCCGTCCCGGGCAGCAGGATCTCGTCGAGGCCCCACTCGTGGTTGACGGCCACCAGGCCGCCCTCGGTGACCACCGCCACCACGGGCACCGACGTCCCCGTCGTGCCGAGCAGGCGGCACAGGCCACGCGCGGCGGCCAGGTCGGTGCGGGCGTCGACGATCGCGACGTCGGCGGTGCCGGCCTCCAGCAGGGACGAGACCTCGGTCGGGGCGGCCCGCACGTTGTGCGCGAGCAGCGACAATGACGGCAGAACCGACTCGGGGTGCGGGTCGACGGTCAACAGCAGTAGATCCACAGGCCCTCCAGCAGTCCGGGGGCGTCGCCCGACGTCGATGTCTGCGGTGATCTCCCAGATTTGTGCCTGACACACGGCCGTTACCGACCGTTGGCTAAGTAACGATAGCGCGCCCACACCGAATCAGCCGCGCCAAGTCCGCTCACCGCAGTCGGGTAAGCCAGAATGTGGCGATGCGCAAGCTGCTGATCGGGCTCGTCGCGACGGTGACCGCGGTGGTCGTCGGCGCGGTCGGCGCCGACTTCGGCACCGCCATCTACGCCGAATACCGCTGGTCACGGACGTTGCGGGACGTCGCGAACCTGGATTCGGACCCGTGGGTGGGGATCATCGGTTTCCCGTTCGTCACCCAGGCGATGGATCACGAATTCGGCGAGATGGAAATTCGCGCCAGTGGCGTTGATCACCCCGTGGTGGGTAAGGCCTCACTCGAGGCGACCCTGCACGACGTCGACCTCTCCGAGACGTCGTGGCTGGTCCGCCCGGACGCGCCGATGGCCGTCGGCAAGGTGGAGAGCCGCATCATCATCAACTCCACACACGTCGGCCGCTTCATCGGCATCCCCGACCTGCTCGTCGAAGCGCCCACCGGGGAGACCAACGACGCGACGGGCGGCACCACCGAATCCGGGATCTCCAGCAACAAGGGTGTGGTGTTCACCGGCACCCCGGAGGCGGCCGGATTCGACGAGCGGGTGTCGGTGGCCGTCGACCTCTCGGTCAGTGGCCCCGACCAGACGACGCTGGTGATGACGGCCACCGACGTGCTGACCGGCGCAGGCACGGCCGAGCAGGCGGTGCCCGAGGACAAGACCGCCGCGGTGCTCGACGCGTTCAGTGCCAGCATGCCGGGCCAGAAACTTCCGTTCGCCATCGCTCCGACTGCGCAGGGTGCGCGCGGCTCGGATGTCATCATCGAAGGTATCGCCGACGACATGACCATCACGCTCGACGGGTTCAGGCAGTCATGAGCTCGTCGTGGATCGTCGTGATCGCGGTACTGATCGCGGTGTTCGGCGTCGCGTTCGTGGTGGGCCGGCTGGTCACGCTGCGGGCCGGCCTGATCAAGGCCGAAGCCGCCGCGGCGAACATCGACACCTCCGGGCTCGGGTTGTCCGACACGGGGCCCACCGTCCTGCACTTCAGCGCCGACTGGTGCGGACCCTGCGACGCCGTGCGCCGGGTGGTCGACCAGGTGTGCCGCGAGCTGCCCGAGGTCGCGCATGCGGAGATCGACATCGACGCGAATCCGGAAGCGGCCAGGCGGCTTTCGGTGCTGTCGCTGCCGACGACCATCATCTTCGACGCGCACGGCCGTCCCCGCTACCGCACGTCGGGCGTGCCGAAGGTCGCTGACCTGCGGTCGGTGCTGGAACCGCTGTTGGCCTGATCACCCTGTCATTGGGTAAGCTGGCCGCGTGTTCGCCCGCCTCGAGCTGATGCTCACCAAGCGCCGCGCAGTCGATCTGTGCCGCACCGCGGGTTGTTGCTGTTGTTGTTGTAGCTGAGCGTCGTCGCGCGGCCACGGTCGCGTTCGCTCGAGCTAGCGGCTCTGGCCTGTCCACAACCAGACATCCAACGCAACAGGAGTATGACCACATGTCCACGTCGACAGACACCGCGTCGGACCCCCGGGTCGACGTCCGCGGTCCCCGGTTCGCCGCCTGGGTGACCACCGGCGTGCTGGTCGCGACGCTGGTGCTCTCCGCGGTGAGTCCGCTCGCGGCGGCGGTCCTGCTCGGCGCGCAGACCGTCGTCTTCGCGATCGGCGCACGACGCGGTCCCCGCCGGCACCCCTACGGCATCGTGTTCGGGCGGGTGATCGCGCCCCGACTCGGGCCGGTCACCGACCGCGAACCGGCGGGCCCCTTGAAGTTCGCCCAGCTCGTCGGCTTCGTCTTCGCCGCCGTCGGCACCATCGGATTCGCCGCGGAATGGTCCGCGGTCGGTCTCATCGCCACCGCGTTCGCACTGTTCGCGGCGTTCCTCAACGCGGCCTTCGGCATCTGCCTGGGCTGCAAGCTCTACCCGCTCGCAGCCCGGCTCCGCCGGGTTCCCACCCCCGCATGACTTCGCAGTAAGCAACGAAAGGATCATCGATGGCTCGCTCCGACGTCCTGGTCACCACCGACTGGGCCGAGAGCAATCTCGACGCGCCGAACACCGTGTTCGTCGAGGTCGACGAGGACACCTCGGCGTACGACACCGGCCACATCCCCGGCGCCGTACGACTCGACTGGAAGACCGAACTGCAGGATCAGGTCAAGCGCGACTTCGTCGACCAGCAGCAGTTCTCGAAACTGCTGTCGGAGAAGGGCATCGCCAACGACGACACCGTGATCCTCTACGGCGGTAACAACAACTGGTTCGCCGCCTATGCCTACTGGTACTTCAAGCTCTACGGCCACGAGAACGTCAAGCTGCTCGACGGCGGTCGCAAGAAGTGGGAGCTCGACGGGCGTCCGCTGTCCAGCGAGCCGGCGAACCGACCCGCGACCAGCTACACCGCCAAGCAGCCCGACACCAGCATCCGGGCCTTCCGCGACGAGGTGATCGCCGCGATCGGGCAGAAGAACCTGGTCGACGTGCGCTCCCCCGACGAGTTCTCCGGCAAGATCCTCGCTCCCGCGCACCTGCCGCAGGAGCAGAGCCAGCGTGCCGGCCACATTCCCACCGCCATCAACGTGCCGTGGAGCAAGGCCGCCAACGAGGACGGCACCTTCAAGTCGGACGAGGATCTGACCAAGATCTACGCCGACGCCGGCCTGGACGGTGAGAAGGAAACCATCGCCTACTGCCGCATCGGTGAGCGCTCGTCGCACACCTGGTTCGTGCTGCAGGAACTGTTGGGACACAAGAACGTCAAGAACTACGACGGCAGTTGGACGGAATACGGCTCCCTTGTGGGGGCCCCGATCGAGTTGGGAAGTTAGATATATGTGCGCTCCTCCTAAGCAAGGCCTGACACTGCCCGCCAGCGTCGACCTGGAGAAGGAAACCGTCATCACCGGACGTGTGGTGGACGGCTCCGGCCAGGCCGTCGGGGGCGCGTTCGTGCGCCTGCTGGACGCCTCCGACGAATTCACCGCCGAGGTCGTCGCGTCGGCCACCGGTGACTTCCGGTTCTTCGCCGCGCCGGGCACCTGGACGCTGCGCGCGCTGTCGAAGGTCGGCAACGGCGACGCCACCGTCGCCCCGTCGGGCGCGGGTATCCACGAGGTCGACGTCAAGGTCGCCTGACGACGAAGGCGGCGAGGGACGAGCCGACGAAGAGTCTGGCATCCAGTCCCGCCTGACGGACTGCTTGTTCGCCGCGCCGGGGCGTTCTCGCCCCGGCGTGCGCGCTGACGGACTCGCATATTTCTGTGAATTCGCTGCAAATCGCACTGCGGTCAGTCACGATGTGGGCAGATCTTGTGCCGTCACAGGATTTCGACCCGTTGAACAGGACTGACCATGAACCTGACGCTCGTGTGCGCGGCCGCTTCCGCCATCGGCGCCGTGGCGCTGGCAACCGCACCCGTCGCCGCCGCCGGGCCCGAGGAGGACTTCCTCACCATCATTCGCGACGAGGGCATCGTGTGGGAGGCGGCGGACACCCCGGCCGTCATCGACACCGGCCACGCCGTGTGCTCCGATTGGAGCAACGGCGCCACGTTCGCCGATGAGGTCGCCGATCTGCTCAGCGTCACGGACTGGACCGACTACCAGGCCGGTGTGTTCATCGGGGCCGCGACCGGCGCGTTCTGCCCCCAGTTCGAGTACAAGATCGGCTGACCGGCCGGACGCGAACCGAGTTCCTCCGGCGGTTAGACTGGGCGCGTGGTCCTGTTCTACGAAATCCTGCTCGTGGTGTGCACCTTGGTGATCACGTGGTTCGCGCTGTACGCGCTGTACCGCCTCATCACCGATGAGTCGTGACCGCACCGCAAGAACCTGAAGACGCCGCCGGTTCCATCTTCTCGACCTCCGGCGACCGCGCGGTGGCGGACGCCGCCGAACGGGCCAAAGTCACTGCATCGCGCAACATCCCGGTCTTCGACGATCTCCCGCTGCCCGCGGACACCGCGAACCTGCGCAAAGGGGTCGATTTCAACGACGCACTGCTGGCGCTGCTGCCGCTGGTCGGTGTGTGGCGCGGTGAAGGTGAAGGCCGTGGGCCCCACGGCGACTACCGGTTCGGTCAGCAGATCGTCGTCTCGCACGACGGCGGCGACTACCTGAACTGGGAAGCCCGGTCCTGGCGGTTGACCGAGTCCGGCGAATACGACCGAGTGGGATTGCGGGAGACGGGGTTCTGGCGCTTCGTCAGCGATCCTGCCGACCCCTCGGAATCGCAGGCGATCGAACTGCTGCTCGCCCATTCGGCCGGCTACATCGAGTTGTTCTACGGCCATCCGCGCAACCAGTCGTCGTGGGAACTGGTCACCGATGCACTGGCCCGCAGCAAGTCGGGGATGTTGGTCGGCGGGGCGAAGCGGCTGTACGGAATCGTCGAAGGCGGCGATCTGGCCTACGTCGAGGAGCGGGTGGACGCCGACGGCGGACTGGTCCCTCACTTGTCGGCACGGTTGGCGAGGTACGTCGGATAGTGGGCTGGCGGAAGATCACGGCGGCTCTGGCTGCCGCGGGGCTGGTGGCGGCGTGCGCATCGCAGGAGTCGCCGTCCGAATCTGGTCCCCCGTCGTCGAGCCCGAGCGCGCACGGTTCGTACGCGGAATGCCTCAACGAACACGGCGTGCCCGCCGCGCCGGGTCCGAACACGGGCCCGCCCGCGGGTGTCGACCGTGCGGCGTGGGATCAGGCGTTGAAGTCCTGCGCCTCGCTGGCGCCGGGACCGGGCTGAGAAGCGCGGAACCGACCCCGGATATGGGCGACCCCCGAGCCGTTGGTTCCTGGTTGGACGGACCGAGGGGCTCGGGGGCCGGGTGACTGCGGGGAATTCGCCAGCGCACGACAGGTCGGTGCTCGACTTCCCCGGTGCTGCTAGCGGGCAGCCACCTCACATGTCCATAAGTCACTCAATTTGTCGGACCACCTCCTTCCCTGTGTACGAGCGACCGTACCCGCGCTCGCGGACACCGACAAGGGATTTTCGATTCGCCGTCAGCGATCGCTGACGATGGCCGCGTCGACCAGCGCAGACACCTCGGCCGCCAAGGGCGTCGGCCGCAGCGGCACCCCGTCCAGCGTGTGCACACGGGCCGCAAGGGTGATACTGGAGATCAGCCAGACACCTTGTGCCGCAACCAGATCCGCAGGGCGCAGCGCCCGGTAGTCGCAGTCGTAACCCTTGTTGCGCGCGACCTCGAACAACGCCTGCTGGGTGGTGCCCCGAAGGATCGGATACCACGGCGGGGGGGTGAGCAACCCCAACCCGCCGCCCTCCATCTCGGTGGCGATCACGACCGTCGACCGCGGCCCCTCGAGGATGTGGCCGTCGGAGCTGACGAAGATGACGTCGCCTGCGCCGTGCTTCTCGGCATGCCGCAGCGCCGCCATGTTCACCGCGTACGACAGTGTCTTGGCCCCCGCGAGCAACCACTGCAGCTCGGCGGCCTCGGTCGGCAGCCCACGCGCCAACGTCAACGCCGCCACCCCGTCCCGGCGGGCGGCCGCCACCCGCGTCGGCAGGGCGCCGATCGTGACGAATGCGGTTGGCGCTCCTCCGCTTTCGCGGCCACGGCTGTATACCAGGCGCAGCACCCCTTCGCCGCCACCGTCCGCCGTCCAGCGATGCACCGCGGCGGTGACCGCCGAACGCCACCGGGCCGGATCCGGGGCGGGCAACTCCATCAGCCGTGCCGAGTGGGTGAGCCTCCCGAGGTGCGCCTCCAGGAGGCAGGGACGACCGTCGCGGACCAGCAGTGTCTCGAAGATGCCGTCGCCACGGACGGCGGCCAGATCGTCGGCATGCAACAGGGGTGTCTGCGGGTCGTGAAAGGCACCGTCGAGGGTGACGACCACACCGGGTCCGCTCGCCATGGGCCATCAGCGTAGACCCGTAGAGTTGAGCCATGTCAGCAGTTCCCGTCCCCGAAGGACCGGACGTCGGGGCGGTGTGGCACTACGGCGACCCGCTCGGCGAACAGCGCGCCGCCGCCGACGGCGCCGTGGTCGTCGACCGCTCGCACCGCGCCACCCTCGCCCTGTCGGGCGCCGAACGCCGGTCCTGGCTGCACACGATCTCCAGCCAGCACATCAGTGACCAGCCCGACGGCACCGTCACGCAGAATCTGAGCCTCGACGGTCAGGGCCGCGTCGAGGACCACTGGTGGCAGACCGAACTCGACGGCGTCCTCTATCTCGACACCGAGCCCTGGCGCGGCGAACCGCTGCTGAACTACCTCCGCAGGATGGTGTTCTGGGCCGATGTGACGATCGAACCGGCCGACCTGGCGGTGCTGTCCCTATTGGGTCCCGCGCTGGCCGACACGCCGGTACTCGACGCGCTCGGGCTGGGTTCGCTACCGGCGGAATCGACCGCGGTGGCCCTGCCCGGCGGCGGGTTCATCCGGCGGCTGCCCGCCGACGGGCTCGAACTGGACCTCCTGGTCCCCCGTGCGCAGGTCGCCGACTGGCGCGACCGCCTCACCGCCGCGGGCGTCCGTCCGGCCGGTGTGTGGGCCTACGAGGCGCACCGGGTGGCGGCCCTGCAGCCCCGGCTGGGTGTCGACACCGACGAGCGCACGATCCCCCATGAGGTCGGCTGGATCGGCAGCGCCGTTCACCTCGACAAGGGCTGCTACCGCGGCCAAGAGACGGTCGCACGCGTCCACAACCTGGGAAAACCGCCCCGCATGCTGGTCCGGCTGCACCTCGACGGGACCACCGACCGGCCGTCGACGGGTGACCCGGTACTCGCCGGCGGCCGCACCGTCGGACGGGTGGGCACCGTCGTCGAGCACATCGACGACGGTCCGGTGGCGCTCGCCCTCGTCAAACGCGGCCTGCCCGCGGACACCCCGCTGACCACCGGCGGAGACGTCGAGGCGACCGCGATCATCGACGCCGATTCCCTGCCGGACAACGATCACGTGGGCGCCGGACGGCTCGCCGTCGAGCGGCTACGGGGCGGCGGTCGGTGAGCCTGGTCACCGCGGACGAGGGCATGCCAGCACATGACGAGCGGGCACGCTAAAGTGTTGGCAGGACAATAACGACATCGGAGAATCGGAGCCGCCAGTTCTCAGGGCCGCTCCGTTATTGCGCGAGGGGGTCCCCTATGGGCCGCGGCCGGGCGAAGGCGAAGCAGACGAAGGTTGCTCGTGACCTGAAGTACAGCTCGCCACAAACTGACTTCGAACGGCTACAGCGCGAGCTGGCCGGCGGGTCCGACGACTTGGACCCCAGCGACGGCGTAGCCGACGACCCGTGGGCGCCCGAGGACGACTGGCGCCGCTAGCCTCCACGCGTTTCAGAACCGCGGGTGCTGACCCACCAGCAGCGCTCGCGGCTCGTCCTTGCCGCCCTTCTTGACGGTCCCGAGCGTCCAGCAGTCGATGTGACGGGCGGTGAGGATGGCCAGCGCGCGGTCGGTGTCCTCCGGCGCGACGACGGCCACCATGCCGATGCCCATGTTGAAGGTCTTCTCCATCTCGGTGCGCTCGATGCGACCGCGCTGGGCGATCATCTGGAACACCGGCGCCGGCGTCCACGTGCCGCGGTCGAGTTCGGCCATCAGACCGTTGGGCACCACGCGTTCGAGGTTTCCTGCCAGCCCACCGCCGGTGACGTGGCAGAACGTGCGTACCTGGGTCTCGGCGGCCAGCGCGAGGCAGTCCTTGGCGTAGATGCGCGTGGGTTCGAGCAGTTCCTCGCCCAGGGTGCGGCCGAACTCCTCGACGTGGCCGGCCAGGTTCATCCGGTCGATCTCCAGCAGCACCTTGCGGGCCAGTGAGTAGCCGTTGGAGTGCAGGCCTGAGGACCCCATTGCGATGATCACGTCACCCGGGCGGACCCGGTCGGGGCCCAGCACGTCGTCGGCCTCGACGATGCCGATGCCGGTCGCCGAGATGTCGTAGTGGTCCGGGGCCATAAGCCCCGGATGTTCGGCGGTCTCCCCGCCGAGCAGCGCGCAGCCGGCGATCACGCAGCCCTCGGCGATCCCGGCGACCAGCTGGCTGACCCGCTCGGGAACCGTGCGCCCGACGGCGATGTAATCCTGCAGGAACAGCGGTTCGGCGCCGCAGACCACCAGGTCGTCGACCACCATCGCGACCAGGTCGAGCCCGACCGTGTCGTGCTTGTCCATCGCCTGTGCGACGGCGAGCTTGGTGCCCACGCCGTCCGTCGAGGACGCCAGCACCGGTTCGCGGTAGCCGCCCCGCAGGGCGAACAGGCCGGCGAACCCGCCGAGCCCTCCGCGCACCTCCGGGCGGGTGGCTTTCGCGGCCAGCGGTTTGAAGAGTTCGACTGCGCGGTCACCGGCCTCGATGTCTACACCGGCCGACGCATAGGAAATGCCGTGTTGTTCGGCGCGCTCGGTCATCGAGGGAAAGGCTACCGGTCGCGGCTTCGCGACGGTAAACGCCATCGGCGATCGCTGCCTGCGCGTTTCCCCGCAGCAGGGCGACCGGTGTGACACCGTTGGCGCCCATGAACCCACAGCGCGTTGCCCTGACGGCCGCGGCAATCACTTTCGCGGCATCGACAGCACTGGCGGCACCCGCGGCGGCGACCCCGCCTCGCGACACCCAGGGCACCATCCTGTGGGAGATGACCGACGCCGGGTCCGACTACATCTTCCGCGAGATCACCATCGCCCCGGGTGGCAGCACCGGCTGGCACTCCCATCCCGGCCAACTCCTCGCCACCGTCAAGGAGGGCGTGCTGCTGCACAATCGGGCGGACTGTTCGGTCGACGGCTTCTACGTCGCCGGTCAGGACATCAGTGAGAAGGGCGGGCCGGGGTACGTGCACATCGGCCGTAACGTCGGTCCGACACCGCTGGTCCTGCAGGTTCTCTACATCAACCCGGCCGGCGCCCCGCTCGCCGACGATGCACCCGACCCCGGCTGTGGGTTTGCCTGAGGCGTTTCGCGGTCATCCGTGCTGATACCGGCTCCGAATCACTGTGAGACGGCGACGGAACGGAGATTGGTGTGGTTGACAACATCCGCTGCTTGGTGACGGGCGCGACGGGTTACATCGGCGGTCGGCTGGTGCCCGCACTGCTCGACCGCGGCCTGCAGGTCCGCGCGATGGCACGCACCCCGGGCAAGCTGGACGACGCGCCGTGGCGTGCGCAGGTCGAGGTGGCGAAGGGCGATCTGATGGATCGCGAATCGTTGGCGGCGGCGTTCGAGGGCATGGATGTCGTCTACTACCTCGTGCACTCGATGGGCACGTCGAAGAACTTCGTCGCCGAGGAAGCCGAATCGGCACACAACGTGGTGGCCGCGGCCAAGCAGGCCGGGGTCCGCCGGGTGGTGTACCTGAGTGGTCTGCATCCCGAAGGGGTCGAGTTGTCGCGGCATCTGGCCTCCCGCACCGAGGTGGGCGAGATCCTCATCGACTCCGGTATCGAAACGATGGTGCTGCAGGCCGGGATCGTCGTCGGATCGGGGTCGGCGTCCTTCGAGATGATCCGCCACCTGACCGACCGACTGCCGATCATGACCGCACCGAAGTGGGTGCACAACAAGATCCAGCCGATCTCCATCGACGATGCCCTGTACTACCTGGTCGAGGCGGCCACCGCGGTGGTGCCGTCGTCGCGGACCTGGGACATCGGCGGTCCGGACGTCCTGGAGTACGGCGACGCGATGCAGGTCTACGCCGACCTCGCCGGGCTGCGTCCCCGCCGGTTCGTGGTGTTGCCGTGGCTGACGCCCACACTGGCCAGTCACTGGGTGGGTCTGGTCACGCCGATCTCATCGGGGCTGGCGCGGCCGCTGGTGGAGTCGCTGGAATGCGATGCCGTCACGCATGAGAACGACATCGACGCCGTAATTCCGCACCCGCCCGGCGGACTGACCGGTTACCGGGAGTCGGTCGCCGCGGCGCTTCGGGAGAACGGTACGGCCGCGACCGGCGGCAGGCGTCACCTGCTGCGGATCAATCCCGCGGTCGCTCAATAGGAGGCGTCAAGGCCTACACGACGCCGGAGGCGTCAGGGCCTACACGACGCCGGAGGCGTCAAGGCCTACGAAGCGCCGAGGCGTTGTCGTTGTCGACCTTCTCGAGCGGGATCCCGCTGCGGGCGGCCGTCGCGAGCATCTGCTCGATGACGTTCTTGCCCAGCGCGGACTCGCCCGGCAGCTCGATCGGGTAGTTGCCGTCGAAGCACGCCGAGCACAGCCGCGAGGCGGGCTGTTCGGTCGCCGCGATCATGCCCTGCTGTGAGATGTAGCCCAGGGTGTCCGCGCCGATGGCACGGCGGACGGCGTCGAGCATCTGGTCCTCGTCCTCGGCGCCGTTGGCGATCAGCTCGGCCGGGGTGGCGAAGTCGATGCCGTAGAAGCACGGCCATCGCACCGGCGGGGAGGCGATCCGGACGTGCACTTCGAGGGCCCCGGCCTCGCGCAGCATCCGGATCAGCGCGCGCTGGGTGTTGCCGCGCACGATCGAATCGTCGACCACGATCAACCGCTTACCGCGGATGACCTCTTTGAGCGGGTTGAGTTTGAGCCGGATGCCGAGCTGGCGGATGGTCTGCGACGGCTGGATGAACGTGCGGCCGACGTAGGCGTTCTTCATCAGGCCCTGGCCGTAGGGGATGCCGGAGCCCTGTGCGTAGCCCACGGCTGCGGGCGTGCCCGACTCGGGGACCCCGATCACCAGGTCGGCCTCGACGGGCATCTCGCTGGCGAGGCGGCGGCCGATGTCGACGCGGGTGGCGTGCACCGAGCGGCCGGCCAGCGTGCTGTCCGGCCGGGCCAGATAGACGTATTCGAAGACGCACGACTTCGGGGTGGGGTTGGCGAAGCGGGTGGAGCGCACGCCGTCGGCGTCGATGGCCAACAGTTCGCCCGGTTCGATGTCGCGGACGAACGACGCGCCGACGATGTCGAGGGCCGCGGTCTCCGACGCCACCACCCAGCCCCGGTCCAGCCGTCCCAGCGACAGCGGGCGCACACCATACGGGTCGCGGGCCGCGTAAAGGGTGTTCTCGTCCATGAAGGTCAGACAGAACGCGCCGCGCACGGTCGGCAGCAGTTCGAGGGCCGCCTGTTCGACGGTGGCGTCGGCGGCGCCGTGGGCCAGCAGCGCGCCGAGGATGTCCGAATCGGTGGTCGCCGCGCCGGGGGTGCGGCCGTTGATCAGGCCGGCGTCGCGGGCCCGGGCGGCGAGCTCGGTGGTGTTGACCAGGTTGCCGTTGTGGCCGACGGCCACGCCGGTGCCGGCCAGGGTGTTGCGGAAGACGGGCTGGGCGTTCTCCCAGGTGGTCGACCCGGTCGTCGAGTAGCGGCAGTGCCCGATGGCGACGTGTCCGTGCATGGCGGCCAGCGTCGGCTCGTCGAACACCTGGCTGACCAGGCCGAGATCCTTGAACACCAGCACTTGCGAGCCGTCGGCTACGGCGATCCCCGCCGCTTCCTGACCACGGTGCTGTAGCGCATAGAGGCCGTAGTAGGTGAGCTTGGCCACATCCTCACCCGGGGCCCAGACGCCGAAGACGCCGCATTCTTCACGGGGATCGTTCTCGGGCTCGATGTCGTCGTGGCCGCTCACGATATGGCTGCTCCCAAGGGGATGTGGGTGACGTAGTTGAGTCTACGGGCCGTATACCCGGTTATGGGAATCGGCGACGTGTCGTGAAACACCTATTTCGCCGTTACATTCCCGGAGTCACGACGGGTAGCCAATTGGCCAGTTCACCGGCACGGGACCCGGACAGGTGCAGCCCACCGCTCGCGGCCGCCTCGTCGAAGGACAACAGCCCGGTGGCGATCAGCAGCCACGTGCGCGGGTCGGTCTCCACCACGTTGGGCGGATTGCCCCGTGTGTGGGTGGGTCCCGCGATGCACTGCACGGCGACGAAGGGCGGCACCCGCACCTCCACACTGGCGCCGGGGGCGAGGGCCGCCACGGTGCGCGCGGTCAATCTGACCGCCTCGGCGATCTCCGTGCGTCCGGGGGGCGCGGCCGTGTCGTCGCGCAGCCAGTCCACGACGGCCGATACCGCCGCGCGGGTCTGCGCCGGATCGGCGGTGCGGCGGGCGGCCATACCTTAGTGTCGCAAAGTGGCCAGCCACCGCCGTCACCCGCCGTACCGGCTGGCCGGCGCGGTTGCGCTCGCGGTGTTCTGCGTTGTGGCGGCAACCATTTCGCTACAGTTCCGCGGCGCCTTCGCCGAGCGGGTGACACTCACCCTGTTGTCCCCCCGGGCCGGGCTGGTGGTGGACCCGGGAGCGAAGGTGACGTTCAACGGGGTGGAGATCGGACGGGTGACCGCGATCTCCGCCCGAGCCGACGAGACCGCACCGGCAGAGTTGGCCCTGTCGGTCGACCCGCGCCATCTGCACGTCATCCCGGCCAATGTGATCGCCGACATCAGGGCCAGCACAGTCTTCGGCAACAAGTACGTTGCGCTCCGGTCACCGGATCACCCTGCGCGCGAACCGATCTCACCGGACCTCCCGATCCGGTCGGTGGCGGTCACCACCGAGTTCAACACGTTGTTCGAGACGGTCGTGAGCCTGGCCGAGCGGGTGGACCCGGTCAAGCTCAACCAGACCCTCGCCGCCACCGCCGAGGCACTCACCGGGCTGGGTGCACGCTTCGGCGAATCGCTGGAACACGGAGCCGCGATCCTGGCGGACCTCAATCCGCGGATGGATCAGGTGCGCCACGACGTGGCGCGCACCGCCGATCTGGCAGGCATCTACGCCGACGCCTCCCCCGACCTGTGGTCGGCGCTGGACCACGCCGCGCTCACCGCGGCGACGGTGAACGCCCGTCGTTCCGACGTCGACGCCGCGCTGCTGGCGGCGGCCGGTTTCGAGGCGGGCGCCGACACGCTGCGGCGCGCCGGGCCGTACCTGGTGCGCGGTAGTGCCGACCTGCAGCCCACCACCGCACTGCTCGACGACTACCGGGGCATGATCTTCTGCACGATCCGCAACTACCACGACGTCGCACCGGAGATCCAGCGCACGCTCGGCGGAGACAACGGCTACGCGCTGCGCGCGGCGGGCACCGTGCTCGGCGCCGGCAATCCCTATGTGTATCCCGACAATCTGCCGCGAATCAACGCCCGCGGCGGACCCGGCGGCAGGCCGGGCTGCTGGCAGAAGGTCACCCGCGAGCTGTGGCCGCATCCGTATCTGGTGATGGACACCGGCTACAGCCTGGCCCCGTACAACCACGCCGAGTTCGGCCAACCGTTCGCGATGGACTACGTGTGGGGCCGCCAACTCGGCGAGCTCACCATCAATCCCTGACCGCCGAGCGCAGGGGCCGCTGGACGGCCAGCGCCGCGAGCGCACCGGCCTCGTTGACCGCCAGATGCGCCAGCATCGGCGCGACCAGACTGCCGGACCGCTCCGCGAGCCACGCGAACACCCAACCGGCGATCCCGGTGGTCACGACGGTGCCGACGACCGGCTCACCGGCGGCGCGCGCGTCGGCGATGTGCGAGAGCCCGAAGGCGACCGACTGCAGCAGCCGCCCCCGCGTCGGCCCGAACGCCGAGGCGCCGAGATATCCGAGTGCGCCCCGGTAGGCCAGCTCTTCGGCCCACACCGTGCCCAGCGGGATGCGCAGGATCAACCACCGTGTGGGCGCGGCAGGCAGATCCCGCGCCTTCATCGCCGAGCGGACACCGGGCACCGCGCTGGCCGCCGCGACGCCCGTGGTGACGACGGCCGCGGCCGTCGCACCGGCGCCCAGCCCACCGCGCAGCGCAGGAGGGCGCAGCCCGAGCGGCGCCCGGGTGGCTGCCGCCAACGACGCGCCGAACACCGCGTGCACGACCGCGGCCCATCGTTCGGGAAGGCGGGGACTCACCAGACCGCTGAGCGCGACCAGGGCGGTGGCGAGGGTGAGGGCCGCTACCTCGTTGCGCCGCATCAGTATTCGGGACCGCCCGACTCGCGCAGTGAGGCGCGGATGCGTTCGGTGTCCGCCGCCGTCCAGTCGGGCGGTGGCGCGACGGCCGCCCAGCCGTCGAGCACGGATTCGCCGTAGTTGTGACCGTGTCCGGCCGGCACACTGGACGCGTTGGTCATATCGGCACCCACCTGCCAGAACGTCACGATGGGGTACCAGCGCATCGATGAGGTGCGGTCCCTACCCGGCGGCTCGCGCAGCCAGTCCGGGCGGGCGGTGAGCAGATCCGGTGAGTACCAGACGATCGGGTCGGACGCGTGCTGCAGGAACAGCACCCGGGTGCCCTCCCACGGGGGCGCGGTGTCGCGGGCGATCTCGGCCGGATCGGTCGCCGGCGAGAACCGCACGGTACGGCCACCGTCGTAGCGTGGCTCGACCTCCGGGGTCCCGGGGTCGCGGCGGTCCGTGATCGCCTTCCACAGGGGGCTGGCGTTGGGCGGGCCGACCCACAGCACCGACGAGAACCCCATGTCGGCGATGTCGGGCAGCCAGGCGAACGCGGCCTGCCCGGCCATCGAGCCCAGACTCTCGCCGTAGAGCACGAGTTTCGGCCGCTGCTGCGCCGGCCGCTGTGACCACCGCTGCTGTACGGCGTCGATCAGCATGCGTCCCGACTCCATCGACCGCTGCTGATCGCCGAGGAACGAGATCCAGCTCGGCAGATACGAATACTGCATCGCCACCATGGCGGTGTCGCCGTTGTACATCAGCTCGATCGCGCGGGCGGCGACGGGGTTGACCCATCCGGTCCCCGTGGTGGGCACGATCACGAGCAGTTCACGGTCGAAGGCCCGGGTGCGCTCGAGTTCGCTGAGCAGCACGGCGATTCGCTGTTCGTCGGTGTCCGCGGTCTGCAGGCCGGCGTAGACGCGGATCGGCTCCTGCGCGGGCCTGCCGTTCACCCGCTCCAGTTCTCGTGCGTCCGGGCCGCTGCCGACGAAGTTGCGGCCCTGGTAGCCCAGGCTGTCCCAACTGGCGAACGATGCTGGGCTGCCGGATCTCTCGGGTTGGGTGGGCTGGCTGACGCCCTCGCGGGTGGTGAAGTTCTGCGGCTGGAAGACACGGCTGGCACCGGCCAGGAACCCCTGCAGCAGTACGCCGTTGATCAACGTGATGAGCAGCACCACGATGGCCGCGGTGCCGATCAGCAGCGCCATCTCGTCGCTCAGACGCCACCGGCGGATGAGCCAGCGGGCCAGCGTCTTGATGATGCCGAGCACCACCCGACTGACCGCGACACACACCCCGCCGGCAAGCGCCGCGACGACCAGCACTCGGAAGTAGCCGGACGTCTCCGGGCCCGGCATGCCCATCTCGGCCGAGACCTGCCGCTGCCAGGCCGCCGCCGGTACGAGCATCAGGACGCTGGCCGCGATCGCCAAACCGACGACCCCGGTCTTGACCGCGTACAGCGTCCGGCGCGACGGCAGCCACGCGCGTCTCCCGCCTATGACGAAGCGCACCAACATCTTCGAGATGAACACGCCGATGCCGTATCCGATGGCGGCGTTCGCCCCGCCGATCAGTCCCTGGAACAGCCAGTCGCGCGGCAGCAGCGAAGGGGTCAGGGACAGGCAGAAGAACAGGGCGCCGAAGGCGATGCCGGTGTAGTCGAGGCGGATGAGGCCCCACACCCGGATGAGCAAGGGGTGGCGCCGCGGGCGTTCGGGAGTGTCGGTGACGGTGTCACCGGAGATCTGATCGGTCTGTGCTCTCACCCGAACAGTCCGGGCAACACGCCCTCGGAGGTGGTCCGCAGTTCCGTCAGCGGCACCGTGAAGTGGCCCTGCACTTCGACCGCATCGCTGCCGGGATCGACCACGCCGATGCGGGTGATGGGCAGGCCGCGGGCTTCGCACATCGCGCGGAAGCGGCTCTCCTCGGTGCGGGGCACCGCGACGAGTACCCGGCCGGCCGATTCGCTGAAGAGGAACGTGAACGGACCTGTGCCGTTCTCGAAGTTCTCGGGAATGAGGACCCGGCAACCCGTTTCACCGGCCAGCGCGGCCTCCACGACGGCTTGGATCAGCCCGCCCTCACTGAGATCGTGTGCGGCGGAGATCAATCCGTCACGCGAGGCGGCCGTGAGCACATCGGCGAGCAGCTTCTCCCGTTCGAGGTCGACCTTGGGGGGCAACCCGCCGAGGTGACCGGCGGTGACCTGCGCCCAGATCGACCCGTCGAACTCGTCGCGGGTGTCGCCGAGCAGCATCAGCGTCTCGCCGGGTTCGGTGCCAAGACCGGTCGGGATACGCCGCTTGACGTCGTCGAGCACGCCCAGCACCCCCACGACCGGGGTGGGCAGGATCGCGGTCGACCCGGTCTGGTTGTAGAAGCTCACGTTGCCACCGGTGACCGGGATGCCAAGGGCCGCACAACCATCGGCCAAACCGCGCACCGCCTGGCTGAACTGCCACATGACACCCGGATCCTCAGGGGAGCCGAAGTTGAGGCAGTTCGTCACGGCGACCGGTGTGGCGCCGGTGACCGCGACGTTGCGGTAGGCCTCGGCGAGGGCCAGTTGCGCACCGGTGTAGGGATCGAGTGCGGTGTAGCGGCCGGAGGCGTCGGTCGAGACCGCGATGCCGCGGCCGGTGGCCTCGTCGATGCGCAGCACGCCGCCGTCGGCGTGTTCGGCCAGCACCGTGTTGCCGCGCACATAGCGGTCGTACTGTTCGGTGATGTACCCGCGGCTGCACAGGTGCGGGCTGCCGATCATGGCGAGCAGGGTGGCGCGCAGTTCGTCGCCGGTGGCGGGTCGCGGCAGATCGGCCGACGTGTCGGCGTTGAGCGCGTCCTGGGTGTCGGGGCGGGTGACCGGGCGCTGGTACACCGGACCCTCGTGGGCGACGGTGCGCGGCGGCACGTCGACGACGGTGTCGCCGTGCCAGGTGATCACCAGACGGTCCCCGTCGGTGACCTCGCCGATCACGGTGGCGAGCACCTCCCATTTGCGGCAGACCGCCAGGAAGGCCTCGACGTTGTCCGGTGTGACGACCGCGCACATGCGTTCCTGCGACTCGCTGGACAGGATCTCGGCGGGAGTCATGTTCGCCGCACGCAGCGGGACCTGATCGAGTTCCACACGCATCCCACCGTCCCCGGCTGACGCGAGTTCAGATGTGGCACAGGACAATCCGGCGCCGCCGAGGTCCTGGATGCCGACCACGAGGTCCGCGGCGTACAGCTCGAGGCAGCATTCGATGAGCACCTTCTCCATGAAGGGGTCCCCGACCTGCACCGAGGGGAGCTTCTTGCGGCCCGCCCCCGACTCGTCGCCGGAGAAGGTGTCCGAGGCCAGCACCGACACCCCGCCGATGCCGTCGAGCCCGGTGCGCGCACCGAACAGGATGATCTTGTTACCCGCACCCGAGGCGAATGCCAGGTGCAGGTCCTCCTTGCGCATCGCGCCGACGCAGAGGGCGTTGACCAGCGGGTTACCCGCGTAGGAGGGGTCGAAGACGGTCTCGCCGCCGATGTTGGGCAGGCCGAGCGAGTTCCCGTATCCACCGACCCCGCGCACCACGCCGTCGAGCACGCGCTTGGTGTCGGGGGCGTCGGCGGCGCCGAAGCGGAGCTGGTCCATCACGGCCACCGGGCGCGCGCCCATCGCCATGATGTCGCGGACGATGCCGCCGACGCCGGTGGCCGCGCCCTGGTACGGCTCGACGTAGGAGGGATGGTTGTGGGATTCGACCTTGAAGGTCACCGCCCAGCCGTCGCCGATGTCGACGACACCCGCGTTCTCGCCGATACCGGCGAGCATCGTCGAGCGCATCTTTTCGGTGGTGGTCTCGCCGAAGTACCGCAGGTGCACCTTCGAGGACTTGTACGAGCAGTGCTCGCTCCACATCACCGAGTACATCGCCAGTTCGGCGTCGGTGGGTCTGCGCCCGAGGATCTCGCGTATGCGCTGGTACTCGTCGTCCTTGAGGCCCAGTTCGCGGAACGGTTGAGGCTGGTCGGGGGTGGCTGCGGCACGCTCGACGGTGTCCAGCGTGGGGGCAAGCTCCTGCGTCACGCAGACAGTCTATTTCCCCGGGCCGCTGTGCTCCGCGTCGCGGGACGCCGGGTGGCGCGCGGCGTAGGCGTGAGCGGCGGCGGGGGCGGCCACACCGTGCAGGATGACGCTCCCCAGAACGCACAGGACGACGACCAGGCCCACGGTGTGTTCGTCGCCTCCGTCGAGCACGTTGAACGCGAGCAGGCCGAACACGATCGTCGTGGTGCCACGGGGCCCGAGCCCGCCGACCAGCAGGCGTTCGGGGAGGTCGAAGCGGGTTCCGAGCATCCCGATCAGCACCGGGACGATGCGGACCACGGTCAGCGCGAGCAGGCTGAACACCACCGCGCCGAGGGTGACGCCGACCTCGAAGATCGCCACGGCGGCCACCCCGAAGGCGAACCACATGCCGACGGTGAGCAGGAAGCCGACGTCGTCGACGAGTTCGAGGTCGCCGCGGAGGTCGTCGGAGTGCCGCAGGTATTTGAAGGCGATGCCGCAGACGAACGCCGAGACGAAGCCGTTGCCGTCGATGGCCAGGCTCAGGCCGAACGCCAGCAGCGGCGCGGCGACCAGGATCAGTCGGTTGGACTGATGAGTGGTCCAGCCCCGCTGTTGGGCGCCGTTGGCCGCGAGCGCGAGGAGGGTGCCGACGAGCAGGCCGACCAGGATGGCCTTGGCGGCCTGCGGCACCGCCGCCTCGAGCGCCTGCAGCGGAGTGTCGGCGCGGGTGTCCTGATCGGCGAGCACCAGGGCGAAGATGAAGAGCGGCGAGACGATGCCGTCGTTGTACCCGGCCTCGACGTTGAGCAGATCGCGCACCCGCTCGGGCACCCGCCGGTCACGCAGGATCGACGACACCGGCGCGAAGTCGATCGGCACGACGATGCAGGCGATCACGAGCAGGACCGCCCACGACGAGCCGGGCAGCAGCCACAGCCCGAAGATCAGGGCGGTGGCGACGCCCAGCGGCAGCGAAACGAACAGGATGCGCATCGCGGCCTTGGGTTCGTAGCCGAACAGGCCGCCGCGCACGTCGGTGGCATCGACGAAAAGCAGGATGGCCAGGATGATTTCGGCGACGTGTTCGGCGATCTCGGTGTTGAGGCCGTCCGCGACGCGGTCCGAGGTGGCGAGGCCGATCAGCACTCCGGCCAGGACGATCACCATGGGTGCGGTGACGCGCCAGCGCTCCATGCGGCGGGCCAGCACGCCCCACCCGGCCAGCACGGCGGACACCGCGATCAGCGACAGCAACACGACGGCGATCTTTCCAGGGCCGGTCCGGTTGTCGACCGGACACGCGCCAAGGCCCCCTGCCGGTCCGACTCTGTCCCCCCGAGTCGGTGGCAGGAGGCCTTGGGGTCTCGCGAGGCGGCTAGGCCGCCGGTTCCTTATCCGTTTCGGTGTCGTTGTCCGAAACCGTGGTACTCCTCGACGGCGGTGTGAGGGCCTTCTTGACGCCGTCCCGCAGATCGTCGGCGGCGTCGTTCAGGCGGTCACCCACCCGATCGATCGAACGCTCGATGGTCTTCGACAGCTGCCCACCCTTGATCTGTCCGCCGCCGGTGACCTTCTTGTCGCCCTTGGGAGTTGCGGATTCCTCGCCCTCCAGGACAGCCCCCGGGTCGACGTCCGCCTCTGCCGGAGGCAGGTCGGACTTCACCTCACCTGCGGGCTGACCCGGCTGCTCGGTTCCCGCGACCTTCAGCGTGGCTTCGATGTCCTCATCGTCCACGCCGCCCTTTGCCTGCTCCGACGTGATCGTCACGTCGGCCGGCGCGTTGGGCAGATCCTCGAGTGCGCCCAGCAGCGCCTCATTGATCCGTTCTGTGAGAGTCCAGAGGCTGTCACGGAACTCGGTCACGGTGTCGGCCGCATCCTCCGGCAGCGCATCGCGCAGCCCGTAGAGGGCCGGGTCGGCGATCCACAGCGGGGCGTCGACGGTGTTCTCGATGAGGTCCGCCAGCGCCTCGGGACCCCCCTCGGCGAGCGCTGCCAAGCGCGTCGGCCCCAGCACCGTCGCGGCCAGCAGTCGCAGCGCCGACGCGCTCAGACCCTCGGTCACGTCGAACGCTGAATCGACCGGGCCGCTGGGCGGGGTGTAATCCACCGGCGCCTCACGTTCGAAAGCGATGTTGAGCGTCCGTGCCAGCGTCTCGCCGAGCCGCGTCAGCGGATCGTCGGAGCCACCGACGGCCGGTGCCGCAGCCGCCGCCAGTGTGCTCGTCGAATTCAGCCCCGGCAGACCGAGATTGCCGCCGATGATGTCCGCCAGATCCGGGAACGCGGTCAGCAGCTCCGGCAGCTCCGCGGGACCGGTCGGCAGACCGAGCAGTCCGGCGATGATCGCCAGCGGATTCGGACCGGCGAGCGGGCCCTTCACGCCGGGGATTCCGGTGAAGAAGGCGTTCTGGACACCGGCGGCGAACGCGGTGGCGAGATCGCCCGGCACCTGACCCCAGTCGACGTTCTCGGGGAAGGTGAAGAAGGGGGCGTAATCACTGCCGAAGTCGCCGGTGAAGTCACGCGGATACGGATCGAGCGGGTTGCTCATGTCCTGGGTGACGTTCGTGTAGCCCAGGTTGACCAGGATCTTCAGCGCCGGCTCGACCGCGTCCGCGAACGGGTTGGTGAAGCCGAACGCTCCGCCGGTGAACAGGTTGGCGAAGTCGGTCGGATACCGGAACGGCTCCAGGAGCGGCAACGCGTCGGATTCGAGCGTGAGGAACGTGTTGAGAGCATCCTCAGTCAAGACGTTTGGGAGAAGTACCTGAGGCGGCAGCTCGGTCAAGATCGGCCCAAGGAGGAAGTTGAGTATCGCGCTTTCAGCCGTACCCAATACCGGCTCGGTGAGCTGGGGCAGGAAGCCGGCGAGGTCAGCACCTCGGAGGATGTACGTCGGGAACGCAAACGCCGCTGCGTTGTTCGCGAGCGTGAACGGGTTGGGCCACGCCGCAAAGTCGGAAAGCGGGTCGTACTCCACCGTCGCGTCGACCTTGATCGGCACCAGGATGGCGGAGCCATCGGTCTCGACGTCAACGTCCGGGGTGACAACACTGTTGAAGCCGAACAACCCGAGAATCGGGTCGAGCACCGGAGCGAAACGCGCGGCGATACCGCCATCGGCACGCCCCGGATTTCTGAGCAGGATGAGAGGCAGAACCGTGAGGCTCGGACCGGGCAAAGTGGACTCGCTGCCGCCCGGCTGGTTGGGCAGGTCGGCCACGACGTCTGGGTATGCCATCCCCGTCGCCAATGAACCCAGACCGAACGCGATCACAATCGGCAGGCGGACGTTGCCCAAGGGGATCGAGAGTGGCGGGCCGCCCGGGACGAAGATGTTGGGAATCGTGGCGACAATGCCGTAGGGCGTCTCGTTGATCTCGTTCGCGATCAAGGGCGGGTACGCCGGAACCCAGAAGGGATTCGCGCCGAGCAGCGCGAGAGCGCCGAACGGCGGTCCGGTGGTGATGATGTTGAGCCCCGCGCCCGTGATGGGCAAATCACCCAGCAGGCCTGGAATGAGGCCGCTCAGGTCGACGCCCAAGGCATCGAGAAGGAACCCGAGATTCGGCACGGCAGCCGGATCGAACTCACCCGCGCCGGGCAGCGCAAGGTTCAGGTCGAGGGCCTCGGTGCCTGGCACCTCCCCGATGCCTGGCAAGGCCAATGCGCCTGCCGAAGGGGCAGTGAGCCCCATGGTCATGGCAGCGGACGTCGCCGCCACACCGCCCATCAGCGCAGCCTTCTTGATGCGCCGCCGAACCCCTTTGTTCCGATGTTTCGCCACTACTGACTCCCCTTCAGCAACCAACCGTTGGTCTGTGACGAAGCTAACACGAACCTGAGAGAACCTGAAAAAAACCTGAGCTGCATCTGAGATTCAGTTGAACATGAAATCATCTCTGCAGGTAAACCACCGCCTCACCTGCGGATAGGCAGCTTGCATAACGGCATCGCCAGCATAATTTCGCTGATGGTGCGATCTTGATACCGACCCATTCCATGGGACAGCTCATGGCGCGAGGACCCCGGGTAACTGGCACTGGCCCCCCGCGGTTCGTGCTGCCCGCAGCAAGGCAGCAGTCAGCCACTTTTCTTGTCCGACGCCCTCCTAGGTCGCCCGCCATGGCCACCTACGCCAGCCGATCTTGAAATTGCCTCAGCCTGCGGATTCTGTTGCAGCTGAAACACTCACACGCTCGCCTGTCGTTGCTCGCCACCCGCATGAAACACGTCACCACTGTTATTCCGGAGATCGTCTGCGTCGCAGACGGGGAGCGTTGCTGACATCTGCGGCGCTGCGGGCCCGGCGATCATGCGGGAGACGGCTACCCATGCGGGGGTGGTTGCTGAAACCGCGCAGTCCGTCACCATGCAGTTGGGCGATGTTTGCTCACGGCGCGCGGTAATACGGAACACACAGTTGAATGTGCCTACTCAAGAATCTGAGCGGATTGCACCACCGCGGCGAACATATGCGTCGGCCACGGTAGGGTCATCTGACCGGGAGGTGGACATCTAGCAAATAAACGCGGGCGATTCACGCACTCCCGATGCAGAACGCGTTCCCGGCGGGATCCGTCAGCACGACCCAGCTGAACTCGTCCCCAAAACTGTGCCTGGCCGTCTCCGAGGCGCCGAGTCCGACGAGGCGCGACACCTCCGCGTCGACGTCGGCGGCGGTGAAGTCGACGTGCACGCGGTTCTTGCCCGGCGTCACGTCCGGCACCTTCTGGAAGCCCAGCCGCGGTCCGCCCTCACGGATGACCACCACGAACTCACCTGGCTCCAACGCCGTCACCTCGCCGCCGACCGCCTCCGCCCACCACTGGGCCAGCGCGTCGGGATCGGTGCAGTCGAACGTGATCATCTCCACGGTCATCGCCATGGAGCCGACGATAAATCAGGCCGGTGACAAGAACGCCTGCAGCGCCGCGGAGTACGCCGCGACATCATCGGCACCCATGACTTCGCGCGCGGAATGCATGGCCAACTGCGCGGCGCCGACGTCCACGGTGGGAATCCCGGTGCGCGCCGACGTCATCGGCCCGATCGTGGACCCGCACGGCAGGTCGGCCCGATGTTCGTAGCGTTGCATCGGCACCCCGGCCTGCGCACACGCCAGCGCGAACGTCGCAGCGGTGCGTCCGTCCGTGGCGTAACGCAGGTTCGGCTGCACCTTGAGCACCGGCCCGGCGTTCACCTCGATGAGGTGGCCGGGTTCGTGGCGCTCCGGGTAGTTGGGATGAGTCGCGTGCGCCATGTCGCCCGATGCCACCACCGAGCCGGACATCCGTCGCAGCAAATCCTCACGGTGTCCGCCGGCCGCCAGCGTGATTCTCTCCAAAACCGTTGGCAGCAGCTCTGATTGAGCCCCGTGATCGGACGTGGATCCGACCTCCTCGTGGTCGAAGAGCGCCAACACCGGCACCACATCGCGAGGCTGCGCCGCCAACAGCGCCTCCAGGCCCGCATAACACGTCGCCTGATTGTCCAGCCTTGGCGCACTGACCAGTTCGCGGTCCGCGCCGACCAACGTCGACGGCGCCAGATCATGGGTCATGAGATCCGCGGCGAGCACGGCATCCTCGGCGACCCCCGCCCGGTCAGCGATGTAGCCCAGGAACGAACGAGCCGAACCACCCACCCCCCACACCGCGTTCACGTGACGCTGCGGGTCGAGGCTGACGCCCTTGCGGTCTTCGGAGAGGTGGATCGCCAGCTGCGGCACCCGCAGAATCGGTTCGTCGATGCGGATCAGCCGGTGTTCGAGCGAGTCACCCGCCCGGATCGACAGTCTGCCGCTGATCCCGAGGTCCCGGTCCAGCCAGGAGTTCAGCCACGCACCGCCGTAGGGCTGCAAAGCCACGATGCGCCAACCGGATACGAACCGGTCCGGGTGTTGTTTGACGCGCAGGTTCGGGCTGTCCGTATGGCCGCCGACGATGCGGAACGGGGCATGGGGGTTCTCACCGGCCCGCCACGCCACCAGTGAGCCGGCCCGCACCGTGAAGTAGTCACCGGCCGCCGACGGCCACGCGTCGCCTTCGGCGAGTTCGGTGAAGCCGGCGTCGCGCAGTCGGTCCGCGACGGTGCCGCACACATGGAACGGGGACGGCGAGGCATCGATGAAGGCGCACAGGCTCTGGGGGCTGGCTGGCATCTCTTCATCTTGACGGTCGAACCGATCGAACGTGCGTCAGGGTCGATTCCCGCCCGACTCGGCGTTCAGTCGGCATCGTCGGCACGGGCCATCGCGCCTTCGAGCTCTTCGAGATCGATCTCATCGGCGATCATCGTCTTCGTCCCGTTGTAGACGTCGCGATCGATTTCGTCATCGGCGTTGGCGACCAGCATCGCGACGAAGGTGTCGCCGTTCACGTTGAGGAACGTGCGGAAGATGCCGGCGAACCAGTCGACGGCGATCAGCAACCCGACGGCCTCGAACGGCAGATCAAGTGACGTCGCGAGGAACATGGCGACAACCGGGAAGCCGCCCGGAACAGTGATCGTTCCCATGTTGAGCAGGATCGCGAGACCCATGCCGAACGCGATCTGACCGAAACTCAAGTCGACGCCGCCCGCCTGGGCGAGGAACAGGACGACGATCACGTAGTTGAGCACGGCTCCGTACGACCCCATCGTCAACCCGATCGACAGCGTGAAGTTCGCGATCTTCTGGCTGACCCCGAATTTTTCGACGGTGTTCTTCAGCACCGTCGGGAAGGTCACCGCCGAACTCGTCGTGGTGATCGCGATCGCGGTCTGCTCGGCGAGCTTGCCGGGCAGCTTCGCCGGGTTCAGCCGCGTGCGCAGGGTGACGACCACGACGAACAAGGCGAAGAGGATGAGCACGCCGAGCAGGGTCGCGCCCAGGTACTTCAGCGCCGACGTCACGACCGCGAAGCCGACGTCGCCGGCCAGCGCCGCCAGCAGACAGAACACGCCGATCGGCGCGATGTACATGACCAGCCGGATCATGGTGAGCACGACCTGCTGAATCTGATCGATGAGGGTGAGGACCCTGGTGTCGCCGGTCTTGTTGATCTGGGTGCGCAGGGCGAGTCCGAACAGCAGCGAGAACACGATGATCGGCACCATCGACGCGGTCGACATCGCGTCGAAGATGTTCGTCGAGACGAAGTTGAGTAGCGTCTCCTGCCAGCCCAGCGCCTCGTCGGCCGACCCCGCGAGCTCGGAGTCCAGTTCCCCGTCGAAGACCATGCCGGCGCCGGGCCGGATCAGTTCGCCGAGCAGCCAGGCCAGGACCGCTGCGACGGCGGAGAAACCGAGCATCCACTTGAACGTGCGCAGTGCGATCCGGCCTGTTCCTGCGCCGTTCATCGAGCCGGTCGCGACGATCACCGACGCCATCACCAGCGGCACGATCGACATCTGGATGAGTCGGATGAACATGTCCCCGATGAACTTCAGGTTCGCCGCCCACTCGCCGACGCTCAGCCCGAACGCCAGTCCCGCGATTGCGGCGATGCCGATCTGGACTGCGGGGTGGGCCAAGACCTTCATGCGTACCTCCGAACACCGCGGCGAAACGGGCCCGGCGTCGCGGTCCGTCGATTGCATTACCGCGCGGACACTATGACGAGGTGACTACCGGCAGGTGGCAAAGACGTTTCAGGCGCGTTTCAGAGCCGGAACGCACGCTTGGAGCGCCAATAGCGCAGCGGCGCAGCCTGATACGAGGTACTGGCGACCGAACCTAGACGGTCAGCACCGCGTCGAGCGCCGAGTAGAACAACCCCAGGCCGTCATCGGAGGGGCCGGTGAGCGCCTCGGTGGCGTGTTCGGGGTGCGGCATGAGGCCGACGACGCGCCCGTTCGCCGAGCTGATGCCGGCGATGTCGCGCATCGATCCGTTGAGGTTCTCGCGGTAGCGGAACACCACCCGGCCCTCGCCCTCGAGCTCGTCGAGGACTTTCTCGCTGGCGACGTAGCGGCCCTCCCCCGACTTCAGCGGGATGAGCAGATCGGCGCCGTTCTCGTAGCGGGTGGTCCATGCCGAGGTGTTGGAGGCGACCTGCAGCCAGGTGTCGCGGCAGATGAAGTGCAGACCGATGTTGCGGGTCAGCGCCCCGGGCAGCAGCCCGGCTTCGCACAGCACTTGAAAGCCGTTGCAGATGCCGAGCACCGGCATACCGCCCTCGGCGGCGCGCACGACCTCACCCATGACCGGTGCGAACTTCGCGATCGCCCCCGCACGCAAGTAGTCGCCGTAGGAGAACCCGCCGGGCACGATGACGGCGTCGACCTTCTTGAGGTCGGCGTCGGCGTGCCACAGGCTGACCGGCTCACCGCCGGCGAGGCGCACCGCGCGGGCCGCGTCGACGTCGTCGAGGGTTCCGGGGAAGGTGATCACTCCCACCCGGGCGCTCATGCGCCCTCTCTACTGACCGACCAGTCCTCGATGACGGTGTTCGCCAGCAGCGATTCGGCGATCTCGGCCACCGTCTCGTCCGTGACGTCGCCGTCGAACTCCAACTCGAATCGTTTGCCTTGACGGACATCTGAGACGCCCGTCACACCGAGACGACCCAGGGCGCCGACGATCGCCTGCCCCTGGGGGTCGAGGATCTCCGCCTTGGGCATCACGTGCACCACCACCTTCGCCACGCCGATGACTTTACCGGTACAGCGGCGCTGCGCCGGCTACCGGCATGAGCCGATGTAGGCGGTACACAGCGGCGCGCCCATCGCATCGAGCACGAAAGCGTCCGGCACCGGTCGCCAGAGCACCGACGGCTGGGCCGTGGACCACAGCGCCAGTTCGGTGACCGTGCTGTTGCGCGGCTCGGCGACCAGGTACTGATGCAGCACCGCGCGGTCGGGGGCGCTCACCACCGCGGCCAACCTCGTTGGCTCGAACGTGGTGATCGACGGGGACGCCGACGGGGCGGTGCGCTGGCATGCGCGCAGCGCGGCGACCGCGTCGTCGAACACCGCGGTCGCCAGTTGGCCGCCCTGCCACACGTCCCCGCGCCAGTGCATGACCTGCGCCTGCAGATGCCACTGCCCGTCCGGTGATGTGACCGACGCCCTCGCCGCAACCGCCCACGTGCACGGGTCGTCAATAGCCATCGGCGGGGTCGCGCACGTCTCCTCGAACCGGAACCGGGGCGTGACGGCGGTGACCGACAACGTCGACAGCTCCGGCCAGCGGTACACGTCGTACAGCGGTATCGAGGTCGGCGCGATCCACGCCGACCGGGGAATCCGGTCGCAGTTCGGCGGGCAGTCCATCGGGTTGGCCGTCGCCGCGGCCGGCGTCACGAACGCCCACCCGCAACTCGCCAGCACCGCCGCCACCAGCAACCGCATTCAAACCCCCACCACCGGCCCCCGCCTGAGCGCCACAATATAGCCATGCAATTGACCCATTTCGGCCATTCGTGCCTACTCGCGAGCTTTTCGGACGGTTCCGCGTCTGAGACAACGGTTTTGTTCGATCCAGGCACGTTCTCGCACGGATTCGAGGGCATCACCGGTCTGTCGGCGATCCTGATCACCCATCAGCATCCCGACCACGCCGACGTCAACCGCCTACCGGCGCTGCTCGACGCGAATCCGCAGGCCGCGCTGTACTGCGATCCGCAGACCGCACAACAACTCGGCGGCTCGTGGCGCGCGGTGCACGCGGGCGACGCGTTCACCGTCGGCCACCTGACCGTCCGCGGGGTAGGCGGCCACCACGCGATCATCCACCCCGAACTGCCCGAGATCGACAACATCTCGTATCTGATCGGCGACGGTGATCATCCGGCCCGGCTCATGCACCCCGGCGACGCGCTGTTCGAACCCGGTGAACCGGTCGACGTGCTGGCGGCGCCGGCGGCGGCGCCCTGGATGAAGATCTCCGAGGCCGTCGAGTACCTGAGGGCCGTCGCACCGGCCCACGCGGTGCCGATCCACCAGGGCATCATCGACCCGAGCGCCCGCGGGATCTTCTACGGGCGCTTGAGCGAGATGACCGACACCGACTTCCAGGTCCTCGACGAGGAGAGCAGCACCGAGTTCTAGACGGCGACGGTCTAGGCGGCATCGCTCAGCGCGGCACCGGGTCCCCACCGGTACACCTGGGGTGCGCACCGGTGCATCAACGCGAGGTCGATCGCATCCAGCACGGCTCGTCGCGGTCCGATCCGGCCGAGTTGCTTGGCCGAGACGTTGAGTCGGACCACGCCGGCGCGCCGGGCGGTGCGCTCGGCGGTGAGCACCACGGTGCGACACCACCACGGCTCGGTCAGAAATCCTGCGCCGACGCCCACCACGCGGGCCCGCATCGTCGTTCCGCGAACCAGGTCGGTCACGCCGCCGAGCCCGGCGAGCACTCGGAAACCGTTGCGCGGCAGTGCCATCACGGTTCCCTGCGACACCGTCCAGCCCGGCGCGGCGAAGAGCCGGGTGCGCAGCCCGAGGTGTTCGAGCACCCGGTCGGCGCCCATCAGTCGCAGGTTGGCCTCGTGTGCGGCAAGCGAGGCGAACTCGCTGCGCCGCTTCTTGGTGGCGGCCTCGTCGAATCCGTGCAGCACGATCGCGTCGCCGGATGCCCGCCGGTCGCGCAGCCATTCGACGGTCGGAGCGTCGCGGTCGAGACGGTAGCCGCCCTTGAGGCGCGGAGCCACCAGGAACGACGCCGGCACACCGCGGGCGTCGAGTTCGGCGCGGAACCCGGCGACGTCGGCGAGGGTGCGCGCGCTGACGTGGGAGATCGAGAGGATCAGTTGTCCAGCCACGCCTGCAGCATGACAACTCGAGGTGTCCCGACGGTTGCCGTCACGTCGACGGCAGCTGTCTATTTCGGGAGGACGGCCTCGATGGCGGAGATCACCTCGGGGGCGTCGGGTTCGGTGCGCGGCCGGAACCGGTTGACGACCTCACCGCCCGGCGCGAGCAGGAACTTCTCGAAGTTCCACTGCACGTCGCCCGCCTCACCGCCGGCGTCGGGCGTCTGCGTCAGCTCGGCGTAGAGCGGGTGGCGGTCGGCTCCGTTGACGTCGGTCTTGGCCAGCAGCGGGAAGGTCACGCCGTAGGTGGTCGAGCAGAACGTCTGGATTTCTTCGGCCGTCCCCGGTTCCTGCCCCATGAACTGGTTGCACGGCACGCCGATCACCGTCAGACCGCGGTCGCCGTAGTCCTGCGCCAGCTTCTCCAGCGCGCTGTACTGCGGGGTGAGCCCGCACTTCGACGCGACGTTGACCACGAGCACGGCGCCGTCGGCCAGCTCCCTCAGAGACGTCGAGGTGCCGTCGAGTGTGTTGAGCTCGATGTCGAGCAGGTACGACTCAGTCATGCCCGGACGCTACCGCACGCCGCTAACCGGCGAACAGCATCCGGGCGGCCCGCTCGATCTGGGCGAGCGGATCCCCCTCGGTGGCGATCAGATCGTTGAGCCACAACATGATGAAGCCGTGCACCAGCGACCAGGCCGCGAGCGCCGCGCCTTCGGGGTCCGATTGCGAGCGGGCGTCGGTCAGCGTCGCGACGCCCCGGTTGAGTTCCTGTCCCGCTGCGGCTTTCGCTTCGGCCAGTTCGGAATTGGTTTCGTCGATCAGCGACTTGTCGAACATCACCTCGTAGTGGCCCGGGTGGTCGAGCGCGAAGCGGACGTAGGCGCTCGCCGCGTTGAGGAAGTCCGGACGGGCATCGGCCAGCGCCTCGGCGAGCATCCGCCACCCCTGTGCGGCCAGAGCCGTGAACAGCCCGCGACGGTCGGTGAAGTGGTGTGCCGGCGCCGCGTGTGACACCCCGGCCGCGCGGGCGAGTTCGCGCAGCGAGATGCCGTCGGCACCGCGTTCGGCGACCAGTTCGGCGGCCTGCGCCAGGATCGCCGATTTCAGGTCGCCGTGGTGGTAGCTCGACTTGGCCACCCGACCATCCTATCCGCGGTCTTGACAGTGACTAGTTCGGGCTTCGGTTGTCGTAGGTCTCCGGGTCGGCGGTCGCGAGCACCCAGGCGTACTGGAACGCGGCTTCCTTCCACCGTTCGTAGCGTCCGCTGATCCCGCCGTGTCCGGCGCTCATCTCGGTCTTGAGCAGCACCGGGTTCCCGTCGGTCTTCGTGTGCCGAAGGGCGGCAATCCATTTCGCCGGTTCGACGTAGTACACCCGGGTGTCGTTGAGCGAGGTCATCGCCAGAATCGGCGGATAGTCCTTGGCGACGACGTTCTCGTACGGCGAGTAGGACTTCATGTAGTGGTAGACGTGCTCGTGCTCGAGCGGGTTGCCCCATTCGTCCCACTCGGTGACCGTCAGCGGCAGCGACGGGTCGAGGATCGTGGTCAACGGATCGACGAACGGCACCTGCGCCAGGAAGCCGGCGAACAGTTCGGGCGCCAGGTTGGCGACCGCACCGATCAACAACCCACCTGCGCTGCCGCCGAGCGCCACCAGGTTCTGCGGCCGCGTGGTGTCGGTGGCGATGAGATGCCTTGCCACCGCGATGAAGTCGGTGAAGGTGTTGCCCTTCTCCAGCATCTTGCCCTGTTCGTACCACGGCCGGCCGAGTTCCCCGCCGCCGCGGACGTGGGCGACGGCGAACACCATGCCGCGGTCCAGCAGGGAGAGCCGGGCGATCGAGAACCGTGGGTCCTCACACGACTCGTAGGCGCCGTAGCCGTAGAGCAGGGTCGGTGCCGGAAACTGAAGGCCGGCACGGTGGACGATCGAGATGGGCACCCGCGCGCCGTCCGGGGCGATCGCCCAGTCCCTGCGCTCGACGTAGTCCTCGGGCCGGTAGCCGCCGAGCACCGACTGCTCGCGCAGCAGCGTGCGCTCCCCTGTTGCGAGGTCGAGGTCGTAGATCCGCACCGGGGTGACGAAAGACGTTGCCGCGATGCGCATTTTCGGCGCGTCCCAGTTCGGGTTGCCGCCCAGCCCCGCCGAGGTCAGTTCGGTGTCGAAGGTGATGTCCTCGGCGCGACCGTATGATCCGTCGGCGCCCAGGGGCCACAGTTGGATCTTGGGCAGTGCCTCTTCGCGGTAACTCAGCACGAGGTGTTCGGCGAACGCGTCGACCGCGTCGAGTCGCACGTCCTCGCGGTGTTCGATGAGCGTGCGGGCCGCGCCCGGATCGGCCACCGGCGCGTCGACGAGTGCGAAGTTCTCCGCACCGTCGTTGTGCATGATGAGGAACCGGTCCTCCCCGCCGACCACCGCGTGTTCGACGGAGTACTCGACCCCGTCGCGGCGCGGCCACACCACGGCGAACTCCGCCTCCGGATCACTCGCGTCGGCGTAGCGCACCTCCGAGGTGACGGCGCTGCCCGCGGCGATGATCAGGTACTTGTCGCTGCGGGTGCGGCCGACGCCCAGCCAGTACCGTTCGTCGGGTTCGTGGTACACCCGTTCGGCCGGCAACCCCGCCCCCAACCGGTGGCGCCACACGGTGTCGGGCCGCCAGGCGTCGTCGACGGTGCTGTAGTAGATGGTGCGGTTGTCGGCGGCCCAGGTGGCGCCGGCACCGATCCCGACGATCGTGTCGTCGTACTGCTCGCCGGTGCGGAGGTCTTTGAACCGCAGTGTGTACCGCTCGTCGCCCACTGTGTCGACGGAGTAGGCCAGGACGTTGCCGTCGATGCTGACGGTGGCCGCCCCGAGCGCGAAGAACTCGTGGCCCTCGGCTTCGACGTTCTCGTCGAGCAGGACCTGTTCACCGTCGATGGTGGTGTTCTCGTCGAGCACCGGAGGTGTCCAGTCCTCGGGATCTGCGACAGGGCAACGGCAGTGGACGCCGTACTGCTTACCCTCGAAGCTGCGCCCGTAGTACCACCAGTTGCCGCGCCGGGTGGGCACCGAGAGGTCGGTCTCCTTGGTGCGGGCCTTGATCTCGTCGAAGATCTTCTGCCGCAACGGCGCGAGATGCGCGGTCTGCGCCTCGGTGTAGGCGTTCTCGGCCTCCAGGTGGGCAAGCACCTCGGGATCGGATTTGTCGCGCAGCCACTCGTAGGGGTCGATGAACACGTCGCCGTGGTGTTCGCGCCGCTGTTCAACCCGTTTGGCCTGCGGCGGCGGGACGGTCATGCGCTCGCGCCGATCCACTCGGCGAAGCTCAGACCCGAAATGCGTTCGTAGGCTTCGATGTAACGCGAACGGGTGGCGTCGACGATCTCGGCGGGAAGCGGCGGCGGGGGTTGATCGGCGGCGCGGTCCCAGCCGGACTCCGGGCCGGTGAGCCAGTTGCGGACGAACTGTTTGTCGTAGCTGGGTTGCACCTGCCCCTCGCGGTAGGCGTCCGCGTACCAGTACCGCGACGAGTCGGGGGTGAACACCTCGTCGGCGAGTACCAGTTCGCCCGACGGATCGACCCCGAACTCGAATTTGGTGTCGGCGATGATGATTCCCTTCGTCAGCGCGTGGTCGGCGCCCTGGGTGTAGATCTGCAGCGTGCGCTCACGCAGCTGGGCGGCGCGCTTCTCCCCGACCAGGTCGACGGTGGCGGCGAAGTCGATGTTCTCGTCGTGCAGACCGAGTTCGGCCTTGGACGCCGGCGTGTAGAGCGGTTCGGCGAACTTGCTCGCCTCGGTGAGCCCGGGCGGCAGCGTCAGTCCGCACAGCGTGCCGGTCTTGCGGTAGTCGATCAGCCCCGACCCGGTGAGGTAGCCGCGGGCCACACATTCGACGGGCAGCATCTCCAGTTGGCGCACCACGAGCGCGCGGCCGAGCACCTCCTCGGGGATGCGCGGGTCGTCGGGTGGGCCCGCGAGGTGGTTGGGGGCGTCGATGAGGTCGAAGAAGAACACGCTCATCGCGGTGAGGATGCGGCCCTTGTCCGGGATCTCCGAGGACAGGATGTGGTCGTACGCCGAGATGCGGTCGGTGGCGACGAACAGCAGGTGCTCGTCGTCGATGCGGTACAACTCGCGAACCTTGCCGCTGGCCAGATGGCGGTAGTCGGACAGAGCGGGGCGCATCGGGCCAGCCTATCGGGCAGCATCTACACACATGACTTCGCGGTTTGTGCCCTACGCCACCACCCCCGGCCGCCTGCTCGGCCAGCTGATCAGCGACATCGTCATCGCGGTGTGGGTGTTGATCTGGCTGTTCGTCGGAATGGCCGTGCACTCGGCGGTGGCGACCATCGCGCAGGTCGGCCGGCAGGTCGAGACCGGGGCGAACGGCATCGCTGACAACCTCGAGTCGGCGGGCGACCAGACCAAGGACGTACCGCTGCTCGGCAACGCCCTGCGCGGTCCGCTCAATGCGGCCGGCGAGGCCGCCCTCGACATCGCCAACGCCGGCCACAGCCTCGACACCACCGCCTCGTGGCTGGCGTGGGTGCTGGCGCTCGCGGTCGCGTCGCCGCCGATCCTGGCGGTCGCGATGCCGTGGGTGTTCCTGCGGGTGCGGTTCGTGCGGCGCAAGTGGACCGCCATCACGCTGGCCGCCACGCCGGCGGGTCAGCAGTTGCTCGCGCTGCGGGCGCTGGCCAACCGGCCGCTGGCCAAGCTGGTCAGCGTCGACGCCGACCCGGTCGGGGCATGGCGCAATCAGGACGTCGCCGCGATATCCGGGCTTGCGGCGCTGGAACTGCGATCGGCGGGGGTGGCACGGTTGCGTCGGTGACGGGGTCGCCTACGCGTTCGCCGTCGCTCCCGCAGCGCCTGCCGGGGATGCAGCGGCGGAAACACCAGGCTCAGCACCGCGGCGAGGGTGAAATAGCTGCGCACTATCCGGAATACGAGGTACTCGGGGAGGTAGAGGACCGCTCGGGGCTGACGCACGAGGCATACGCCGAGTGCCACCAGCAGCGGCAGCCCGAGGAACACCGCGAGGAGCCGCTCGGGGTGCAGACCGGGGAACGACTCGCGGAACAGTCCGAAGATCAGGAGGCCGAACAACAGCAGGGGCAGCATCATCGCTCGGCGCGCCGCGTTGGCGAGCTGGAACGGCAGCATCACCGCCCCGGCCATCGAACTCCGGCTCAGGATCGCGTGCCGGTTGTGGGCGGCGATGTGGTAGATGCTGCGAAACCAGCGGGTGCGTTGTTCGCGCAGATGCGCCCAGCTCTGCGGGGTCTCGCTGAAGTAGACCGCGGTGGGGTCGACCAGGCTCAGGTAGCCCTGACTGCTCATCCTCATGCAGATGTCGGTGTCCTCACCGTTCATGCCCTGCACGATGCCGCCGACCTCTTCGACGACGCGGCGCCGGTAGACCACGAACATGCCGGGCTCGCCGATGATCCCGTCGTAGCCCATCATCGCGACCTGGAAGAAGCCGTGTTTGACGAGCACCTCGACCAATCGCACCCGGTCGAAGAAGGTTCGGATACGTTCCGGCCGCGGCATCCCGCCGACGGCGGCGACCTTCGCATCGGTGAAATGACGCAGCGTGACGTCGAGGCAGTTCTCGCCGATCACGGTGTCGGCATCGATACGCACGACGAACTCCTCCCGGATCACCGACAGGCCGTAGTTGAGCGCCACCGCCTTCCCGGGGACCGCGCATTCGTGCACCTCCCCGGTGGAGTGTGCGCAGGCGGCGATGGCGGTCTGTGCGACGTCCGCGGTGTCGTCGGTGGAGGCATTGTCGATGACATAGATGTGGACCGTCTCGGCGTACCGGGCCGCGGCCCGGTCGACGGCCTCGATCGTGGCGGTGATGTCGTGGGCCTCGTTGTGCGCCGGGATGATCACCGCGAGGGGCGGCGCGAAACGTGCGCGGCGCGACCGGCGGATCATCACCAGCCCGATCCCCGCGGCGAGGATGCCGAACAGCTGCTGGACCAGGAAGATCCCCGGACCCACGCCACCCATCAGCGCCCACTCCCGCATCCAGGCCACCGGGACCGGCATGCGGTCCTCGATCCAGGCGGCTGCCACGAACGCCACCGCCAGCGGAACCGCCAGCCGCACCCAGGCATGCCAACGCATCCGCCCCGCCGGCCGCAGGCGCGCCGGCCTCGGCAGCCGGGCGTGCCGCATCACGGTGAACGGCAACAGCACCATTGCCGCCAGGCTTGACGCCAACTGCTGGCCGACGATCTGCGGATAGAAGAGTCCGACGTGGTAGCCGAGGTAAGCCGAGAAATCCACCACCGCGCAGACCAGGATCAGCACGCCGGTCAGCTCGAGGTGCACAGCCAACCGGCGCCAGAAGTTCGTGTCCAGCGACCACGCCACCGAGGTGACCATCACCAGCAGGAACGCTCGCACCGGTATCGCGGCCGCCTGCCCGTCGGCCGTGGCGAAGACCAGGTCGCGGGCGTGGTCTCCCCACGCCCTGGCCTGTACGGTTCCGAGCAGCAGCGTCAGACTGCTCAACGCGACAAAGATGAGCAGCGCACCGTTGACAGCGCTGGGCGGACGTTTGACCGCATACGCCGGCGGAGCGCTGTCGATCGAGCGATAGTGCCTGACAACAGCTTTGGGCTTCTGCGGTATCTGCGGCGGCGGTGCCGGTGGCGTCTGGGAGTCCCGGTGCTGCCGCGCTACCGGTTCGTTCACGGATCTCGCACCGGCAGAGGGCCGTCGAGGCGCCCGGCGTCATCGACCGCCACCCCGACACCGTCACCGGTCACCAGCCTGGCGGACTCGCGCCCGTAGCCGGGCAGCACGTCCGGGGGCCGGCCCACCGGTGTCACCACCACCCCCGGCGTCGGCCCGGCCGCCGCACGCTGCACCACGAGCCCGTCCCGGAAGGCCTGCAGATCGAACCCCGCGCCGACGAGCCGGCCGCCGACGACGCGCACCGGCACGTCCACGCCGGCGGGCGCATCGCCGAACAACAGGAACGGCCGCACTCCGGGTGCGCCGTCCCATACGAACGGCGCTCGATCACCCACGCCGGTGAACTCCGCCAATGTGGGCACCAGCGCGGCCAGAGAGACCTCCGGATCGTCCATACTGCCTGCGGGCAGGTGGATCTCGAAGCCGGGAGCCAAATCGGACGGGACCGCGGCCAGGCCCACCCCACGGCCGCCGAGCAGCAGCGTCGAGGTGGGCAGGAGTTGAGCCTGGTAGACCGTGGGCCGCACCGCACAGCCGCCGGTGACGCGCTCGCGCAGCACGGTCACGATCAACTCGTTGCGCAGCGCCTCGATCCCCTCGGGGATGCGTGCGGTCACGCTGTGGGCATCGAGGTCGGCGGGCAGCCGCACACTGTCGAGGAGTTGTCCGTTTAGCCGCACCTGGACCAGCCACGGAGCGTCGGCGGCCACGACGGGCACCTGCAAGTCCAACCGGACCTCGCTGGGCACGCGGCCGCCGGGCAGGTCTGCCGTCGAGTACCGGAGCCGCCAGTTGCGTGAGTCGGTGAGCTGCTGCGCGGAGGTGTCCAGCCCGAGCGCTGCGAGGGGGACGGCATCGCCGCCCACCGGCTCGCGCTCGTCCCGTCGCGGCTCGTTGGCCGCGGAGTCGGCCGTGGTGACGACGTCGGTGGTGAGAAGGCTGTCCAGCGCCTCGGCGGGCGGTCCGCCGGCCTCGGTGACCGCGAGCACCGACGTGTCGTCGAGGTAGCCGACCCGCACCGCGCCCGCCTGATCGTCGACGGGTGTCCAGCCGGCCTCCGCGAGCGACTCCGGCGGTCCGAGCAGGATTCGGGTTCCCTCGCCGGGATTCTCGGAGACGCCGTCGACGTAGCGCACCTGGCGACCGGTGTGCCTCAACGCGACACCGAGGTCTGCGGCGGTCTCGTACCACTCACGATCATTCCGCGTCGCGGAAAGCACCAGTGTCACAACGTGATCGAGACCACGGGCAACGTCCCGAACGGTCCGCAAGCGCTGGTCGAGGCGTCCACGGATCCGGGTGGCCTCGGGATCCAGCAGTACCAGGGCGCCGATTTCGTGGTCGGGATTGCACCATCGCTGGTCGAGGCTGCCGGTCAACCTGATCTGCACGGTGACGCTGCCGTCGTCGGTCACCGTGGCGGGCAGCGGGATATCGGCCGTGAGATCGTTGTCGCCGGATCGCAGTTCGGTGACGTAGACCGCTTCGCCGTCAACGAGCACCCGCAGGAATGTCACGCCCGACGTCGGCGCCTGCGTGCGCCCACCGAGCACCAACCGCGCGTCCTCGAGGCGCGAGTCGACGGGCACGGCGGTGGTGACGGTGGCCGACGTGGTGTTGTCGTCGCTGAGCCGAATGCCGTCGCGGTGGCCGAGGTCTGCCAGCGTTGTGGCGAAAAGCAGTCCTGGGGGTACGGATTCGCCGTTCTCACCGTCGAACCAGTCCGGGCGGGCCACCACGAACACCACCACCAGGACCACCGACAGCGCGAGGAACGCCAGCGCGCCGCGCGGCGCCCAGCGTCGCGCGCGCCGGCGGTGGTGAGGCGGTGGAGCGGTCGTCGCCACCGGATTGGTCGCCGGGAGGTGCGGCGTCTCCCCCGGCTCGGTCACCGGTCGACCTTCTCGGCTGCGCACCGGCGCTCGTCGTTCCAATAGGACACGCACGGGATCTTGCCGAGGTCACACCGATCGGCGTATGCCGCTGCGATCTCGAGAGATTCGGCCAGGAGCCCGGCCTCCAGCAGAATCGGGTCCAATCCCAGCTGTCGCAGATTGTCGGTGCACACGGCGAGCTCGTTCTCGTCGGCCTCGGCCCGGGGATTGGGCAGATAGGCGACCTGTGCACCGACGAGCCGCTCGAGAAGGTGCGCGAGGTCTCGCACCCGCAGTGTCTCGGCGACCTGGTTCATGATTCGCACCCGGGACCCCACCTGCGTTCCGGATTCCACGGCGTATCGCACGCAACGAACCGTGTCCTGGATGTTGATGAAGGCCCGGGTCTGTCCGCCGGTTCCGTGCACGGTCAACGGATAACCGATCGCGGCCTGCAAGAGGAACCGGTTGAGCACCGTACCGAAGTCACCGTCGTAGTCGAACCGGTTGATCAACCGCGGATCGCGACGAGTCTCCTCGGTCTGGGTGCCCCACGCGATGCCCTGGTGCAGATCGGTGATCCGCAACCGGTCGTTCTGTGCGTAGAACTGGAACAACAGTTGGTCCAGCGACTTGGTGAGGTGGTAGATGCTGCCGGGTTTGGTCGGATAGAGCGCCTCACGGGTCACGACGGCTCCGTGGCGGTCGGGGTAGCTGATCGTGAGGTAGCCCTCGGGGAGATTCACCGCCGAGGTCTCGTAGCCGTAGACGCCCATCGTCCCGAGGTGCACGAGATGGCAGTCGAGGCGGGACTCCACCAGTGCGGCCAGCACGTTGTGCGTCGCGTTCACATTGTTGGCGACGGTGTAGCGCTTGTGGGCGGCGTCCTTCATCGAATACGGCGCGGCACGTTGTTCGGCGAAATGGACGACGGCGTCGGGGCGCGCACTGCGCAGAAGGTCGAGCAGCTCGCCGTAATCCTC
Source organism: Mycolicibacterium monacense (assembly GCF_010731575.1). Lineage (NCBI taxonomy): Bacteria > Bacillati > Actinomycetota > Actinomycetes > Mycobacteriales > Mycobacteriaceae > Mycobacterium > Mycolicibacterium monacense. Next base: position 5,793,459 of record NZ_AP022617.1, on the reverse strand, counting down.
GGCGATGTCGAGGTTTACGGACTCGATCCGTCTGCCGGACACCTCACGCCAGCCGGTGAGCCGCTCAGCGAGCGAGGCGATCGGGGTCAGGGACTGCACCCCGAGTTCGGTGTCCATGCGCCGACGCACCTCGTTGTCGACGATGACGACCTCATGCCCGGACTCCGAGAGGTGCAGCGCGGTGGGCCAGCCGCAGAATCCGTCACCGCCCAGAACGAGAACGCGGATGGCCCCTCCCTACCACGCATTCGCAGTTGGGGGTCACCCTATCGTTTGCCACAGCGGCTGTCTTTGCGAACGAAATAATTCACGCGCGAGGGGTCACGCCTGCAGTCGGACCACCATGTGCCGGATCCCGGTGTGCCGATTGCTTCGTGCCCACTCGACCGGCTCGACCAGGCGCACCGACGCGAACCGCGCCAGCAGTTCCTCGAACAGCACCCGCAGTTCCAGCCGCGCCAGATTGGCACCCAGGCAGTAGTGCACACCCTGCCCGAAACCCAAGTGCGGATTGGGTTTACGCGCGACGTCGAAGACGTCGGCGTCGGCGAACACCGCGGCGTCCCGGTTCGCCGAACCCTCCCACACCAGAACCTTCTGACCAGCCGAGATGCGGTGACCACCGAGTTCGGTGTCGCGGGTGGCGGTGCGCCGCTTCGACGGTGACGGCGAGGTCCAGCGGACCATCTCCTCGATGGCGCCCGGCAGCGACGACGGGTCGGCCTGCAGCGCGTCAAAAGCGGCCGGGTTCTCGATCAGCGCCAGCAGGCCGCCGGCGATCGAATTGCGCGTGGTCTCCGCGCCGGCGCTGAACAGCAGGTAGAAGAACAGGTACAACTCGGCGTCGGACAGCCACGATTCGGCGGCCACCACCGACAACATGTCGTCGCCCGGTTCGGCGCGTTTGCGCGCCACCAGTTCCGAGCCGTAGGTGTACATGCGGGATCCGGCGTCCTCGACCGACAGCCGATCGATCGAGGCCTTGCGCGAACCGCGGAAGTCGAAACCCGGTTCGACGGCCTCGAACAACCAGTGCCGGTCGTCCTCGGGCACACCGAGCAGGATGCAGATCATCTGCATCGGAAGTTCGGCGGCCACCTGCGGCAGGAAGTCGAAGGCCTCGCCGTCGCCGACCTCGTCGAGCAGGATCCGGGCCCGCTGCCGCAGATCGTCCTCCACGCGCGCGATCATGCGCGGCGTCAGCCCCGAGTTCACCAGCCGGCGGATCTGCGCATGCCGCGGATCGTCCATCATGTTGAGCACCTGACCGGCGATCGGCAGATCCTGCAGCAGCGTGCCGCCGAACGGGCGTTCCCCGCCGGTCACCGACGAGTAGGTGTCCGGATCACGCAATACCGCAAGCGTTTCAGCGTAGGTCGCGACGGACCAGAAGCCCTCGCCGTCGGGCGTGTGCTCGGTGGGTTCGTGCCAGAACACCGGCGCGTCGCGGCGGTGGATCGCGAACAGGTCGTGAGGGAACCCGTTTGCGAAGTTGTCCAGATCGGTGAAGTCGATCTGCGACAACCTCACAGGATGGCGCCCGAGGTGTACTTGGCCGCCTCCGGATAGCGGCTGACCAACTCGTCGACCGCCTGGGCGACGCGGTCGACCTGATCGCCGGCGGCCCCGCTGAACGCCTGCTTGTCGGCCAGCGCATCCTCGAGCGCGACGCGGTCCAGCGGCAGCCGCGGGTCGGCAGCCAGCCGGTCCAGTAGGTCGGGCTCCTGCCCCTTCTCCCGCATGGCCAGCGCGACGGCCACCGCGTGCTCCTTGATGACCTCGTGCGCGGTCTCGCGGCCAACGCCGGCCCGCACCGCGGCGATGAGGATGCGGGTGGTGGCCAGAAACGGCAGGTAGCGGTCCAGTTCGCGCTGGATGACCGCCGGATAGGCGCCGAACTCGTCGAGCACGGTCAGGAACGTCTCGGTCTGCCCGTCGATCGCGAAGAACGCGTCGGGCAGCGCCACCCGGCGCACCACCGAGCAGAACACGTCGCCTTCGTTCCACTGCGCACCCGCCAGTTCGGCGGCCATCGAACCGTAGCCGCGCAGCACCACCTGCAGGCCGTTGACGCGTTCACAGGACCGGGTGTTCATCTTGTGCGGCATGGCCGACGATCCGACCTGGCCCGGTGCGAAGCCCTCGGTCACCAGCTCGTGGCCGGCCATCAGCCGGATGGTGTGCGCGAGCGAGGAGGGACCCGCGCCGAGTTGCACCAGCGCGGAGACGACGTCGTGGTCGAGGGAACGGGGGTACACCTGGCCGACGCTGGTGAAAACGTCTCGGAAGCCGAGGAATTCGGCGACCCGGCGCTCGAGGTCGGCCAGTTTCGCGGTGTCGCCGCCGAACAGGTCGAGCATGTCCTGGGCGGTGCCCATCGGGCCCTTGATACCGCGCAGCGGGTAACGCGCGATCAGTTCCTCGACCCGCTGCAGGGCGAGCAACGTCTCCTCGGCGGCGGAGGCGAACCGCTTGCCCAGTGTGGTGGCCTGTGCGGCGACGTTGTGGCTGCGGCCGGCCATCACGAGGTCGCGGTAGCTCACGGCCTTCTCGGCGAGCCGGGCCACCACGGCAACGCCGTGGGCGTGGACGAGTTCCAGGGAGCGGCGGATCTGTAGCTGTTCGACGTTCTCGGTGAGGTCGCGGCTGGTCATGCCCTTGTGCACGTGTTCGTGGCCGGCCAGCGCGTTGAACTCCTCGATGCGGGCCTTCACGTCGTGGCGGGTGACGCGTTCGCGCGCCGCGATGGACGCGAGGTCCACCTGGTCGAGGACGCGTTCGTAGTCGGCGACCACCCCGTCGGGAACGACCGTGTTGCCCATGCCGAGCTCTATCTGCGCACGCAGCACTGCCAGCCACAATCGGCGCTCGGCGACGATCTTGGCTTCCGGCGACCAGATCGCCACCATGTCCTCGCTGGCGTAGCGGTTGGCCAGCACGTTCGGGATCGTCACAGACACACAGCTTACGGCGCGGATCGGGCAGGCTGGGCAGGTGTACTTCGTCGGGATCGACCTCGCGTGGGGTGAGCGCAGCCCCACCGGCGTCGCCGTCGCCGATTCGGACGGCAGCCTGGTGCACCTCGCCGCCGCCACGACCGACGCCGACATCGTCGCGCAGCTCATGCCCTACACCGCCGAGCAGTGCCTGCTGGCGATCGACGCTCCCCTGGTTGTGACGAACCCGAGCGGGAACCGGCCGTGCGAGGCGGCGCTCAACCGGGATTTCCGCGCCTTCGAGGCGGGCTGTCACCCGTCGAACACCGGTCATCCGTGGTTCGCGTCGGGCAGCCGCGGCGCCCGACTGGCCGAGGCGCTGGGCGCTCCCGCCGTCGAGGTCTATCCGCACGCCGCGACCGTCGCACTTTTCGGACTGCCGAAGACCTTGAAGTACAAGCAGAAACCGGGGCGGGACGTCGCGCAGTTACGCGGTGAACTGCTTCGGCTGATCGGCCTGGTCGAAACGCTCATCCGCGCGGACCCCTCGCTGAACGTCGGGCAGCACGCCGGGTGGGTGGCCCTGCGGGACGCGGTCCGGACGGCGACCCGCAAGGCCGAACTGCGCCGGGCGGAGGACCCGGTCGACGCGGTCGTGTGTGCCTACGTCGCGCTGTTCGCCACCCGCAGGCCTGCCGACGTCACGAGCTACGGCGACGACGCCACCGGCCGGATCGTGACGCCCGCACTCCGTCGGGCCGCTACGCCAGGTGCGTGGGGTCGGTGATCTCGGTGTCGCGCACACCCAGGCGCCGGTTGATCAGCCTGTTGATGAAGAACAGCACGATCCCGATCGCGACGAGGATCAGCGCCACGTAGTACTGCTGGGCGGGGCGACCGGAGAACGGCAGCACCAGATACAACGACGCGATGAAGCCGACCACCGGCATCACCGTCGGCGTCTTGAAGTGCGCACCGCCGGCCTGCACGTCACGTCGCAGCCGCAGCACCGCGACGTTGACCACGGCGAACACTGCCAGCAGCAACAGCGACGTGGTGCCGCCGAGCACACTGATGGCGCTGCTGCTGGCGAACACACTGACGTAGAAGATCAGGCCGAACGCGATCAGCGTGGTGAACACGATCGCCACCCAGGGGGTCAGCCGCCGGGGGTGGACGGTGCCGAAAACCGGCGGCAGCACATGCTGCCGGGCCATTCCGTAGATCAGTCGACTGGCCATCAGCATGTTGATGAGTGCGGTGTTGGAGACCGCGAACATCGAGATGAACGGGAAAAGCGTGTCGATCGGCAGGTTCGGCGCCCCGGCCTTGACCACCTCGACCAGCGGGGTGTCGCTCTCCTCGAGCCGGCCGACGGGCACCAGGGCCACCGCGACGACGGCGACGAGCATGTAGACGATGCCGGCGATGGTGAGCCCGGACAGCAGCACCTTCGGGAAGGTCTTGACGGGATCCTTGGTCTCCTCGGCCATGTTGACCGAGTCCTCGAAGCCGACCATCGCGAAGAACGCCAACGACGTCGCGGCGGTGACGGCCATGAAAGCGTTCTTGTCGCCGGCGGTGTCGAAGGCGACGACGCGGGAGAAGTCGACGTCGCCGCCGCGGGTGAACGCCCACAGGCCCACGAAGAGCACCAGCATGAGGCCGGTCGCCTCGATGATGGTGAGGACCACGTTGAGTTTGATGCTCTCGCCCACGCCGCGGAAGTTCACGGCCGCCAGAAGCGCCATGAACCCCAGCGCGACGGCCGCCACACCGGCTGTGCCCCACTCCAGCCCGAACCCCTCGATGAGGTTGGCGCCGAAGAACCGTGACGCGGTCGAGGCCGACGTGATGCCCGAGCACATCACCACGAACGCCACCAGGAACGTGACGAACTGAAGCCCGAAAGCCTTGTGCGCGTAGAGCGCAGCCCCGGCCGCCTGCGGGTACTTGGTGACCAGCTCCAGATAGCTGAAGGCGGTGATGGTGGCGATGAGGAAGGCGACCAGGAACGGAAGCCACGCTGCACCACCGACTTCGGCGGCCACGTCACCGGTCAGCGCGTACACACCGGTGCCGAGGATGTCGCCGACGACGAACAGCAGCAACAGCCCGGGGCCCATCACCCGCCGTAGCTCGGGCTGCTCCCTGACCGTGTCTGGGTGGGTCATGCGCTCCTCCGTCACTGTTGCCAGGTCATCATCATCGGGCAGCGGCGACCTCGACGCAGCATCATTGCCGCAATCGTTGCCGGACCTGCGCTCAGCCCACCGGTGCGAGCACGTCGATGACGTCGATGAGCGTGGCCCGCGCGGTGGCGCGCGGACCGTCCCCGTCGCCGACCAGCGCAGCGACCACCGCACCGTCGACGGCGCAGACGAGGGCGGTGAGGAAGTCCGCGCGCACCGTCCGGCCGGAGCGTTCCATCACCGCGACCACCGCATCGGTGCGCTGCCGCAGGATGCGGCGCTGGGCGTCGCGCAGCGCCGGCTGGCGGGCACACGCGATGTAACGCTCGTAGCGGGAGATCAGCTCCTCGCCGCCGCGGGTGCCGGGCGCGTCGCCGAGCAGCAGATCCACCAACACGTCCGCGGTCGCTTCCGCGCCCCGGCGGCGCCGGGACAACGCCGCCACCCGCTGCTGCAGGCGCTCGGCCTCCCGGCTTCCCTCGTATTCGACCGCCTTGACGATGAGGTCGTCGAGCGACGAGAAGTAGTAGGTCGTCGACGCCAGCGGCAGGCCGGCCCGACGCGCCACCGCCCGGTGCCGGACGGCGTCGAATCCCCCTTCACACAGCAGATCAGCGGCCGCGCTGACCAGCGCGTACCGCCTGCGTTCCCCCTTGGGAGTGACTGCTGCTGTCACGATTAGCATGCTGCCAGCCACCCGGGTTGGGCATCGTCGTTTCGCGCAAACCCCAGGCTTTCTTCAGGCGGGCGGCCGGGGACCGCACGGGGGTGCTCCGGTGGCAGGATGGCCGCCATGTCCGCACACCTGAGCCGCCGCGCCGCCCTGCGCCTCGCCGCGGGTGCGGCCGCGGGCGCCGCAGGCGTCCACGCGCTGGGTGCCGCCGCACCGGCCGCATCGGTCCCGCCGGCAGCGGCGCCGACCTATCTCACGGGATCGTTCGTATCGGCCGCGCGCGGCGGTGTCCAGACGAACTGGGCCATCGCCCGGCCCCCCGGGCAGAGTGCGGCGCTGCACCCGGTGATCGCACTGCACGGCAAGGGCGCCGATGCGGCTCAGGTGATGGCCGGCGGAGTCGAGCAGGGTCTGGCGGAGGCCGCCGCCGCCGGGCTCCCGCCGTTCGCGGTGGTGGCCGTCGACGGCGGCGGAAGTTATTGGCACAGGCGCGCTTCCGGGGAGGACTCCGGGGCCATGGTGCTCGACGAGCTGATCCCCATGCTGGACACGATGGGTCTCGACACGTCGCGCGTCGGGTTCCTCGGCTGGTCGATGGGCGGCTACGGCGCCCTGCTGCTGGGTGCCCGCCTCGGTCCCGAGCGCACGGCGGCGATCTGCGCGGTCAGCCCGGCCCTGTGGACGTCGGCGGGGGCGAGCGCCCCCGGGGCGTTCGACGGCGCCGACGACTTTGCGGCCAACAGTGTGTGGGGCCGTCCCGAGTTGGCCGCCATCCCCATCCGGATCGACTGCGGCACTTCCGATCCGTTCTATTCGGCGACCGAGCAGTTCATTGCGCAGTTGCCGAATCCGCCGGCCGGCGGCTTCTCCCCCGGCGGGCACGACGGCGGGTTCTGGAGTTCGCAGCTGCCCGCGGAGATCACCTGGATGGCCCCGCTCGTCGCCGCCTAGAGGGTGATCTTGCCCTCGGCCGCGGCCAACCCGATGTCGCTGCGGAAGTGGCTGCCCGGCAACCGGATCGACGCCAGCGTCGAGTAGGCGGCCGTCCTCGCGGCGTCGAGGTCGGCGCCGGTACCCACCACCGACAGCACCCGGCCGCCGGACGACACGATGGCGCCGTCGTCGCGACGGGCGGTCCCGGCGTGCAGCACGCCCTCGGCGTCGGCGCCGGTGATCACGTCGCCGACGCGCGGCCGGCCGGGATAGTTCTCGGCGGCCACCACGACCGTCACCGCGGCACCGTCGCGCCATTGCAGTTCGGGGAACTCCGCGAGCCGCCCGGTCGCCGCGGCGTGCAGCAGCTGCCCGAGCGGCGAGTCGAGCAGTGCCAGCACCGATTGGGTCTCCGGGTCGCCGAACCGGCAGTTGAACTCGACGACGGCCGGTCCGCGTGAGGTGATCGCCAGGCCTGCGTACAGCAGGCCGGAGAACGAGCTGCCGCGTTGAACCAATTCGGCTGCAACGGGTTTGACGATGTCGTCGACGATGCTCGTGGTGATGTCGGCGGGCAGCCAGGGCAGGGGGGCGTAGGCGCCCATACCGCCGGTGTTGGGTCCGGTGTCACCGTCACCGACGCGTTTGAAGTCCTGCGCGGGCAGTAGCGGCACCACGGTCTCACCGTCGACGACGCAGAACAGCGACACCTCCGGACCGTCGAGGAACGACTCCAGCAGCACAGGGTGGCCGGAGTCGAGCAGACTTGCGGCGTGGGCGCGCGCCGCGTCGCGGTCGGCGGTCACCACCACACCCTTGCCCGCGGCAAGGCCGTCGTCCTTGACGACCCACGCGGCCTCTCCCGCGGGCGGACCGAACCGGCCGAGTGCGGCGTCGAGGTGCGCGGGGTTGTCGACGATCTCGCTGGCGGCGGTGCGGACGCCTGCGGCATTCATCACGTCCTTGGCGTACGCCTTGGAACCTTCGATGCGGGCGGCGCTCCGGCTCGGCCCGAAGCACGCGACCCCGGCGGCACGGACGGCGTCGGCGACGCCGAGCACCAGTGGCACCTCGGGTCCGATGACCACCAGGTCGGCGCTGATCCGGCGGGCGAGTTCGGCGACGGCCTCACCGGAGGTGATGTCGACGTCGTGCTGATCGGCGACAGCGGCCGTGCCCGGGTTGCCCGGGGCCACCGCCAGTGCCTCGACCTCGGGGTCGCGGCGCAACGCCAGCAGCAGGGCATGTTCACGGGCACCGGATCCGATTACCAGGACGCGCACATGTGCACCCTAAACCCCGCGCTGGGCATACAGACCACGGCGAAGTGTATGGTCGTGGGTGAGCGTGTTCAGCGTCACACTGAGAGGCGGCCGTCATGACGACCATGGAGAGCCGATGCCCGTTCGGCCCCGGTTTCGACTTCACCGACCCCGACGTCCTGGTGCAGGGCATCCCGGTCAACGAGTTCGCGCAGCTGCGCAAGACCGCACCGGTCTGGTGGAACGAACAGCAGGAGTCGATCTTCGACGACGGTGGCTACTGGGTCATCAGCCGTCACGAGGACATCAAATCGATCTCGCGCAACGGTGACCTGTGGTCGACCAACGCCAAGGGTGCGGTCATGCGTCTGCCCGAAGGTGTCACCGCCGAGCAGCTCGACCTCACCAAGGCGCTGCTGATCAACCACGACGCCCCGGAACACACCCGGCTCCGCAAGATCGTGTCCCGGCTGTTCACGCCGCGCTCGGTCGCCGCGCTGGAGGAGAAGCTGGCGATCTCCGCACGCCAGATCGTGGCCGCCGCACGGGAGAAGGGCAGCGGCGACTTCGTCACCGACATCGCGATGAGCCTGCCGCTGCAGGCGATCGCCGATCTGATCGGCGTCCCCGAAGCCGACCGGGAGAAGCTCTTCCACTGGACGAACTGCATCATGAACACCGACGACCCCGATTTCGACTCCGATCCGACGGTCGCGAACGCCGAACTCATGGGCTACGCCTACAACATGGCCGAGGAGCGCAGGCGGTGCCCGGCCGACGACATCGTCACCCGCCTCATCCAGGCCGATATCGACGGGGAATCCCTCGGTGACGTCGAGTTCGCGTTCTTCGTGATCCTGCTCGCGGTGGCCGGCAACGAGACCACCCGCAACGCGATGACCCACGGCATGAACGCGTTCTTCGAGCACCCCGACCAGTGGGAGCTGTTCGTCCGGGAACGCCCCGAGACCGCGGTCGACGAGATCGTGCGCTGGGCCACCCCGGTGCACTGCTTCCAGCGCACCGCGCTGGCCGACGTCGAACTCGGCGGGGTGACCATCCGCGAGGGACAGCGCGCGGGCCTGTTCTACAGCTCGGCGAATTACGACGAGGACGTCTTCGAGTCGCCCTTCGAATTCGACATCCTGCGCGATCCCAACCCGCATCTCGGGTTCGGCGGCAACGGTGCCCACTACTGCATCGGCGCCAACCTGGCCCGCATGGAGATCAAGCTGATCTTCAACGAGTTGGCCGACCAGATTCCGGACATCGCGAAACTGGGCGAACCGCAACGGCTGCGGTCCGGGTGGATCAACGGCGTCAAGGAGCTGCCGGTCAGCTACCGGGGCTGAGGCGGGTCCCAAGTAGCATCTGCGCATGCGCACCCACGGCTGGTCGGGTTCGGCGCCGGCCAGTGACGAGGAAGCCGTCGAACGGATTCTGGCCGCCGCCGGCCGGGCGATCGACGAACGCGGCGCCGACCTGAGCATCGCCGATGTGGCCCGCACCCTCGGCGTCACGCGCCAGACCGTCTACCGGTACTTCCCCAGCACCGAGGCGTTGCTCGTGGAGGCGGCGGTGCATGCCGCTGCCGGTTTCCTCGACAGGTTGGCCGAACACGTCCGGGGCATCACCGAACCCGCCGACGCGGTGACCGAGGCCATCGCCACCGCGTTGGAGTGGCTGCCCGAGGACAAGCACATCGGCCTGCTCGTCACGCCCGGCCGCGCCGATGTGCATTCGGAGTCGGTCACCTCCGATGTGGCGCTGCAGTTCGCCAAGGCGATGGTGCGGCGGTTCGACGTCGACTGGACCGGGCTCGGGTTCAGCGACGAGGATCTCGACGAGTTGGCCGAGTACCTGCTGCGCATCATCCAGTCGTTCGTCGTCGACCCCGGTCGCCCACCGCGCACGGGCGAGGCGCTGCGCGGGTTCCTGCGCCGCTGGGTGGGCGCCGCGGTCCGCCGCTGAGTCCCCTTTTCCGGGATCGGTGCTCAGACCACCGTCAGCGGCAACGACTTTCGGTCCTCGAACTCCCACGACGCCCCGCCGCTGAACTTGCACACCTCGACCTCGGGCAGTTCCTTGGCCGCGGTGTCGGTCTCGATGACGCGCACGGTCCAGTCACTCTCGGTGCCGGAGACCTCGGCGCGCAGGTGCGGGTCCACCGCTTGCACGATCGCCTGTAACGGCAGGTCGGCGGCCGGGGAGACCAGCGAGATCCAGGAGCCGTCCTCGTGCGCCGGTGACGAGCGGACGTGCAGGAACCCGGGGTCGACGTCGGCCCAGACGTAGGCCGCCGGGTTCAGCAGGGGATGCAGCTCGAGCACCCGCAACGCACCCTTGACATCCTTGGACAGGTTGAGCGCCTTGCGGATTCGCTCGGCCGCGACACCGGCGATGCCGATGAGCTGCTTGGTCCGGATCGTGCGCGCCAACGCCGGATCGTCCTTCGCGCGCGCCGCGACGGCCAGGTTGAACGACAGCACCAGCAGGTGCATCTGCAGACAGACTTCGTCGGCGATCCGGACCAGCGCGGAGTGCGAGAACGCCCCGAAGTCGACATCGGACAGCAGCGGGCCCGAGTAGTCGGACATGCCCTCGTCGTCCGGGTCGATCGGCTCGAGGTCGGTGTTGTAGGCGCGGCTCGCCGAGACGATGTCGAGTTGCGGAATGAAGTCGACCTCGGGATAGGACTCGTCGATGATGACCGTCCAGCGGCAGTGCGGATGCCGGTCGGCCGGTGTCCTGGGTGGACGGTGGATCGGACGCACCTGACACCGACGGTTGGTGGCCAGCGCGGTGGCGTCGAACGTCGGGTCCTCGATGTCGTGGCACATGCCACGGACGTAGTCCTCGCCCATCGGTTCGACGTCGAGCAGCGCACCGCAGTGGTCGAGGTGGAACTCGCCGTGCCAGCGGTCGTGGACGGTGTAACGGAAATCCATGAACTGCGGCGGGGCGCCGATGTCGAGTTGCAGACCCTTGAAGATCGTGATGACGTCGACGCCCTCGTACTTCAGCGCCTTCTGCATCCGTTTCGTGTAGAGCGGGCTGGCACCGGCCCACTCCTCGATCGCGATCTGCAGCATCTCCTCGCGGCCGAAATTCGAGATGCACCAGGCCATTCCGGACCGGTCGATGAGCTGGCCGATCAGCAGCAGCTCCGGCACCAGCGTGGCGAGTTCCTCGCGCGACAGTGCGGCGTACCTACTCATCATCGAGGCTGCTCCCCGAATGCATGTTGAGCGCGGCGTTGACGTTCGCCTTCTTGTCCTCGCCCGCCCCCTTGGCGGCGGCCTTCTTGCGTTGGCCCGCCACTTTGGTGACCACGCCGTCGAGCTTCGAGCCCAGCGGGAAGCCGAGGTAGTGGGTCAGGAAGATCGCCATCTCCTTGAGCTCCTCCTCGCTGAGCTCCCCGTTGGCCAGCGCGGCGTTGACCTGGATCTCGGCCAGGTCGGTGATTCCCAACGCGGTGACGCACGTCAAGGTCATCATGCGCTTCTCGCGCATCGACAGCCCCGGCCGACTCCAGATGGTCCCGAAGAGATGGTCGGCGGTCAGTGCGAAGTAGTCGCCGGGCATGTCCGGCATCTCCCAGCCGTAGACCTCGTTCATCTTCGCCAAACCCTTGCGGCGCAATTCGTCCATTCCGCTCACTCCTCCGTGCTGGATTCCACGTGCGGCACACCCAGGCCGGCCGCCAGATTCTGCAGCGCCACCTGCGCCAGCGGCAGGTCGACGTCGAGTTCCTCACCGAGCGTCAGCGCGAGCCCCAGATCCTTCTCCGCGAGGCCGCGGGTGTGCAGGAACATGTCGTAGAGGAAGTTGTCGTGGTCGAGTGGCCGCATGTTCTCGCGGACGATGATCGCGCCCGGGCCACCGGACTGCGCGTCGCTGTGGCGAACCACCCGGCCCAGCGCCTGCAGATCCAGGCCCGCCTTCTCCGCCAGGGTCATCGCCTCGCACGCCGCGGCGAAGCCGGTGAACGTCAACATGTTGCGCGCCAACTTCATCCGTGTCCCCGCGCCGGGCTCACCGGCATGGACCACAACGGACGCCCACTGTTTGAACGCCGGCTTGACGCGCTCGTAGACCGAGCGCTCGGCGCCGACCATGACGGCCAGCTCGCCCTTCTCGGCAGCGCCCGCCCCGCCGCTGACCGGGGCGTCGACGACGTGGATGTCCTGCGACCGCAACTCCTTGGCGAGTTCGACCGCGGTGTCGGGGCTGATCGTCGAGTGGATCGCGATGACGGTGCCGGGCTTGGCGCGCGGCACGAGCTCGGCGACCACGTGGCGTACCTGCTCGTCGTTGAGGACGGTGATGCTGATGATGTCGGCGTCGGCGACGTCGGCGACGTCGTCGGCCTGCGCGGCGCCGGCCTCGACCAACGGCGCCATGGCGTCGGGACGCACGTCGAACACGATGAGCCCGCCCGGCCAGCCGGTCAGCCGTTTGGCCATCGGCGCACCCATGTTGCCCAGGCCGATGTAGCCGTATTTCAGATCGCTCATGACCGAATGATCTGTCCGCCGTCGACGTTGAAGATCTGCCCGGTGATCCATTTCGCCTGATCCGACAACAGGAACAGGCACATCCCGACCAGATCCTCGGGTTGGCCCATCCGCGACAACGGGATGCCCTTGACGATGTCGGCGACCATCTCCTGCGGTGTGGTGGTCCGGTTGGCCTCGGTGTCGATGGGCCCCGGCGCGATCGCGTTGACCCGGATGTTCTGCCCACCCAGTTCGGTGGCCAGCTGCTGGGTCAGGCCGTTGATGCCGACCTTGGCCAGGCCGTAGAAATTCGAGTACAGCCACGCCGCGGTCGACGACTGGTTGACGATCGCCCCACCGCCGCGTTTGGCCATCTTGCGGTAGACCGCGCGCGTGCACACCAGTGCGCCGTCGAGGTTCACGCTCATGAACTTCTTGTAGTAGTCCCAGTCGACGGTGATCAAGAAGTCGAGCTTCATCCCGCCGAAGATCGCGGCGTTGTTGACCAGGTAGTCGATGCCGCCGAACTCCGAGAGCGTCTGCGCGGCCATCTCTTTGGCGGAGTCGGGATCGGAGACGTCGACGCGCACGGCCAGGGCATTGCCACCCTCGCCCTTGATGCCGTCGGCCACCTTCTGGGCGCCGTCGACGTTGATGTCGGCCACCACGACCGCGGCGCCCTCCCGGGCCAGCGCCTCGGCGTACGCCTGACCGATGCCGCCACCCGCCCCGGTGACGATCGCGACCTTGTCCTTGAACTCGTCGCCGTAGTTGACCATCAAAGCTCCTTAATTCGCTGCCGTCGCAATGAGTTTGATCTCGGTGTACTCCTCGAAGCCGGCGACGCCCATCTCGCGGCCGATCCCGGACTGCTTGTAGCCACCGAACGGTGCGTCCGCGGAGTACCAGATACCGCCGTTGACGTTGACGGTGCCGACCCGCATGCGCGCGGCGACCGCCTGAGCCCGGGCGTCGTCACCGCTGAACACCGTGCCGCTCAACCCGTAGGGCGAGTCGTTGGCGATGCGCACGGCGTCGTCGTCGCCGTCGTGGGCGATCACCGTCAGCACCGGGCCGAAGATCTCCTCCCGGGCCACGCGGGCGTTGTTGTCGAGGCCGGCGATCACCGTCGGCTCGATGAAGAAACCGGTGTCGCGGTCGGCGGGACGCCCACCGCCGCAAGCGAATCGGCCGCCCTCCTGCAGGGCGAGGTCGAGGTAGCCCTGGATCCGGTCGCGTTGACGCGCCGAGATCACCGGACCGCATACGGTGCGCTTGCTGGTCGGGTCACCCGGTTTGATCGACCCCATGGTGGCTGCCGCCGCCTCGACCGCGTCGTCGTATTTCGCCCGGGGCACCACCAGGCGGGTCGTGATCGCACAGCCCTGCCCGGCGTGCATCGCGGCGGTGAACGCCGCCATCGAGCAGGCACCGGCCAGATCGGCGTCGTCGAGCACCAGGAACGCCGATTTGCCGCCGAGTTCGAGGAACACCTTCTTGATGGTCGCGGCGGCGTCGGTCATCACGGCGCGTCCGGTCGCGGTCGACCCGGTGAACGACACCATGTCCACCCGCGGATCCTGCGACAGCAGCGCACCGACGGCGTGGTCACTCGAGGTGACGACGTTGATGACGCCCGGCGGGAAGTCGGTGTGCTCGGCGATGATCTCGCCGACGGCCGCCGCACACCACGGGGTGTCGGGTGCGGGTTTGAGGATCAGCGTGTTGCCCGCGGCGAGGGCCGGGCCGACCTTGGCGAGGTTGATCTGGTGCGGGAAGTTCCACGGGGTGATGGCGCCGACGACGCCGACGGCCTCGCGGGCCAGCGTGCGACGGGTGGGGATGCCCTGGGGGGTGGCGTGGCCGAGATCGGTACGCCATTCGTAGGTTTCGGCGGTGTCCGCGGCGAACGAGAGGTCGTCGATCGGTCCTTCGAGTTGCGCGCCGGAGGTCAGCATCCGGGGTGCGCCCACTTCGGCGACCGTGATGTCGCGCATCTCTTCCACGTGTTCGCGCAGCGCGTCCTTGAGCTGACGCAGGCAACGCACCCGCAGTTCGGTGTTGGTCGACCAGTCGGTGTCGTCGAACGCCGAGCGGGCCGCCGCGATGGCGCGGCCCATGTCGTCGCTGTCGGCGTCGGCCGCCACACCGAGCACTTCCTCGGTGGCCGGGTTCACGGTGGGGAACGTCCCCGCCGTGCCCGCGACCAGCTTGCCGTCGATCAGCAGTCGGCTCTCGCCGTTGGCCAGTATCGCCATCCGAACTCCCACTCCACTGCACTGGACAACTGTCCGGCTGTCTCCTTTCGAACCATAGACGCCGATCTACCGAGGTGGCAAGCATCCGAGGATCGAAATCCACGCTTGCCTACCGCCCGTACCGTCGGATAACTTGGACATGTGTCCAGCGATGCAGTGGCTGCGCTTCCGGAGAGGCCGCGCAACCGTCGGCAGGAGGAAACCTTCCGAAAGGTGCTGTCCGCCGGCGTCGAGATGCTGCGCGAATCGTCCTACGCCGACCTGACGGTCCGGGCCGTGGCGGCACGCGCCAGGGTCGCACCGGCCACCGCCTACACGTACTTCTCGTCGAAGAACCACCTGATCGCCGAGGTCTACCTCGACCTCATCCGCCAGGTGCCGTACTTCACCGACGTCAACGACAGCATGCCGACGCGGGTGGACAAGGCGCTGCGCAGCATGACGCTGATCCTCGCCGACGAACCCGAGGTCGCGGCCGCCTGCACCACGGCCCTGCTGAGCAACAGCGACGCCGCCGTCCGCACGGCGCGCGACCGCATCGGCGCCGAGATCCACAAGCGCATCACCTCGGCCATCGGGCCCGGTGCGGACCCCCGCAAGGTGTCGGCGCTGGAGATGACGTTCTTCGGCGCGCTGGTCAACGCGGGCAGCGGCGTCTTCACCTACCACGAGATCGCAGACCGGCTCACCTACGTCGTCGGCCTCGTCCTCGGAGAGGACCAGATGAACAAAAGCTCGGGAGACACGCAGTGACCCTGACCAGCGACGTCGTACTCGACCCGTACGACTACGACTTCCACGAAGACCCGTACCCGTACTACAAGCGGTTGCGCGACGAGGCTCCGCTCTACCGCAACGAGGAACTCGGCTTCTGGGCGCTGTCCCGCCACGCCGACGTGCTGCAGGGTTTCCGGAACAGCACAACGCTGTCGAACAAGTTCGGCGTCTCGCTCGATCCGGTGTCGCGGGGGCCGCACGCGTCGAAGACGATGTCGTTCCTCGCGATGGACGATCCGGCGCATCTGCGACTGCGCACGTTGGTCTCGAAGGGCTTCACCCCGCGCCGCATCCGTGAACTGGAGCCGCGGGTGACGGAGCTGACCCTCAAGCATCTCGACACGATGCTCGAGAGGGCCGGTGACGGAACCGTCGACTACGTCGCCGAATTCGCCGGCAAGCTGCCGATGGACGTGATCTCGGAGCTGATGGGCGTACCCGAGGCGGACCGGGACCGCATCCGTGCACTCGCCGACGGGGTGATGCACCGCGAGGACGGCGTCAACGACGTACCGGCCGAGGCGATCGAGGCGTCGCTCAACCTGATCGTCTACTACCAGGACATGGTCGCCGAGCGTCGCAAGAAACTCACCGACGATCTCACCTCGGCCCTGCTCGAAGCCGAGATCGACGGTGACCGCCTCACCGACGAAGAAGTGCTCGGCTTCATGTTCCTGATGGTGATCGCCGGCAACGAGACGACCACGAAACTGCTTGCCAACGCGGCGTTCTGGGGTCACAAGAACCCCGACCAGCTGACCCAGGTGTACGACGACATCGACCGGGTGCCGCTGTGGGTGGAGGAAACCCTGCGTTACGACACCTCGAGCCAGATCCTGGCCCGCACGGTCGTCGGCGATCTCACGCTCTACGACACCCCCATTCCCGACGGGGACGTGGTACTTCTGCTGCCCGGTTCGGCACATCGCGACGAGCGTGTGTTCGACGATCCCGACTCCTATGTGATCGGCCGTGACATCGGTTCGAAGCTCATGAGTTTCGGCAGCGGCGCGCACTTCTGCCTCGGCGCCCACCTGGCCCGCATGGAGGCCCGGGTGGCGCTCACCGAGCTGGTCAAACGAATCCGTGGATACGAGGTCGACGAGGCCAACGCCGTCCGCGTTCACTCGAGCAATGTCCGCGGGTTCGCCCATCTTCCGATCACCGTCCAGACCCGCTGAAGGACCGTCTGATGCCACGTTTCGAGCCCCTGCCCGACCGCCGACCAGCGCTGGTGGCCGGCGCCTCCTCCGGTATCGGCGCCGCGACGGCGATCGAGCTTGCCGCCCACGGTTTTCCGGTCGCCCTCGGAGCCCGCCGGGTGGAGAAGTGCCAGGAGATCGTCGACACCATCCGCGCCGAAGGGGGCGAGGCCATCGCGGTCCATCTCGATGTCACCGACCCCGATTCGGTGAAAGCGGCCGTCGAGCAGACCACCTCAGAGCTCGGCGACATCGAGGTGCTGGTCGCCGGGGCCGGCGACACGTACTTCGGGAAGCTGGCCGACATCAGCACCGAACAGTTCGAATCGCAGATACAGATCCACCTGATCGGCGCCAACCGGGTCGCCGGGGCCGTCCTGCCCGGCATGATCGAACGGCAACGCGGGGATTTGATCTTCGTCGGATCCGATGTGGCTCTGCGGCAGCGGCCGCACATGGGCGCCTACGGAGCTGCCAAGGCTGCGCTCGTCGCGATGGTCACCAATTACCAGATGGAACTCGAAGGAACCGGCGTACGCGCCTCGATCGTGCACCCCGGGCCGACGAAGACGTCGATGGGCTGGAGCCTGCCGGCCGAGCTGATCGGGCCGGCGCTCGAGGACTGGGCCAAATGGGGCCAGGCGCGCCACGACTACTTCCTGCGCGCCGCCGACCTGGCCCGGGCCATCACCTTCGTCGCCGAAACCCCCCGCGGCGGTTTCATCGCGAACATGGAGTTGCAGCCCGAAGCGCCGCTCGCGCACACCAAGGAACGTCAGCAACTGAAAGTCGACGAGGAAGCCCTCTCCGGGGCGAGCGAAGCGACGGGAGAATAGGAACCGCATGACCACCGCAGTTGTGCCCCGGGTCTCCGGCGGCGAAGAGGAACACGGCCACCTCGAGGAGTTCCGCACCGACCCGATCGGGTTGATGAAGCGGGTCCGCGACGAGTGCGGGGACGTCGGCTGGTTCCAGCTCGTCGACAAACACGTCATCCTGCTCTCCGGCGCCGAAGCCAACGAGTTCTTCTTCCGGTCCGCCGACGAGGATCTCGACCAGGCCGAGGCCTATCCGTTCATGACGCCGATCTTCGGCAAGGGTGTGGTGTTCGACGCCAGCCCGGAACGGCGTAAGGAGATGCTGCACAACTCCGCGTTGCGCGGCGAGCACATGAAGAGCCACGCCGCCACCATCGAGGGCGAAGTCAAGAAGATGATCGCCGGCTGGGGCGACGAGGGCGAGATCGAACTGCTCGACTTCTTCGCGGAGCTGACCATCTACACCTCGACCGCGTGTCTGATCGGGCTGAAGTTCCGCGAGCAGCTCGACCACCGCTTCGCCGAGTACTACCACGAACTCGAACGCGGCACCGACCCGCTGTGCTACGTCGACCCCTACCTGCCGATCGAGAGCTTCCAGCGCCGCGACGAGGCACGGGTGAAACTCGTTGCCCTGGTTCAGGAGATCATGAACCAGCGGGTGGCCGATCCGCCGAAGGACAAGGCCGACCGCGACATGCTCGACGTGCTGGTCTCGATCAAGGACGAGGAGGGCAACCCGCGATTCTCGGCCGACGAGGTCACCGGCATGTTCATCTCGTTGATGTTCGCCGGCCACCACACCAGTTCCGGGACGTCGTCGTGGACGCTGATCGAACTGATCCGCCACCCCGAGGTATACGCCGCGGTACAGCAGGAGCTCGACGAGCTGTACGCGGACGGTCAGGAGGTGAGTTTCCATGCACTGCGCCAGATCCCGCTGCTGGACAACGTCGTCAAGGAGACGTTGCGCCTACATCCGCCGCTGATCATCCTGATGCGGGTCGCGCAGGGCGAGTTCGAGGTCGCCGGATTCCCGATCCACAAGGGCGATTTCGTCGCCGCCTCCCCCGCCATCAGCAACCGGATCCCCGAGGACTTCCCGGACCCGGACGCGTTCAAGCCGGACCGCTACGACAAACCCGAGCAGGCCGACGTCGTCAACCGGTGGACGTGGATTCCGTTCGGGGCCGGCCGGCACCGGTGCGTCGGCGCGGCGTTCGCGACGATGCAGATCAAGGCGATCTTCTCGGTTCTGTTGCGCGAGTACGAATTCGAGATGGCCCAGCCGCCCGAGACCTACCGCAACGACCACTCGAAGATGGTGGTGCAGTTGGAGCGTCCGGCCAAGGTGCGCTACCGCAGGCGTGTGAAGGCCTGAAGCGATGGGCAGCTACCGCATAGAACTCGATGCCGACCTGTGCCAGGGTCACGCGATGTGTGAGCTCGAGGCGCCCGATGTGTTCTCGGTGCCCAAACGCGGCATCGTCGAGATCACCGATCCGGAACCACCCGACGACCTCCGCGAGGATGTCGAACGGGCCGTCGACATGTGCCCGACCCGGGCGCTTTCCATTGTGGAGAAATGAAAGGCGGAACGATGACTTCATCTTCCAAACGCGAAGAACTGGAGCAGTGGGTCGAGCGGTGGTTACAGGCCAACCGCGACGCCGAGAAGGCGGGTGACTGGAAGCCGCTGGCCGATTTCTACACCGATGACGCCACCTACGGCTGGAACATCGGCCCGAAGGAAGACGTCATGTGCATCGGCAAGGAGGAGATACGCGACGTCGCGCTCGGACTGGAGATGGAAGGCCTCGAGAACTGGGTCTACGAGTACCAGAAGGTGCTCATCGACGAGAAGCAGAACGAGATCGTCGGCTTCTGGAAGCAGATCGTGAACAAGTCCGACGGCACCCAGGACGAGATCTACGGCATCGGCGGCAGCTGGTTCCGGCTCGCCGCTGTTGGGGAGGATGAGTCGCTGTTGATCGAGTGGCAGCGCGACTTCTTCGACTTCGGCCACGTGGCGAAGGGGTACGCGAAGCTGATCGAGTCGGGCGATCTGACCCCCACGATGCAGAAGCGCATCGAACGGTCGCTGTCGGGTGAGAAGCTGCCCGGCTACTACCCGCTCGGAGAGGCACCCGCACCGATCTGGTGACCGCGGCGTCGGGTGTGTAGTTTGACACCCGTCGAGAAATCCGCTGAGACCCACGTCACTAGGCTGGTGGCCGAGACGTTCTCCGAAGGAAAGCAGGCAATATGAAGACCAAGGGCGCCCTCATCTGGGAGTTCAACCAACCGTGGTCGATCGAGGAGATCGAGATCGGTGACCCGGTCAAGGACGAAGTCAAGATCCGGATGGAAGCGTCGGGGATGTGCCACTCCGACCATCACCTGGTCACCGGCGGTATCCCGATGGCCGGCTTCCCGGTGCTCGGCGGGCACGAGGGTGCCGGCGTGGTCACCGAGGTCGGACCGGGCGTCGAGGACCTCGCTCCCGGCGACCACGTCGTGCTCTCGTTCATCCCGTCCTGCGGGCGCTGCCCGTCGTGTCAGGCCGGGCTGCGCAACCTGTGCGATCTGGGCGCCGGCCTGCTGGGCGGCACCGCGGTGTCCGACGGCACCCACCGCATCCATGCCAAGGGTCAGCCCGTCTTCCCGATGACCCTGCTGGGCACGTTCAGCCCGTACATGGTCGTGCACAAGAGCTCGGTCGTGAAGATCGACCCGTCGGTTCCGTTCGAGGTCGCCTGCCTGGTCGGCTGCGGCGTCACCACCGGTTACGGCTCGGCCGTGCGCGCCGGGGACATCCGGCCCGGGGACGACGTCGCGGTCGTCGGCGTCGGCGGTGTCGGCATGTCGGCGCTGCAGGGCGCGGTCAACGCCGGTGCGCGCAACATCTTCGTCATCGAGCCCGTGGAGTGGAAGCGTGACGCCGCGCTGAAGTTCGGCGGCACCCACGCCTACCCCGACCTGGAATCGGCGTTCGCCGGGATCGCCGAGGTCACCCAGGGACTGATGGCCAAGAAGGTCATCGTCACCGTCGGCGAACTGCACGGCAACGACGTCGACAACTACGTCAACCTCACGTCCAAGGGCGGCACCTGCGTGCTGACCGCCATCGGCAGCATGCTCGACACGCAGGTGACCCTGAACCTCGCGATGCTGACCCTGTTGCAGAAGAACCTGCAGGGCACCATCTTCGGCGGCGGCAACCCCCACTTCGACATCCCGCAGCTGCTGTCGATGTACAAGGCGGGCAAGCTCAACCTCGACGACATGATCACCCGGCAGTACAAGCTGGAGCAGATCAACGAGGGCTACTCGGACATGTTGGAGGGCAAGAACATCCGCGGCGTCATCCGCTACACCGACAACGACTGGTGAGCCAGTGACCCAGGAGACGGTCGAGCAGTCACCGGTGGTCGCGGCGTCACGCGCGTCGTGGCGCTGCGTCCAATCGGGTGACAAAGAGGGCTGGCTGGCCCTGATGGCCGACGACGTGGTCATCGAGGACCCGATCGGCGAGGCGGTCACGAATCCGGACGGCAACGGGGTGCGCGGCAAGGACGCCGTCGCGGCGTTCTACGACGCGAACATCGGGCCGAACACGCTCACAGTCACGTGCGAGGCGACGTTCCCGTCCAGCTCGCCGACCGAGATCGCCTACATCCTGGTGTTGCGCACCGAGTTCCCGAACGGCTTCGTCGCCACGGTCCGCGGTGTGTTCACCTACCGGGTCGACGCGGCCGGCCTGATCACGAATCTGCGCGGCTACTGGAACATGGAGTCGATGACGTTCGAAGAGGCCAAGGGCGATTAGCGAGTCACCACCGCTGGCCGGCCGCGGCGCAGTCGTCGTCGGCGGTTCTCGCGGTATCGGCCTCGCGGTGGCCGAACTGCTCTCGGCGCAAGGTGCCGGGGTGGTGGTCAGCGGACGCGATCCCGACGCGGTCGAACAAGCCGCACAACGTGTCTCGGGTGTCGGCTGCGCGGGTTCGCCGGCCGACCCCGAGATTGCCGACGCACTGATCGAACGGTGCGTGGGCGAGTTCGGGCGCATCGACATCCTGATCAACTGTGCGGGCACCCCCGAGCCGCCGGGGTCGTCGATCCTGAACGTGAGCTCAGCGCAGTTCCGCGAGCTGCTCGACGCACACCTGGGCACGGTGTTCGAGACGTGCCGAGCCGCGGCCCCGCGGATGGTCGCGCAGGGCGGCGGGGCGATCGTCAACACGAGTTCGTTTGCCTTCCTTGGCGATTACGGCGGCACCGGGTACCCGGCCGGCAAGGGCGCGGTCAACGGGCTGACGTCGGCGATCGCCGCGGAACTGAAGGAACATGGCGTGCGGGCGAACGTCGTGTGCCCGGGCGCCAAGACCCGGCTCTCGAGCGGCGACGAATACGAACAGCACGTCACGGAGTTGAATCGCCGCGGCCTACTCGACGACGTGAGCCTGCAAGGAGCCCTGGACGCCGCGCCGCCGGAATACGTGGCGCCGACATACGCCTACCTGGTCAGCGATCGCGCGCGCGGTGTGACCGGCCGGATCTTCATCGCCGCCGGCGGCTTCGTCGGCGAGTTCACCCGCCAGTCCCCCGGCTTCCTCGGCTACCGGGACCACCACGACTCGCCACCGTGGACCGTCGAGGAGTTGCACGAGCTCATCGGGGGCTGAGCCTCACCGAACGTGAAGCCACTGCGAAAAATCGGGCCGTTCATCGCACTCAGTGCACGTTCGACGGATGGAGCCCGGCCGAGCCTCACTATGCTCGGGGCCATGGCGACCGTCTTCACAAAGATCATCAACGGAGAACTCCCGGGCCGATTCGTCTACGAGGATGACGAGATCGTCGCGTTCCTCACCATCGCGCCGATGACGCAGGGCCACACGCTCGTCGTGCCGCGCGCGGAGATCGATCAGTGGCAGGACATCGAGCCCGCGGTGTTCGCCCGCGTCATGGAAGTGTCGCAGCTGATCGGCAAGGCGGTCGTCAAGGCGTTCGGCGCCGAACGCGCGGGCGTCATCATCGCAGGCCTCGAAGTCCCGCACCTACACGTGCACGTCTTCCCCGCCTACAACCTCACCGACTTCGGATTCGCCAACGTCGACAACGAGCCGTCGCCGGAATCGCTCGACGAGGCCCAGTCCAAGATCAAGGCCGCACTCGCCGAACTCGGTTAAGTATCAAGCCGTTTCGACGGGAACGTCGCTGAACCGCGGCAGCTGCACGGTGAACCGGCAACCCTGCCCCGGCGCCGTCGTCACGCGCACCGTCCCGCCGTGGGCCAGGACCAGCGAATCCACGATCGACAGCCCGAGTCCGGTCCCTCCGCTCTCGCGGGCCCGCGACGAGTCGGTGCGGTAGAAGCGCTCGAACACCCTGCGCGCGTCCTCTTCGGTCATACCCGGCCCCTCGTCACACACCTCCAGGACGGCGTTGGTCTCGTCGGTGCCCACCCGCACCGTGATGCCGGCGTGCTTCGGGGTGTGCTGAAGCGCATTGGCGACGAGATTGCCCAGCACCTGCCGCAGTCGCGCTTCGTCGCCGACCACCTCCGGTGTGCCGGGCCCATCGAGCACGTGCAGGGTGATCGTCCTCTCGGGTGCGATCGACTGCGCGTCATGGACGGCGTCGGTGGCCAGCGCCAGCAGGTCGACGCGGTGCCGCTCCAACGGCCGCTGCGCGTCGAGGCGGGCCAGCAACAGCAGGTCCTCGACGAGCAGGCCCATCCGGCGCGATTCGCTCTCGATGCGGTTCATCAGCATCTCGACGTCACGCGCGGCGCCCTGGCGGTACAGCTCGGCGAACCCGCGGATCGTCGTCAACGGGGTGCGCAACTCGTGGCTGGCATCGGTGATGAACCGGCGCATGCGCTCCTCCGAGGTGCGCGCGGCGTCCGCCGAGGACTCCGACGACGCCACCGCCCGCTGGATCTGCGCCAGCATTCCGTTGAGGGCCAACGACAGTCGGCCCACCTCCGTGCGCGGATCCCGCTGCGGCACCCGTCGGTCGAGCTGACCGGCCGCGATCGCCGCCGCGGTCTCCTCGACCTCGGTCAACGGGCGCAGGCTGCGTTGCACCACGGCATAACCCGCGACTCCGAGCACCAACAGCACGGCCGCACCGATACCGATCTGCGACCACACCAGCGCGCGAACCGTCGACTGCACTTCGGACAGGTCGATCGCCACCGTGGTGAGCGCCCCACTGGGGCCGCGGACGGTCATCGCGCGCCACTCGACGTCGGAGTGGTTCACCGACCGCACGGTGACGGGGACCGGTCCCACGTCGTTGGACGACGGCAACACCGGTTCGGCCTCGCGGTCGTTCACGGCCGTCCACATCCGCCCGTCGGGTCCGGTGCCGCGGACGTAGAAGTCCGACGGTGGGCGGGCCGGATTGGGACCCGCAAGTGGCGCCACCGGCAGCTGCCGGGGCGCCTGTGCCCAACTGCGCGAGGCGTCGAGCAGTGTCTGATCAACGCGGCTCTCCAGGCTGTGCCGCATGATCGACGTCACCGCGATGCCGGAGGCCAGCAGCCCGAACGCCACGAGCACCAGCGTCGCGGCCACCAGCCCCAGCCGCAGCGGCACACCTCCGCGCACTACCGCGGCTTTCGGCTCTTCGCGCAAGCGCTCATCGCGGCTCGCGCAGGACGTACCCCACACCCCGCAGCGTGTGCAGCAGCCGCCTCTCCCCCGTGTCGATCTTGCGACGTAGGTACGAGACATAGGACTCGACGACGTTGACGTCGCCCCCGAAGTCGTAGCGCCACACGTGGTCGAGGATCTTGGGCTTGGACAACACCGTGCCCGCGTTGATGATGAAGTACCGCAGCAGGGTGAACTCGGTGGGAGACAGCGACACCGGCTCGCCGGCCTTCCACACCTCGTGGGTGTCCTCGTCGAGTTCGATGTCGGCGAAGCTCAGCCGCGAGGTCTTCGGCTCCTCGGCGCCGCGGCCGGTGCGCCGCAGGATCACCCGCAGCCGGGCGACGACCTCCTCGAGGCTGAACGGTTTGGTGACGTAGTCGTCGCCGCCGAGCGTCAACCCCGCGATCTTGTCCTGCAGCGAATCGCGGGCTGTCAGGAACAACGCCGGGGCGTCGATACCGTCGGCCCGCAGACGGCGCAGCAGACCGAACCCGTCCATCCCGGGCATCATCACGTCGAGGATCACCGCGTCGGGCCGGACGTCGCGCGCCTTGTCGAGCGCGGAGGCACCGTCGGAAGCGGTGTGCACCTCGAATCCCTGGAACTTCAGACTGACCGACAACAGCTCGACGATGTTGGCCTCGTCGTCGACGACGAGGACCCGGGCCTCGGGGGTGGTTTCGGATAACGCAGCCATCGCCATGTACTTCAATGTCCGCTACCGGCCTTGGAGTAATGCTGCGGGTTGGCTGTGAGATCTCTGTGAGTCGACGCTTGCACTGTCCATACACTGGCGGCATGGACTTCGGCAAGAACCTGATGCAGCTCGCCACCGCGCCGGCGCGCATCGGGCTCGCCGCCGCCGAGACCAGTCTGGGCATCGCCACATCGGCGATCGGCGTGGCCAAGGCGACGCTCGGTGAGGGCGACCCGCGCGTCACCGGGAACCCGGGCGCTTTCGCCCAGATGCTGGGCATCAACGACGCCGTGGAACGGGCGAACCGCCTGGCCAGGCTCATGGACGAGGATCAGCCGCTCGGCCGCGCCCTGGCGCCGGACGGACCGGTGGACCGTCTCCTCAAGCCGGGCGGTGTCGTCGACCGGCTGACCGCGCCGGGCGGTGTGCTCGACCGGTTGACGCAGGACGACGGCGGGCTGATGCGTGCCATCGAACCGGGCGGGCTGGTCGATCAGTTGCTCGACGAAGACGGTCTGGTGGAGCGGCTGCTCGCCGAGGACGGCATCGCCGACCGGCTGCTCGCCGACGGCGGGTTGATCGACAAACTGACCGCGCGCAACGGTCCACTCGAACAGCTCGCCGACGTGGCCGACACGCTGAACCGGCTGACTCCCGGCCTCGAAGCGCTGGCCCCGACGGTCGAGGCCCTGCGCGAAGCGGTGATCGCGCTGAGTCAGGTGGTGAACCCGCTGAGCAACATCGCCGACCGGATCCCGCTGCCCGGTCGCAGGCTCGGCCGCCGAACACCGACCACGCCCACCACGGCGGTGCGGTCGCAACGGGTGATCGACGTCGAGGAGTGACCGGTCGCGACGAACGGCCCGGGGCGTCGTCCCGGCCGCCGGACGCCGACACGCTATCCCAGGTAGGAACCCCCTGAGCAACACCGCCGAACGCATCCGCTGCCCTCACCGCAGCTGACGCAGCGGTCCCGGACCGCGCGCGGTGGTCTCCGAACGGATCGTCGACGCGGAGCGTTAAGCTGTAGCGCGTTCCACGCCTCCTTAGCTCAGTGGTAGAGCAACATACTTGTAATATGTAGGTCATCGGTTCAATCCCGATAGGGGGCTCCACGCGCAGCCGACATGTCGGTGCCTGCCGGTAGCTTCCAATCATGCGATGCTGCCTCGGCTGCGGTGCAACGCTTTCCAAGCGCAGCCAGAAGATCTATTGCGGTAACGCCTGTCAGGCCGCGGCCCGACGAACGGCCAGTGCGAAGCTCTGGCTCGAATCCGGGCAAGCATGGGTCGATTCTCGACCAGATCATTACATCCGAGTGCACCTTGCCGCCGAACAATCCGGTTGCTGCGCAATCTGCGGCGGCTCCAGCACCTGGCATGGCCTGCCGCTGACGTTGATACTGGACCACATCGACGGCAACTCGACCAACAACCGCCGACAGAACCTGCGCCTGGTCTGCCCGAACTGCGATTCGCAGTTGCCCACCTACAAGAGCCGCAACCGCGGCAGCGGCCGCGCCTTCCGCCGGCAGCGCTATGCCGACGGCAAGTCCTATTAGCGGTCCTCCAGGTCTCCAGACGACTCGCACCCTGTCGGCAGACAGCGGGTCCGGCCGACCAGGAAACGGATCGAGCTGTCCTGGCCATGGCCGGCACCACCGTCGTCGACGACGTTATGCGTGATCACCAGTTCAATCCCGACAGAGGGCTCCATTCCTGGAGTTTGAGCTCCTCCAGCGGCTGGAGCCGATGACCAGGTCGCCGACCGGTTCATGGCCCACCGAGCCCCCGTCACCTCCCGGTGGGACTGACAACCAACAACGGCCTCCTCGGCACGAAACCCGACGGCAGGCCAATCGCCTTGACCGGCACCGCCGTATGGACCCTGGAAACGGAAAGCTACGACGACGCCGATTCAAACGCTCCACAATTTATGAACGCAAATACACAGAATCCCGCCACTGCGCCCGCGCCGCTGTTTTCGCCGACGAGATCGCGTTTCCGGTCCCATTCTTCAGGCAGCGCTTGTCAAACAATTGTCGATATCAAGTTCCCGGCCGGAATTCGAACGAACCGGCTCAGCGTCGACCACCGCGACCGCCGCCGCGTCCCCCACCGATTCCTGGGGGGCGAGGCCCCGGTCCGGGGGCGCCGATATTCGGTCGCCCTGGAGCCCCGATACCTGGTGGGCCAGGAACCGGAATATCCACATCGAGATCGACATCGACGACATCCGGGACGTAAACCGGCAACCACGGGTCGATGTAAAGGGCCGGGGGTGGCGGGAATTCGCATACAACCGTGGTGAAATTCCAGTACATGCCCGGTGGGCACGGTGGTGGCGGCGGCTGTGCGTGGCCGACAGCCGGTGAAGCGAGTTCGAGCAGCGGCAGGATCCCCAACACGACGGCCGAGACGGCGCTTCGTTGTAGCCAAGGCTTCATTGGACATCTTCTCTCAGTTGCCTCGTGGCGATCCTACGATTCGTGCGCTGTCCAAGGTGTCGACAAATGAAAACCTGCATTGAGAACTTGTGCGGCTTCGGCTGATCCTTCAACGGCGATTATGCCGCGCGGTTTGGTCTGTGGATTTATCGTAAGCCCTAATACGGTGCAGGAAGCTGTACCACATGAAGGAGAAGCAGCAATGATGTTGCCTTCACAACATTTTGGTCACCGAGCAGTTATTGGCGCAATCGGCGCCGGCGCAGTTGCTGGTGCAGTGTTTTTCGGAGGCGCAGCAGTTGCGAGTGCCCAGCCGCCGGTTCCACCCCCACCGAATTGCTCGCCCGCGGATTGGGCGGGCGTCAGGGCCGGCGTTGCCGCAGCGCTGTCCACCTACCTGTTCACACATCCGCCCGTCAACGAATTCTTCGCCACGCTCAAGGGTCAGTCCCGGGACCAAATGCGTCCGCAGGTGCAGGAGTACTTGGACGCCAACCCCCAGGTTCGAGCCGAACTCCAGGGCATCAAGCAACCGGCGGACGACTTCCTGAACCGCTGTAATCAGCAACCGAATCCGTCGGACACCCCACTGCCCTAGGGCGTCAACCGGCTCGTCACCGTTACCGCGACACAGATTCGCTCCGCGCGTTCCATGCGCTGTCAACGGCGGTCGCGGCCATCACGGCGTGGCGGATGGAGGAAGAACACGTGAATCTGGCGAGCTGGGTACTGGGTCTTTCGTTCATCCTCTTGACCATCGCGATCCACACCACTGCGGTGGTGCTGATGGCTTTCCGCTTGGAATCGAGGGCCCGCGCTCGCATTGACAACCATCGGCGGGATCCGCGTCGCGAGCTTCCCGCCGCGATCGGTCGAATCGGAGCGGTGGCTCTGATACTGACCGCCCTGCACGGGCTGGAGGGCGTGTTGTGGGCGTCGGCGTACACATGGCTCGGCGCGTTCGAGTCGTTCACGGACGCGTCCACGTTCTCTTTGGCCAGCATGACGACGTTCGACCTACCCGGGAATACGTTGCCGTCCCGATTCCATCTGTTCAGCGTGCTCGAAGCGGTGAACGGCGTACTGCTGTTCGGCATCAGCACGGCGTTCCTGTTCGCCGTGATGCAGGTCCATTGGCAGGTGCTCTTCCACCATCATGAACCGGCGAATCAGAATTGATGTGTTCCGCCTGTGCGTGTGCCGCACCCGAGCTCACCGGACGGGTTGATTTCACGCCGGTCTGGGTAACCTGCCGCTCGTGCTCAGCGGAGATTCAACGGTGGCCATCGACGATTGCCACGGATGCGGCTACCCACGGTTGGGGCCCGGTCTGTGCGCTCCCTGCGAGTCCTTCTCCGCCTTGCCGTTCATGCGTCTGGAGGACCGTTTCACCGGTTAGGAGCCGCGAGTACGCGCCCGCGCCCCCGCACCCGAGTCCGGCGCGATGACGCGGCCGGAGACCCCCACCATCCCGCCCGCGGAGGGGCCCGTGGTGACCACCGGACCCGAGGATCCCGCGCCCGGTATGGGTGACGACGAGGGCTGCGGTGACCAGCTGACGTTGGCGTCAGGGCTTTCCGGGGTATGCCAGGGCGATGACCGTCATCGGCTTCCACTGCTCACACGAGCAGATCGACCCCGCCCAACTCCTCAAGGACGTCCAGCACGCCGAGCAGGCCGGTTTCACCGCAGGCATGTCATCAGACCACTTCAGCCCGTGGAGCGAGCGGCAGGGCGAATCCGGCTTCGCCTGGGCCTTCCTCGGCGCCGCGCTGGCCACCACCGACCTGCCGTTCGGTGTCGTCAACGCGCCGGGTCAGCGCTACCACCCCGCGATCATCGCCCAGGCCATCGCCACGCTGGCGCAGATGTTCCCCGGCCGGTTCTGGGCGGCGCTGGGCTCGGGTGAGGCGTCCAACGAACGGATCACCGGTCAGGCGTGGCCCCGCAAGGAGGTGCGCGACGCACGGCTCGTCGAGTGTGTCGACGTCATCCGCCGTCTGCTGCGCGGTGAAGAGGTCAGCCACGAGGGTTTGGTGGAGGTCAACCGGGCCCGACTGTGGACGCTGCCCGAAGTCACCCCCGACCTGGTCGGCCCGGCCGTCACGCCGCAGACCGCGGCCCGCCACGCCGCCTGGGCGGACGGCCTCATCACGGTCAACCAACCACCGGAGAAGCTGCGCGCGGTCCTCGACGCGTACCGCCAAGCCGGTGGTCGCGGACCGGCGCGGCTCCAGATCCATCTGAGCTGGGCGGCCTCCGACGACGAGGCCATGGCGATCGCGCACGACCAGTGGCGCAACAACGTCTTCGACCCGCCGGTGTCGTGGGATATCGAGACCGTCGACGCGTTCGACGTGATCGGCAGCGCCGTCTCGACGGAGAAGGTCAGCGGTGCGGTACGTGTCTCGGCCGACCTCGGACGCCACGCCGAGTGGCTGGCCGAGTACGTCGAACAGGGTTGGGATGAGCTCTACCTGCACTTCGTCGGCCAGCAGCAGGCCGGCTTCATCGACGCCTTCGGTGAGCACGTCCTTCCACAGCTGTCACCGACCGCTCCCACGTCGAGCGCGGCGATCGCATGAGGAAGATCGAGACCGGCGACCTGTGGTGGAAGAACGCCGTCTTCTACTGCGCCGACATCGAGACGTTCTACGACTGGAACGGCGACGGCACCGGCGACATCCGGGGCATGACCGAGCGCATCGAGTACCTCTTCGACCTCGGGGTCACCTGCCTGTGGCTGATGCCGTTCTATCCGACCGCCCGCAAGGACGACGGCTACGACATCATCGACTTCTTCGGGGTCGATCAGCGCCTGGGCAACCTCGGTGACTTCGTCGAGCTGGTGCGAACCGCACGATCCAAGGGCATCCGGGTGATCGTCGACTTCGTCATGAACCACACCTCCGATGCCCACCCCTGGTTCAAATCCGCCCGGCGCAGCAAGGACGACCCGTACCGCGATTACTACGTGTGGAGTGAGACCGAGCCCAAGTCGAGTCCGGCCGACGTCGTCTTCCCCGACCAGGAGGACAGCATCTGGGAGCAGGAACCCAAAACCGGCGAGTGGTACCTGCATCACTTCTACAAGCACCAGCCCGACCTGAACATCGCCAATCCCAAAGTGCAGGAGGAGATTTCGCGCACACTCGGCTTCTGGTTGCAACTCGGCGTCTCGGGTTTCCGGGTCGACGCCGTCCCCTTCCTGTTCGCCCGCGACGGAGTGCCCGGCGACCCCGGCGTCTTCGATCCCTACGAATACCTCGGGGACGTCCGCAACTTCGTCAACCGGCGGGTTGGTGACGCGGTGCTGCTCGGCGAGGTGAACGTGCCCTACGACGATCAGAAGTCGTTCTTCGGGGGCCCCGACGGCGACGGACTCAACATGCAGTTCGACTTCATCGGCATGCAGAACATGTACCTCTCGCTGGCCCGGGGCGACGCCGGCCCGATCGCCGCGGCGCTGCGCGAACGCCCACCGCTCGACGAGACGAGCCAGTGGGCGAACTTCGTGCGCAACCACGACGAGCTCACGCTCGACAAACTGGGCGACGCGGAACGGCAGGAGATCTTCGACGCCTTCGGACCCGAGCCCGACATGCAGCTCTACGGCCGCGGGCTGCGCCGACGCCTGCCGGCGATGCTCGGCGGGGACGAACGGCGGATGCGCATGGTCTACTCGCTGGCGTTCTCGCTGCCCGGCACTCCGGTCCTCTACTACGGCGAGGAGATCGGGATGGCCGAGAACCTCGACATCCCAGGGCGGTTCGCCGTGCGGGTTCCGATGCAGTGGACCAGCGACGACAACGGCGGTTTCTCCAGGGCCGCCGCGCGCCGACTCCCCCGCCCGATCACCGACGGCCTGTACGGCCCCGACCGGGTGAACGTCGCCGACCAGCGCCACGACCACCAGTCGTTCTGGTGGTTCATCCGCGATCTCATCTACACCTATCGCCAGCAGCCGGAGATCGGCTGGTCGACGGCCGAGGTGCTCGACCAGCCCAACCCTGCGGTGCTCGCGCACTGCTGCCGGGAGAAGAGTGGGTGGACGATGGTGGGGCTGCACAATTTCGGCGCCGACCGGTGCATGGTGCCGATCCAGATCGAGGACGCCCCGGAGGGGTCGACGCTCGTCGACCTGCTGGACGGGCTGTCGGTGCACGAACTGGACGCGAAGGGACGGCTCGAGATCGGCCTGGACGGTTACGGTTACCGTTGGCTACGCCTGGTCCGGCCGGGCGACGACCCGATCATCTGACAGACCGAAGTGACCGTGTGGGAGTTCGTACTCGGCGTTGCCGTCGGCCTCGCGCTGACCTGGCTCGCGCTCGTCGTCGTGCTGCTCATCGCGCGGCCACGAGACGGAATGCTGCGCGAGGCGCTGCGCATCCTTCCGGATGTCCTGCGCCTCATCCGCAGGCTCGCCGCCGACAAGTCGCTGCCCGCCGGGGTGCGGGTGCGGCTGGCTCTGTTGCTGGCGTATCTGGCGATGCCCTTCGACGTGATCCCCGACTTCATCCCGGTGCTCGGCTACGCCGACGACGCGATCGTGGTGACGATCGTCCTGCGCGGCGTCGTCCGGCGCGCCGGCCGGGACGCGGTGCGCGCGCACTGGCCCGGCAGCGATGACGGCTTCGAGGCGCTGGCCCGCCTGACCGGTTGGAGCAGCGGCACCGCCGCATGACGCGGGGTTTTGCGTCAAATCCGCCCGCGAACGCTGCGCAACTGGCAACCTGTGCACGTGCTCAGCCTTCGGCATACCGATCTACGTGCGGAAATGCCACTCTCTCTTTCGGGCCGCTTCCTTACCAATGTACGATAACGACACTCTTGCCGCGCGCTGGTCGGTACCACTTACGCGCAGAAGCAATCCGACGGAATGGAGCGTTCACCGATGACCGACACCGTCGCCACCCGCTACTCGGGAACCCGGGTCGCGAGGGTCGAGGACAACCGCCTGCTGACCGGGCGCGGGACCTTCGTCGACGACATCCAGCGCCCCGGCATGCTGCACGCGTGCTTCGTCCGCAGCCCGTTCGCCCGGGCCAAGGTCAACGGGATCGATGCCTCCGCCGCGCTGGCGATGCCCGGCGTGTACGCGGTGTTCACCGCCGAGGACCTCAACGGCGACGCCGTCGAGTCGTGGCACGCCGTCGCCGGTAAGGACGTCCCCGACACCCCGCGCCCGCCGTTGGCCGAGGGCGAGGTGAAGTTCGTCGGCGATCCCGTCGCGCTCGTCGTGGCCGAATCCCGTTACCTGGCCGAGGACGCCGCCGACGCCGTCCAGGTCGACTACGAGCCCCTGCCCGCGGTGGCCGACTTCCGCACCGCGGTGAACGCCGAAACCGTCGTCCACGAGCAGTACCCCGACAACGTCGCGGGCGGGATGGGTGGCGCGCCTCCGGACGAGGAGACGTTCTCGTCGGCCCCATGCGTGGTGAGCGAGAACATCTACCAGCAAATGTACGTGCCCGTCCCGATCGAGACCCGGGGCATGGTCGTCGAATGGGAGCCCACCACAGGCGAATTGACGCTGTGGGCGTCCACGCAGACACCTCACGAGCTCCGCGCGTTCACCGCTCGGCTGCTCGGCATCCCCGCCCAGAAGGTCCGGGTCATCATGCGCGACACCGGCGGCGGGTTCGGGCAGAAGGTCGTGCCGATGCGCGAGGACATGGTCATCATGCTGGCCGCGCGCAAGGTCCCCGGTGCGCTGAAGTGGATCGAGGACCGGCGCGAGAACCTCATGTCGGCCGGCCAGTCCCGCCACGTCGACGGCACCGCCCGGATGGCGTTCGACGAGGACGGCACGATCCTCGCCGTCGACATCGACTTCAACCAGGACGTCGGCGCGTATCCCACCCCGTACCCGGTGCTCACCACCGCGGCGATCGGCATGTTCTTCCCCGGGCCGTACCGCGTCCCGAAGGCCAGCTTCAACTACAAGACGGTGTTCTCCAACACCGCCGGCCTGCACGCCTACCGCGGCCCGTGGCAGTACGAGACTCTGGCCCGAGAGATCATGTTCGACATCGCCGCCCGCAAGCTGGGCATCGATCCGGTCGAGTTGCGCCGCAAGAACATACTGCGCGGCGACGAGATGCCGTACTTCAACCCCAACGGCATGCCGTATGACCACGTCGCCCCCGCCGACACCTTCGAACAGGCCGTCAAGATCCTCGACCACGAGGGTTTCCGCAAGGAGCAGGCCGAGGCGCTCGCCCAGGGCCGCTACATCGGGCTCGGGTTCTCCGCGTACATCGAGCCGACCGGCGCCGCGACCGGCCATCTGGGCACCGAAGGCTGCACCATCCGGATGGAGCCGACCGGCAAGATCAACGTCTACGTCAACGGCGGGTCGACCGGCAACAGCCTGGAGACGACGGTCATTCAGCTCACCGCCGACGCGCTCGGCGCCGACATCGACGACGTCGCCACCATCCAGGGCGACACCGCGATCACCCCTTACGGGGCGGGCACGCAAGGCAGTAGGAGTGCCCCG
Source organism: Mycolicibacterium monacense (assembly GCF_010731575.1). Lineage (NCBI taxonomy): Bacteria > Bacillati > Actinomycetota > Actinomycetes > Mycobacteriales > Mycobacteriaceae > Mycobacterium > Mycolicibacterium monacense. The sequence goes on along the minus strand of NZ_AP022617.1, from coordinate 5,759,596 downwards.
ATGACCGCGGGCGCGGTCAACGAGGCCGGCGGCATCCTGCGCGCACAACTGATCCGCATGGCCGCCCACCACCTGGGCGTGGAAGTCGACGACATCGAACTCGGCGGGTCGAAGGCCTACGTACGCGAAGACCCCACCAAGAGTGTGAGTTTCGCCGACATCGCCTACCGCGCGCACTACCAGCCCGAGCACCTGCCACCGGGCGGAACGGCGACGCTGGAGGCCACCGCGCGCTTCACCTCGATGGCGATGATCCACTGGGCCAACGCCACTCACGCCTGCACGTGTGAGGTCGACGTGGAGACCGGACAGGTGACGCTGACCCGTTACATCGTCAGCGAGGACGTCGGCCCGATGATCAACCCCAACGTGGTCGAGGGGCAGGTGGCCGGCGGCACGGTGCAGGGCATCGGCGGCGCGCTGCTGGAGAGCCTGGTCTACGACGCCGACGGCAACCCGCTGTCGTCGACGTTCGTCGACTATCTGCTGCCAACGGCGACCGAGGTGCCGCCGATCGAGTTCGGCCACGTCGAGATCCCCGGCCCGGGCGTCGGCGGCTACAAGGGCGCCGGCGAAGGTGGCGCGATCGGCTCGACACCCGCCGTGATCAACGCGATCAACGACGCGCTCGCCCCGCTGGGTGTGACCGTCACCCGGTTGCCCGCCACCCCCGCGACCATCGTCGAACTGCTCGAACAAGCGAACCGAGAGGACCACTAGCCGTGGAACTGAACAACGAATTCCGGGTCGCGGTGCCGGCCGCCAAGACCTGGGAGGTGCTCACCGACGTCGAGCGGGTGGCGCCGTGCCTGCCCGGTGCGACACTGCTGTCGGTCGACGGCGACGAGTTCACCGGCGCGGTCAAGGTCAAGGTCGGCCCGATCACGGTGTCCTACCAGGGTGTTGCCGCGTTCCAGGAGAAGGACGCCGCCGCCCAGCGCGTCGTGCTCAGGGCCTCCGGTAAGGAGACGCGCGGTAACGGCAACGCCGCCGCGGTCGTCACCGCACAGCTCAAGGACGAGGGCGATGCCACCCACGTGGTCATCAACACCGACCTCACCATCTCCGGTAAGGCCGCCCAGTTCGGCCGCGGTGTGCTCGCCGACGTCGCCAGCAACCTCATCGGTCAGTTCGCCAAGGCCCTCGAGGCCGACGTCCTCGGCGACGCCCCAAAGGCGACGACGGCGCCCACGACGGAGGCGGCGACCGCCGCCGCCCAACCCGCCGCGGGAGACTCGGTCGACCTGCTCAAGGTGGTGGCGGTGCCGCTGGCGAAACGCTTCGCCCCGGTGGTCGCCGGAGTGGCGGCGGGCGCCGCGGTGGGATTTCTGATCGGCCGCCGCCGCAGGCGCGCGCATCCGGCCGCGGTGTTGGCCGAGGATCTGCAGGCCGCGCTGGCCCGCCTGCTCGGCCCGTTGTCGCCGGCCGACCGGCTCCGGCCATGAAGGCCGCCCCGTTCGCCTACCACCGCCCGGATTCGGTGACCGAGGCGGTGCAGATGCTGTCCGAGTTCGGCGACGACGCGAAGATCCTCGCCGGCGGGCAGAGCCTGGTGCCGATGCTGGCCATGCGGCTGACGCACTTCGAGCACCTCATCGACATCTCCCGGATCGGCGAGTTGACGGGTATCGACCTCGTCGACGGTCAGATCGTGGTGCGCGCGGCGACGCCGCACGCGTTGGTCGGTTTGGACGACGAGGTCGCCGACTCGGTGCCGCTGCTGACGCTGGCCACCCCGCACATCGGGCACTTCCAGATCCGCACGCGCGGCACTCTCGGCGGGGCGATCGCGCACGCCGACCCCGCGGCCGAATACGCCGCCGTCGCACTGGCACTCGACGCTCAGATCGAGGCCGTGTCCAGCCGTGGCCGACGGGACATCGCCGCGGCCGACCTCTTCACCGGCCTGTGGGAGACGTCGCTCGCGGCCGACGAGATCCTCACCGCCGTGCGGTTCCCGGTGTGGAGCGGCCGGTGCGGCTTCGCCGTCGAGGAATTCGCCCGCAGGCACGGAGATTTCGCGATCGCCGGTGCGACGGTCGCGCTCGAACTCGACGGCGACGACCGGGTGACGCGCTGCGCCATCGGGCTACTGGGGCTGGGGTCGACCCCGCTGCGCGGTGTCGACGGTGAACAAGCCGTCGTCGGCACTCGGGTCTCAGACATCAGCACCGACGAGATCGGCAGGCTCACGCTGGCCGCTGTGACGGACGTGCCCGCCGACCTTCAAGGTTCGGCGAGCTATCGGCGCCGGGTCGGCGCCGCGATGGTCTCGCGTGCCCTGGCATCGGCGGTCGCCCAGGTGACTTCGGAGGAGATGATCCATGCATGAGTTGCCGGTCGAGTTGACGGTCAACGGCCGCAACCATCGCGGAGTGGTGGAGCCGCGTATCACGTTGGCCGACTTCCTGCGCGAGACATGCGGTCTCACCGGCACGCACCTAGGCTGCGAGCACGGGGCGTGCGGTGCGTGCACGGTGCTGCTCGACGGGCAGGCGGTCCGGTCCTGTCTGGTGTTCGCGGTGCAGGCCGACGGCCAGGAGGTCACCACCGTCGAAGGCATCGCCGGACCCGACGGTGAGCTCTCCCCCGTGCAGGCCGCGATGAAGGAATGCCACGGACTCCAATGCGGTTTCTGCACACCGGGCTTCGTCACCTCGATCACGGCGCTGCTGGCCGACAACCCGGATCCGAGCGACGAGGAGATCCGCGAAGGGTTGTCGGGCAACTTCTGCCGGTGCACGGGATACCAGGGCATCGTCAACGCCGTCCGCCTCGCCGCCGAGCGCACGCGCAACGGGCAGACCGTAAGCCCGTAGGCGAGGCGACCACGGCAGGTGTTTGCCGGTGCAGCGGCAATAATCCCGCGATCCCGGGCGTTGGCGCGAAGATGAGCAACATGCACATCGGTTTCATCGGTCTGGGCAACATGGGTTCGGCCATGGCGGCGAACCTGCTGGCGGCGGGCCACGACGTGACCGCCTACAACAGGTCACCGGATAAGGTCGACGCGCTGAGCGCCGAGGGCGCCCGCCCGGCCCGCACGGTGGCAGAGGCGTGCCAGGGAGACGTCGTTGTGACGATGCTCGCCAACGACGACGCCGTCGAGGCGGTCAGCTTCGGCGACGACGGCATCGTGGCGTCGCTACGCCCCGACGCGATTCACGTCTCGTCGTCGACGATCAGTCTGGCGCTGGCCGAACGGCTCACCGCCGCACACGCCGAGGGCGGCAGCCGTTTCGTCTCTGCGCCCGTGTTCGGCAGGCCCGAGGCGGCCGCGGCCGCCAAACTCTTCGTCGTGGCGGCCGGCGCACCCGATACGGTCGAAGCCCTGGCGCCCGTCTTCGAGGCGATCGGGCAGCGCACGTTCGTGGTCGGCACCGAACCGAAGGCCGCGAACCTGGTCAAGGTGTCGGGCAACTTCCTCATCGCCTCGGTCATCGAATCGCTCGGCGAGGCCATGGCCCTGGTCGCCAAGGGTGGCGTCGACGTCGACCAGTACCTCGACCTTTTGACGTCCACCCTGTTCGACGCGCCGGCCTACCGCACCTACGGCGGGTTGCTGGCGCGCCGCGAATTCGAACCCGCCGGATTCAGCGCGACGGGCGGACTCAAAGACGTCCGCCTGGCCCTGGAGGCCGGGGACGGGCTGCAGGTTCCGCTTCCGATCGCCAGCCTGCTGCGTGACCGGTTCCTCACCCTGCTCGCCACCGGCGGCGGCCATCTGGACTGGTCGGCCATCGGAGCGCTCAGCGCCTGGGAATCCGGAGGGCCTGGTCCGAACGCCTGAGCGCGCCCACAATGACCTGATGGGACCGTCGACCAGTTACCGACTGCTGCAGATCGCGCTCGCCGTCTTCGGCACCGTCGCGCTGCTGCTCTATCCGCTGGCCGTCGTGTGGCCGTCGGGGTGGGCCTGGCATCAGGGTGCGCCACACCAGTCGGACTACTTCATGATGATCGTCGGGCTGTACGCGACACTCGGGGTCTTCCTCTGGATCGCGGCGCGAAGGCCCGAAGCCCACCTCAGCCTGATCTGGTTCACCGTGTGCTCGAGTGTCGTGCACGCCGTGATCATGGCCGTGCAGTCGTTCGGCAGCGGTCACCACATGGGCCACCTGCTCGGCGACGTCCCCGCGCTGCTCCTGATGGCCGTCGTGCTGTCGGCGCTGGTGCAGGTCTCGGGCGTCGGGCAGCGCTCAGACCACCCCGCGTAGCCCGTCGGCGCCGAAGAGCGGTTCGAGCATGCCCGACATGTCCGGGCCGCGCCGGAGGTTGTGGCCGCCGTCGACGTTGATGATCTGCCCGGTGATCCAGGACGAGGCATCGCTGAGCAGGAACACCGACAGGTTCGCGATGTCGGTGACCTCCCCGAACCGCGGCAGCGGTGTGCACGCGCGGTAGTCCGCGGACACCTCAGGCGACTCCAGGATCGGCCCGACGAGGTCGGTCTGGATCAGACCGGGACGGATGCCGTTGACCCGCACCCAGGACGGGCCGAGTTCGTCGGCGGCCAGCTTCATGATGTGGTCGAGGGCGGCCTTGCTGGGCCCGTAGGCGCCGAACCAGCGGTGCACGTTGCTCGATGCGATCGACGAGATCCCGACGAACGATCCGCCTCCACCGCGAACCAGTTCTCGCGCAGCGTGTTTCAGTACGTACATCGTGCCGTTGACGTTGAGGTCCACCGTGCGCCGCCACGCATCGGAATCGATCTGGGTGATCGGGCCGATGGTCTCCGAACCACCCGCGCTGTGCACGACGCCGTGCAACCGGCCGCGCCATGCGGTGGCGGCCTCCACCAGCCGCGCCGCTTCGTCCTCGTTGGTGACGTCGGTGGGCTCGTAGCGCACCTGCCCCGCGCCGTCACCGGCCGCGGCGGACAGTTCGTCGGCGGCGGCGGCAAGTCGGTCGGCGTTGCGTCCGGCGAGCATCACGTCACCACCGGCGGCGACGATCGCGGCGGCGACGCCCTTGCCGATTCCACTGCCACCGCCGGTGACCAGATAGGTGCGATCCGCCAGTGAGAGCTGGGAAAGCAGCAAGGGAATCCTCCGGTAGGTAGGCCGTATAACTGAAACGCGTTCTAGTTATACGTCACGGCTCGTCGCGCCGGGCCAACTTCGGTGCGCCCAGCTCGCGCCAGTCCGGCACGTCCGGCGGCATGCCGACGGCCACGCGGTTCTCGTTGTGCGCCGCCCAGTGCGCATGCCCGAGCTCGTGGATGTGGAAGCCGTGCCGCAGTGCCTCGGTGAATCCCATCGCGTCGGCGGCGGCGTTGACCGAATCCTTGACCAGCAGTGCTGCCATCGTCGGCAGTGCGGCGATCCGGCGCGCGAATTCGACCGTCTTGTCCTCGAGTTCGGCGCGCGGGAAGATCTTCGACACCATACCCAGGCGATGCGCCTCGTCGGCGTCGATCGAATCACCGGTCAGCAGCAGCTCTTTGGCCTTGCGCGGACCGAACTCCCACGGGTGGGCGTAGTACTCGACACCCGGCATACCCAGCCGGACCGCCACCACGTCGCTGAACTTCGCGTCGTCGGAGGCGACGATGAGGTCGCACGCCCAGATCAGCATCAGCCCCGCCGAGATCGCATTTCCCTGCACCTGGGCGATCGTGATCTTGCGCAGATCGCGCCACCGCCGGGTGTTCTCGAAGAAGTAGTGCCACTCCTGCAGGTAGATCTTCTCCGCGATGGCGGGCCTGGTCGCACCGTTGATCCGGAACGTCGGATGCTGCGCGGGACCGGGGCCGCGTTCGGCGATGGCCTCCTCGGATCCGAGGTCGTGGCCGGCGGAGAAGTTCTTGCCGCGCGCGGCCAGGATCACCACCCGCACCTGATCGTCGGCCTCCGCGCGCCCGAACGCCTCGTCCAGCTGCACCAGCAGCGTCCGGGACTGGGCGTTCTGCGTATGCGGCCGGTTCAGCCAGATCCGCGCGATGCGCCCGTCGTCGAGGGTCTCGTAGGTCACCTGCTCGGCGTCTGCCACAGCAGCACCCTACGCGGGCGTGTCGCAGGCCCGCGCGCCGGTCGCCTAGAGTTGGAACATGCCTGCAAAGTCTGATCCAGCCGATATCGGCGACGTCGAGCCGCTGGCCGACAGCACCGCGCGCCAAGCCCGCAAAGTCGTCGCCGCGTACGCCGTCGACGCCGACGAATGTCGCGTCTTCTTGTCCATGCTCGGCATCGGACCGTCGAAGCTCGAGGCGTAGGTGGCTTCGGAGGGCGACCCAGGCGTCGGCTCCGGAGACTCCGACTTCGTCGTGGTGGCCAACCGGCTGCCGATCGACATGGAACGGCTGCCCGACGGCAGCACGTCCATCAAACGGAGTCCCGGCGGTCTGGTCACCGCGCTCGAACCGCTGCTGCGCAAACGCCGCGGCGCGTGGATCGGGTGGGCCGGCATCCCGGACAGCCCCGAGGACCCCATCGAAGAGGACGGTCTACAGCTCTACCCGGTCGCCCTGTCGGCCGATGACGTCGCCGACTACTACGAGGGTTTCTCCAACGCCACCCTCTGGCCGCTCTACCACGACCTGATCGTCAAACCGATCTACCACCGCAAGTGGTGGGACCGCTACGTCGAGGTCAACCGGCGGTTCGCCGAGGCGACCGCCCGCGCCGCCGCACAGGGGGCCACCGTCTGGGTCCAGGACTACCAACTGCAGTTGGTGCCGAAGATGCTGCGGATGTTGCGGCCCGACCTGACGATCGGTTTCTTCCTGCACATCCCGTTCCCGCCGGTCGAGCTGTTCATGCAGATGCCGTGGCGCACCGAGATCATCGAGGGTCTGCTCGGCGCGGACCTCGTCGGTTTCCACCTGCCCGGCGGTGCGCAGAACTTCCTGTACCTGTCCCGCAGGCTGACCGGCGCCAACACCTCGCGCGCCAGCGTGGGTGTGCGGTCGCGCTTCGGCGAGGTGCAGGTCGGGTTCCGCACGGTGAAGGTCGGTGCGTTCCCGATCTCGATCGACTCGGCCGAACTCGACAGCAAGGCGCGTAACCGCAGCGTGCGCCAGCGCGCCCGCGAGATCCGCAACGAACTGGGCAACCCGCGCAAGATCCTGCTCGGCGTGGACCGCCTCGACTACACCAAGGGCATCAACGTGCGCCTCGAGGCGTTCTCCGAACTGCTCGAGGACGGCCGCGTCGACAGGAACGACACCGTGCTCATCCAGTTGGCGACACCCAGCCGGGAACGCGTCGAGAGCTACATCGCCATGCGTGAGGACATCGAGCGCCAGGTCGGCCACATCAACGGTGAGTTCGGCGACGTCGGCCACCCGATCGTGCACTATCTGCACCGGCCGGTCCCCCGCGACGAGCTGATCGCGTTCTTCGTCGCCGCCGACGTCATGCTCGTCACCCCGCTGCGCGACGGGATGAACCTGGTCGCCAAGGAGTACGTGGCGTGCCGCAGCGACCTCGGCGGCGCGTTGGTGCTCAGCGAATTCACCGGCGCCGCGGCCGAACTCCGTCAGGCCTACCTGGCCAACCCGCACCACCTCGAAGGTGTCAAGGATGCCATCGAGGCGGCGCTGAATCAGGACCCGGAAGAGGGCCGCCGTCGGATGCGGGCGCTGCGCAGGCAGGTCCTCGCCCATGACGTCGACCGGTGGGCCAGGGCGTTCCTCGACGCGCTCGCCGATACTAAATCGGCGTGATGTAGTCGATCAGCCACCGGCCGTCGACCTTGGCGTAGTCGACGCGCAGCCGGCTGCCGTCGTAGATCGGCTTACCGTTCTTCTCGATGACGGTGCGGTTCAGGTACACCATCACCTGCGCCGAATCCCGTTGCGCGTCAAGCACACCGACGCCGACGACGTTGGCCTGGCTGACCACCTGACGTTCCCGCGCCTGCGGGATGATGTCCTTGGTGGCGCGGTCACGGAACTCCTGGCGGAACTCCGGTGCCAGCATGGCGTACGCCTCGGTCAGGCTGCGCTCGACGGTCTGGTAGTCGTAGCCGAAGACCTTCGGCATCTGCTCGGCCGCCAGCGGAGCCAGTTCGGCCGCGGCCTGCTGCGCACCGCGCGTCTCGACACGTTCCCAGAACAGCGAGCCGCCCACCGCGGCCAGCGCCACGAAGGCCACCGCGCACAGCACGCTCACCACACCCGCCAGCCGGGTCGACCACTTCCCCATCAGTTACCGCCGTCGGGGTACTTCAGGTCGTACCCGGTCATGTGGCCGTTGTCGTCCTCGTGGACGATCACCCGCAACCGGTACGGCTGCGACGGTTGGTTGTTGCCGTCGATGTCGGTGATCGTCACGCGCACCGCCACCAGCACCGAGGCGTTGTCGGCGATGTCGTCGAGTTTCTCCAGCGCGGCACCGTTGATGACGGCCTCGGAGCTGGCCTCGGTCTCACGGAACAGCGCCTTGAGGTTGTCGACGTTCTCGCCCTGGCTGAGCATGTCGCGCAGCGGACCGCTGGTGCCGTCGACGAACCGGTTCACGCTCTCGTCGATGGTGTCCTGGGTGTAGCTGAACATGTTGACCACGGTCTGCGCCGCGGTGTCGACGAACCGCTGCTGACGGGCCTGTGTCGCGTCGGCATCGCTTTGCTGCGCCGACCACACCCCGACCAGCGTGGTCACCGCGGCCAGCACGACCGCGAGCCCGCCCAGCGCCACCGCCGCGACCAGCCTGCGGTGCGGCTGACGGCGCGGTGGGGGCGCCGCCGGACGCGGGCTGCGCACCCGGATGGTCGCCGGTGCCTCGACCCGCAGGTCGGCGGCCACCGTCTCACTGACGGTGCCGTTCGCCGGGCCGGCCGCGCGGGACGCGCGCCGGCGCACCGGCTTCGTGGTCGAAGCCGATTGTTCAGTCATCACATCTGCCTTGGAGCCATCATCAGGTCTGCCCAGTTTTCCGCAGGCGCCAGTTTGTCAGCGCCCGGGGCGTACACGCCAATCCCGCCGGCGGGATCGGCGAACACGCCCGTCCTGGAGTCGTAGCTGGCCGTCATCGGACCACTGGCCAGCGGGGCCTCCGCGGGTAGCGGACCCGGCAGCGGACCCGGTCCCGGCGGCGGTTCCGGCGCAGGCACCGGCGGTGCATCGGCCGGTGGCGGCGGAGCCAGCGACGGTGGCGGTGGCGGTGGCGCCGGTGGTGGGCGGCCGTAGGGCGGGACGAGGTGATCCGGCGGCCCGTAGTACGGCAGCGGCACCGGAACACCCGGGTCACTCGGCGGCACCGGAAGCGGGAACGGCGCGTGCGGAGCCGGTCCCGGACCGGGCGCCACACCCGGCGGCAGCTGCACCGCCGGCGGCCCCGGATCGGGGTCCACCTGCGGGGGGATGAACGGGAACTTGTTCTGCGGCAGGATCATCCGCGGATCCTGGATCGGTTCACCGATGGGCACCGGCGGTCCGCGCCACGGATTGCTGCCGATCGGCACGAAACCCTTGGGATCGCGGCACAGGGCCACGGTGGGCGCACGCTTGCCCGGGAACTCCATGCACGGGTAGTTGCGGGCGCCGCGTACGACGGTCGGGTCGTTGTGCGGGGCCTTGCAATAAAGATCCCCCGGCAGGTCGCGCAGCGTCGTGTCGGCCGGCGTGCGGATCGCCGTCGGTGGCAGGAAGCCCACCGAGCAGGTGGGCGGATCGTTGAGGTGGATCTTGAAGTCCAGTTTGCCGCCCTCGTCCTGCGGCACACCGCCTGCGACGGTGTTCAGCGCGGCCAGCAGCGCCGGGAAGATCACCAGTGCCTGCTCGAGCGACTTGTTGTAGATGACGCCGATGCGGCCGAAGTTCGCGAGGTTGGCGGCCAGCACCGGGAAGGTCGGCCGGATGCCCTCGAACGTCGTGTTGGCCGCCCGGGTGGTGCCGGGCACCGTCTGCAGAGTCGTGCGCAGCTGCGAATCCGCGCCGGCCACGTTGCCGGTGACGTCGGCCAATCCGTCGGCCAGCGCGCGGATGTCTTCGCCGCTACGGATCTGCGCCTCGAGGAACGGACCCGCCTGGTCGATCAGCTGTGAGACCTCGTCGTAGTTCGCGTTGGCCTCGTCGACCAGCAACCGCGAAGACTGGATCAGCCGCGACAGCTCGGGACCGGAGCCGTTGAACGCCTTGAACGTCTCGCGCAGCACCTCCTGGATCCTGCTGTCGCCGATGCTGCTGACCAGCCGGTCGGCTTCCTCGAGGAGCCCGGAGATGTCCTGGCCGATCGCGGTGCGGTCCAGTCCGATGTTCGCCCCGTCGCGCAGCATCGATTGCGAAACCCGCTCCGGCGGTACCAGGTCGATGTACTGCTCACCGATCGCCGAGACGCTCTTGACCGTCGCGGTGACGTTCTCCGGCACCGGGGTGCCGCTGTTGAGCCGCATCGAGGCGACGACCCCGTCGTCGGCCAGCCCCACCTTCTCGACCCGGCCGACCGTCACGCCCCGGTAGGTGACGTTGGCGTTCTCGTAGAGGCCACCGCCGGCGGTGAACTTGGCGGTGACGTCGTAGGCCCCGATGCCGACCGCGGCAGGCAGGTGCAGATAGAACAGCGAGATCGCGCCGACGGTGAGGACCGTGACGACGGCGAAGATCGACAGTTGCAGTTTGGTCAGCCGGGTCAGCATCAGGGCGCCGCCTCGTGTTGGGTCGCCGTGCCGGGCGGGATCTTGAACGGATCCGCCGCCTGACCCGACAGGTTGGCCATCGCGCCGGTGAGGAAGTCCGGCGGATTGACGACCTCGCTGATCCGCTTCATGTTCGGGTCGAGTCCGAGTGAGGTGGTGAACACCGACTCCCCGATCCGGCGCAGCGTCAGGTCGAACGTGGTGAACACGTTCAGATAGTCGCCGCGCACCGCGTTACGCAGGTACTTGTAGTGGAACGGGAACGTCGGCAGGAACTCGAGGGACTTGATGAAGTCGTCGACGTTGTCGTTGAGCGACTTGATCACCGGGTAGAGGTCCTTGAAGTCCGCGGCGAAGTCGTCCTTGGTCTGCGACAGGATCCGGGATCCCACGATCGCGAAGCTGCGCAACGCGGCGAACGCGTCGACGATGTTGGCGCGGTTCTTGTTGAGCACGTCCAGCGCGGCCGGCAGTGTGTCGAGCGTGCGTCCGAGGCTGTCCCTGCTGCGGGCCAGGATTCCGGCGAAGCGGTTGAGTCCCTCGGCCGCGGCGATGATGTCGCCGGTCTGGCGGTCCAGCGACGTCGTCAGCTCGGCGAGGCGCGGGACCAGATCGGTGAAGCTGTCCTGGCGGCCCGCCACCGCGGCGTACGCCTCGTCGGTGATGTCCTGCAGCGCACCGAGATTGCCCTTGTTGACCACGACGCCGAGCGAGGACAGCACCTCTTCGGTGGTCGGGTAGCGGCCGGTCCGCTCGAGCGGGATCTGCGAGCCCTCCCTGAGCTTGCCGATCTCCGGTTCGTCCTGCGGCGGTGCCAGCTCGATGTGCTGGCTGCCCAGCAGCGAGGTCTGGGCCACCTTGGCGGTCGAGTTCTCGGGCAGGTTGACGTTGCCGTCGAGGGCCAATTCGACGGCCGCGTAGAACGTGCCGTCGGACCGCTGCACGGCGTTGATACCGGAGACGCTGCCCACCGTGACGTCGTCGATCATCACCGGCGAGTTCTGCGGCAGCGTCGACACATCGGGCAGCTCGACGCTGATCTTGTAGGACCCCGCGCCGTGACCCGCGGTGCCGGGCATGTTCAACGAGTTCAGGCCGCCGAACTGACACCCCGCCAACAGCAGGGCCCCGCTGCCCAGCGCGATCGACCGGTAACCGACACGAGAAACCTTGCCTCGCACGATCATCCAGCACCTCCCTCGGCCGGCAGCGGTCCCAACGGGACGCCGTTGAGGGAGTTACCCGGGGGTGGCGGTGGTGCCGCGGGAGCCGCCGGGGCAGCCGGTGCGGCGGGCGCCGCCGGGGCGGGCGGCAGGAACAGCGCGTTGAGATCCGCTTCGGCGGCCGCGGGGTCCGGCGGGGTGACGCCCGGCGCGTTCTGCCACTGCAGGTAGGGCACCGGCGTCCTTGCCTTGGCCTCGGTCTCCGGGGTGTCGTAGAGGATCTGACCCTTGTACGCGGTGATGCTGTTGATCGGATGGAACAGCAGCGGCGGGAAGTTCATCGCGATCCGCTTGAACACCGGACCCATGCGCTGACGGCAGATCTCGGCGCGCTTGTAGTTGTCCGGCGTCGCGCCCGCGTCGAAGGTGCCACCGCAGATGAACTGCACCGGGTTGGCGAAGTTCGGCAGTGTCAGCAGACCGCCGACGGTGCCCTGGGCCGGGTTGTAGATGTTGTAGAAGTTGGCCAGACCGTTGGGCGTCACGTGCAGAATCTGCTCGATGTCCTCGCTGTGGTCGGTGAGGATCTGGGTGAAGTCCGCCAACCGGCCGATCTGTCCGATCAGCGCATCGTTGCTCTCGTCGAGGAGGTCGCGGACGTCGACCAGCGCCTGGTTGAGCGTGCCCAGTGTGTTGTCGAGGTCGGCGGTGCTCTCGGCGAGGACCTGCGACACCGAGGCCACGTGGTTGGAGAACTGCACGATCTGCTCGTTGCTGTTCGACAGCGCGTTCACCAGCACCTGGAGGTTGCGCACGGTACCGAACAGGTCGGTGCGGGAATCGCCGAGACGGCCCGCGGTCTGGGACAGTTCGCGCAGCGCCTGCCGGAACGAGTCGCCGTTGCCGTCGAAGGTGTCGGCGGCCTGGTTGACGAACGCGCTCAGCGGGCCCTGCATCGAACCCTGCTGCGGGCCCAGTTGTGCGCTGAGCGCGGTCAGCTGTTCCTTGACCTCGTCCCACTCGACCGGAACCGCGGTGCGGTCCAGGCCGATGGCCGCGCCGTCCTGCATGACCGGACCGCCGGTGTAGGCCGGCGTGAGCTGGATGAACCGTGCGGCGACCAGGTTCGGTGCGATCATCAGCGCCTTGGCGTCGGCGGGCACCTGCACACCGTGGTCGAGCGTCATCGTCACCTTGACGTCTTCGGCCCGCGGGTCGATCGAGTCGATCTTGCCGACGGGGACGCCGACGATGCGCACCTCGTCACCCGGGTACAGGCCGACCGCCGAGGTGAAATAGGCGGTGATCTTGTTGCCGGTACGCGACGGCCACACCAGGTAGACGCCGACGGCCAGCGTCACCACGAGCAGGGCCGCCAGGCCCACCCGCATCCAACGGCCGCGCGACTTCACTGAATCCCCTCGGGTCATGGCGACTTCGGCCTGATGATCATGCGCTCCGAGATGTATCCGCGAAGCAGGTCCGACAGGCTGTCCGGCAGTTTGCCGGGCTGGAAGTAGGTGTCCAGCAGGACTTCGGCGATGGGGGCAGGCGGCAGGCCGTACAGGTTGATCTGGAAGCCGGGTCCCGAACCGACGACCTCGCCGAGCGCGGTCGCGTACGGCGGCAGTCTGCGCAGGGCCTCCCCGATGTGCTCGCGACGCTCGAGCAGGTTGTCCATCACCAGGTTGAGCTTCTCGAGCGCGGGCCGGAACTCGCGGCGGTTGTCGTTGACGAACCCCGACAGTTGTTCTGACACATCGTCGATCCCGGCGATCAGGTTGCTCAGCGCCTGGCGCCGCTCGTCGAGTGCGGCGAAGAGCAGGTTGCCGTCGGTGATCAGCTGGTTGACCTGACCGGCCCGCTGCGCCAGCGTGTCCGAGACCCGCTTGGCGTGGCCGAGCAACTGCTCGAGCGCCTCGTCGCGCTCGTTGATGCTGCGGGACAGATCGGTGATGCCGTCGAGCGCGCCGCGCAGCGCAGGGGTGGCTTCGCGCAGCGAGTCGGTCAGTGTGGCCAGCGCCTGCTCGAACCGCGGCTTGTCCAACTCGCCGACGTTCTGGCCGAGGTCCTGCAGCGCGGTGTTGAGCGTGTACGGGGTTGTGGTGCGCCCCAACGGGATCACCGTCGACGAGCCGGCGCCCTGCGGCGTGACCGACAGCGATTTCTCACCGAGCACGGTGTCGGTCTTGATCGCGACCATCGACTGGTCCCCGACCCGCACCTCGCGGTCGACGGTGAAATTCACCTTGGCCGCGTCGCCGGCAAGTTCCACGCCGTCGACCTTGCCGACCGTGATACCGGAGACGTTCACGTCGTTGCCGGGCGTGATCCCGCCGGCGTCGGTGAAGTACGCCTCGTACGACTTGCCCTGCGGGAAGAACGGCAGGCCGGTGTAGCCGAACGACACCAGCACCAGGCAGGTCACCAGGACGATGCCGAAGATTCCGGTGCGGAGCGGATTGGTGCTGTCGGGTCTAGCCATTTTCGGAGCACCTCCCCTTGGACGGATCCGGCGGGCCACCGACCGGGATCAGGATGTCGCTACCGGCGGGACCGTTGATCTTCAGCCGGGTCGAGCAATAGAAGATGTTGAAGAAGGACCCGTAGGCGCCGAGGGCGTTGAGCCGCAGGTAGTTCTCGGCGAGCGGTTCGATCACCTTGTTGACATCGGCCTTCCGGTTGTCGAGGGCCTGGGCCAGCGGCCGCGCGTTCTCGATGACACCCTGCAGGGGTCGCCGGGACACCTCCAGCATCTCGGTCAGATCGTTCTCCGCGGTGGCGAGCGGTTCGATGGCACCCGCGATCGGGTCCCGTCCCTGTGCGAGCCCGGTGATCAGCTGCTGCAGCCGGTCGACGCTCGCGTCGAACTGAGCACCCTTCTCGTCGACGGTGCCCAGCACGGTGTTGAGGTTCGTGATCACGTCTCCGATGAGCTGCTCGCGGGCGGCCAGGTTCTGGCTGAACGAGCCGGTGGTCGCCAACAGGTTCGACAGCGCACCGCCCTGTCCCTGCAGGAGTTCGATCACCGCGCTGCTGAGCTCGTTGACCTTCGCGCCGTCGAGACCCTTGAGCACCGGGCGCAGCCCGCCCAACAGCGCGTCGAGGTCGAGTGCCGGCTGGGTGTTCTGCTTGGGGATGGTCGACCCGGGCGGCAGCTTCCGCAGTTCGCCCGGCCCACTGGTGATCTCGAGATAACGGTCGCCGACCAGGTTCTCGTAGCGGACGACGGCCCTGGTCGAGGTGTAGAGCTGGTACTTGTCGCTGACGTCGAATGCGACGTCGACGGTGTTGTCCTCGTTGAGTTTGACGTCCTTCACCGTGCCGACCGGAACGCCGGCGATCCGCACGTCCTGTCCGGCCTTCAGCCGCGACGCCTCGGTGAAGTTGGCGTGATACGAGTTGCCCGAGGCGAACCGGAACTCGCCGAACACCACGACGAGCGCCGCCGCGACCAGCAGCATCACCACGGTGAAGATGCCGACGTTGAGCAGGTTTCCGTCGCGCTTCATCAGTACTCGTCCTTCTCCGCGAACGCGCCGTTGAACAGGAACTGCAGCGTCGAGGGAGCGTCGAACTGCAGCTCGGTGTTCGGCTGGTACGGCACATAGGCGTTGTCGGTGACCACGAACGGGGTGTGGTACCAGGAGCCGCCGTACTGCTTGTTGGGCACGTCCGGCAGGCCGCGGCAGTTGGGACCGCCGGAGGCGTTGACGATGGGCAGGCTCTCCGGGTACGTGTACGCCGGTGAGCCGGGGAGGAAGTTCGAGGACACGAACAGGCCCGGCCGGATACCGCCGATGATCGGGGCGAACCGCTCGACGGCGACGGCGGTGCCCTTGAGCACGCAGCCGATCACCGGGGAGTACTCACCGGCCACCTTCAACGGCGCCCGCAACCGCTGGATCGCCGCGATGTAGTTGTCGGCGGCCGGTTCCAGCGTGGCGGTGCCGTTGTTGGCCAGACCCGTGGCGGCCAGCAGTGTCGCATTGAGGTTGTCCTGCTGGTCGACGATCGTGTTGCTGATCGTCGGGGCGTTGTCGAGGATCCGCGCGATGTCCGGGCCGGCGTCGCCGTAGATGTTGGTCACCTCGGCGGCCCTGCGGAAGTCCTCCTGCAGTGTGGGCAGCTTCGGGTTCAGCCGCGCCACGTAGTAATTGAGGCCCTCGAGCAGGGCGCCCACATCGTCGCCGTTACCGCGTAAGCCCTCCCCCAGCGCGCTGATGGTGGCGTTGAGGTTGATCGGGTCGATCTTGCCGAGCACATCGGTCAGGGTCTGGAACAGCGTGTTGACCTCGAGTTGGACGTCGGAGGCCTGCACTTCGGCCCCGGGCCGCAACGACGTCTGCTGCGCCTTCTCCGGCGGGATGAACTCGACGGCCTTGGCGCCGAACACCGTCGTACCCGCGATGCGCACGGGGGCGTTGGCCGGGATGTACTTCATCTCGTCGCTGCGGATGGCCAGGGTCAGCTTCGCCTGGTCCCCGGCGTACTCGATCTCCTTGACCTTGCCGATCTGGATGCCGCGGTACTTGACCTTCGCATCGGTCTCCATGACCAGCCCGGCGCGCGGTGAGAAGACGGTGACGGTGTCGGTCGAGGTGAACGCCGCGGTGTACGACAGGTAGGTGAACACCGCGGCGGCGACGATGATCGACGCCATGATCGCGGCGGCGATGCGTACGTGACTGCGCTTTGCGTCGATATCTGGCATCGCCTACCCCGACAGGTTGAAGTTGCCGGAGGCGCCGTAGACGGCGAGCGAGATGAACAGGGTGATGGTGACGACCACGATCAGCGACGTCCGCACGGCCTGGCCGACGGCGATACCGACCCCGACCGGCCCGCCCGAGGCGTTGTAGCCGTAGTAGGTGTGCACGAGCATCACCGCGATCGACATGACGATGGCCTGCAGGAACGACCACAGCAGGTCACTGGGCACCAGGAACGTGTTGAAGTAGTGGTCGTAGAGGCCGGCGGACTGTCCGTTGATGAACACCGTCGTGAATCGTGCGGCGAAGAACGCGGCGAGCACGGACAGGGAGTACAGCGGGACGATCGCGATCAACCCGGCCATCAGACGCGTCGAGACCAGATACGACACCGAGTGCACGGCCATCGTCTCCACGGCGTCGATCTCCTCGGCGACGCGCATGGCGCCCAGTTGCGCGGTGGTGCCCGCGCCGATCGTGGCTGCCAGCGCGATCCCGGCGATGACCGGCGCGACGATGCGGACGTTGAGGAAGGCCGACAGGAATCCGGTCAGCGCCTCGATACCGATGTTGCCGAGCGACGAGTAGCCCTGAACGGCGATCACACCGCCGGAGGCCAACGTGAGGAACGCCGCGACACCGACCGTGCCGCCGATCATCACCAACGCGCCGGCGCCCATCGTCATCTCGGCGATGAGCCGGATGGTCTCCTTGCGGTACCGGGTCAGCGCGTTGGGGATGTAACGAATCGTCTCGCCGTAGAAGAGCGCCTGCTCACCCACGGTGTCCACCGCGCCGGGCACCCAGCGGAAGACGCGGCGCAGTCGAACTGTCGCGTCGAAACTCATGATGCCGTCTTATTCGCGTGAATGCCCATGGTTGCTACCGCACCAGGACCCGGACGCCGACAGCGGTCATGATCACGTTGATGACGAACAGGCAGATGAAGGCGTAGACCACGGTCTCGTTCACGGCGATGCCCACACCCTTGGGGCCGCCCTGGACGGTCAGTCCGCGGTAGCAGCCGACCAGCCCGGCGACCACGCCGAACAGCAGCGCCTTGATCTCGGCCAGCACCAACTCGCCCAACCCGGTGAGCACCGTCAGCCCGTTGATGAAGGCGCCCGGGTTCACGCCCTGCAGGAAGACCGAGAACACGTACCCGCCGGCCAGGCCGATCGCACACACCAATCCGTTGAGCAGCAGCGCGACGAACGTCGAGGCCAGCACGCGGGGCACCACGAGGCGCTGGATCGGGTCGATGCCCAGGACGCGCATCGCGTCGATCTCTTCGCGGATCGTGCGGGCGCCCAGGTCGGCGCAGATGGCGGTGGCACCCGCTCCGGCCACGACGAGCACCGTGACAACCGGACCGAGCTGGGTGATGGTGCCGAAGGCGGTGCCGGCGCCCGACAGATCGGCGGCACCGATCTCGCGCAGCAGGATGTTGAGCGTGAACGCCACCAGAACCGTGAAGGGGATGGCGACCAGCAGCGTCGGGATCAACGAGACCCGCGCGATCATCCACGTCTGGTCGAGGAACTCCCGGAACTGGAACGGCCTGCGGAACATCTTCACGAAAGTGTCGATGGACATATCGACGAATCCGCCCACCGCCCGGGCCGGTGCCGCGAGCTGTTCGATCAACCTCGGCTCCGTTCTCGGGGTGGGGTGCGGCGAACTCCGGTCGCGGCGAAGATCTGGTGAATTTTCGCCGGGACGGCCTTCCCACCCCTGGTTCGGACGTTGCGCTCAGTGAGCCGGATCATATTAACTAGAACACGTTCGCGGTGTCAAAGAACGACGAAATCCGTCGTCAGTGGGATATTTACGCAGGTCAAAGCAAGTGTGATCCAAGTCATTCTGTAACGTGTTCTATCTTGAATCCGGGCGTGACAACCAAGACTGTCAGTCTCGCGACTCCATCAGCGCAGTGGCCGAGAATCCACGTTCGGGGTCGCGATCAGCAAAGTACCCCCGCAACGTCTCAGTCAGGTCCCCGAGGTCCCACGCGTCGGATTCCGCCGCGAAGTGCGCCTCCGCGACGGGTGCCGCCACCAACGTCACCTTCGGGCCGTAGACGATGAACAGCTGCCCGTTGACCCCTTCCGACGCCGGAGAGGCCAGGAACCGCACCAAAGTCACCACGTGGTCGGTCGACAGCGGGTCGACCCCGCCGGTCGTGTCGGGCGCATCGCCGAACACACCCGCGGTCATCGCGGTCCTGGCCCGCGGCGCGATCGCATTGGCGCGGACCCCGAACCGGTCCAGCGCGCGGGCCGCCGACAGGGTCAACGCGGTGATGCCCGCCTTGGCCGCCCCGTAGTTGGGCTGGCCCACCGGACCCGAGAGGCCCGCCTCCGACGAGGTGTTGACGATGCGGCCGTACACCGTGCCGTCGCCGGCCTTCGCCTTCGCCCGCCAGTAGGTGGCGGCGTTGCGCGTCAGCAGGAAATGTCCACGCAGGTGGACCGCGATCACTGCGTCCCACTCCTCGTCGGACATGTTGAACAGGATGCGGTCGCGCGTGATGCCCGCGTTGTTGACGACGACGTTCAAACCGCCCAGCCCTTCGGCGGTCTCGACCAGTTCGTCGGCGGTCGAACGCTGGCTGATGTCACCGGCGACCGCGATCCCTTTGGAGCCGGCGGCGGCGATCTCGTCGAGGACGTCGGAGGCGTCCAGGGCGGCGGCCATGTCGTTGACGACCACGGTGGCGCCGGCGGCGGCCAGGCCGATCGCCTCGGCGCGCCCCAGCCCGGCGGCGGCGCCCGTCACGACGGCGACGCGGCCGGACAGATCGGTCAGGTCGGTGCTGGGAGTCGTCACTTTATGAATACCTCTAGTCTCTGCGGTTCAGGGCTGCGCGCGGGCACTCGGCGATCGCCTGCTCGGCCAGGTCCTCCATGCCGGCGGGCACCGGATCCTGCTTGACGACGGCGTAATCGTCGTCGTCCAGATCGAACAGGTCCGGGGCAATTCCCACGCAGACCGCATTGCCTTCACAGCGATCCCGGTCGACTTCCACTCGCATGACAACCTCCTCGCGACAGCTGTGCGGACCGTCCGCCCGAACTTCGGGGTCAGAATACGACCCGCCGGGGCGGCGTGTGCACAACACCGGTCTGGACCCCAAGACTAGAACGTGTTACAACCGGGTGGAGCGGGAGGCCCCCGGGGCACACCCAGAAGCGGCACAGTGAGGACGGCGCGATGCGGATCGGCTACACCCCCGAGCAGGAGGAGTTGCGCCGCGAACTGCGGTCGTACTTCACCAAACTCATGACGCCCGAGCGCGCCGAGGCCCTGGCGAGCAACGACGGTGAGATGGGCCGCGGCAACGTCTATCGCGAGACGGTCGCGCAGATGGGCAAGGACGGCTGGCTGACGCTGTCGTGGCCCAAGGAGTTCGGCGGCCAGGCGCGCCCGCCGATGGACGGCCTGATCTTCAACGACGAGGCCGCGATCGCGAACGTGCCGGTGCCGTTCCTGACGATCAACAGCGTCGCGCCGACGATCATGGCGTTCGGCACCGAGGACCAGAAGAAGTTCTTCCTGCCCAAGATCGCGTCGGGAGATCTGCACTTCTCGATCGGTTACTCCGAACCCGGTGCGGGCACCGACCTCGCGTCGCTGCGCACCACCGCGGTACGCGACGGTGACGACTACGTCATCAACGGCCAGAAGATGTGGACGTCGCTGATCGCCTACGCCGACTACGTCTGGTTGGCGGTGCGGACCAATCCCGAAGCCAAGAAGCACCGCGGCATCTCGATGCTGATCGTGCCGACCACCGCCGAGGGATTCTCCTGGACACCGGTGCACACGATGTCGGGTGTGGACACCAGCGCCACCTATTACCAGGACGTCCGGGTGCCGGTGTCGAATCTGGTCGGCGAGGAGAACGCGGGCTGGAAGCTGGTCACCAATCAGCTCAACCACGAGCGCGTCGCGCTGGTGTCCGCGCAGCCGATCTTCGTCGCGCTCGACGGGGTGCGGGAGTGGGCGCAGAACACCAAGGACGCCCACGGCCGACGGCTGATCGACTCCGAGTGGGTGCAGCTGAACCTGGCCCGCGTGCACGCCAAAGCCGAAGTCCTCAAACTGATCAACTGGGAGCTCGCCTCCACCGAGGCGGCGCCGTCGCCGGCCGACGCATCGGCGGCCAAGGTCTTCGGCACCGAGTTGGCCACCGAGGCCTACCGCCTGCTGATGGAGGTGCTGGGCACCGCGGCCACGTTGCGCCCCAACTCCCCCGGCGCGCTGCTGCGCGGCCGCGTCGAGCGGATGCACCGGTCGTGCCTGATCCTGACGTTCGGTGGCGGCACCAACGAGATCCAGCGCGACATCATCGGCATGGTCGCGCTCGGCCTGCCCCGGGTCAACCGGTAAGAGCGGAGATTTCACATGGACTTTTCAAGACCTGAAGCCGCAGCCGATCTCGGCGGCCTGGTGCGCACCATCACCGAATCGGTGTGCACCCCTGAGCATCAGCGTGACCTCGACGGTCTCGAGCAACGTTTCGACCGCGATCTGTGGCGCAAGCTGATCGACGCGGACGCGCTGTCCACAACGGCGCCGGAGGCGTTGGGCGGCGGCGGGTTCGGGGTTCTCGAGGAGGTGGCCGTGCTCATCGCGCTGGGCCGCCAGCTGTCCGCGGTGCCGTATCTGGAATCGGTGGTGCTCGCCGCCGGAGCGATAGCGGAATCCGGTTCGACTCGGCTACAACAGGATTGGGCGCGCCCGGCCATAGCGGGTGAGAAGGTTCTGACCATAGCGCTCGAGGGCGAGATGGGACAGGGTCCGGTGCAGGCTCAGCCCGACGGTTCCGGCTACCGACTCACGGGTTCGCGCACCCTGGTGCCCTTCGGCCCGATGGCCGATGCGTTCCTGGTTCCGGCTGAGACCGACGGTGGCGTGAAGGTCTTCCTGGTCGCCGCGGGCGACTCCGGCGTGACGGTGAGCGCACTGGACACCACCGGACACGGCAGCGTCGGCCACCTGGAACTCTCGGGGGTCGAGGTCGACGGTTCGCGCGTCGTCGGTGGCGCCGAGGCGTTGGCGTGGTTGACCCTGCGGCATGGTCTCGGCCGCGCGGCATTGCAGCTCGGGGTGCTGGAACGGGCGCTGGAACTGACCGCCACCTACGCCCGTGAACGTGAACAGTTCGAGCGGCCGATCGGCAGCTTCCAGGCGGTCTCGCAGCGGCTCGCCGACGGCTACATCGACATCAAGGGCCTGCGCCTGACCCTGACCCAGGCGGCGTGGCGCGTCTCGGAGGGGCTGCCCGCCGACATCGACGTGGCGAGTGCGGCGTTCTGGGCGGCCGAGGCCGGGCACCGCGTCGCGCACACCGCGGTACACGTGCACGGGGGCGTCGGCATCGACACCGACCACCCGATCCACCGGTACTTCCTGGCGGCCAAGCAAACCGAGTTCGCGGTCGGCGGCGCGACGGGACAGTTGCTTCGCATCGGCCGCGAACTGGCCGACACCCCGGTGTGACCGTGGGCGCTGCCCCCACCGTCTCGGATCTGTTGGCGCCGTTGGCCGACGTCGACGACCGCGGGATCCACGCCGACGGCGAGTTCGTCAGCTGGCGCGAGCACATCCGGTCCGCGGCGGCTGTCGCGGCGGCGCTGCGGGCTCGGTTGGATCCCGACCGGCCGCCGCACGTCGGCGTGCTGCTCGGCAACACCCCGTTCTTCTCCAGCGTGCTCGTCGCGGCCGCGCTGTCGGGTCTGGTCCCGGTTGGTTTGAACCCGACGCGACGCGGTGCGGCGTTGGCCAGTGACATCGCCCGCGCCGACTGTCAGGTGGTGCTCGCCGACGACGGCGGCGCCCAGGTGCCCGAGGGTGTCGAGTTCATCGACGTCGAATCGCCGCAATGGCGCAGCGAATTGGCCGCCCACGACGACGCCCCGGTGCGGTTCGGGAACCCGGATCCCGACGACCTGTTCATGTTGATCTTCACCTCCGGCACGAGCGGGGAACCGAAGGCCGTCCGGGTGACGAATGAGAAGGTGGCGTTCCCGGGGCGGATGCTCGCCGACCGGTTCGGGCTCGGCCCGTCGGATGTCTGCTACCTGTCGATGCCGCTGTTCCACTCGAACGCGGTGATGGCCGGATGGGCCGTCGGGGTTGCCGCCGGCGGTTCGCTCGCGCTGCGCCGCAAATTCTCGGCGTCCCAGTTCATTCCGGACGTCCGCCGGTATGGCGCGACGTACGCCAACTACGTCGGCAAGCCGCTGTCCTACATTCTCGCCACACCGCCGCGCCCCGACGATGCGGACAATCCGCTCAAGATCCTGTACGGCAACGAGGGTGCGCCGCGCGATCTGGACCGGTTCGCGCGCCGGTTCGGCGTCGTCGTCGTCGACGGCTTCGGCTCGACCGAGGGTGGGGTGGCGATCGCCCGGACGCCCGACACCCCCGAGGGGTCTCTCGGCCCGCTCACCGACGACGTGGCGATCGTCGACGTCGACACCGGTCAACGGTGCCCACCCGGCAGGGTCGGTGAGTTGGTGAACCCCAACGGACGGGGGCAGTTCCGCGGCTACTACAACGACGAAGCCGCCGAGGCCCAGCGGATGGCCGGCGGGATGTATCACAGCGGCGACCTGGCGTACTGCGACGAGAACGGGTTCATCTATTTCGCGGGCCGCCTCGGCGATTGGATGCGGGTCGACGGGGAGAACCTCGGTACTGCGCCGATCGAGCGGATACTGCTGCGGCACAACGACATCACCGAAGTGGCCGTCTTCCCGGTCCCCGACCCCGCGGTGGGTGACCGCGTGATGGCGGCAGTCGTGTTGGCGCCGGGCCGGGAATTCGACGTCGAGAAGTTCCAGGCGTTCCTCGCCGAGCAGTCGGATCTGGGGCCGAAGCAGTGGCCGTCGTACGTTCGCGTCAGTGCGGAGCTACCGCGCACCGAGACGTTCAAGGTGCTCAAACGGCATCTGTCGGCCGAGGGCACCGACTGCGCGGACCCGGTGTTCGAGATCCGGCGGTAGCGTGGCCGAACACGTCAGCCTTCGCGGATGCCGTCCAACCTCTTCGAGGCCTCTTCGAAGCCCGACACCAGTTCGGCGATGATGTCGGCGACCGGGCGGATCTCGTTCATCCGGCCGACGATCTGACCGACCGGCATCGACACCGTGTCCGGGTTGTCCGACTCGTTCATCCGCTGATGCGCCTCGCTGACGAGGATGTTCTGCAGCGGCATCGGCAGCGGTTCGGGAGCGTCGGGGGCGTCCCAGGCCTCGGTCCACTTCGTCTTCAGCAGCCGGGCCGGCTTACCGGTGTAGATCCGCCGGCGAACGGTGTCGCTGGAGGTGGCGCGCAGCATCGCCTCCTGGATGGTCGACACGCCGCTCGGTTTGCGGTGTCCGAGATCGTATTCCGCCGCCGTCAGGAACGCCGACCCCATCCACACCCCGGACGCGCCGAGCGCGAGCGCGGCCGCGACCTGACGCCCCGTTCCGATACCGCCGGCGGCGAGCACCGGCGCTCGACCGTCGAGTGCGTCGACGATCTCCGGCCACAGCACCATCGAACCGATCTCACCTGTGTGCCCACCGGCCTCATGGCCCTGGGCAACGACGATGTCGACGCCGTTGTCGACATGCCGCTGCGCATGTTTGGCGCTGCCCGCCAGTGCCGCGACCGGCACACCCGCCTCGTGCACCTGGTCGATGACGTCCTTCGGCGGCGAACCCAACGCGTTGGCGATCAACTTGATCGGATGCTTGAGGCCGACCTCCACATGCGACCTGGCCACCGAGTGCAGCCAGCCCAGCACACCTTCGTTGCGGGCCTCGTCCTCGGGCAGCGGCGGCACCCCGAGATCGGCGAGCGTCTTGTCGACGAACTCCCGATGCGTCTTCGGGATCAGCTTGTTGATGTCGACCGCGGTGCCCTCGGTCGGGATCTTCGCGGGCATCACGACGTCGACCCCGTAGGGCTTGCCGAGAGTGTTCTCGTCCATCCACTGAAGGACGTTCTCGAGGTCGTCGGAGTCGTTGAACCGCACACACCCGAGCACACCCATCCCGCCGGCGCGGGTGACGGCGGCCGCGACCTTCTCCGAGGGCGTGAAGACGAAGATCGGATACTCGATGCCGAAGCGGTCACACAGTTCGGTACGCATTGTCATTTCTCCCGTCGCTTCGCTCGCCCTGGCACTATTTCGCTCCAACGTGGTTGGCGTGGGTCTCGTCCGCGGGACGCGACTCGGTCTGTTCCTTGGCCCAGCGGTAGTCGGGTTTACCGGCCGGGGTGCGCTGGATCTCGTCGGCCCACCAGATCTTGCGGGGCACCTTGTATCCCGCGATCTCGTTGCGCACGAAGGCATCCAGCTCGCTCAGCGTCGGGGTGGCGCCCTCACGGCGGGCGATCACGGCGGCGACGCACTGGCCGAAGCGGTCGTCGGGGACGCCGACCACCAGCGCGTCGAACACGTCGGGGTGGCCCTTGAGCGCACCCTCGACCTCTTCGGGGTAGATCTTCTCGCCACCGCTGTTGATCGACTGGGATCCACGGCCGAGCATCGTCACGCTGCCATCCGCCTCGACGGTGGCGTAGTCACCCGGGATCGCGTACCGCACACCGTTGATGGTGCGGAAGGTCTCGGCTGTCTTCTTCTCGTCCTTGTAGTACCCGACGGGGATGTGACCGGATTTGGCGATCATCCCGCGCACACCGCTGCCGGGTTCGACGAAGTTGCCGTCGTCGTCGATCACCGCGACGTTCTTGTCGATCGTCACCCGAGGGCCGCCGGTGTGGGTCTGCCCCTTGGTGACGACACTCGATCCACCGAAACCGGTCTCCGACGAGCCGATCGAGTCGGTGATGATCCGGTTGGGCAGCAATTCGAGCAGCTGATCCTTCAGCGCGGGCGAGAACAACGCCGCGGTGCTGGCCAACAGGAACAGGTTCGACAGGTCGAACTCCTCGCCGCTCTCCTGGTGGGCGACGAGCGCGTCGAGCAACGGGCGGGCCATCGCGTCACCGGTGAAGAACAGCAGGTTCACCTTGTGCTCGGCACAGGTGCGCCACACCTCTTCCGGGTCGAACTCGGGCACCAGCACCACCGTCTGCCCGGCGAACAGCGCCATCCACGTCGCCGACTGCGTGGCGCCGTGGATCATCGGCGGAATCGGGTAGCGGATCATCGGGGCGTTCTCGGCTGCCTGCTTGGCCAGGCCGTACTCATCGGCGATCGGCTCGCCGGTGGCGAAGTCGGTGCCGCCGAACAACACCCGGTAGATGTCCTCGTGGCGCCACATCACGCCCTTCGGGAAGCCGGTGGTGCCGCCCGTGTACAGCAGGTAGATGTCGTCTTCGCTGCGTGGGCCGAAATCGCGTTCGGGCGAACCCTGTTCCAGCGCCGCGTAGAACTCGACACCGCCGTAGGAGGAGAAGTCCTCACTGCTGCCGTCCTCGACCACCAGCACCGTCTTCAGGCCCGGCATGTCGGGCAGGACGTTGGCGACGCGGGGGCTGTACTGACGCTCGTGGATCAGCGCCACCATGTCGGAGTTCTCGAACAGGTACCGCAACTCCCCCTCGACGTAGCGGAAGTTGACGTTGACCGCGATGGCGCCGGCCTTGACGATGCCGACCATCCCGATCACGATCTCGATGCGGTTGCGGCAGTACAGACCGACCTTGTCGTCCTTCTTCACGCCCCGGTCGATCAGGTAGTGCGCCAGGCGGTTGGCTCTCTCCTCGAGTTCGCCGTAGGTCAGCGTTTCGTCGCCGCTGATCAGGGCGACACGGTCTGGCACGGCGTCGATGGCGTGCTCGGCAAGATCGGCGATGTTCAGGGCCACGGACCCAAACTAGAACGTGTTACATTTCCTGACAAGTCTGTGGCATCGACGCTGGAAGGCGGACTGTCTGTGAGCGACGCGCAAGTCACCGAAAAGCAACCCGACGCACTCGTTGAGCAGCGCGGACACACGCTGGTCGTGACCTTGAACCGGCCGGAGTCGCGAAACGCGCTTTCGACCGAGATGCTCTCGATCATGGTCGACGCGTGGGACCGGGTCGACAACGATCCGGAGATCCGCTCGTGCATCCTCACCGGCGCCGGTGGCTACTTCTGTGCCGGGATGGACCTCAAGGCCGCGACGGCCAAACCGCCGGGCGACTCGTTCAAGGACGGCAGCTACGACCCGTCGCGCATCGACGGTCTGCTCAAGGGCCGCCGGCTGACCAAACCACTGATCGCCGCCGTCGAGGGTCCGGCGATCGCCGGCGGTACGGAGATCCTGCAGGGCACCGATATCCGGGTGGCCGGCGAGAGCGCGAAGTTCGGGATCTCCGAGGCCAAGTGGAGCCTGTACCCGATGGGTGGCTCGGCAGTGCGCCTGGTTCGCCAGATCCCGTACACGATCGCGTGCGACCTGCTGCTGACCGGACGGCACATCACCGCCGCCGAGGCCAAGGAGTACGGGCTGATCGGTTACGTCGTCCCCGACGGCACGGCGCTGGACAAGGCACTCGAGATCGCCGAGGTGATCAACAACAACGGCCCACTGGCCGTGCAGGCGATCCTGCGGTCCATCCGCGAGACGGAAGGCCTGCACGAGAACGAGGCGTTCAAGATCGACGCCAAGATCGGCATCGAGGTCTTCCTCTCCGAAGACGCCAAGGAGGGCCCGCGGGCGTTCAAGGAGAAGCGGGCGCCGAACTTCAAGATGAAGTAGGCCCTCGCGCCGAACGTGCGCTGAGTGCGAAAACCTGGGCATTTTCTCGCAGTGAGCGCACGTTCGATGCAGTGTCGGTGCCCGTCGGCACACTCCCCGCATGGGGGAACCATTCATCGGCAGTGAGGCGGTCACGTCGGGCGCCTTGACGCCTTATGCGCTGCGTAGCCGCTTCCGCGCCGTCCACCCGGACGTCTACGAGCCGACGCACGCCGAGATGACCGCGACCCAACGCGCGAAGGCCGCCTGGCTGTGGTCACGCCGCCAAGGTGTGGTCGCCGGTCAATCGGCGGCGGCCCTGCACGGCGCCAAGTGGGTCGACGCCTCGACGGCCGAGGTGTTGTGGTCCAACCGGCGACCACCACCCGGTGTGCGGACGTGGTCGGATCGCTTCGTCGACGACGAGGTCCAGATCCTGGGTGGCATCCGGGTGACGACGCCCGCCCGCACCGCACTCGACCTGGCGGCGCGGTATCCGCTCGACCGCGCCGTCGCGGCGATCGACGCACTCGCCCGCGCCACACATCTGAAGGTCGCCGACGTCACCCCACTGGCCGAGCGATACCCCGGCCGCCGCGGAATCCGCAACGCGCACAACGTTCTCACGCTCGTCGACCCGGGCGCCGAATCGCCCCGCGAGACGTGGCTGCGACTCCTGGTCATCCGCAACGGTTTCCCGCCGCCGACCACGCAGATTCCCGTGTATGACGGATACGGCGTCCTCGTCGCCGTGCTCGACATGGGATGGGAGGACATCAAGGTCGCCCTCGATTACGAAGGCGCTCACCATCGCGGCCCGGACCGATTCCACAAGGACATCCACCGGCATGACGACGTCACCGAACTCGGGTGGATCGACATCCGGGTCAGCTCACGGGACACCGAGGGTGGCATCGTCCGTCGGCTACAGGCCGCCTGGGCCCGCCGAACGTGAGCTCACTGCGAGAAATCCGCCGAGAAATCGCGGTGGGCGCACGTTCGGCGCCCGCTTTCACGGGAGGACGTCAGCGGTAGTAACCGCGGAATCCGTACGGCCACGGCGCAAACCACGTGTCGTAATACGGCCGCGGGACGAAGAACGCGTGCCCGGGGTGGTATCCGTATCCGCCCCGGTGTCCCGCGAATCCGGTATCGGTGGCGACGATGGGCGCAGCCGGGACGGTCGCCCCAGGTGGCACCGCCGCTTGCGCCACCCCGTTACCGAACCCGATCGTCGCGGCGAGCACTCCTGCGCACAGGGTTGCGCCACCGACCATCCGACGCATCTTCGAAATAGTCATCTTCAGCTCCTCTGATCGCTACAACAGGCGATACTCGAAGCTTCGGCTCGCACCATGTGGCGCTGGTGCGCAGCGGGTGGGAAGTTGCTGTCAGTCGAGCACGCGCCTGGTCGGCGTGAACACCACCGGCATCGACTCGGGGCCGCTGACGAAGTTGGCCGGCCGCAGCGGGACGGTGGCGTCGTCGGCCAGCCGCAGATCGGGCAGCCGGTCCAGCACCTTCGTCAGCATCAACCGCAGCTCCAGCCGGGCCAGCTGATTACCCAGGCAGAAGTGCGTGCCGAATCCGAACGCCAAGTGGCTGTTGGGATTCCGATCGATACGGAACGCATCAGGGTTGTCGAAAACAGATTCGTCGAAGTTCGCCGACTCGAACATCAGCATGATCTTCTCGCCCGATTTCAGCTCGGTGCCGTGTAATTCGGTGTCGGCGGTGAGCGTGCGGCACATGTTCTTCACCGGCGACGTCCACCGCAGCATTTCCTCGATCGCGCCGGGCAGCAGGTCCACATCCGCGACCAACTGCTCCCACTGATCGCGATGCCGCAGGATCTGCTCGGTGCCGCCGGACAGGGTGTGCCGCGTCGTCTCGTCCCCGCCGATCAGGATGAGCAGGGTCTCGAAGACGATCTCGTCGTCGGTCATCCGCGAACCCTCGACCTCCGCGTTGACCAGCACGGAGAACAGATCGTCGGTCGGCTCGGCGCGCCGCTTGGCGATCACGTCCATGGTGAACGCGGTGTAGGCGGCGAACGTGTCCATCAGCTTCTGGATCGCCGCCTCGTCGACATGCGAGCTCAACCCACTGACCAGATCGTCGGACCAGGTGAGCAGCATGTCGCGCTCTTGGGGCAGGACGCCGAGCATGTCGCCGATCACGGCCATCGGCAGCGGGGCGGCGATGTCGCGGACGAAGTCGGCCTCACCGCGTTCGCACACCGCATCGATCAGCGTGTCGCACAACCGCTCGATCGAGGGCACCTTGTCCATGACCCGCTTGCGGGTGAACCCGGAGTTGACGAGCTTGCGGCGCAACAGGTGTGCGGGGTCGTCCATGTCGATCATGTACGGCATCCCCGGCTGATCGGGCCGGATACCGCCGGTCGACGAGAACAGCTCCGGATTGCGCTCCGCGTCGAGGACGGCCTGATACGTCGTCGCCGCCGCCAGCCCGTTGCGGTCGCGGAACACCGGCTGGTTGGCCCGCATCCAGCGGTACGCCTCGCGTGCGGCCGGCCCGTCGGCGTAGAAGGTGCCGTCGGTCAGATCGACGTCGGGTTTGGTGCTGGGAAGGACCTGTGTCATCGAATCTCCTGTGCATCACCGAAGGTCATCTCGACATTGGCAGACGCCTGGCTCGCGAACGCCCGTTTCGGCAAACCGAGTGCGGCGAGTTCGCGCGCATACGGGTGGTCACCGAGGCGGAGGCGCGCGCCGCCCAACCGCACCGACATCCCGCTGTTGCGCATCTCCCAGGGGATCTCGCGCAGGACGCCGTCGGTGTGGCTGTAGGTCTTGAGCACCTGGGGACGCGCGGTGACCGCCGACGGGATCGGCACACCGCGGGCGAACTCGATGCCGGCGATGAACGTGCCGTTCTCGCTGACCTCGAAGTCGAAACGCGGGGTCTCGCGCACCGTGAAATCGGCCATGATCTTCGGGAAGCCCCAGATGCGACGGCCGGCCTCCAGGGTGAAGGACTGGTCGACGGGCAGGTGGTGGATGAACGCCGCGGCGGAGGCCAGCGCACCCGGACCCTTCGCGGTCGAACCCGGCGGGTTGACCATGACGGCCGTGCCGAATTCGTGGTACTTGCCCAGGTCACCGTCGACGTAGCGCACCAACATGAGCATGACGACCGCCCGCCCGGGCAGGTACTCGCACACCCGCAGGCCGGTGTAGTCGATCATCCGCTGGGCGGCCGGCGCCGCGACGGAGAACATCGCGACGTGGGTGTTGGCCTTGCGGATGCGCACCGGCATGGTGAGCACAGTGCCTGCGATCGTGTGTTGCGAGACCGTATCCGTCATCCGGTCAATCTAGAACGTGTTCTAGACAACTCGCAAGAAGTGTTCACCCGCCTCAGACGAGCGCGGCGAGTTCCCGGACCTGCTCGGCAGAGCGGGCGCTGACCACCATCATCGTCACCCCGGCGGCTTCCCAGAGCTTGATCTGCTCACGCACGTGGTCGACGTCGCCGACGATGGCGGCGTCGTCCACGAGTTCGTCCGGAATCACCTTGGCCGCCTCGTCTTTACGGTTGCTGCGGAACAGCTTCGTGACGTCGTCGACCACCTCCCCGTACCCCATCCGGCGGTACACGTCGGCGTGGAAGTTGGTGTCCTCGGCGCCCATCCCGCCCATGTACAGCGCGAGGAAGGGTTTCATCATCTCGAAGGTGGCTGGCCGGTCGTCGGTGATGACGACCTGTGCCGTCGCGCAGATCTCGAAGTCCTCGCGGCGGCGCCGGGCGCCGGGCCGGGCGAAGCCCTCGTCGAGCCACGAGTTGTACGTGTCGGCCATCCGCGGGGTGTAGAAGATCGGCAACCAGCCGTCGCAGATCTCGGCGGCCAGCGCGACGTTCTTCGGCCCTTCGGCCCCCAGCATGATCGGGATGTCGGACCGCAGCGGATGGGTGATCGGCTTGAGCGGTTTGCCCAGCCCGGTGGTCCCCTCGCCGGTCAGGGGCAGCGAATAGTGCGGGCCGTCGCTGGTCACCGGCGCCTCACGCGCCCAGACCTGGCGCAGGATGTTCACGTACTCACGCGTGCGAGCCAGTGGTTTCGGGAAGCGCTGGCCGTACCAGCCCTCCACCACCTGCGGCCCGGACACCCCGAGCCCAAGGATGTGGCGCCCACCGGACAGGTGGTCGAGCGTCAACGCCGCCATCGCGCACGCGGTGGGCGTACGCGCGGAGAGCTGGACGACCGACGTGCCGAGGCGCATCCGTTGCGTCGACGAACCCAGCCATGCCAGCGGGGTGTAGGCATCCGAACCCCACGCCTCCGCGGTGAAGACGGTGTCGAAACCCGCCTCTTCGGCGGCGGCGACGAGTTCGGCGTGATTGGTGGGCGGTTGCGCTCCCCAATAGCCAAGCTGGAGTCCGAGCTTCATTGCGTTGCCTTCCCTAGCCTGTCTAGCTGGTCCCTTGAAACCATAGTTAGAACCTGTTCTACTTTGAGCTGTGACCGCCAGCCAAAGCAGCCCGGCGCTGATCGAGACGCATGAACCGCCCCTCTCGGCGCCGCTGAAGTTGTCCTTCGACTACACCCGTTCGGTCGGGCCACTGCTCGGCCAGTTCTTCACCGCCCTGCGCGACAAGCGCATCGTCGGCGTGCGGGGCTCCGACGGACGTGTGCACGTGCCGCCGGCCGAATACGACCCGGTGACCTACGAACGGTTGACGGAGATCGTACCGGTGGCCGGTGTGGGCACCGTCGTCTCGTGGACGTGGCAGCCGGCCCCGCTCGAGGGTCAGCCGCTCGACCGGCCGTTCGCGTGGGCGCTGATCAAACTCGACGGCGCCGACACCCCGATGCTGCACGCGGTCGACGCCGGTGACGCCGATGCGATCAGTGCGGGCACGCGGGTGCATGCGCACTGGGTCGACGAACCGGTCGGGGCGATCACGGACATCGCGTTCTTCGCCCTCGGGGAGGACGCCGAACCGGAGGGCAAACCGTCCGACCCGCGCACGCGAGGAGCACAAACAGACAAGGACCCGGTGACGATGCTGGTGACACCCAGCAGCATCGAGATCCAGCACACCGCGTCGGCGCCGGAGAGCACGTTCCTGCGCGCCCTCGAGGAGGGCAAGCTCCTGGGCGCCCGCACCGGCAAGGACGGCAAGCTGTATTTCCCTCCGCGCGAGGCGGATCCGGCGACCGGCCGGCCCACCACCGAGTTCGTCGAACTGCCCGACCGGGGCACCGTCACGACGTTCGCGATCATCAACATCCCGTTCGCCGGCCAGCGCATCAAACCGCCCTACGTCGCGGCGTACGTGTTGCTCGACGGCGCCGACATCCCCTTCCTGCATCTGGTCACCGAGATCGAGGCCGATCAGGTGCGGATGGGCATGCGGGTCGAGGCGGTGTGGAAGCCCCGCGAGGAGTGGGGTCTGGGCATCGACAACATCAGCCATTTCCGGCCGACGGGTGAGCCCGACGCCGAATACGACACTTACAAGCATCACCTGTAGAGGGGCCAGCCATGACCGAGATTGCAGTGGTGGGCTTCGCACACGCACCGCACGTGCGCCGCACCTGGGGCACCACCAACGGCGTCGAGATGTTGATGCCGTGTTTCGCCGAACTTTACGAAGACCTCGGCATCACCAAGGCCGACATCGGCTTCTGGTGCTCCGGATCGTCGGATTACCTTGCCGGCCGAGCCTTCTCGTTCATCTCCGCGATCGACTCCATCGGCGCCGTCCCGCCGATCAACGAATCGCACGTCGAGATGGACGCCGCGTGGGCGCTGTACGAGGCCTACATCAAGATCCTCACCGGCGAGGTGGAGACGGCGCTGGTCTACGGCTTCGGCAAGTCCAGCGCCGGCACGCTGCGCCGGGTGCTGGCGCTGCAGACCGACCCGTACACCGTCGCGCCGCTGTGGCCGGATTCGGTGTCGATCGCCGGTCTGCAGGCGCGACTCGGCCTGGACGCCGGGAAGTGGACCGCCGAGCAGATGGCGCAGGTCGCGCTGGACTCGTTCGCGGTCAGCGAGCGCACGGACCGCGAGAAGCCGGCCAAGAGCATCGACGAACTCCTCGACCGCCCGTACTTCGCCGAGCCACTGCGCCGGCACGACATCGCCCCGATCACCGACGGTGCGTCGGCGATCGTGCTGGCCGCCGGTGACCGGGCCCGCGAACTCCGCGAAAACCCGGCCTGGATCACCGGTTTCGAGCACCGCATCGAAACACCGATCCTGGGGGCCCGCGACCTGACCACGTCACCGTCGACCGCCGCCTCCGCGCAGGCCGCCACCGGCGGGGACGCAGGGTCCATCGACGTCGCCGAGATCTACGCACCGTTCACCCATCAGCACCTCATCCTCAAAGAGGCCATCGGGCTGTCGGATTCGACGAAGATCAACCCGTCCGGCGGCACGCTGGCCGCCAATCCGATGTTCTCGGCCGGCCTGGAGCGGATCGGCTTCGCCGCCCGCCACATATTCGACGGCTCGGCGCAGCGGGTGCTCGCGCACGCCACCAGTGGCCCTGCGCTGCAACAGAACCTGGTCGCGGTCCTCGAGGGAAGGGACGGCAAGAACTGATGGCGAAGAACATGGCAGCGGTGCTGGGCACCGGGCAGACCAAGTACGTCGCCAAGCGCCAGGACGTGTCGATGAACGGCCTGGTGCGCGAGGCCATCGACCGCGCGCTCGCCGACGCCGGCGCCACGATGGACGACATCGACGCCGTGGTGGTGGGCAAGGCGCCGGACTTCTTCGAAGGCGTCATGATGCCCGAACTGTTCCTCGCCGACGCCGTCGGCGCCACCAACAAGCCGATGATCCGCGTGCACACCGCAGGATCGGTCGGCGGGTCCACCGCGGTGGTGGCCGCCAGCCTGGTGCAGTCCGGCAAGTACCGCCGCGTGCTGGCGATGGCGTGGGAGAAGCAGTCCGAATCGAACGCCATGTGGGCGTTGAGCATTCCGGTGCCGTTCACCAAGCCGGTCGGCGCCGGCGCCGGCGGCTACTTCGCACCGCACGTGCGGGCCTACATCCGCCGGTCGGGTGCGCCGACGCACATCGGGGCGATGGTGGCCGTCAAGGACCGGCTCAACGGTGCGAAGAACCCGCTGGCCCACCTGCATCAGCCCGACATCACGCTGGAGAAGGTGCTGTCCTCGCAGATGCTGTGGGACCCGATCCGTTTCGACGAGACCTGCCCGTCCTCCGACGGTGCCTGCGCGCTGGTGATCGGCGACGAGGAGGCCGCGGACAGCCGTGTCGCCGAGGGCCATCCGGTGGCGTGGATCCACGCCACCGCGCTGCGCACCGAACCGCTGGCCTATGCGGGCCGCGATCAGGTGAACCCGCAGGCCGGCCGCGACGCCGCCAAGGCGCTGTGGGCGGCGGCCGGGATCAACAGCCCGATCGACGAGATCGACGTGGCGGAGATCTACGTCCCCTTCTCCTGGTTCGAACCGATGTGGCTGGAGAACCTCGGGTTCGCCGCCGAGGGCGAGGGTTGGAAACTCACCGAGGCCGGTGAGACGGCGATCGGCGGGCGGCTGCCGGTCAACCCGTCCGGTGGTGTGCTCTCGTCGAACCCGATCGGCGCGTCGGGGATGATCCGCTTCGCCGAGGCCGCCATCCAGGTGATGGGCAAGGCCGGCGAACATCAGGTGGAGGGCGCCCGCAAAGCCCTCGGACATGCGTACGGCGGTGGCTCGCAGTACTACTCGATGTGGGTGGTGAGCTCCGACAAGCGGACGCAGCCGTGACCATGAAGTACACGGTCAGCATCGCGATGGGTCCCGTCGACGAGTTGACCGAGCTCGCGAGATGCGCCGAAGAGGTCGGGTTCGACGCTATCGCGCTGCCGGATTCGCTGTTCTACATGGAGAAGCAGGCGGCGGACTACCCCTACACCCCCGACGGGTCGCGGATGTGGAACGCCGACACGCCGTGGGTGGACCCCCTGATCGCGGCCGCGGCGATGGGTGCGGTGACCTCGACACTGCGGTTCTACACCAACGTGATGAAGCTCGGATCGCGCAATCCCCTGCTGCTGGCCCGGCAGGTCGGCTCGGTTGCGAACCTGACACACAACCGGTTCGGCTTCGGCGTCGGAATCGGTTGGGCGCCAGAGGAGTTCGAGTGGTGCGGGGTGCCGTTCGCGCGGCGCGGCAAGCGGGTCGACGAGATGATCGAGATCCTCAAGCTGGTGCTCGCCGGCGGTATGGTCGAGTTCCACGGCGAGTTCTTCGACTTCG
The DNA here is from genome assembly GCF_010731575.1 of Mycolicibacterium monacense. Classification (NCBI taxonomy): domain Bacteria; kingdom Bacillati; phylum Actinomycetota; class Actinomycetes; order Mycobacteriales; family Mycobacteriaceae; genus Mycobacterium; species Mycolicibacterium monacense. The sequence goes on along the minus strand of NZ_AP022617.1, from coordinate 5,724,198 downwards.
ACCGGTTGCAGATGAGCCCGGCGCCGTCCGAACCGGTTCCGTTCTACGTGGGCGGCCACACCGACGTTGCTCTCAAACGGGCGGCGCGGGTGGGTGACGGCTGGACCAGCGCGATGATGACCGGCGAACAACTCGGCGAGACGATCCGCAAGCTCAACGACCTACGTGCCGAATTCGGCCGCGAGGCTGAGCCATTCGAGTTCCAGGCGGTGTGCATCGACAAGTTCGGCGTCGACGGCCACCGCGAACTCGCCGAGGCGGGCGTCACCGACAACATCGTCATCCCATGGGTCTTTGACGGCTTGAGTTTCGACGCGCCGCTGGAGAAGAAGAAGGATTCGATGAAGCGGTTCGCCGACACCTACATCCACTCGGGGTGGCAGAAGTACTGACCGCGGCGGCGGCGTACGTTGGGGGTGAACAGCCACCCACCACCGGAGGCGAACTCACGTGTTCCCAGCCCACCGGCAGACGACAGTGAAGTCGGTGGCCGCCGCGGTGCTGCTGGCCGGCGCCGCCACCGTCGGCTGTGACACGCCCGAGGGAGAAGTCGCAGGCGATCCGGCGGTGCCGGCCGTCGAGCCGGTGCCGACCGTCACCACGACAAGCCCGGCCGCCGGCAATGACGCCGCCCATAGGGACTACAGCCAACTGTTGTTGCAGGCCAGCGACATCAGCGACGACGAGGACACCTTCACCGTCCGGTCGACGAGCGGCAGTCCCGGCGGACTCCCGGGGGCGAGCGCACTGTTCGTCAACGCCGAGGACACCCGGGCCATCTCCGACACCGTCGTGGTCTACCCCGACGCCGCCACCGCGACCGCGACGTTGCGCAACGCCCTGCCCGCGGTGGAGAAGACGGTGGTGGGCGGTACGCCCCGGCCCGCACCGGTGGGCACCGACGGCACCATCGTCGTCGGCATGTCCGCCGAAGGCCCGAAGGCCGCCACACTGCTGATCTACACCCACGGGCCCGCGCTGGTCCGGTTGCACTTCGAGAGCGCACCAGGCGACGCCACCACCGACGAATTCGTCTTCACCGTCGGCAAGATGCAGCTGATCGCGCTGCGCACCGGGCTCACAGACGAAGAGTGACCGTGCCCGATCACCGGGTCAGCCGGTCGACCGCGGCCGTGGCGAGTCCGAACACCGCGCGCTTACCGCGCCGGGTCGCGTCGCCGAACCTGCTGTGCCGGTGCGGTTCGAGCGCCACCTCGTCGCCGACGCCGACCACACCGCCGGAGTCGACCCAGCAGTAGCTGCCCAGGCACCGGTCCGCCTTTTCGGCGACCGCCCTGGTGATCCTGCGATCGACCTCCAGCCCGGGCTGGGCTCGGCTCGGAACCACACAGCGGATGGTCGGCATGGTCACCTCGAGCTTCACCCCACCGAGCGTCAGGTGTCCGCCCGTCCAGTGCGATTCCGGCAGACCGTCGTCCGGGTCGTCGGCGGCGATGAGCACATTGGGCCGGAAGCGACGGACGTCGACGTCGGCCTCGCCGATCGCCGCGCCGATGGTCGCCAGGCTGGCCGTGGTCATGACGTGCACCGGCGCCAGGTCGACGAACATCCCGGGCGGTGTCGAGTAGCGCGCGAGCAGCGTCAGGTCCGAGATCCGCATCATCGACAGATCGGGCAGCCTCTCCCCCTCGGCGATCCCGAAGTCCGAACGCATCGAGGCGATCGGTGAGTTGTCGGGATCCGTCAGGCCCAGGCGGTGCAGGCTGGTGTCGGACGCAGGCGGAAGCGCGGTCAGCCGCATCTCGCGGCCGGCCAGTTCGGACAGCTTGGCGTGCACGCCGGCGTCGTCGGAGCGCAGCACCGCGCCGTCGGGGAAGGTGATCTCGACCTCGGGCACCCGGCCCGGTCCGGCGTGGGGCGGAGGCGGCGCGCAGTAGCGGGCGGTCGCCTTCAGCAGCGCCGGTACCCGGCGGGCGGTCGCGGTGATGTCACGTTCGACGTCGCGCACCGCCCACAGACGGTCGCCGTGCACACCGCGCGGCCCGAACTCCGCCTGCTCGAGGGCCTCACCGCCGAGGGATTTGACCGGATAGCGCCACATCGCGACGACCTGACCGACTCGCATGCCGCAACGGTACGGCGGAGCGGCGGGGTCCGCCCCGGATATCTGTTCAGAACCCCCGATCACGGGGTATGCCCCAGGTCACGCGCCAATCATTGCGAGATCAGTGGACAAAACTGTAACGTGTTCTAGTTAGAGGCCTCGATATCGTGGCCGGGACTTTGGAGGCGCCCAGGTGAGTACCGACACCGCCCACAGCGGCATTCGCGAGATCGACACCGGAACCCTGCCCGACCGGTACGCCAGGGGCTGGCACTGCCTCGGCCCGGTCAACGACTACCTCGACGGCGAACCGCACTCCGTCGAGGCGTTCGGCACCAAACTCGTGGTGTTCGCCGATTCGAAGGGCGACGTCAAAATCCTCGACGGCTACTGCCGGCACATGGGCGGTGACCTGTCCCAGGGCACCATCAAGGGTGACGAGGTCGCCTGCCCCTTCCACGACTGGCGCTGGGGCGGCGACGGCAAGTGCAAGCTCGTGCCCTACGCCAAGCGGACGCCGCGGCTGGCCCGCACCCGCGCCTGGACCACCGACGTGCGCAGCGGTCTGCTGTTCGTCTGGCACGACCACGAGGGCAACCCGCCTCCCCCCGAGGTGCGCATCCCCGAGATCCCGGAGTTCGCCAGCGACGAGTGGACCGACTGGCGGTGGAACTCGATCCTGATCGAGGGCGCGAACTGCCGCGAGATCATCGACAACGTCACCGACATGGCGCACTTCTTCTACATCCACTTCGGGCTGCCCACGTACTTCAAGAACGTGTTCGAGGGCCACATCGCCAGCCAGTACCTGCACAATGTGGGCCGCCCCGACGTCAACGACATGGGCACCACCTACGGCGAAGCGCACCTCGACTCCGAGGCGTCGTATTTCGGGCCGTCGTTCATGATCAACTGGCTGCACAACAACTACGGCGGCTACAAGGCCGAGTCCATCCTGATCAACTGCCACTACCCGGTGACCCAGGATTCGTTCGTGCTGCAGTGGGGCGTCATCGTCGAGAAGCCCAAGGGCATGGACGAGAAGATGACCGACAAGCTGGCGCGGACGTTCACCGACGGCGTCAGCAAGGGCTTCCTGCAGGACGTCGAGATCTGGAAGCACAAGACGCGTATCGACAATCCGCTGCTGGTCGAAGAGGACGGCGCGGTCTACCAGCTGCGCCGCTGGTATCAGCAGTTCTACGTCGACGTCGCCGACGTGACCCCGGAGATGACGGACCGTTTCGAGATCGAGGTCGACACCACCGCGGCCAACGAGTACTGGAACACCGAGGTTCAGGAGAATCTCGCGCGCCGCGAGGGCGAGAAAGCCGAACAGCCGACCCCATGACCTCACCGGAGGAGCAGGACGCCGAAGTCGACCGGCTGGCCCGGTCGATGCTCCTGCTGCACGGCGGCCACGACGACGACGGTCACGACCACCCCGCACCGTCGACCGGAGGGCGCAAGAGCTGGTCGAAGGCGCCGAGCTTCGCCGACGACGAAGAGCGGGCGGCGGCAGTGCGCGAAGCCACCCGGCGGGACCGTGAGCGCTATCTGAACTCCGGTCTGGTGGCGGTGGACTGCCGGTTCTGTCACGTGTCGGTCAAGGTCAAGAAACTCGGACGCGGCCACACGTCGGTGCAGTGGAGTTCCGAGGCGTCCCAGCGCTGTGCATACTTCAGCGAGGTGCGGGAGGCCGGTGGGCAGCCCGCCCGGACGAAGGCCTGTCCGAGGTTGGCGGACAGCATCAAACACGCTGTCGCCGAAGGGTGTCTGGAGGAGAGCTCCACCGCACCCTCCCCCGGCGACGGTTAGTCCCGGGCAGGTGCGGCGGACGGCATCACGTGCGGTCGCCTGCCTGATACTCGTCGTATGCGGTGCGGCGTGCGGGTCGAATCCCACCGTGTTGGAGGACTCGTTCACCGGTCCGGACGGGTTGATCGCAGCGGAGAAACGTTCGGGTGACGGTGGTTTCGGCTGGGAGGTCACCAGCGGATCGCTGTTCCGCGACGACGGGCAGGGCTGGACCGGGATCCCCGACGACGGCGGCCACGAGGGCGACACGGGATCGGCGGTGTTCCGGATGGTCTCGCGGCGAGGTGATCTCACCGATGTGGACCTCTCGCTGATGCTCGAGGTGACACAGTTGGTCACCACCGGGCGGACACCCGCCCGCAGCTTCGACGGGGCCCACATCTTTGTGCGGTACCAGTCCGACCGGCAGCTCTATGCGGTCAGCGTGGACCGCCGCGACGCGACGGTGGTGATCAAGAAGAAGTGCGACGGCGGCGACTCCAACGGGGGCACCTACTTCGACCTCAGCGCCGTCGTGCCGGACACGCCGATACCGTTCGGCGTGTGGCAGCGTGTCTCCGTCGCGGTCCGCAACCGCCCGGACGGAACCGTGGCGATCTCCGCTGAGCGCGACGGGCACACCGTGACGGCGGTCGACAGCGGTACAGGCTGCCCGCCGCTGCATGCGGGCTCGGTCGGGATACGGGGCGACAACGCCGAGCTGCGCCTCGACGATCTGCGCGTCAGCTTCGGGTCGGAACCCCTACCCCCGCTTTGACATTCGGAACGTCCCGGCCCGGGGTGACCGAGAGGTCGGTGAAGACCGGCCACGGTGCGGCCTCCGTGGTCCGCGAACTGCTCAGCCCGATACCGCCGTACTCGGCGGGCCCACCGCCGGCCGGGACCGACATCCGGGCCGAGCCGTCCACGACCACGCCGATGGCCGTCGGCGACACCTCCATGGTGACGGTGTGCCGGTCACCGGGCGGCAACGGCAGGTCACGCAACACCTTCCACGCCGGACCGAGCCCGATCGACACCCGGGCGTACTCCGCGCTGACCTGGACCGACACCTCTTCGCCGGTGCCGACCCTGGCGATCAGCGCCCCGTTCTCCACACCACGTGCCGCCAACCCGCCCACAGTGACCGTCGCCGTGTACGACGCCCAGTCCGCCGTCGCCTCACGTCCGTACGCGGCACCCGACCACCGGCCCGGCCCGTCGAAGCGAACGTCCCTCCCCTCTATGCGCAATGGGGCCTTGGTGTCGTCGCTCAGCCGTGTCCACAGATCGGGGCGGCGTGACGGTGCAGCATGGCCCGGGGCGACAGGCGTTTTCGCGCGGACGCTCTCGAGCAACCCCTCGACGGTGGAGTCGACGGTCAGCTCGATGCGGCCCGTCATTCCCACCGCCGCGGCCCGGGCACCGGCGGGCAGTGGCTGCGGGGGTGCGTTGTTGAACGCGCCCGCGAAGATCTCCCGGACGACCGTCAGCGCGGTCGCGGCAGCCTGTGGGTCGCTCGAGGCGCGGTCTTCGTCGTATCCGTCGGAGAACGGGAAGGCGAACAGTGTCGGACGCGGCAGTCCGTGGTCGACGATGTCCTGTACCGACGCCAGCAGGTCGGTTCTGATCTTGCCTTCGAACTCGTCGAGCGTCTCTGACCGGTTCTTCTCGAAAAGCCAACGGCGGTGCGTCATCTCGGATGCCAGGGTGCCCGCGGCATCGATCGGCAGCCGGGCGTGCATCTTCCGGGTGTGCGACTGGAAGTCCCACCGGCCGGAGTCGGCCATCCGCTCGATCTCCTGCCACGACAGGTAATACGGCCGTTTCGCGCCGACATTGCCGGTGATGAGGAACGACACCGCGTGCATCCCGTGTCGCTCGAGGATCTTGTCCGCGTATGTCCACAGTCCGTGCGTGCCGTCGTCGAACGTGAGGAGCACCGACCGTTCCGGGACCTCGCCACCTGCCAGGTAGTCCACGTACTGATCGGACGTGATGGAGGTGTAGCCCGCGGCCCGCAGCGCGGTGAGCTGCGCATCGAACGCCTCCGGCGTGACGACGAGATGGTGTCGCGGATCCGCGGCGGGGTCGGGCTGGTCCTCCGTCGCCGTCATCGGCCGGATGTCGTGGTAGGCGAGGACGACCGGGGCCGCGCGGTCAGGCAGTTCGGATCGCAGGGTCTCTGCGAGCGCGTCCTGGTCGGCCGCGAGTGACGAAGCGGGCGTGTAGAACTGCTCGCTCACCTGCAGTCCGCGCACGTGCAGATACCACGCCAGCCCGAAGGGCGCCGCCAGCAGCGCCGCGGCGACGAGCGCGAACGCGGCGCGAACCGAAGCCCGCACGATCCGGGTCCGCCATGGGGTGCGGGGCGTCGACGTCGCGGTCACCAGAACATTCCATTCGTCAGGACGATCAAGAACACCAGCGCGCCGGCGGCGAGGAACACCAGGTCGACGAGCCGGATGCGCAGTCGGCGCAGTCTCATTGGGCACCTCGCGCCCATGTGCCCTTGCGGATGGTGGCCAGCGAATAGGGCAGCAACCAGGACAACAGCATCGAGCCGAGGACCGCCATCAACAGGCGGTAACGCCACAGCGGGTTGCCCGGGTTGGAGATCTTGAAGGCGAGCGCCCAGGCGAACCCTTTGGTCACCACCCCGCACAGGTAGAGCAGCGTGAGGAAATACAGTCCGTTGGCCGGCGCCCAGACCAGATGGCGCACGGCCATCAACGGCGCCACCGCCACGAACAGGACGTGACCGTAGAACAGGGCCGCCGCACCGAACCCGCGCCGCCACATGAACGACCCGGTGAAGCACAGGTTCCGGATGAAGCTCTTCTTCCACCGCACCTGCTGTTTGAGGAACGGCCGGAACCGGGCGGGCACCGTCGTCCACACGTGCGCGGAGCGCACATAGCCGACCAGCCAACGCCGTTCGGGATGGTCGTGATCGGCGACCAGCGGATCGTCCGCGTAGCGGCGCTTGAGCGCCTGCCCCTTCCACACCTGGCCGAGCACGTATCCGGTGAGTTGCCGGTCGGTGGCGAAGCGGAATTCGCGGCCGAGGAACGTGTCGTTGGCCCACGCCGGCAGGTAGTTGACGATCGCGTCGCGGCGGAACACGGCCAGTGGCCCCGAGACGCAGGTGACGTTGCCGAAGGTGGCCTCGGCGGCCTTGGCCACCCTGAACTGGCCGTCGTACCAGGTGTCCTGGGCGCGGGTCAGCACGGTGTCGGCGGCGTTGAGTGCGCGTGCGTGACCGCTGACCGCACCCAGCCGCGGATTCTCGACCAGTGCGCGCACGCAGCGCGACAGGGCGTCCGGTGCGAGCACGCAGTCGGAGTCGGTGAATGCCAGAACCTCACCGGAGGCGACGCGCACCCCGTCGGTGAGGGCGTGTTTCTTGCCCTGGTTGATCTCCTTGAAGATCACGGTCACATCGAGTTCGGCGGCCAACCGCCGGAGCACGTCGGGCGTCCCGTCGGTCGACGCGTCGTCGATGACGATCACTTCGAGGTCGGGGTACGCCGAACCGACCATGGTGCGGACGCACTCTTCGATACCGTCCACCTCGTCCCGGACCGCGACGAGCAGACTCACCCGCGGCAGGGGCGGCAGCGCGGGGAAGTCGCACCGGTCACGCGCACCGGCATCCGTCGAAGGGTGGACGCTGGGATCCTCGTAGCGCGCGAAGCCGAGATACATCATCGAGACGGTGGCGGTCAGGACGAGCATCCCGTATCCCAGCAGCAGCGCCCCGTGCGATAACAGCGGCGCCTGCACGGCGAGCAGCACGATCAGCGGCATCAGCCCGATCAGGACCAGCACCCTGCGCAGTCCGCGACGCACCTCCGCCGGTCTGGAGTCGAGCCATCCGGCGAATGCGAGGCTCCGGGGCTCCCGCACCGACGGTGGCGCCAAGGTGTCGACCGTGCTCAAAGCACCCTCCGCTGAGGCAGGTCGGGCAGGCCGTAGGCGGCGTCGAGCAGCAGGGGGACCGTGGACAACCAGGTGTGATCAGCCGCCGGGTGCAGCGTGTGCGCGATGACCAGATCCCAATCGCCCTGCGCCGGATCGGTTTCCCGCGCGAGGTGCCCGGACTCGGTCCACACGCTCTCCACCATCGCGTCGGTGAAGGCGACCTCGGCGCCGCGGCGGTGCAGTTCTTCGAGGATGTGCAGGGCGGGCGACTCGCGTACGTCGGCGACGGCCGGTTTGTATGCGACGCCGACGACGAGGATCCGCGACCCGGCCAGCGGCCGACCCTCCTCCGCGAGCAGTTCCTGCGCCCGGTTGACCACCGCCTGCGGACGCGAGGCGATGGATGCCATGGCGGCTTCGGTGACGGGTGACGGCAGCCTGGTGGCTTTCAGCTGCCACAGCAGGTAGTGCGGATCGCACGGGATGCAGTGTCCGCCGACGCCCGGGCCGGGGCGGAACGGCATGAAACCGTAGGGCTTGGTCGCCGCCGCGGAGATCACCTCCATGACGTCGACGCCGAAGTTCTTTGCGACGTCGGAGAACTCGTTGGCCAGCGCGATGTTCACGGCCCGAAAGGTGTTCTCGAGCAGCTTGGTCAGCTCGGCGGCCTCGGGGCTGGACACCTGGTGCACAGATGCGGCGGACCGGACGAGCGTCCGCGTCGCCTGGACGGCGCACGCATCGGTCACACCACCGACCACGCGCGGTGTCCGCTCGGGGACATGGGCCGGTGAGCCGGGGTCGATCCGCTCGGGGCTGAAGGCGACGAACACGTCACGGCCGGCGACCAGACCGCGCCGCGCAAGGGGCTCGACCAACAGTTCGCGGGTGCACCCCAAATAGGTGGTGGAGGTCAACACGATCGTCTGCCCGGGCCGAGCCGCATCGACGACGGTGGCGCATGCGGCGCGCAGCGCGGTCAGATCGGGGACCAGATGGGTGTCGACCGGCGTCGGCACACAGATCAGGACGGTGTCCACCGCCGCGAGTCCGGCGACCTCGGTGGTCAGCGTCAACAGGTCGGTGTCGAGTAGGCGGTTCAGGCTCATGAGGTCGCCGGCCAGGAGGTCGACCCGCTGGGCCTTGATCGCCGCGATCCGCGACTCGCTGATGTCGCAGCCGAGGACGGCGACACCGGATTCGGCGATCGCGAGCGCGGTGGGCAGTCCGACATAGCCGAGTCCGACGATGCCCACGCCGTGTAGTGGCTGCGCCACGTCACTGCGGAGATGGTCGCTGACAGTCGGTTCGCAGAACGTGGTCATGACGTCCCTTCGGGGAAGCGGTGGACGCGGGCGGCGAAATCGCCGGCCCGGCGATAGAGGAAGTCGGACCGTGCCATGTGCCCCCCTCCCCTGACCCTGCGACCCGACGTGAGCTGCAGGGGTGAGCACACGCTTTCCGATTTCCTGAAAACTTCGGTCGGCGGTGCGAAACGGGACGCTACCATCCGTCAATGGCGCAATCAAGCAATTCGCCAAGACTTCCTAATCGCTACTGACACCGACGTCAGCGATCACGGCCCACGGAAGCGTGCTCACCAGACAATAAGCACGCTTACCTGCGCTTATTCCGCTTCCTAGGCCTACTGGCGACGCAAGAACCGGTTGCAGTTGCGTACATCACACCCCCCTTGGTGCATATTCAGCAAATTCTTAGTACGTCGTAGTGGTAGTTCATGGACCGAAGGCCACTGGGCAAGGATCGTTGCCAGAGAGCCGCACGCAAACGACGGTTACGAGGTGTCCGATGCCGAAACGCCGAAAACCGCGCGACCCGGCGGGTCACGCGGTGATGGATCGGTCGGAGATGACCGCTCCGGCGAAAGCCGCCGTCAGCCGGCGGCGTGATTCGAGCGTCGGGTCACAGACCCGCGAAGCGCTCCTTGACCTGTTCGGCGGTCAAACCGTAATCGGCCAGCGAGTAGGTGTGTTTGGGTGCACGAGGGCCCCGCTGGCTTTCCTCGTGCGTCCTGGCCATGGCCTCCCGGGCCCCGTCGGTGAACTCGATGCCGAATGTCCGGTAGATGTCCTCGACGACGCTGATCGGATCCTTGATCAGCGCGAAGTAGTCCAGATCGTAGAACTGCGCCGGATCATGTTTGGCGCGTTCGGCATTGAACAGTTCGAGACCGCGCGACCACGTCTCCATCGAGTCGGCGCCGATGACATCGCCGACGAACGTGTTCGACCAGCCCTCGGTGGTGTGCTGGGCGAGTGAGCACATCGATGCCATGATCGTCTCGGCCGGCCGGTGGCATTGCACCACGAGCGCGTCCGGATACGTCGCGAACAGCGCGTCCAACGCGAACAGGTGGCTGGGATTCTTGAGCACCCAACGCTTTTCGCGATCGTTGAGCCCGATGAGCTGCAGATTGCGGCGGTGCCGCTGATACGGTTTGGTCCAGTCCTGACGCGCCAGCCACTGCGAGTATGTAGGCACGTGGGCCAGCGTCTCGTAGGACACCGAGTGCAGCGACTGCCGTAACAGCTGCCAGCACTCCTCCACCTCGTCGGCGGTCATGAAGTGCAGGCCCGTGTAGTCCGGGTTCTCCTCATGCGCCTTGGTGAACTGCGCGTCAAGTTGCCGGAAGACGGGGTTGTCCGACCATGTCTCGCGCGGTGGGCGGGGTTGTGGGAACTCGGCCAGCCACAACTCCAGGCCCTGGTGGCGCGGGTCCGCGGCGAGCAGCCGGTGCACGGCCGTCGTGCCGGTGCGCGGCAATCCGGTGACGAAGATCGGCCGTTCGATCGCGACGGCGGCGTGTTCGGGATACTGCTTGAACGCCGCCTCGGAGACCAGACGGGCAACGAGCGCGTTACGGACGAAGAAGCGCTGCATCTTGCTGCCGAACTCGGTCAGGTCGGCGTCACGCCGGTAGGACTCGAGCAGTACGTCGAGCGCCTCCCGGTAGTTGTCGTCATCGGAGCCGAAATCGTCCAAACCGCAGGCCTTCACGGCCGAGGCGTGCAGATCCTCGACGGTGCCCACGTCGGTACGTCCGCTCCGATTCATGCTCGACTCCCACTCGCTCCGGTCCTCGCTCGTCCCTCGCTGCGATCCTCACTCGCGCTCGTCTTCGGACTCATGCCTTGTACTCCCCGCAGTTGACATCCAGAGTCTGCCCGGTGATACCGCTGGACAGATCGCTGGCCATGAACAGGATCGCCGAGGCCACCTCGTCCTCGGTGGGCAACCGCTTGAGGTCGGACGCCGCCGCGGTCGCCTGGTAGATCTCCTCGACGGTCGTCCCGTACTTACCCGCCTGGTGATTGAAGTAACTCTTCAGGGTTTCACCCCAGATATATCCGGGGGCAACCGAATTCACTCGAATGCCTTGTTCACCGAGCTCGGTGGCCAGCGTCTGTGACATCGCCAGCAGCGCGGATTTGGCCATCTTGTAGGCGCCGTATTTGGCCTGGGAGTGCCGCACCACCATCGAGTTCACGTTGACGACGGACCCCTTGGCTTCGGCCAGCGCCGGGGTGAAGGCCTGGACCATGCGCAGGGCGCCGAACACGGTCAACTCGATGGCGTCGCGCATGTGCTCGAAGGTGGTGTTCGCGAACGGCTTCATCGACGGCACCCTGAAGGCGTTGTTGATCAACACGTCGACCCTGCCGTAGGCCTCGAGCGACTGGTCGACCAGGTTGGCCACCTGCGCCTCGTCGGTGATGTCCGTGCCCACCGACACCGCGCGTCGCCCCAGATCGGTGATCTGCTTGGCGACGTCCTCGAGGCGTTCGACCGTGCGCGCGGCGAGCACCAGGTCGGCACCCTCCTCCGCGCAGCGCCGGGCCAGTGTGGTGCCGAGCGCCGGGCCGACGCCGCTGACGACGACGACCTTGTCCTTCAGTAACCCGAGCGCCATCTCAACCCACCATTCTCTCGCCGATCTGTTTCTGGCGTAGCGCGATCCGTGCCCGCCAGTCTTCTCCTGAAATCTTGTTCGATGCGTAGTACGGCAGCGCCGCACTCACGTCGCCGATGTCCACCACCTCGACGGACGGCCCGTCGGCCGGGGTCAGTTCACGCGACACCCGCTGCCAGCGGAACTGGAGAAAACCCTTGCGGTGTCCGAGTGTTTCGCACCAGTTGGTCACGCCGGGATTCTGTTCGGAGACGACGATGCGGATCTTGCCGTCCGGATCGGCCTGCGCCTGAGTGCCGTTCAGCGACGTCTGGTGGTTGATGTAGTCCAGCGAGATGTACCACAGGCTGCCGAGCTGGAAGCCGAGGTAGGGCGCATCGGTGACCGGCAGCGTGATGATCAGCGCCTGGTCCTCGGCGAGGTCGAACTGCCCCGCCGACGAGTACTGCGTCGCGAGGCCGCCGGGGGTGAGCCGAGGCGCCACCATCGTGTTCGGTGGGCTGTCGTTGTAGAACCACTGCGGGAACTGCAGCCACGTCTTGACGCGCTGCACGAGTTGCTTGCCTGCCACGGCGTAACGCTTCTCGATGAGTTCGCGGGTCAGTGGCGGCGGCGCGGTGCCCGCGGTGTCGGTGCGGGCGATCGCGAACGTGCCGCGCTGAGCGGACCAATCGTTGTAGACCTCGCGAATGACCAACTGCGACGGCACTTCCGGGGTGAACCGCCATTCGAAAGAGCCGTCGGCGGCGATGTCGAGCCTGCGGTCGTCGAACGCCGTCGCACTGTCGGGCACCACCTCGTCGGTGTACTCGCCGCCGAGGAGTTGGAAGCTCACGTCGGTGGTGGTGCCCCGCCTGCCGGTCACCACGTAGTCGTACCCCGGCTGCACGCGGGTGCCGAAGTACAGGGTGTCGGGGTTGTCGAGGCCCATCTTCGTGAACGGGCCGGTGCCGCTGTGCAGGAACGGATGATCGCGGTCGTAGTCGAACGCCACGTGCGTGCACGCGGCGATACAGCCCGCGAGGTACTGCAGTCCCTCGAGCAGGTCGGCCCCGGAGTCGATGAACGGGGCGGCGGCGACGAGCTTCTCCGCTTCGGCGATGGCGTCGGCCAGGGGCTGCGTGTACACAGCCCGAAATTAGAACGTGTTCTATCCATAGTCAATATATCGACCGCAGCGTTACATATATGGACCGTCGAGGTACCGTGCTCCCCATGGCACCGACCAAGGCCGACCCGTCGCTTCCGGGACGTGCGTCGCCACCGACGGACCGGGTGGTGCGCATCCTCGACTTCCTCGCCGACCGCCCGCAGGAGCGCTTCGGCGTATCCGAGCTGGCACGCCGGGTGGGGCTGACGAAACCGACGTGCCTGGGCATCGTCACGGCCCTGAGCGAGGCGGGTTATCTCGTCCGTGATCCGGCCGACAAGACCTACCGGTTGGGACCGTCGCTGATCACCCTCGGGCACCGGGCCCAGGAGTCGATGCGGGTCAGCCCGGCCGCGCGCGAGCAACTGCGCCTGTTGTCGGCGCGGTTCGGTGCCACCGCTGCGCTCTCCGCAGTCGTCGACGACCGCATCACTCTGCTGGACCTGGTGGCACCCGCCGGGCTTCGGCCCGGTGTGGAGGTGGGTCAGAGCTACCCGTTCGCCCCTCCGGTGGGCCTGATGTTCGTGCTGTGGGATGAGGAGGCCGAACGTGACTGGCTGCGACGGCAGCCGACGATCCCGTTGCGCACCGACACCGACCGGCTCCGGCGTGTGGTCGCCGCCTGTCGTGCCGACGGATATCTGGTGGAGCGACAGACCGCGGGCGGACGGCGGCTGTACTCGTTGCTGGCCGGTATGCCGACCGAGTTGCCCGACGAGCTGCGCGCGCTACTGGGCGAGCTGGTCTCCGACATCGGTGAGCGGGTGTATCTGCGCGAGGAGAGCACCGGTCGCGGACGTCATGACGTCAGCGTGATCTCGGCCCCGGTGTACGACCATTACCGTCGGCAGGTGATGGTCGTCTCGATGCACATCGGGAAGCCGTTGACCGACAACGAGATCAGTGAACGGGCCCGCGCCGTGGTGGCGACCGCCGACGCGGTGACCGCCCAACTCGGCGGCGTGGTTCACCCGGCCGGGGTGTGACCCGCGTTCACCGCAGCAGACCCTTCACCAGCTTCCCGGTCGGTGTGCGTGGCAGTTCGTCGACGAATTCCACCGAGCGGGGCGCCTTGTAGTGCGCGATCCGCGACCGCGTGTAGTCGATGAGCTCGCGCGCCAGTTCGTCGCTGCCGCGAATACCTTCGACGAGTTGGATGACCGCCTTGACCTGTTCCCCCATCTCGGGATCGGGGACACCGATGACGGCCACGTCGTGCACGGCGGGGTGCATGGTCAGCGCATTCTCGGTTTCCTGCGGGTAGATGTTCACCCCGCCGGAGATGATCATGAACGACTTTCGGTCGGCCAGGTACAGATAGCCGTCCTCGTCGACCGAGCCGAGATCTCCGACCGTGGTCCAGAACGGATGTGCGGGATGCTGGGCCGCCGCCGTCTTCTCCGGGTCGTTGAGATACCGGAACGGCAGGTGGTCCCGCTCGAAGTAGACGGTGCCGATCCGTCCCGCCGGCAACTCGTTGCCCTCGTCGTCGCAGATGTGCAGATCGCCCAGCACGCTGCGACCGACCGATCCGGGATGGGCCAGCCAGTCCGGGCTGTCGATGAACGTCATCCCGTGCGCCTCGGTCGAACTGTAGTACTCGTAGACGATCGGGCCGAGCCAGTCGATCATCGCGTGTTTGACATCGACCGGGCACGGCGCGGCGGCATGGATGACCGCCCGCAGGCTCGACACGTCGTACCGGGTGCGGACGTCGGCGTCGAGTTTGAGTAACCGCACGAACATCGTCGGCACCATCTGGGTGACGGTGATCCGGTACCGCTCGACGTGCCCGAGTGTGGCCTGGGCATCGAATCGCTTGGCCAGCACCACGGTTCCGCCGAGTGCGTGCACCATCGAACACCACCGCAGCGGTGCGGCGTGATAGATCGGCGCGGACGAGTAGTAGATGTCGGACTCGCTGATGTCGTAGAACGCGCGGGCGATCGCGACGATCGGATCGCCCGGCGCGTCGACATCGCGGCCCGGTAGGTCGGGCTGGATACCCTTCGGGAATCCCGTGGTTCCCGACGAATACAGCATGACCGCCCCGCACGGTTGCTCGGTCAGCCGCGGACCCGCCCCGGCCAGCGCGGCCTCGAACGAGCCGAATCCATCGATCTCGCCGCCGAAGGACAGCCGCAGCGGCAGGTCCGCACCCACCTTGGCCGCCAACCCGTCCAGCGCTGCGGACGCGACGAGCACCCGCGCGCCCGAGTCACCGACGATGTAGTCGGCTTCGGGTGCAGTGAGGTGGTGGTTGATCGCGGTGATGTACAGCCCCGAGCGCAGCGCCGCCCACAACACCACCAGGGCTTCCGGGGAGTTGTCGGACAGCAGCGCCACGACGTCGCCGGTCCGCAGACCCGCGTCGTACAGCACCCGGGCCAGCGCCGCGGAATCGTCGTCGAGCTGCCGATAGCTCACCTGCTCACCGGTCTCGGCGACGATCACCGCGGGGCGGTCCGGCGCGATCTGGGCATGGGTACCCGGATACATGTTGTCCCTCAGTCGGATTCGGCTGCCGCCGCGGATACGACCACGGCGAAGGCACGTTTGCGACGGTCGTTGGTCAGGTCGATGTGGACGAACTTGGGCTCGGTGTACTCGTCGAGCGCGCCCGGGCCGAGTTCACGACCCAGGCCGCTCTGTTTGACCCCGCCGAACGGGTACATCGCGTTGACCATGTGCCAGTCGTTGACCCACACCGTTCCCGATTCCAACCGGCGGGCGATCCCCAGGGCGCGTCCGTTGTCGGCGCTCCACACCCCCGCCGACAGCCCGTACTCGCTGTCGTTGGCGATCGCGACCGCATCGTCGTCGTCGCGGAACGGGATGACCACCAGCACCGGGCCGAAGATCTCCTCGCGAGCGATCCGCATCTGGTTGGTGGCCCCGGTCAGGATGACCGGCGGCACCCAATGCCCCTCGGCCAGCGCGGGATCCGACGGGACGGTGCCCTGGAAGGCCATCCGGCAGCCCTCCTCCTGACCGAGCGCGATGTACTTCTCGACACGGGCCTTCTGCTTGGCCGACACCAGCGGTCCCAGATCGGTCGCCGGGCTCATCGGATCGCCCATCACCAGCGTCTCGGCCCGGGCCACCAACCGCCGCACGAACTCGTCGTGAACGGATTCGTGCACCAGCAGTCGCGTCCCGGATTCACAGGCCTGCCCGCTCATCATCAGGAAGGCGAACAGCGAACCGTCCACGGCAAGGTCGAGATCGGCGTCCTCGAGCACGATGTTGGCGCCCTTGCCGCCCAGTTCGAGGGTGACCTTCTTGACGTTGTCGGCCGCGGCCCGCATGACACCCTTGCCCACCTCGGTGGACCCGGTGAACGCGATCTTGCGGACGTCGGGGTGTTCGGCCAGCCGGGCGCCGGCCACCGGACCCGGCCCGGTCACCACGTTGAGCACCCCGGCGGGCAGCCCGACTTCGTCTGCGGCGCGGGCGAGTTCGAGCAGCGTCAGCGGGGTCTGGTCGTCGGGTTTGAGCACGACGGTGTTGCCCGCCGCCAGCGCCGGTCCCAGCTTCCAGACCGCCAGCAGCAGTGGGAAGTTCCACGGGATGATGCCCGCGCACACCCCGACCGGCTCCCGCAGGATCAGGCCGGAGGCCAGCGTCGGCGCCTCGATCAGCGGTCCGCTGGTCTGGAACGCGTAGCTGCGCGCAAGCGAGGCGAAATACCTCAGGTTCGCGATGGCGTAGCCGATCAGGAACGCGCCGGCACCGCGCACGGTCGCACCGTTCTCCCTGACCTGCAGCGCGGTCAGCTCGTCGGACCGGGCGGCGAGCTTGTCGGCGATGGCGTCGAGCAGATCGGCCCGCTGCTGCGGCGGCATCGATCGCCACACCCCAGCCTCGTGCGCGGCCCTGGCCGCCGCCACGGCGTCGTCGACGGCGGTCAGGTCACCGTAGGCCACCGTCGCGACCGGGGCGCCGGTTGCCGGGCTGCGCACCTCGATCGACTCCGCGGCGTCGCGCCACTCGCCGTCGACGTACATCCGGTAATGCGGAAGTCCGGTCATCATCAGAACCTGATCAGCCCGCGCAGATTGCGCCCGTCGTGCATGTCCTCGTACCCCTGGTTGATCTCGTCGAGGGTGTACTCGCGGGTGATCAGCTCGTCGAGCATGAGACGGCCGGACCCGTAGAGTTCGAGCATGCGCGGGATGTCCAGGCGCGGGTTGGACGACCCGAAAAGGCATCCCCTGACCTGCTTTTCGTACAGGGTCAGGTCGAACAGCGACATGTCGACGGTGGTGTCGGTCGGGTGCGGGATCGCCGTCATCACCACTCGGCCCCGCTTGCCGACCAGGCTCAGGCCCTGCGCCACGTAGGCGCCTTCGGCACTGTCGGTGGTGACGACGCAGACGTCGGCCATGGTGCCGCGGGTCAGGTCGGTGATCAGTGCCTGCGCCTCCTCGACGGTGGCCGCGGCGTGGGTGGCGCCGAACTCGAACGACCGCTCCCGCTTGTAGGCGACGGGATCGAGGGCGATGACGTAGCGCGCGCCGGCGAGCCTGGCGCCCTGCACCGCGTTGATACCGAGCCCGCCGACACCCATGACCACGACGGTGTCGCCGTCGCGGGCCTCACCGGTGCGCACGGCGGCACCGTAGCCGGTGGTGACCCCACACCCGACCAGTGCTGCCTTGTCCAGCGGAATGTCCTTGTCCACCTTGACCACCGAGGCGATCGGCACCACGGTGTACTCCGAGAAGGTGCCCAGCACACACATCTGGCCGACGTCCTGCCCGCCGCTGTGAAACCTGTAGGTGCCGTCGAGTTGCGGCCCGGCGACGATCGCGGCGCCGTACACGCACAGGTTGCTGCGCCCCCGCGCACATTCGGTGCAGCGGCCGCAGGCCGGGATGAAGCTCAGCACCACGTGGTCGCCGACCTCGACCTCGGTCACGCCGGGGCCGACCTCGGCGACCACTCCGGCGCCCTCGTGTCCGCCCACCACCGGCAGGTTCATCGGCATGTCCCCGGTGACCAGGTGGTCATCGGAGTGGCAGAGCCCGCTCGCGGTCAGCTTGACCAGGACCTCCTGCGCCTTGGGCGCGTCGAGGTCGAGTTCGGTAACCTCCCATTTCTGGTGCAGCCCCCACAGGACAGCGGCTTTCGTCTTCAAGATCGTGATTCCTCTCGGTCAGTGGGTCAGGGCCGTCAGCGGCGTTCGGGGGTCCAGGTGGCGGGCAGGCTGTTGATGCCGTTGATGAAGTTGGCGACCTGGAATTTCGGTTCGGGGGCGTGGATGTCCGGGATGCGGGTGTACACCTCGGTCAGCAGTGAGCGGAGCATGGTGCGGGCCAGCGCCGCGCCGAGACAGAAGTGCGGTCCCCCACCACCGAATGCCAGGTGTGGGTTGGGGTTTCGCTCGATGTCGAACGTGAAGGGATCGTCGAACACGTCTTCGTCGCGGTTGGCCGAGCTGTACCAGAGCACCACCTTGTCGCCGGCCTTGATCTCCGCACCCCGGACCGTGACGTCCTGGGTCGCGGTGCGTCGCATGTGGATCAGCGGGGAGGCCCAGCGCAGCGCCTCCTCGACCGCGGAGTCGACCCGACCCTCGACATCGGCGACCAGCAGGTCGCGTTGGTCGGGGAACTGGGAGAACGCGTAGATCGCCTGCGCCGAAGCATGTCTGGTGGTGTCGTTCGCGGCCACCGCCAGCAGGGTGAAGAAGGCCTTCAGTTCGTCGTCGGTCATCTTCACACCGTCGAACTCGGCCTGCACCATCCAGGACAGCAGGTCGTCGCCGGGGTTGGCGCGACGCTCGGGCAGCAGGGTGGTCACCGTCTCGTGCAGGTCCATCACCGCACCGGCGAACAGTTCGAGGGCGGTGCGGTCACCGCGGACGTCGGGATCGGTCCAGCCCAGAGTGCGCTGCGCGGCATCGATGGTCTTCTCGTGGATCTCGCCCGGCGGCAGGCCGAAGAAGGACCCGAAGATGCGGCCCGGCAGTTTCACCGACACCAGCTCGACGAAATCGCCCTCGCCCAGATGGGACATCTCGGAGATCAGATCGCGGGCGTGTTCCTGGACCCAGCCCTGCAGCCGGCGCATGTTGCGCGGTTTGAACGCATCGAGGGTGATACCGCGCAGCTGAGTGTGCCGGGGCGCGTCCATCGCGATGAACGACTGCGACATCATCAGGATCTCGTGGGGGAAGTCCTCCATCGTGATGCCCTGCGCCGAGGAGAAGATCTCGGGATGGCGGCTGGCGTAGCGGATGTCCTCGTGCTTGGTCAGCGACCAGAACCCCTTGAGGTTCTGTTCGGGTGGCAACAGGTCGGAGTCCGCAGGCCGGCTCCACGCGACGGGGTTCTCACGCCGTAACACCGCGAACGCGGCATCGCGTTCGACGGGCGGTTTGGCCCAGAACTCCCGTGCGCTCAGATCGATGTCACCGTGGGTGGTCTCGGGGAACACGGTCGTCATTGGCATGTCCTTTCAGGGCTCGTCCGCATCGTGTGGTGCACGTCACGCGGCGGATCAAGGCCCAGTGTTGGACACCACGACGCCCGACGGAGCCGCCGTGCGGGCCAATGGCGGCCCGTGCGGGCCACGTCCCCGGCCCCGGGGACCTCGGGCGCTCAGCCGACCGGAACAGTGAACGACGCCGTGAGGCCACCCTCGGCGCGGGCGGTGAAATGCAACGTGCCGCCGAGGGCGTCGATGATCTGCTGCACGATCCACAACCCCAGACCGGCGGTGCCGCGCCGATCCGACAGGCTGACGAACTTGCCGGTCAGCTCGCCCAGGGCCGCCTGGGGGACCCCCGGGCCACGGTCCGACACGCTGACCCGTAGTCGGTCGTCGAGGCGTTCGCATTCGACGTCGATGGGCCGGTCCCGGCCGTGGCGGGCCGCGTTCTCCAGCAGGTTGGTCAGGACACGGCGCAGGCCCTGCGCATCGATCGACACTGCCGAGACGTCACCGGTCGTCGACACCCGCAGCCGGGGCGGACCGAGATCCACCGCATGACCGGCCTCGCTGACCAGTTCCGCGACGTCGACGCGGCGCACCCGCCCGGAGGAGAAGGCGGGTTGGCGGCTGAGGTTGACGTCGGAGAGGGCGTCGAGCATGTCGGTGAGGTGCCGGGCATGCCGACCGGCGAGTCGAATCGCCGCATCCCGGTCGGCATCTGGCATCGGTGTGGTGTCGGTGAGTGCGCCGGCCAGGGCGTCCAGTGAGGCCACCGGGGTGCGGAATTCGTGCAGCAGCACCTGCAGTCCCTCCTGCTGCGCCTCGTAGGAACGGAGCAGGCGCGCGCGCAGGTCGCGTTCCTCCGCGGCCGCGGCGTGTTCGGCCTCGGCTTCCACCAGGGCGTCCACCCGTGATCGGTGCTCACGTTCGATCAAGACCGCCAGCCCACCGCTCAGCACGGCGATGAACACCATGTACAGCGCCCACCAGAGGCCCAGGGTCAGCGGTGCGAGTGCAGCGCCACCGGCGGTGACAAAGGACACCACCGCGAGGTATCCGAGACCCAGAAGGATTGCGAGTGAGAGACATTCGAGAAAGGTCAACCTGGCCGCGGACGCGATCACGACCAGTGCGAGGACGGCGACGACGGGACTGGAGGCACCTCCGGTGAGGGCGATCAGCGTCAACGTGAACGTCGCGTCCAGCGCGGCCACCAACCAGGCGAAGCGGGTGCGCCGCACCTCGTAGCGCGGATGGGCCATCAACACGGCCGCGTACACGAGTGCGGCCGCCAGCACGATCGTCAACACCACAGGATTGCGGCGCATCCAATCCGGACCGGTCGCGCTCAGCAGGACGACCGACAACACCACCGCGGCGCGGACGGCCACCACGACCCGCGCCAGACCGTAGGTGTCCCCGGCGGGCACCACCAGTGACCTCAGTCGACGCGAGCCGTTCACGGGGCCGACCCTAGACCCGCGCACTACGATCCAGCGGGTGACTCACAGGTCCGGACGAGAACCCCTCGTCGTCGTGATCATCGACGATCACGAATTGTTCGCCGAGGGTCTGGAACTGCTGCTGGCCCGCGACTGGTCCGAGCAGTTCGTGATCGGTGGCCGGACCACCTTCGTCGAAGAGGCCGCTGAACTGGCCATGTCGTGCGATGCCGACCTCGCGATCGTGGACCTGTCGATGCCGCCGCTGGGTGGGGTGGCGGCGATTCGGCACATCCGGGCGCGCCATCCCCGAACCCGCATCCTGGCGCTGTCGGGCACCGGCGACATGCAACTCGCCGAGGACGCGCTGCGCGCGGGCGCCGACGGGTTCCTGTCCAAGACGGTGCGGCCCGAGGCCCTGGTCGGGCCGTTGACGACGATCGCCGCCGGATTGCGGGTGGTGGACCCCGCTCTGCTGGATGCGCTGCTCTCGGGTACGCGCAAACCGTCGCCCGAGGTGTTGACGGCGCTGACCCCGGCAGACCTCAAACTGTGGGTGCTGGTCTCCACGGGGATGGAGACCGCCGACATCGCCACCCGGATGATGGTGTCCGACCGTACCGCCAAACGGATGGTGGCCTCGCTGTTGAACAAGCTGGGCGTCGGCAACCGGATCGCCGCCGCCGCGTTGGCGGGGCGGAGCGGGATCCTCGACGATCTCGCCGAGGGGTGAACGGCGGCGTCAGGGATCCACACGCAACGCCTGCGCAGGGCACATGGCGGCGGCACGGACGACGGCCCCGCGCTCGCTCTGGGGCGGATCGGGGTCGAGAACGACGACCTGATCCGACCCGTCGGGCAGGTCAAAGACGTCGGGTGCGGCCATCAGACACTGCCCGTGGCCCTCGCACAGGTCGTAGTCGACGGTGATGTGCATGGCTCCTCCTCGGTTCGGCCGGAACCCGAGTATGGGGCCGTCGCGGTCCGCCTCAGCGGGGCTGCGAGCGCCAACGATGGCCTGCGCGTGCCAATCTGTCCGCAGGCGCCCTGACCGGGCCTTTCTGGGCGGCCGGTTTTCCCGCGGCGCCTGACGGGTACCTTGATCACCGGTCAGGGGGGTCTTCAGACCGCACCGTCACTCCACGACGGGCGGGTGTGAACAGCAAGTCGACGCGCGCGGTCTCGTGCTGTGCCGTCGGCGGACAGGGAGTTCATCTTGAAGATCAAGACACTTGCGGCCACATCGGCCATGGCCGGTGCGCTGGGATTCGCGGCGATGGGTATCGGCAGCGGATTCGCGCACGCGGATCCCAAGCCCAATCCGCCGGTACCCGGACACGACGGATGGCGTCCGGGCGATCCGCCCGGACACAATCCGTTCGGGCCGCCCGGGCAGGTCAAGAAGGACCCGGCGGTCGGCTTCGTACCGAACCCGCTCTACGGCGTGCCGCCGGGGCACTGGGATGATCCGGCCTACTTCGGTATCCCGACGACGTGGCTGCCGCCGAACTACTGGGGTCCGCCACTGCGGGTCGTGTTCAACCCGAACTGGACCGCATGGGGCGTGTGGGTCAACGACGGTCTGTTCGTCCCGCTTCCGCGGTAACCGAATATCGGAAGGACAGCCGCCCCGCGTACTCGCGGGGCGGCTGTTCGCGGTTGACGATCAGCTGACGGCGGCCAGCGCGAACGGCAGCACCTCGGGGGCGCCGGCGGAACGGACCACCCGGGCCGCCATGGTGAGCGTCCACCCGGTGTCGGTGAGATCGTCGACGAGCAGCACCGGACCGTTCACGTCGAGATCCGGCGTCTCCCACGAATCCCTCAGCGCCGCAACGCGGTACGCGGAGTTCGCCGCCGTCACCGGCCGTCGGCCCGGCCGGTACTGCAGTGTGCCCAGGTCGATGAGCCTGCCGAGTTCGGCAAGCCGGCGGGCCAGCGACCGGATCAGGATCGGATGGGTTTCGGAGTCCATCGCCAGTACGGCGACGGGACGCTGCTGCCAGTTCCAGGCCGCCAGCACGTCGATCGCGGCGCGCACCACGTCTTCGGAGACCTCACCGTCGGGTTCGTCGAGCACCTTGCGTAGCCGGGCGCCCCAGCCCAGATCGGTCAGCCTGCCGATCACCCGGCCTGTCGCGGGGCCGTCGTGGATGCGCCCGCTCAGGTCGAGACCGAGCTTCGCCAACCCCGACGGCCACTGTTTGCGCGCGCTGAGCTCGACACCCGGGCGCATCAGCCGCTGCCGGGTGTCCTCGGCCGCGGTCGCGTCGACCTCCGCGGACAGCCGGTTGCCCGTGCAGTTGTCGCAGCGGCCGCACCGGTCACCTTCGCGCAGTTCGGGGTCGTCGAGTTGGCGGCGCAGGAACGCCATCCGGCATCCGTCGGTGCTCTGGTAGTCGAGCATCGCCTGCTGTTCGCGCCGGCGCGCCTCGTCGAGTTTGCGGTAGCGCGGTTCGTCGTAGCTCCACGGCGCACCGGTGCTGAGCCACCCGCCCTTGACCCGCCGCACGGCCCCGTCGACGTCGAGCACCTTGAGCACCATCTCCAGGCGGCTGCGGTTGAGGTCGACGAGCGGTTCGAGCGCCGGGGTGGACTGCGGCCGGTCCGTCTCGAGTGCATCGATCACGTTGCGCACCATGGCTTCCGACGGGAAGGCCACCGAGGCGAAATACCGCCAGACCTCCTGGTCCTCGCGACCGGGCAGCAGGACCACCTCGGCGCTCGACGTGGCACGCCCGGCGCGGCCCACCTGTTGGTAATAGGCGATCGGTGAGGACGGCGCACCGAGATGGACCACGAAGCCGAGATCCGGTTTGTCGAACCCCATCCCGAGCGCCGAGGTCGCGACCAACGCCTTGACCCGGTTGGCCAGCAGGTCGGCCTCGAGTTGTTCGCGCTCGGTCGGATCGGTGGAACCCGTGTAGGCGGCGACCGGGTGCCCGTGTTCGCGCAACAGCGCCGCGATGTCGTGGGCCTGGGCGACGGTGAGTGTGTAGACGATGCCCGAACCCGGCAGGTCGCCGAGGTGCGCGGCGATCCAGGCGGCCCGCTGCGCGGGGTTGCCCGCGTGGACCACCGACAGCCGCAGCGATTCGCGGTCGAGCCCGCCGCGCAGCACGAGGGTGTCGCGCCCGCCCACCCCGAGTTGGGTGGCCACGTCGTCGACCACCCGGTCGTTCGCGGTGGCCGTGGTGGCCAGCACCGGGATGTCCTGGCCCAACTCCGCGATCAGGGTGCGGATCCGGCGGTAGTCGGGGCGGAAGTCGTGACCCCAGTCGGACACACAGTGCGCTTCGTCCACCACCACCAGACCGGCGTCGGCCGCCAGTGCGGGCAGCACGTTGTCGCGGAAGTCCGGGTTGTTGAGCCGCTCGGGACTGACCAGCAGGACGTCGAGGTCACCGCCCTGCACCCGCGCGTGGATGTCCTCCCATTCGGCGACGTTGCCGGAGTTGATGGTGGCCGCCCGCACGCCGGCGCGCTCGGCGGCCGCGACCTGGTTGCGCATCAACGCCAACAGCGGGGAGACGATCACCGTGGGTCCGCGGCCGGCGGCGCGCAGCAGTTTGGCCGAGATGAAGTAGACGGCCGACTTCCCCCAGCCGGTGCGCTGCACCACGAGCGCCTGGCGGCGGTGCACCACCAGCGCCTCGATCGCGGTCCACTGATCGTCGCGCAGTGTGGCCTGCGGGCCGGCGAGTTGTTCGAGCAGCGCCTGGGCGTCGTCACGGGTCGGCATGTGCCCTATCGTGCCTGCCGGGTCCGACTACCGGATGACGAGCCAGATGGCGGCGAAGTGGCAGACCGCCGCGGCCACGGTGAACGCGTGGAAGAACTCGTGGTGGGCGAACGTGTTCGGCCACGGATTCGGCCAGCGGACGCCGTAGAAGATCGCACCGATGTTGTAGAGGACCGCACCGGCGACGAGCAGCGCGACGACGGTGAAACCGGCACCGATCAGCAGCGCCTCGGCGAACAGCAGCGCCACATAGCCGAGCATCAGATACAGGGGTACGCCCACCCAGCGCGGCGCGGACGGCCACAGCATCTTGAGGGCGACACCGGCAGCGGCCCCGGTCCACACGATCGTCAGCGCCTTCGCCCCGGTGTCGGGCGGCAGTGCGAGCACCGCGAACGGGGTGTAGGTCGCCGCGATGAACACGAAGATCACCGAGTGGTCGAGGCGCATCATCCACTTCTCGGCGGACGGTGACGTCCACCGCACGCGGTGGTACGCCGCGCTCACCCCGAACATGGCGACGATCGCCGCGACGTAGATCACCGCGGCCCACCCTGCTCGCGAGGATGCCGATCCGGTCCACGCCACCTCGACCAGCGCCGCACCCGCCACCACGGCGACGACCGCCGAGACGAGGTGGATCAACCCCCGCGCACGCGGTCGGACGACCAGTTCGTCGACTGGATCGGCCTGCAGGGCTTCGATCGCCTCCGGACCCGGCGGGCCGGTGATCACGGACTGGCCATTACACGCACTCGGTCGCTCAGGAGATCTCCGATATCGCGGGTGTTGCCGGACCGGGATCCGGCGTGCGGTCGCCCGGGGGGCGACGCGCTGCACAGCCTACAGTGGGGAAACCACGACACGGTGCAGCAGCGCGGCGGGTCAGTGCGCGGCCGTCGCCCCGCTGTCCTGTTCGCGTTTGATCTCCAGCGCGATGTCGATCAGCTGATCTTCCTGACCGCCGATCAGCTTGCGCTGGCCGGCGCGGTGCAGCAGCTGGTGCGCGGGCACGCCGTAGCGCTCGGACTGCCGGATGGCGTGTTTGAGGAAGCTCGAGTAGACACCCGAGTAGCCCATGATGAGCGCGTTGCGGTCCAGCAGGCATTCGGCGGGCATCGCCGGTGCGACGACTTCCTCGGCGGCGTCGGCGATGTCGAAGAAGTCGATGCCGGTCTTCACGCCGATCTTGTCGAAGACCCCGATGAGCGCCTCGACCGGCGCGTTACCCGCTCCGGCGCCGAACCGGCGGCACGACCCGTCGATCTGCTTGGCCCCGGCGCGCACCGCCTCGACCGAATTCGCCACGCCCAGACCGAGATTCTCGTGGCCATGAAATCCAACTTGAGCATCCGACCCTAATTCGGCGACGAGCGCGGCGACCCGGTCGCGCACCCCTTCGAGCACCAGCGCACCGGCGGAGTCGACGACGTAGACGCACTGACACCCCGCGTCGGCCATGATGCGGGCCTGTTGGGCGAGCTTCTCCGGCGGGATGGTGTGGCTCATCATCAAGAAGCCCACGGTCTCGAGCCCGAGCTCACGCGCCAGACCGAAGTGCTGGATCGACACGTCGGCCTCGGTGCAGTGGGTCGCGATGCGGCAGATCGAACCGCCGTTGTTCTGCGCCTCTTTGATGTCCTCCTTGGTGCCCACCCCGGGCAGCATGAGGAAGGCGATCTTGGCTTCCTTGGCGGTCTCGGCCGCGAGCTTGATCAGTTCCTGCTCAGGCGTTTTCGAGAACCCGTAGTTGAAGCTCGACCCGCCGAGCCCGTCGCCGTGGGTCACCTCGATGACCGGGACACCGGCGGTGTCGAGCGCGGCGACGATGGCGCCCACCTCGTCCTTGGTGAACTGGTGACGTTTGTGGTGCGAGCCGTCGCGCAGCGACGTGTCCGTCATCCGGACGTCCCAGATCGGGTTGAAGAAGATGTCTTTGGTGCTCATGCCTGCGCACCTCCTGCCAGAGAAAGGGATTCCTTTGCGATCTCCTCGCCCACCTTGGCCGCCGCGGCGGTCATGATGTCGAGGTTTCCCGCGTACGGCGGCAGGTAGTCGCCTGCGCCTTCCACCTCCACGAACGTGGTGACCACGGCCTGCCCGCCGGAGTTGATCGAGGGGTCGTCGAACTGCGGGTCGTTGAGCAGGCGATAGCCGGGTACGTAGGTCTGCACCTCGGCGACGACGTCGCGGATCGACTGGGCGATCGCATCCCGGTCGGCGTCCTCGGGGATGGCGCAGAAGATGGTGTCGCGCATGATCATCGGCGGATCGGCGGGGTTGAGGATGATGATCGCCTTCCCCCGCGCGGCACCGCCGATGGTCTGCACACCCTTACTGGTGGTCTTGGTGAACTCGTCGATGTTGGCGCGGGTACCCGGACCCGCCGAACTCGACGACACCGAGGCGACGATCTCGGCGTAGGGCACCGTGCCGCCCTGTTCGGTGACCGCGCGGGTGACCGCGTAGACGATGGGGATGGTGGCCTGCCCACCACAGGTGATCATGTTGACGTTCGGTGCGTCGAGGTGTTCGCGCAGGTTGGCCGGCGGGATCACCGCCGGACCCACCGCGGCCGGGGTGAGGTCGATGGCGCGGATACCCGCTTCCTCGTAGCGCGGTGCCGCCGCCCGGTGCACGTAGGCGCTGGTGGCCTCGAACACCAGATCCGGTTTGTCGTCCTGTGCGAGCAGCCAATCCACGCCCTCGTGCGAGGTCTCGAGGCCGAGTTTGCGTGCGCGCGCGAGCCCTTCGGACTCGGGATCGATTCCGATCATCCAACGCGGTTCGAGGTACTCCGAGCGCTGCAGCTTGTACAGCAGATCGGTGCTGATGTTGCCGGACCCGACGATCGCGACCTGAAGCTTCTCCGGCATATGACTCTCCCTGGTATCTGAAAAGCGCTCACTCGAAAGCGAGTTGTACTGAACCTAACCCGGCGAAGTCGGCGACGAAATGACTCCCGGGAGGTGCATCTATCGCACGCGTGCACGAGCCCGGCAACACGATGTCCCCGGCCTTGAGGCGGACGCCGAAACTCTCGACCTTGCGGGCCAGCCACGCCACCGCGGTGACCGGATTGCCCAGCACCGCATCGCTGCGGCCTTCGGCCACCGTCTCACCGTTGTTGGTGAGGACTGCCTCGATGGCTCTGATATCCACGTCCTTGGGCGACACCCGGGCTTCACCGAGCACCCATCCCGCCGACGACGCGTTGTCGGCGATGGTGTCGCAGAGTTTGATCTTCCAGTCGGTGATGCGGGTGTCGATCAACTCGATCGCGGGGGCGAACGCCGCGGTCGCGGCGAGGACGTCCTCCTCGGTGCAGCCCGCACCCGGCAGGTCGTCGGCCAGGATGAAGCCGACCTCGACCTCGACCCGGGGATAGAGGTAATTGGAGCTCTTGACCGGTTTGTCCTCGTAGACCTGCATATCGTCGAGCAGGTGGCCGTAGTCGGGTTCGTCGACGCCCATCATCTTCTGCATCGCCTCCGAGGAGAGGCCGACTTTGTGGCCGATCACCCGGGCGCCTTCGGCGACCTTCTGGCGGATGTTGATCAGCTGGATCTCGTAGGCGTCCACCACATCGATGTCGGGGTGACCGTCGGTCAGGGGTTTCATCGGCACCCGGCTGCGCTCGGCTTGGGCAAGGTCGGCGGCAAGCTGCTCACGTACCTCGGAACTGAGCATCTAGGTGAAGTCCCCTCGTTTCGTCGACCGGCGCAGTTGTGGGTCGGCCGGGCAATTCTATAACGTGTTCTACATGACCGGACAGGAGTACGACGTCATCGTGGTGGGCAGTGGTGCCGCCGGCATGGTCGCCGCCCTCACCGCAGCTCATCAGGGTCTCTCGACGATAGTCGTTGAGAAGGCTCCGCACTATGGGGGTTCCACTGCGCGGTCAGGTGGTGGCGTATGGATCCCGAACAACGAAGTCCTCAAGCGCGATGGGGTGAAGGACACGCCCGAGGCGGCGCGCCAGTACCTGCGCGCGATCATCGGCGACGTCGTCGAACCGGAACGCATCGACACCTACCTCCAACGCGGACCCGAGATGCTGACGTTCGTCCTCGAGCACTCACCCCTGAAGCTGTGCTGGGTGCCGGGCTACTCCGACTACTACCCGGAGACACCCGGCGGAAAGCCGACCGGGCGGTCGGTGGAGCCGAAGCCGTTCGACGCCAAGAAGCTCGGGGAGGATCTGCCCGGCCTGGAACCGCCGTACGGCAAGGTCCCGATGAACATGGTCGTCATGCAGCAGGACTATGTCCGGCTCAATCAACTCAAGCGCCACCCGCGTGGCGTACTGCGCAGCCTCAAGGTCGGCATCCGCGCGACATGGGCCAAGGCCACCGGCAAGAACCTGGTCGGGATGGGGCGCGCGTTGATCGCCCCGCTGCGGATCGCCTTGCGCGAGGCCGGGGTACCGGTGCTGCTCAACACCGCGCTGACCGACCTCTACGTCGAGGACGGGGTGGTCCGCGGGATCTACGTAGCGGATACGAACGCGCAGACAGGCACCGACAGCAGTGAGCCGCGGCTCATCCGCGCGCGCCGAGGGGTGATCCTGGGCTCCGGCGGTTTCGAGCACAACGAGCAGATGCGCGTGAAGTATCAGCGCGCCCCGATCACCACCGAGTGGACCGTCGGCGCCAAGGCCAACACCGGTGATGGCATCCTTGCCGCCGAAAAGCTGGGCGCCGCGCTGGAACTGATGGAGGACGCCTGGTGGGGCCCGACGGTGCCGTTGGTCGGCGCCCCGTGGTTCGCCCTGTCCGAGCGCAACTCCCCCGGCTCGATCATCGTCAACATGTCCGGTAAGCGGTTCATGAACGAGTCGATGCCGTATGTCGAGGCGTGCCACCACATGTACGGCGGCGAATACGGGCAGGGACCCGGCCCGGGCGAGAACATCCCGGCCTGGCTGATCTTCGACCAGCAGTACCGCGACCGCTACATCTTCGCCGGACTGCAACCGGGACAACGGATTCCGAGCAAGTGGCTGGAGTCGGGCGTGATCGTCAAGGCCGACACCCTGGCCGAGTTGGCCGAGAAGGCCGGGCTGCCCGCCGATGCGCTCGCCGCGACGGTCCAGCGGTTCAACGGATTCGCGCGGTCGGGCACCGACGAGGACTTCCACCGCGGTGAGAGCGCGTACGACCGCTACTACGGAGACCCGACGAACAAACCGAACCCCAACCTCGGCGAGATCAGCCACGGTCCGTTCTACGCGGCGAAGATGGTGCCCGGTGACCTGGGCACCAAGGGCGGGGTCCGCACCGATGTGCACGGTCGGGCGCTGCGCGACGACGGTTCGGTGATCGAGGGCCTGTACGCGGCCGGCAACGTCAGCTCACCGGTCATGGGCCACACGTATCCGGGCCCGGGCGGGACGATCGGCCCGGCCATGACGTTCGGGTATCTGGCGGCGCTGCACCTGGCTGGTAGAAGTTAGCCATGCCGATCAATCTGGACGAGGCGCTGGGCGCCGAGCTGCCACCCGCCGAATTCTCCTGGACGAGCAGTGATGTGCAGCTCTACCACCTGGGGCTGGGCGCGGGCGTCGACCCGATGGACAAGCGTGAGTTGCGGTACCTGGTGGACAACACCCCGCAGGTGCTGCCCACGTTCGGCAACGTGGCGCAGAGCTTCCACATGACCGAACCGCCGTCGGTGAAGTTCCCGGGGATCGACATCGAATTGTCCAAGGTGCTGCACGCAAGCGAGGCCGTGACCGTACCGGGGCCGATCCCGCCGTCGGGCACCGGCATCGCCGTCACCCGGTTCACCGACATCTGGGACAAGGGCAAGGCCGCGGTGATCTGGTCGGAGACCACGGTCACCGATCCGGACGGCACGCTGCTGTGGACGCAGAAGCGGTCCATCTTCGCCCGTGGCGAGGGCGGTTTCGGCGGTGAGCGTGGGCCGTCGACGTCGGTCGAGCCGCCGGAGCGGGCGCCCGACGCCGAGATCGACCTGCCGATCCTGCCGCAGCAGGCGCTGCTCTACCGGTTGTGCGGTGACCGCAATCCGCTGCACTCCGACCCTGATTTCGCTGCGGCGGCGGGGTTCCCGCGGCCGATCCTGCACGGCCTGTGCACCTACGGCATCGCGTGCAAGGCGATCGTGGACGAGTTCCTCGACGGTGACGTCTCGCGAGTGAGTTCGTACGGCGCGCGCTTCGCGGGTGTGGTGTTCCCCGGAGAGACGCTGCGGGCCAACGTGTGGAAAGACGGGGACACACTGATCGCGACCATCACCGCGCCCAGCCGCGACAATGCGGTGGCACTGTCCGGGGTGGAGCTGAAACCGGTCTAGCCGGCTGCAGCCGTTCGATACGGGCAGAGCAGGAGGCGTCGGCCATGCGTCCGGGACTGTCGATTGGAGAGTTCGCGACCGTGACGCGCCTGAGCGTGCGCACGCTTCGCCGCTACCACGAGGCCGGGCTCCTGGAGCCCGCCACGGTCGACCGCTTCACCGGCTACCGCTACTACACCTCCGAACAGATCCCCACCGCTCAGGTCATCCAGAAGCTGCGTCAACTCGACGTGCCCCTGGCCGAGGTCAAATCGATTCTGGCGAGCGGGGATCCAGAGCACCGGGCCGAGGTGATCGCCAGTCATCTGAAGCGCCTCGAGGCCGAGCTGGACCGGACCCGCGCCGCCGTCGTGTCGCTTCGCCGGTTGCTGAATCCCGACCCCGCGGACGTCGCCGTCGAACTGCGATCAATCCCCGCCCGCACCGTCGTCGCGGTAAGTGATTCTGTCGCCCTTGAAGATTCGCTTGACTGGTACGACGCCGCGATGGCGGAGCTGGACGAGGAGTTCCCACCGGTGGAGCGCACGGGTCCGCCCGGCGGGCACTACGCCAACGAACTGTTCACCCAGGGCGCCGGTGCGTTCACCGTCTTCCGTCCGGTCCGCGAGCCGCGTCCGTCGGGACGGATCAGGGTGCTCGACCTGCCGCCCGCCGACTTCGCCGTCGCCGTGCATCCCGGGCCGCACGACGACATCGACGTCACCTACGGCCGGCTCGGCGCCTGGGTGGTCGAGCACACCCTGGCCGTCGACGGCCCGATTCAGGAGATCTACCTGATGGGCCCGCGGGACAGCGACGACCCGCAGGAGTGGCGCACGGAGATTGGCTGGCCGGTGTTCCGGCTCGCCCCCGTCACCGAGGGGTGGCCGGGGTGAGCGAGGGACGCGGAGGTCGTCGGGGCGCCGAGCGTGCGCTGCTTGCGACTTCTCGGCCGAATCCTCGCAGTGATCGCACGTTCGACGGATGGCCTGATGTTCACCGGGCCGAGAAGTCGGCGCCGCGGGACAGCGCTTCATTGCGGCGGAGGTCGGTCAGCGTCTGTTCGAGCGCCGCGACGGCGACGTCGAACCCATCGCCGCCGAGGACGAGTCGGTGCGGCGGCGGATCCTGGGCCATGGCCGAGATCACCGCCCGCGCGCCCCGGTGGGGGTCCCCGGGCTGGGAACCGTTCTGGGCAACCATGGCCGCCCGGACCTCCTCCAGCATCGGGCGGTAGTCCTTGATCGCTTCCTCGACTGGTTCGTCGGCGAAACCGGCGTAGGCGCGGGTGCGGAACGCGCCGGGCTCCACCGCCAACACGCGGATCCCGAACGGAGAGACCTCCTCACGCAATACCTCGGTGAGCCCTTCGAGGGCGAATTTCGTTGCGCTGTAATAGCCGAACCCGGTGACACCGTGCAGACCCGCGACCGACGACACGTTGACGATCCAGCCGTCGCCCCGGGCGCGCATACCGGGTAGCACCGCGCGGATGACCGAGACCACCGAGAAGAAGTTCAGCTCGAACATCCCGCGAACGTCCCGATCGGCCATCCCCTCGACGGACCCGTACCACCCGCGTCCGGCGTTGTTGACCAAGACGTCGATGCCGCCGAAATCCTCGGCCGCTGCAACCGCCTCACGCACCTGTGCGGCATCGGTGACGTCCAACGGCACAACGAGCACGCGATCACCGTGGGTTCGTACCCACGTGTCCAACTCGGCGGGCCGCCGTGCGGTGAGCACCACGCGGTCGCCGGCCTCGAGCGCGGCCTCGGCGAAAGCCATGCCGAACCCACCCGGCGTCCCGCCGGTGATGAACCAGTTTCTCGTCATGCCTCAGGGCTCGATCACCAGACGGCTGATCAGTTCACCGTCGAGGGTGAACCGGTAGTGCAGGTCGGCGACTCCGCCGGGGAAGTCGCCCTCCAGGTGCTGCACCACATCGGCGTAGGCCGTCCCGACCGTGGAGGCGTGGTCGAATTCGGTGGTGTAGGTGTACTCGCTTCCGGCCTCGCTGAGCCAAACCGTGATCTCGTCCCGTCCGCGGTAGGTGCGGCCCTCGTCGGTCACCTCGGCCTCGGGGGTGAACGTCGCGACCGCGGAGTCCACGTCCCGAGCTTGTTGCGCGACAAGGTAAGTCCTGACGACGGCGGGAAGCCCGCCCCACGACGTCCGGATGCCCTCACTGCTTCTGTTCACTGTCATGGCCCCAGCGTGGACTCTCCCCCGGGGAGAGGGTCAAGGGGGAAGCAGTCGGCTACGGCATCCGGCGGGCGAAGTCTTGGATCTCGGCGCCCGTCGCCGGGTGACGGCCACGCTTACGGGCAATCCTCAGTTGTCAGGCGACCGTCGATCACTCGCGGCACATCGGGGTGATGCGATCAAACGTGACGCTATTCCGTGACGAGAGCAGGTGCTACTCAACGAGCACCGGGTGGACGTCCATCGCCCAATCGCTGTTCGCTCCAAGCCGGCTGAAACGCCTCGAAGCGTTTCCCGGCCATGACATCGGTGAGAATCCGCCCCTCGGCCCGCACCCAAGCTTCACCCATGCGGCGGTCCCACTCCGGCGGGTACGTTTCAAAGTTGCCGTCCCTGGGCGTGAACTCTCCGAAGAAGAGTTCGCGCTCACCGCGCAACATGTCTATGCGGACGAACGGCGCTGGGATCTCTCGGCTGATCTGCTCGACGAGAGCGACCTGGTCCGGTGTCACGCCCTCACCGTCGAACCGGTAGTCGTCCCACGTGACCCTGAGGGGTTGTCCGTCTCGCGACCAATAGCAGGCCTCGAGGTTGGGCTGACGACGAACCTCTAGTACGAAGAGCACCTCGCCGTAGAACGCATAGAACTTCAGGTCACGGGCTGGCCGCCGGGTAGCAGTGTCCTCGAGGACAAGCTCCTCGGCGATCCACGGCAGATTCGTCAGGGGTGCCCCTCGAGTGGAGCGAAGCGTCGCCGCATGCGCGACCATTTCGTCCCACGACCCGAGTGTGATCCCTTCCCGGACGGAGTAGATGTCATCCTCTGCGAAAACTAGGAAGACACCGCGACGGCCCGTGCTGTTCACCGGCTTCACGCAACAGGGGTAGGTGGGTCGCAAACGGTGGATAGGTCCGGGCTCGGTGGACAGCGGTCTGCGGACTTTCAGGCGGTCGATGAATCGGTAGCCAACGTCCTTCCGGTCGAGCAACCAGGTAGGCTGCGGAACCCCGAGCAATCGCGCTTCTGATTGCTGGATCATTCTGGCGGCGAATGAGAGTCCTGTGCGCGACGAGAGGCTGTTACGCTCGATGATCCACATCATGTAGTGGCTCAGATGCCGCGGGTCAGCGAGGCTGACGAGCTCGTCAAGCTCGGCGAGTCGATCGGCACCCCCCGTGCGGATTGACCGCGGCGTCAGCGACTTTCGCAGCAGGCTCTTCAGCCGAGCGTCATAGTCGGTGCGCATGCTGCGAATTTCCGAGATTTGCTCTGCAAGAGTAGGTTCCGCGGAACCCGTCACTTTCTGGGCACTCACGGGCACGGGCTTTTGGGTGCATGAGTGTTCTGCTGTGTCGATGCCGTATCTGCGTGCCAGGATCAGCGCGTGAAGCTGGTGCTGGGTGACGTCGATCCGTAGCGCTGGCTCACTCCTATGGTTTTGCACCGCCCCGTGGAACCGCTCCGGAGCTGCGCGCAGCGTTGCTGGAGCCAGCGGGTGTCCAAGCTGCCATGAGCACAGCTTGCGCAAGCCCTGATGGATAACACAGGCCAGTCGCCGCGCAGTGTCATCGTCGCCCGTGCGGCGGGCCCACTCCCACGCCGGCACAATGCCCTCGTAGGCGTACCCGGTATTTCGGGTACGCGTCAACGTGCGGTGAACATCGACCATCCACAGCGCTTGCTCGACCAGCCGCCGGCCCCACACCTCGGGCGCAAACCCAGCGTCCGCCAAGGCGAACCAGCTCATCGCACTCCACTGGAAGTACCCCTTGGTCAGAGCCGGATCAGGCTCCGCGGCCAGCGGCTTCGCGACGAACATGTCGTAATCCTCTTCCGCCCAGCCCAGCACCCTCGTCACACGATCGGGAACCCCGAGCTCAAGACCTGTACGCGCCAAGAGCAACAAAGCCTCCCCCGAGGAATACGGATCCGCCGAACCCGAGTGGACACCGGACTCCGGGTCGAACGCTCCGCGAAACCCCCCACCAGGCAAGCGCGCGTCCTCCACAAACGCACACAACGCACCGAGCGCCTCACGGGCCACCGTCGGATCCGCACTACCGGTCGGTCCGCTGAGACACTCGAGCAGCGCCAACCCGACCAAAGCCACCGATCCCAGTCGCCCCGACCGAGCTCCCCCCTGGCCTAGCCACTGCCGACCCTCACCGACCCTCGCCTCTGCAAGCCACCGAGCCAACGACCGGTCCAAAGCCGCCCGATACGCCAGATCACCAGTCTCCCGGTACAACAAAGCCATACCCCACGTCGCGCCCGCCTGGCATACAGCGCTGTCATCCGGCGACTCGGCACCGCTCACCCAATCAACCTCGTAGAGAAAATCACCCCCCGCACGCTGCGCCGCAAGCAAATAACGCCCACCCAACGCAATACCGGCATCAATATCACCCCGACCAAGACCCGAACCACACGACCCAACACCAACGCCACCAGAAGAAGCCGCGGTTTCACGCGATTGCATGAGCGCTTCGGGCTGCGAGAGGTCGTCGGAGTCGGGTTTTGCCATCCGGTCTCGTCCCCCGGGATGCCGACTGAGTCCGACCACAGACCCGTCGCCAGCGGGCGTCGCGCGGAGACTGCAAACTTCGATCTCTGACACGTCGGCTCGAGCGGGGCCGTGCATAGCCGCCGCAATCGCGAACTCGAGTGTGCGAAGCGGACCGGTGAGTGTGATCTCCACGTCTCCGCTGGGCAGGTTCGTTATAGCGTGCGCCAAGTCTTTCATCCTGGCCAGGCGCGCGACCCATTGCCGGAATCCGACCCTTTGAACCTTCCCCTTGGCCCGGAAGACGACGGTGGCCGAGTCGCTCTTGCTGATGCGCGGTAGATCGTTCGAGAACCCCTTCCCTGCGACGTGGAAGTCTCGCACAAAGCAGGTGAGAAGACGTTGACGTGCTCGTGGATCCGCCCGCGAATGCAACGCGGCCATCCACAAGTCGTTACCTTCGACGACGCAGGGTCCATCGTCGGTCATGCCGACGTCCCAACCGACGGTCGCTGGGGCGGTACTCATCATGCCGCCCAGTGCTTCGTGAGCGAATACGCAAGTATCAAAAGCCTCATCGAGGCGGGCAAGCGGCATGGCTTGCAGCGTCAGGCCGCTGACGGGATGCCGATCGAATAATCCCCCGTTCAGATCGGCGGCAGGCCCTATCAAGCGATGGGTATCGATGTCGATGCCGCAAAAGATTCCGCCGCTCGAAGCGTTATCGACAACAGAACGGCCGCTTCCCATACGGAGCGTTGCAGCAGCGATCTGCGCGGACCCTCCTCTCGAACGATAGGTCAGACAACGAATCGTGTTCAACGAACTGGGAGCGAACGCGGCGTAATCCTCGGATTGCTCGATGACGTCTTGGATGAGGAACCCGCCTCGCCGAAGAAGCTCAAGTAGCTGTGAAGCGTCCGTCGGGCACGAATCACCCTTGGCATCCGTGGTCAAACCGTCATGCAGCAGAAAGGCACCGTGACCGCCCTCGTTCTCATTTGGCTTGACGAACGAGCGGCCCGAGAGGAGTTTATTGACCAAAGCCTCCGACGAGATCCGCTCACCAACTGGGCTTATAGCGGCGTCTTTGACGACGATCCAGCGGATCGCTGGAGTACGAACGCCTATGCCGGACAGCATGCCTGAGAACAAGTATTTGTGCTCTGTGACGCGAAGACCCCATGAACTCGCGCCTCGGCTCAGATACCGATTGTAGTCTCGGAAGAACGTGAACACCGGAAACGGCTCGGCGCGGGCTGAGCGGAATGACGGAAACCAAGCGCGCGCCAAGTCTCGTGCCCGCTCTTCTAGTTCCACGGGATTTGCATCCCCATACAAGTCGGGCCTAGTCACAGCTCGGGTTCCAAGGTCGTTTCATGAGCGAATCGCTTGTGCGCAGTCTGATGCCCCGCGACATACGCCGTTTGGGTCTGGACCCGAGACCGGACGTTCTGCGTGTCATGGCGATTGGCGCGCCGACGGCCGGTAGGAGGACGCCTCCGTGTCGAAAACGGCCACGAGGTGGCTCGCGAGTAGCGGCAGCAGTTGTCTCCGTTCAGCGTCACGGAGGTGAACGAAGCCCCTGACCGCTCCCACGCACCGAGGACTTCCACAGTTACAGACGAATGGCTCGGCCAGAACGTACTCGGTGGTGTTGTAATTGAACGTTACCTCGTCGCCGACTTCGATGGCCGTCAGCGAGACGAGGTGCCGTCCTCGAACGACCGCGTTGGGCTCGCAGCTGTGGTTGGTGAAGCGCCAAGGATGATCCTCGATCATGGCTGCCGAACCGATCGATTCTGCTACGTCGATGTGGGACGTGGAGCTGATCTGTATCGAATACCGAGTACGCACCCTAGTTGTCACTCCAGATATCGACAGTAACCGCTCGCCCGGGGAAGCGGCCACCCTCGACACCAGTCGGAATTGCCCGTCGCTGTACAGAACCGCAACGCGACCGACCGCTGGCGAATTGCCGATCGTGGACCCCATCTGCCCCCCGCTACGTTAATGGCGACAAGTGCACTGGCTACGTCATCTAGCAAATGTACTCGCCGATAGAACGCTCCGTGTTGTATCTGGTTAATCGATCGGAGTTAATGTTCAGCAACGTCGGGGACAAGGGGGCCGACGCTGAAACAGGCTTCCAGAACGATCCACGTGGTCGATGAGCGGCAGGTCACCCCGAAGCTGGGATCGGTGGCTTCCGCTCTCAAACGTCTGCGAGGGAACTACCCATGGCATCGGCCGGCGGCAGTCACCACGGTCCGGATCGCGACGGACGCCTTCACCGTGTCATTCCCGCCGCGTCCTCCGCAACGTGTCGACATCGAAACCCATGTTCTGCGCGCAGTTTTCGGCGATGATCCTGGCGACGTTGACGGGCTCGCCGAAGACCGGGTAGAGATGCCCGGAGATGTTCGGGCGGGTATTTGCTTCCACGATGATGTAGTTGTCGGGCGTCGCTTCTGCCGTGTGATCTCTAGCGAGGATGTCCACACCAACGATGTCGAGGCCAGGCACGGCCGCGGCGACCTTCTCTGCGACCCGCTTCATACTTCTATGCGCATCGCTTGTGATATCGCGTGAGTTCGCACCTGTGGAGAGGCCACCCTTCCAATCAATGATCACGCAAGCACCGAGCGCTGGCACCGAATCGAGTGAGTATCCTTGCGAACGGATGATTGAATGTCGTTGTTCGTCAAGGCGAATCATCCCGCTGACCGCTCTCAAACTAGGATTGAGGCGCCGAGTTCTGTTCTCGTGTTCGATGAGCTGACGAACGGTGCTGCGCCCATCCCCGTACACCTTGGGGGGCAACCTGAGCAGCACCGCCACACAGGTGCCGCCGACGACCAGATATCTAGCCTCATCCCCGTCCGGAAAGAATTTTTCAACGAGGATCTCGTAGTCCGAGACCGTCGAGACGCCGGCCTCAGCGACGGCATCTGAAGCGGCAGACCATGCCGCCTCGAAGGATTCGGGCGTCACGTTGACGGACGCGCCCTGCCCCTTGTGGCCGGCCACTGGCTTGACGACTACGGGGCTGAGTTGTCTGACCTTTTCGAGGGCAGAGAGCTTCTCGTTTCTGGTGAACGCAAATCCCTCCGCGATGCTGAGTCCGGCTCGCTGGAACATGATCCGTGATAGTTCTTTGTCCTTGAGCACTTTCATTGCCATGAGGGAAGTGAAGCTCGAGTCACCCTCGTAGAAGAAGCACCGCTTGCTTCCCCGCGTCACCAGCAACATGTGGCCGATCACTTCGACCCCGAAACCGAGTGCCGTGAACTCGTCGGCCAGGCGCCCGTAGATCAGGCGTAGGCCAAAGCGAAGATGAGCGACAAGGGGAGAAGACGTAACCCCTGATTCCGAGTAGACATTTGGCTCGTCGTGCGCATCGAGCTTCCTCGCCACGACCGTTTCGTCCGTGGTGCATGAGTGTTCTGCTGTGTCGATGCCGTATCTGCGTGCCAGGATCAGCGCGTGAAGCTGGTGCTGGGTGACGTCGATCCGTAGCGCTGGCTCACTCCTATGGTTTTGCACCGCCCCGTGGAACCGCTCCGGAGCTGCGCGCAGCGTTGCTGGAGCCAGCGGGTGTCCAAGCTGCCATGAGCACAGCTTGCGCAAGCCCTGATGGATAACACAGGCCAGTCGCCGCGCAGTGTCATCGTCGCCCGTGCGGCGGGCCCACTCCACGCCGGCACAATGCCCTCGTAGGCGTACCCGGTATTTCGGGTACGCGTCAACGTGCGGTGAACATCGACCATCCACAGCGCTTGCTCGACCAGCCGCCGGCCCCACACCTCGGGCGCAAACCCAGCGTCCGCCAAGGCGAACCAGCTCATCGCACTCCACTGGAAGTACCCCTTGGTCAGAGCCGGATCAGGCTCCGCGGCCAGCGGCTTCGCGACGAACATGTCGTAATCCTCTTCCGCCCAGCCCAGCACCCTCGTCACACGATCGGGAACCCCGAGCTCAAGACCTGTACGCGCCAAGAGCAACAAAGCCTCCCCCGAGGAATACGGATCCGCCGAACCCGAGTGGACACCGGACTCTGGGTCGAACGCTCCGCGAAACCCCCCACCAGGCAAGCGCGCGTCCTCCACAAACGCACACAACGCACCGAGCGCCTCACGGGCCACCGTCGGATCCGCACTACCGGTCGGTCCGCTGAGACACTCGAGCAGCGCCAACCCGACCAAAGCCACCGATCCCAGTCGCCCCGACCGAGCTCCCCCCTGGCCTAGCCACTGCCGACCCTCACCGACCCTCGCCTCTGCAAGCCACCGAGCCAACGACCGGTCCAAAGCCGCCCGATACGCCAGATCACCAGTCTCCCGGTACAACAAAGCCATACCCCACGTCGCGCCCGCCTGGCGCACAGCGCTGTCATCCGGCGACTCGGCACCGCTCACCCAATCAACCTCGTAGAGAAAATCACCCCCCGCACGCTGCGCCGCAAGCAAATAACGCCCACCCAACGCAATACCGGCATCAATATCACCCCGACCAAGACCCGAACCACACGACCCAACACCAATGAATCGCCCTGGAAATGCTGGAGGCTCCTGACCTTGGAAACGAGGATGCAGGTATGTCGAAGGAACAGTCTGCTGGGAAGCCCACGACGCGTCGCTACAGCCCCGAGGAGAAGGCCGCGGCGGTGCGGATGGTTCGATCGTTGCGCACCGAGCTGGGCACCACCCAGGGCACGGTGGCGCGGGTGGCTAACCAGCTCGGTTACGGCGTGGAGTCGGTGCGCACTTGGGTGCGCCAGGCCGACATCGACGAAGGCGTGGCGCCTGGGGTGTCGACCGTAGAATCGGCGCGCCTTAAGGAGCTCGAGCAGGAGAACCGAGAACTGAAGCGTGCCAACGAGATACTGAAACGGGCAGCGAGTTTCTTCGGGGCGGAGCTCGACCGCCAACACAAGAAATAGTCGATTTCATCGACGGCAACCGTGAGGAGTTCGGGGTCGAGCCCATCTGCACCGTCCTGCGATCAGCAGGAGTGTCGATGGCTCCGAGCACCTACTACGCGGCGAAGTCCCGCGGTCTGTCGCGGCGGGCCCAGCGTGATGCCGTCCTGGGCCCGGCCCTGGTCGGGTTGTGGGAGGACAACTACTGCGTCTACGGGGCGCACAAGCTGTGGAGGGCAGCACAGCGGGCCGGCCACGATGTGGGCCGTGATCAGGTGGCCCGGCTGATGCGGGCCGCCGGCATCGAAGGGGTGCGCCGCGGCAAACGGGTCCGCACCACCAAGCCCGATCTTGGCACCGGGCGACATCCCGATCTGGTCAAGCGCAACTTCACCGCAGCTGCCCCCAATCAGCTCTGGGTTACCGACCTGACCTACGTCGCGACCTGGGCCGGTGTGGCCTACGTCTGCTTCATCGTCGACGTGTTCAGCCGGATGATCGTCGGCTGGCGAGTCGCGTCGAACATGCGGACCACGATGGTGCTCGATGCGATTGAGATGGCCCGCTGGTCACGCGGAAACACGTTGCCGGGCTTGAGATGTCACTCCGACGCGGGATCGCAGTTCACGTCTATCCGCTACGGTCAACGGTTGGCTGAGATCGGTGCGGTGCCCTCCATCGGGTCCATCGGTGACAGCTTCGATAACGCCCTCGCCGAGACGGTGAACGGCTATTACAAATCTGAGCTGATCTACGGCCCGGCCCGCACCGGTCCCTGGAAGACCGTCGACGATGTCGAACTGGCCACCCTGAGCTGGGTGCACTGGCACAACACAGCACGTCTGCACGGCTACCTCAACGACATACCGCCCACGGAATTCGAAGCCATCTTCTACGCTACGAAACGGACCGACCAACCCCTGGTCGAAATCCAATAGCCCGAGCCTCCATCAAATCCAGGGCGATTCACAACGCCACCAGAAGAAGCCCGATTGGGAGAACACGTTACGGCTGAGACCGACTCGCGCAGTTGGCCGTTCGATCCGAGCGAATCGGCGCCTGAAGTTGCTGCGACTCGATTGTGGGTTCTCTCCGCCATCTGGGACCTAACTCATACTCTATTGGCCATGTCGCCCTCGGCCCGATCGCGTCTAGCGCTAGCCCCGGGAACGACCGTCAGGACTCATCAGGAGTCTTCCACGCGGTTCTCGCTTGAGGGCGCGAATCGGCCTAGAAGCGTCAGCCATATTCTCTGTTGATCGATTAGCCGAGCTCAACTGCCTGAAAGCAATCAGTGTCCCTCCGACCAGGTACCTGAGTTCCACGGCTCTTGCATGCGGTGCGGCAGATCTGACCGAATTTCCACCCTTCGGGAGGAATTGTCAATACCTGTGGATCGGGGTGTTTCAGGCGACCTCCGTTTCGGTTGATTCGGCCGGCTCGGGCGGTGTGATGTCGGCGGGGCGTTCGAGTAGCTTGCCTTTGTGGAAGACGGCGCCGGCACGGACGAGGGCGACCAGGTGGGGTGCGTTGACTGCCCGCCACCGGGCTTGTGCGGCGTCGATAAGCTTGTAGGCCATGGCAATTCCGGCCGCGCGGGATCCCGGCCCCTTGGTGACCTTCGTCCGCAATCGCACGGTGGCGAAGGTTGATTCGATCGGATTCGTGGTGCGCAAGTGGATCCAGTGTTCGGCTGGGTATTTGTAGAACTCCAACAGCACGTCGGCGTCGTCGACGATCTTGGCGACCGCCTTGGGGTACTTGGCGCCGTAGTCGATCTCGAAGGCCTTGATCGCGACCTGCGCGTGGTCGAGGTCCTCGGCGTTGTAGATCTCCCGCATCGCCGCGACCGCACCGGGTTGCGCCGATTTGGGCAGGCAGGAAAGGACATTGGCCTGTTTGTGAAACCAGCAGCGCTGCTCGCGGGTAGCCGGGAACACCTCGCGCATCGCCTTCCAAAAGCCCAGTGCACCGTCACCGACGGCCAACACCGGGGCGATCATCCCGCGGCGGCGACACGACCGCAGCAGATCGGCCCACGACTCGGTCGATTCTCGATACCCGTCGGCCAGGGCGACGAGTTCCTTGCGGCCATCGGAGCGGACCCCGATCATCACCAACAGGCACAGCTTCTCCTGCTCGAGGCGGACCTTGAGGTGAATGCCGTCGACCCACAGGTAGACGAAGTCAGTGCCCGACAGATCCCGGGCCCCGAAGGCCTTGGCCTCCTCCTGCCACTGGCTGGTCAGCCGTGTGATCGTCGTCGCCGAGAGCCCGGCACTGGACCCGAGGAACTGCTCCAAGGCCGGCCCGAAGTCACTGGTCGACAGGCCGTGCAGGTACAGCAGCGGCAGCACCTCAGTCATCTGCGGGGACTTGCGCGCCCACGCCGGCAGGATCGCCGAGGAAAACCGCTGCCGCTCACCGGTATCGGCGTCGATACGCTTGTCGTTGACCCGCGGCGCGGTCACCGCCACCGCGCCCGCGGCGGTCAACACCTCACGCCCGGCGTGGGAGCCGTTGCGGACCACCAGCCGGCGACCGCTCTCATCGAGCTCACCGGCGTGGGCATCGATGTAGGCGGCCACCTCAGCCTTCAGCGCCGCGGCCAGCATCTGCCGGGCGCCGTCGCGCACGATCTCATCCAACAACGACCGACCACCGCCGTCATTGGCGTTGGCCTCATCGGTGTCGTGAACTACGGTGAGCATGGGCGTACCTTCCCAACCAGCGCGTCAACGCCGGTCTTGATCAGAGAACCTTGGACTTCAGATCATCCCCGGGAAGGTGCGCCCACTTTCATGCCGCCCCACCGAGGGTCATCCACAGGTTCTGATCATTGCTCCCCTTCGGCCGTCGGGCAGCCCAAGACGTCTTCGACTCAATAATTCACCCGCCTGTCCGCTTGGGACTGCGGACTACGATTGTTGCAGATGCCAATCCTGTAGGACCGCATGAAGCATGGCGACGTTGTACAGCCACTAGACGGGACCACCATGAGGCGCGTAGCGGGAAACGCGAAGTCGGCTGCCGAGGTGATTGTTAGGAGTTGCGTCAACCACCTCTTCTCATTGCTCGATGACA
The DNA here is from genome assembly GCF_010731575.1 of Mycolicibacterium monacense. Taxonomy (NCBI): domain Bacteria; kingdom Bacillati; phylum Actinomycetota; class Actinomycetes; order Mycobacteriales; family Mycobacteriaceae; genus Mycobacterium; species Mycolicibacterium monacense. The sequence goes on along the minus strand of NZ_AP022617.1, from coordinate 5,680,698 downwards.
GCGGGAGGTTCGTGTACGCCCACAAGCACCTCGCACCGGATCAAACCGGCGAGGGTTACAATCTGCTGCGCCACTGCGGAACCGTTTGGTTCATGTGCAAGGCCATCCATACCCTCTCAATTGATCTATCCGGCCGCGAGAAGCGGGCATTAATGGCAGCGGTGCTGTATATCCGGGCTAGAACGAAAGCGCCGCCTTGGCACACAGGTCCCTCTCCCGCGCTGTGCGTTACGGCAAGAGACGCGGTCAAACTTGGCAATGTCGGGCTCGCCGCGCTGATGATCCGCGGGTACGCCCAGTTGGCTAGCGAAACCGATACTGCGTCGCTCGCTTCCCTGTACCCCGAAGGCTTCGACCTGCATTGCACTAGCCTGGAGAACTACATCATCTCGCAACTGAAAGAGGGAAGTTTCGTTCACAAGCGGGTCTTCTCAACCGGAGAGATCCGCCAGTTTGAGAGCGACTATTACACGGGGGAGGCATTATTCGCGTTGATGCAATCTTCGCGACATATACCGCGCGTCCGTGTAGCAATGGAACAGATGCTTCATGACGGATACGGTTTGGCGCAGCAGAGTCATTGGATGGCGTACGCCGCGTGCGCTTCCCTCAGAGTCGATTACTGCGATAGGGCGCTGACCACAACGTACGTTGGTCGCCTTATCGACCGCATCGCCTCGGACGAGAGCTACAGATACCGCCAGGAGTCGACGCCGATCGCGTGCCGAACCGAGGCCCTTGTAGAGATCCTCAGAACCTGCCGTCAGAATACCTACTTGAACCAGCGTCTACCGAAGGCGGCCATCGACAAAGCCGCGACAATCGCGGCCGAGAACTTGGCACTGCAATTGAAGTACTACGGTGACGGACAATTCAGGCGCGGTCGAGTATCGGATCAGGTGCGAATCGACTACATACAGCACAATGGAGCAGCCTTCTTGGGTTGGTGGCAGCTCTTGCACTGACGCAACTTCCCCGTGTGGGAGGACAATCAAAGTGTTCCACGCTCGCGCGGGCAACTCCATCCTTGACTAGCAACCGTGACGAAATCACCAGGCGAAACACCGCTGAGTCTCCGCAGCACGTATGCGCGGAGGCGACGCGGTGCCCACTGTTACGTGATCTCGAACTTGGGTCGACCTGACCGCCGGGAGCTTCTCCGCACTAAGACCTTGGGATCGATAGCTCGCTGACGGACAACAGCGAGGACCACATGTCGCCCATTCACTGGTCAACCAAACACACTGTGGCGTATTGATTTTCGGAGGCACCGGGCAAACCTGGGGAATACTGCCGGCATCAGCGCTCCTGCGCGCTGGCATCCCGGGCTTACAAGTTGCGAGCGTTCCTGTCAGCCCTCGCCTGTCGCCGTTTGATCACGCTCGGCCTCCTGCTGCTCACGCTGCTGCTCGGCCTCCTGCTGCTCACGCTGCTGCTCGGCCTCCTCCTGCTCACGCTGCTGCTCGGCCTCCTGCTGCGCAGCCTCCTGCTGCTCACGCTGCTCCTCTTGGAACTGCCGCTCCGCATCGGCGTTTTCTTCAATCTGCCCTTGAATTGCGAAGTCGTCGTCATCGTCATCATCGTCATCGTCATCGTCATCATCATCGTCATCATCATCGTCATCATCATCGTCATCATCATCGTCATCATCATCGTCATCGTCATCATTATTGTCATTATTATTGTATTATTGTTATTGTTATTGTTATTGTTATTGTTGTTATTGTTATTGTTATTATTGTTATTGTTATTGTTGTTGTTATTGTTATTATTATTATTGTTATTGTTATTATTGTTATTGTTATTGTTATCATTATTGTCATTATTATTGTCATCATTATTGTCATATTATTGTATCATTATTGTCATCATTATTGTCATTGTTATTGTTATTGTCGTCGTCATCGTCATCGTCGTCGTCATCGTCATCGTCATCGTCGTCATCGTCATCGTCATCGTCATCGTCATCGTCATCGTCACCATGGTGGCTCGCGAACAGCCGATGTATGAACTCGACGAAATCCCTTATGACGGAGTGGAAGTGATTGAAGACAGCATGGAAGAACCCATGCACAGAATGCTCCGACTCAGCGAAGTCCACACCAGCACGACTTCCCAGGTGGAACCCGCCCGACGACGGGGCGAGGCTCAGTCGAACCAGGGCGCCGCGCACTTCTGCGTCGTGCTGGCCACGCACCGACACGCCGTCGAGGCCACCGCCCCGGATATCGGTAGCCTCGCGCGGGCCACCATCGTGCGACTGCAGGAACCACAGGTATGACCATGGATCTTGCTGTGATGCAGGGCTGTTCGACTGAAAAGCCGGCGGCACAGCACTGCTCGCACGACCCGCGAGGACTACACCGCTGTCACTGTCACCGTTGGTGGCGGCGCGGGCGGTCTCGATGTCGGCGATCGGACCCACGACCCCAGCGGCGACGTAGAGCCCGCTCGCAGCCAAGGCGGCGGCAAGCCGCTTGTTGATGCCGTTGGTGTTGTCGTCCTGCTTCCGGTGCTTGCTCATCAGACCGGTCCCTCCCTGTGTGGTGCCACTGTCAGCTTCGGCTTGGCTGAGAGTTCGCTGTGCCGGTGCTGAACGACTGAACCGGATGCTATCGGTTTGCTGTCAGAGCAACAACGAAACATGTTTGTAAACCAAGCTAAGAGTTGTGCAGTCAATTACCTGCGCCTCGGCAACCCTTTCGCGGTCGGCACTTGAGTCAGTATCGCTCCTGCTCACGGCCGATGTGGCGGGCTACCACGCTCCAGATCGCACCGGTCGATCATGAAAATTCCTGCTCAACTCCGCATTTGTAGTCTCAACTAACACGCTGCGTCGATGGCTTCCACCCGCGCAAGCGGGCGCCGAGACCAGCATGCGGCCTCGTGTGCAAATATTGGCGCGCAGAGACTGCGCCTTATAGCAAGGATCGAGTCACCAAGCTTGCAGTTCGCCAGAATCGTCAGCCTTGGGAAATTTTGAGTACTCACGATGCCAGTCGCGGCCCGCAGGACGAGAACCTCGGGCGGTGCGTCGGCGCGTCGGACACCCGATGATCACGGCACGGGACGTCTGTCTCCGGCGCTACCTGTATCGCCGGGATTCGCGCCGAACAGCTACAGCATCCTGCGGGCGAGATCCTCGATCTCGGCGTCGGTGGCCGGCGCCTGCGGCGCTACGGGCGCCGGGCCGGTATGCGAATTCGTGCCATCCTCAGCACCTTCGGCGTGCAGAAGCGGCGTCCGCTGCTCGTCTTCACGCTTCTGCTCTTCGGTGGGTTCGGGTTCGCCCTCCCGGACCTGTGGCGCTTGCGCTGAGTGCGCGGGCGCAGCAGGTGCGGGCTGACCGGCTGCCGGCGCCGGTGCGCTGGAAGCGGTCTGCGCGCCACCGCCCTGCCCTCCGAACTGCTGGGCGGCCTGCATCGCCTGCTGCATCAGCGAACCGAACATTCCGCCGCCCTGGCCACCGCCTCCGGCCTGTCCCGCCGAACTCGCCGCCTGCCCGCCCATCTGTCCGAGTTGGCCCAGCATGCCGGTGATCTGGCCGACGGCCTGCCCGCCGGAATCGTCGGCGTTCTGGTAGGCCGACTGCGCACTGACCAGTTTCCCGGAGAACATGCCCTCTTTAGCCTGCAGCGCAGTCACATTCGCCATCAACGGAGCGGCCAACGTCGGCAGCACAGCCGAGATGGTCGCGCTCATCGCATCCTGGCCCGGCGGCACCATCGGCATCTCTGGCAGCTCCACCGTCGCCGCGTCCCATGAGATGCCCTCGGGTTTCTTCAGCGGGTCCATCAGCGGCCGGCTCCTCTCATGGATGTGTCACCACTCATCGTCGACGTCCTCATCGAGGTCGTACTCCAGCGGCTCCGGCGCGGCCAGCCCGGCCCTCGTGCCGCCACCGCCGCCCGAACCGCGGCCGCCCATCATGCCCATCGGCGCGCCCATACCACCCATACCGCCCATGGCCCCCGCGGCAACCGGCGCGACTCCCCCGACCGCCGCCGAACCGGCGACGACGGGCTCCGCGGGCGCGACGGAGACCGCGTTGGTGCCCACCAGACCCGCCATCAACGGGGTCTGCGCGGAGACCCCGCCTGAACCGGGCAACGACGCCGCCCGCATCATGCCGCCGCCCCCGCCTGCGCCCGACCCGCCGGCCAGCGGATGGTTGGAGAACGACGAGAACGGCAGGCCCGCCGCACCGAGGGAATCGGCCTTCCCGCCCTGACCGAACATCGACGTCAGTTGCTGCAGAGGTTGGGAGAGCTGCTGCAGCGGCTGCATCATCTGCTGCGGCACCTGGCTCACCATCTGGCCGATCTGCTGTGGCAGCTGGCCTGCCATCGACGCCATCTGCATCATCTGCTGCATGCCCTGCTGCGAGCCTTGGCCGCCGGCCTGGCCGGCTTCCTTCGCGGCGCCCTGGGCGGCCTGCTGACCGGGGACGGTCGGCGGGACACCGGGGGTGGGGATGCTGGGCGGCACGCCGAACGAGTTGGCCAGTTCGGTCGAGCTGGCCGTGACCTGCGCGATGTTCTGCGACAGCCCCATTTTGACGCGGGCCTGGACCAGCTGCTGGGTGTTGCTGAACGGCAGCGCCTGGATCGCCTCGCACTCGTGCTGCGTCTCCTGCGCCATCGTGTTCACCATCGTCTTGGTCCGGACGACGGCGACTTCCATCTCGCGCAGTTTGGCCGCGATTGCGGCGGCATGCGCGGCGTTCGCCTCGTGCCCGCCGATGATCGTGCTGGCCTCCCCGGCCGCGGCGACCGCGCCGCCGCCCTCCCAGGCGTCGGAGAGCTTCATCAACTGGCCCTGCTGCTGCGGTACGACGGAACCGCTGAGCTTCGCCGCGAGCGCCTCGTACGAGGCTGCGGCGGCGGCGAGGGTCTCCTCGTCGACGTTCGGCCACCCGGGCCCGGTCACGGTCTGTGAGCCGTACGGGCTGGTGTCCGGCATGATTCCCACGAGCACGGGCCCCCTGTATCCGCGGTCACGACTTCTTCGTCAGCAAACTTTACCGCGTAGCTGGCGGGAGTACCCGCGGGAATTCAGCCGAGGATCAGCCCCGAGGTGGGCACGCCGGTACCCGCGGTGACCAGGACGTGTTCGACCCCGTCGACCTGGTTCACCGACGTGCCGCGCAGTTGGCGCACCCCTTCGGCGATGCCGTTCATCCCGTGGATGTAGGCCTCACCGAGTTGGCCGCCGTGGGTGTTGATCGGCAGCTTGCCGCCGATTTCGATCGCACCGCCGGCGATGAAGTCCTTGGCCTCACCCTTACCGCAGAAGCCCAACTCCTCGAGTTGGATCAGCGTGTACGGGGTGAAGTGATCGTAGAGGACCGCCGTCTGGATGTCGGTGGGCGACAATCCGCTCTGCTCCCACAGTTGGCGCCCGACCAGACCCATCTCCGGCAGTCCGAGTTCCTCGCGGTAATACGAGTACATCGTGAACTGGTCGGCACCTGCGGCCTGGGCGGCTGCCTCGATGACCGCCGGGCGCTGTTTGAGATCCTTGGCGCGCTCCGGGGTGGTCACCACGATCGCGACGCCGCCGTCGGTCTCCTGACAGCAGTCCAGCAGCCGCAGCGGTTCTGCGATCCACCTCGAGTTCTGGTGATCCTCGATGGTGATGGGCTTTCCGTAGAAGTGCGCCTTCGGATTGTTCGCCGCGTGTCTGCGGTCGGCTACCGAGACCGCGCCGAAATCGGCGCTGGTGGCGCCGAATTCGTGCATGTACCGCCGCGCGATCATCGCCACCGACGCGGCCGGCGTGCTCAGGCCGTGCGGATAGGACCAGCTGTACTCCACACCGCGGGAGTCGGCGTTGACCGTCAGGCCGGTCATGACCTGACCGAAGCGGTGCTCCGAACGCTCGTTGAACGCCCGGTACGCCACCACGACCTCGGCCACCCCGGTCGCGATGGCCAGTGCCGCCTGCTGCACGGTGGCGGCCGCCGCCCCTCCGCCGTAACCGATCTGGCTGAAGAACTTCAACTCGCCGATGCCGGTCGAACGTGCGACGGCGGTCTCCAGGTTCGAGTCCATCGTGAAGGTCACCAGGCCGTCGACGTCCGACGGCGCGAGACCGGCGTCGTCGAGCGCATCGAGTACGGCCTCGGCCGCGAGGCGAAGCTCGCTGCGACCCGAGTTCTTGGAGAAGTCGGTCGCGCCGATACCCGCGATCGCGGCCTTTCCGGAGAGCATCAGTGGTCCCCCAAAACGAGTGTCGCCGTGGCGATGACGTGATTTCCGAGACTGTTGGCGCCCACCACCTTCACCGTGGTGACGCCGTCGTCGACGGCGGTGACCTCACCGGTGAACGTGATGGTGTCGTACGCGTACCACGGGACGCCCAGTCGAAGGCCGATCGACTTGATCCGCGCCGACGGTCCGGCCCAGTCGGTCAGGTAGCGCTGCACCAGACCGGTATCGGTGAGGATGTTGACGAAGATGTCCTTGGAGCCCTTGGCCTGCGCCTTGTCCCGGTCGTGGTGCACGTCCTGGTAGTCGCGAGTGGCGATCGCTGTCGACACGATGAACGTCGGGTCACCGTAGATCTGGAGTTCGGGCAGTTTGTGACCCACCTCGACGTGCGGAGCCGCCCCGGCGGCGACATCGGACCCAGGGGCGCTCACCGGGCCGGCTCCCACGCGTACAGCGTCCACGCCGGGCTGACGTCACTGTCGGGGAAATCGATATACGTTGCGCGCACAGGCATTCCGATCTGCACTTCGCTGGGGTCGACGCCCCGCAACTCGCCGAGCATCCGCACACCCTCGTCCAGTTCGACCAGCGCGATCACGAACGGGAGGCTGCGCCCAGGCACCTTCGGCGCGTGGTGCACGACGTAGCTGTAGACCGTGCCGGTCCCGGCGGCCACGACGTAGTCGACCGGGGCGTCCTTGTCGGCCCAGACCGCGGGCACGGGTGGATGCTGCAGCGTCCCGTCCGGGCGCGTCTGGATGCGCAACTCGTGGGCATTGACGCCGTCCCAGAAGAACTGGGTGTCCCTGGACGAGGCGGGCCGCATCAGCTTGTCCGGGTCCAGGTCCTCGGGCACGGCCGGTCGGTCGTCTGCCTTCGGCTTGAACTTCATGATGCGCCAGTTCATCTCGGCGACGGTTTCGCCGCCGTCGACGGTCCAGGTGATGAGCTGGTTGATGAAGTAGCCCTCGCCCAGTGCGGTCTGCTTGGGACCGACCACGTCGGTGATGTCGGCGTGGATGGTGATCTCTTCGCCGGGCTGCAGATACCGGTGGTAGGTCTGCTCACAGTTGGTCGCGACCACCCCGACGTAGCCGGCCTCGTCGAACAGGTTCATCATCTTCGACAGCGGGTCGTCGTCCGAGCGGCCCTGACCCAGGCCGCCCATCGTCCACACCTGGATCATCGCCGGCGGTGCGACGATGCCGGGGTGCCCGGCAGCCTTGGCGGCCTCGTCGTCGACATAGATCGGGTTCTTGTCGCCGATGGCGTCGACCCAGTGGTGGATCATCGGCTGGTTCACCGGATCCCGGCCGGCCCGCGGCTCGCTGCGGCCCTCCGCCTTGATCTTCTCGATGTCGGGCTGGAGATCCGCGCTCACCGCTGTCCCCTGCTCTTCGCGCAAGCGCTCATCGCGGCACCCTCGGCACCTTGAGACCCGACGCCGCGATCATCTCGCGCATGACCTCGTTGACCCCGCCTCCGAAGGTGATGACGAGGTTGCGTTTGGTCTGGCTGTCGAGCCAGCGCAGTAGTTCTGCGGTATCGGGTTCGGCCGGGTTGCCGTAGGCGCCGACGATCTCCTCGGCGAGCCGTCCGATCCGCTGAATGCGTTCTGTCGAAAACACTTTCGTGGCGGCGGCGTCGGCGACCGCGATGGTCTCCCCGGCCGCGGCGACCTGCCAGTTGAGCAGCTCGTTGATCCGCCAGACCGCGCGGATCTCCCCCAGGGCGCGCCGCACGTTGTCGTTCTCGAGCGGCGTCACCCCGTTGGACCCGGGCTTCGACGCCCACGCGTGCACGCGGTCGTAGATGCCGGCCACCTTGCCCGCCGGTCCGAGCATGACGCGCTCGTGGTTGAGCTGGGTGGTGATCAGCTTCCAGCCCGCGTTCTCCTCACCGACGAGCATGTCGGCGGGAACGTGGACGTCGTTGTAGTAGCTGGCGTTGGTGTGGTGGGCGCCGTCGGACAGGATGATCGGCGTCCAGGAGTAGCCGGGATCCTTGGTGTCGACGATCAGGATCGAAATGCCCTTGTGTTTCGCGGCTTCCGGGTCGGTGCGCGCCGCCAGCCAGATGTAGTCGGCGTCGTGGGCGCCGGTGGTCCACATCTTCTGCCCGTTCACGATGTACTCGTCACCGTGCCGCACCGCCGAGGTCCGCAGCGACGCCAGATCGGTGCCGGCCTCGGGTTCGGAGTAGCCGATCGCGAAGTGCACCTCACCGGCGAGGATCGCCGGCAGGAACTTCTTCTTCTGCGCTTCGGTGCCGTACACCTGCAGCGTCGGGCCGACGGTCTGCAACGTGACCGCGGGCAGCGGGACGTCCGCGCGGGCCGCCTCGTTGACGAAGATCGACTGCTCGACGGGGCCGAAACCCAAGCCGCCGAACTCCTTCGGCCAGCCGACGCCGAGCTTGCCGTCGGCGCCCATCCGCTTGATCACCGCGCGGTAGGCCTCGTTGTGCCGGTCGGTCTCCATGGCATCGCGCTCTTCGGGCGAAATGAGCGTCGAGAAGTACTCCCGCAGTTCGGCTTGCAGCCGCCGCTGCTCGGGCGTCAGATCGATGAACATCAAACTCCCACCAGGTCCAGACGATGCGACGGGCCGCCCAGTAACCGGGACAGGTCCTTGATCGTCGAGTAGTAGCGGTCCATCGGGTAGGTGATGTCCATACCCATACCGCCGTGCAGGTGATGGCAGGTCTGCATGACCGGCGGCGCCTGCGAGGTCAGCCAGTACCCGAGCACCTCGAGGTCGTCAGCGGCGTCAAGCCCTTCAGCTAGCCGCCAGACCACCGAATTCGCCGCGAGATCCAATGTGCGAGAAGCGATGTACACCTCGGCAAGCTGCGCGGCGACGGTCTGGAACGTCGACAGCGGACGTCCGAACTGATGCCGGTTGGCGACGTAGTCCGCGGTCAGCCGCAGCGCACCAGCCACCAGCCCGGCGGCGAACGCCCCGGTGGCGGCCAGCGCCAGCGCATTGACACGACGGACCGCCTCCAAACCGGACCCCAGCACATCGGCGTCGTCGACCGCGACGTCGGAGAACGTGACCGCAGCCTCGTCCCCGCCGTTGGAGGTCGGCGTCTCGGTGACCTGCACGCCGTCGGCGGACGCCGACACCACCACGACACCGTTGTCGGTGCTCACCAGGATGTATTCAGCCGCACCGGCATACGGAACTCCGACCTTGGTGCCGTTGAGGCGCCCGCCGGTCAGCGTGGTCGCCGGCCGATCAGGCAGCGCCACACCCGGCTCGTTGAGCGCGGCGGTCAGGATCGCGCCCTTGGCCACGCCTGCGAGGTAGCGGTCCTGCTGTTCGTCGGAAGCCAGATCGAGCAGCGGGACGAGCCCGAGTCCGACCGTGGCGAGCGCCGGGCTGATGGTGCCGCGCCTGCCGATCTCGGTCAGCGCGGTGGCGAGCTCGGCCAAGCCGACGCCGTCCCCGCCGAGGCGTTCCGGCACCCCGAGCGCGGTGACGCCGCCGGAAACCAGGGCGTCCCAAGAGTTGTCACGCTCGAGCACCGCCGTCACCACATCGGCGACAGCCTGCTGCCCCTCGTCTGGACTGAAATCCACCCGAATCCTCCTTGATCCCGGGAAATCCTACTGAGCGACGGGGCACTTCTGTTCGATTGCCGGCCCGCCGGCGCCGGTGTAGTCGACCTGCCAGTGCTTGATGCCGTTGAGCCACCCGGACTTCAGCCGTTCCGGCTGACCGATCGGCTTGAGGTCCGGCATTTTGTCGGCGATCGCATTGAAGATCAGGTTGATCGTCATCTTGGCCAGGTTGGCGCCGATGCAGTAGTGGGCGCCGGTGCCGCCGAACCCGACGTGCGGGTTGGGGTTACGCAGGATGTCGAACTGGTACGGGTTCTCGAAGACCTCTTCGTCGAAGTTCGCCGACCGGTAGGACATCACGACCCGCTGCCCCTTCTTGATCTGTACGCCACCGAGTTCGGTGTCTTCCAGCGCGGTGCGCTGGAAGGCCGATACCGGGGTGGCCCAGCGGACGATCTCGTCGGCGGCGGTCTCCGGCCGTTCCTTCTTGTAGAGCTCCCACTGATCGGGGTTCTGGGAGAACGCGATCATGCCGTGGGTGATCGAGTTGCGGGTGGTCTCGTTGCCGGCCACCGCGAGCATCACCACGAAGAAGCCGAACTCGTCGTCGGAGAGCTTCTCACCGTCGATGTCGGCTTCGATCAACTTGGTGACGATGTCCTCGGTCGGGTTCTTGGCCCGTTCCTCCGCCATCTTCATCGCGTAGGTGATCAGTTCGAACGACGACATCGCCGGGTCGACGTCGGCGTACTCCGGATCCTCACCGGCGGTCATCTCGTTGGACCACCGGAACAGTTTGTCCCGATCGTCCTGCGGCACACCGAGCAGTTCGGCGATGGCCTGCAGCGGCAGCTCGCACGAGACCTGTTCGACGAAGTCGCCGGCGCCTTCGGCGGCAGCGGTCTCGGCGATCTTCTGGGCGCGTGCCCGCAGTTCGTCCTCGAGGCGTCCGACGGCACGGGGGGTGAAACCGCGCGAAATGATCTTGCGCAGGCGGGTGTGCTGCGGTGCGTCCATGTTCAGCAGGACAGCCTTCTGCAGGTCGATCGCATCGCGGGTCATGTCCTGCGGCCACACCGGGATGGCGCCGTCGGGCGAGCTGCCGAAGACGTCGTTGCGCTTGGAGACGTCCTTGACGTCCGCGTGCTTGGTGACGAGCCAGTAGCCTTTGTCACCGAAGCCCCCGGTTCCGCCCGGCACATCCACCCAGTGGACGGGCTCGGATTTGCGCAACTCCGCGAGCTCGGCCACCGGCAGACGCTCGAGGTTGAGATTCGCGTCGAGGAAGTCGAAGTCAGGGGCTATGGGGCACGAGTTAGGGCCTGGCATAGGAAAGCACTCCTCAATTGGAACGTGTTCTAGTGTCAGTAAAACATGCCTCCACCGCAGATGAAAGGCACGGTGGCATCGCTGCTTGTCAGACGAATGAAACGTGTTCTAGCCTGACGCAATGGGCAACCCTGTCATCGTCGAAGCCACCCGCAGTCCGATCGGAAAGCGCAACGGATGGCTGTCCGGACTCCACGCGACCGAACTGTTGGGTGCGGTGCAGAAGGCTCTGGTCGAGAAAGCCGGGATCGATCCGGGCGACGTCGAGCAGCTCATCGGCGGCTGCGTCACCCAGTACGGCGAGCAGTCCAACAACATCACCCGCGTGAGCTGGCTGACCGCGGGGTTGCCCGAGCATGTCGGCGCCACCACGATCGACTGCCAGTGCGGGAGCGCCCAGCAGGCCAACCACCTGGTCGCCGGCCTGATCGCCACCGGCGCCATCGACATCGGTATCGCCTGCGGTATCGAGGCGATGAGCCGGGTCGGGCTCGGCGCGAACGCCGGACCCGACCGCTCGAAGATCCGCGCGGAGTCGTGGGACATCGACATGCCCAACCAGTTCGCGGCCGCCGAACGCATCGCCAAGCGCCGCGGTATCACGCGCGAGGACATCGACCGGCTCGGCTTCGCGTCGCAGGCCAAGGCCAAGCAGGCGTGGGCCGAGAACCGCTTCGACCGGGAGATCTCGCCGATCGTGGCCCCGGTGCTCGACGAGAACAAGCAGCCGACCTCCGAGCGCGCACCGGTGTCCAAGGACCAGGGTCTGCGCGACACCACCCTCGAGGGGCTGGCCCAACTGAAGCCGGTCATGGAAGGCGGAATCCACACCGCGGGCACCTCCTCGCAGATCTCCGACGGCGCCGCCGCGGTGCTGTGGATGGATGAGGACAAGGCGAAGGCGCTGGGATTGAAGCCGCGTGCCCGGATCGTGGCGCAGGCCAACGTCGGCGCGGAGACCTATTACCACCTCGACGGACCCGTCCAGTCGACCGCCAAGGTGCTCGAGAAGGCCGGGATGAAGCTCGGCGACATCGACTTGGTCGAGATCAACGAGGCGTTCGCGTCGGTGGTGTTGTCGTGGGCGCAGGTACACGACGCCGATATGGACAAGGTCAACGTCAACGGCGGCGCGATCGCCCTCGGACATCCGGTGGGCTCCACCGGTGCCCGGTTGATCACCACCGCGCTGCACGAACTCGAACGCACCGGTAAGGGCACCGCGCTGATCACGATGTGCGCGGGCGGGGCCCTGTCGACGGGCACCATCATCGAGCGGATCTGAAGCGCTAGGCAGGCACGATCGCAGGCCGGATCCTCGCCCGGATGTGGTGGATCAGACCATCGGACGCCGGGATCAGGAAGGTCTCGTCGACATGGGCGACCACGCGGCGACCGGCGGCCCTGGCCTTGGTGACGACGGTGAAGGTCGCATGCACCTCATCGCCGACGACGCGGAACGTCCGGTCGGTGGTGGCCGCGATGATCCGGTACTGCGGTCCACCGGTCAGGCTGCGGCGCAGGTGTTTTCCGGAGAACCCGGTCTTGAGCCCGACCTCGATCCGCACGCAGCCCGGCGCGAACGGCACCGCGTCCGCCCGGTGGGTGGCGAGTGCGTCGACGTACGCTTCGGCCGCGGCGATGCGGTCGCTGTCGGAAACAGTGTCCATCCATCGAGCATAGGAGACCCCATGCCGAAGTCACCGCCCACCAGACTGAACTCACCGGCCGCCGACTTCTTCATCAAGTGGATGTCGCGTGGAAACACGTTGGTGTACAAGCTCAGTGGCGGCCGCCTCGGCGGATCCTTCGGTAAGGCACCGGTCGCGCTGTTGACCACCATCGGCCGCAAGACCGGTGAACCGCGGGTCAGCCCGTTGATCTTTCTGCGCGACGGCGAGCGGGTCATCCTGGTCGCGTCCCGCGGCGGCAGCGACAAGCATCCGATGTGGTACCTCAACCTGCGGGCGAATCCCACAGTGCAGGTGCAGATCAGGGATGACGTGCTGACGTTGACCGCGCGGCTCGCCACCGAGGACGAGCACGCGCACTACTGGCCGAAACTGACCGCGATGTACCCGGACTTCGACAGCTACCGATCGTGGACCGACCGGGAGATCCCGATCGTCATCTGCGAACCGTAGTTCCTCAGGCGCCGTAGACCGGCACCGGCGGCCGCGCCTTTGCCAGCAGATCCGCGACGACGGGTCCGAGTTCGGCGGGGTCCCAACGGGCGCCCTTGTCGACCTGCGGCCCGTGGGCCCACCCCTCGGCCACGCGGATCTTGCCGCCTTCGACCTCGAACACCTGCCCGGTGATGTCGCGGGACTCGGTGCTACCCAGCCACACGACCAGCGGGGAGACGTTCTCCGGCGCCATGGCGTCGAAGTCGTTGCCCTGGGTGGACATCATCTCGGCGAACACCGTCTCGGTCATCCGGGTCCGCGCCGACGGCGCAATGGCGTTCACGGTGACGCCGTAGCGGCCCATCTCGGCGGCGGCCACCAGCGTCATGGCCGCGATACCCGCCTTGGCGGCGCTGTAGTTGGCCTGTCCGACGCTGCCCTGCAGGCCGGCACCGGAACTGGTGTTGACGATGCGGGCGTCCACGGTCTTCCCGGCCTTGGACTGTGCGCGCCAGTACGCCGCAGCGTGCTTCATGGTGGCGAAATGCCCCTTGAGGTGCACCGCGATGACCGCGTCGAACTCCTCTTCGCTGGTGTTGGCGAACATCCGGTCCCGCACGATGCCGGCGTTGTTGACCAGGACGTCGAGTCCGCCGAACGAGTCGACCGCCGTTTGGATCAGTCCCTCGGCCTGCGCCCAGTCCGCGACGTTGGCACCGCTGGTGACGGCTTCCCCACCGGCGGCGGTGATCTCGTCGACGACGCTCTGCGCGGCGCTGCCGCCGCCGGCCGGCGATCCGTCCAGGCCGACACCGATGTCGTTGACCACCACGCGCGCGCCTTCGGCGGCGAATGCCAGTGCGTGCGCACGGCCGATGCCGCCGCCCGCACCCGTCACGATGACCACGCGGCCGTCGAGCAGTCCCATATGTGTTGTCTCCTCTTACTTTTTGATGTCGGCGGTGGTGGTCGACAGGTAGTGCGGGGGTTCGCCACCACCGTGCACCTCGAGCGATGCGCCGCTGATGTAGGACGCCGCATCGGAGGCGAGAAACGCCGTCGCCCAGCCGATGTCGTCCGGTTTGGCCAGTCGACCCAACGGCACGTTGCGGGAGATCGCGGCGATCGAGTCGGCGTCACCGTAGAACAGTTCGGCCTGCTCGGTCTCGACCATCCCGACCACGACCGAGTTCACCCGGACCTTGGGCGCCCATTCGACGGCGAGCGTGGTGGTCATGTTCTCCACACCCGCCTTGGCCGCACCGTATGCGACGGTGCCCGGCGTCGGGCGTCTGGCACTGACGCTGGTGATGTTGACGATGGACCCACCCCGCTCCTGGGTCTGCATGACGGCGTTGGCGTGGGTGGAAACCGACAGGGCGCCAAGCAGGTTCAGCTCGACGATCTTCCTGCTGAACTTGGCCGACGCCTCGGCGGCGGGGACGTAGGGCGAACCGCCGGCGTTGTTGATCACCACGTCGAGGCGGCCGTGCGCGCCGACGATCGCGTCGATCAGCGACTTCACCGAGTCGTCGTCGCGGATGTCGCAGGGGTGGAATTCGTAGGGGCTGCCGTCGACCGGCCGACGCGCGCAGGTCACGACCGTGGCGCCCTGAGCTGCGAACACCGCACTGATACCGGCGCCGACACCGCGGACGCCGCCGGTCACCAACACCACTCGGCCGTCGAGTCCCAGTTTGATTCCAGCGGCGTCGCTCACTGTGCTAGCGTACCAAGCAAGTGCTTGCTTAGGTAGAGACCCCCAGGAGTTTGCATGCCGATCACCACAAAGACCGTGGAACCGGGCATCGTCTCGGTCACGGTCGACTACCCGCCCGTCAACGCGATCCCGTCGCGGGGCTGGTTCGAACTCGGCGACACGATCACCGCGGCGGGCCGGGACCGCAGCACCCACGTGGTGATCCTGCGCGCCGAGGGCCGCGGCTTCAACGCCGGTGTCGACATCAAGGAGATGCAGAACACCGAGGGCTTCACGGCGCTCATCGACGCCAATCGCGGTTGTTTCCACGCCTTCCGCGCGGTGTACGAATGCGAGGTTCCCGTCATCGCCGCGGTCAACGGCTTCTGCGTCGGTGGTGGCATCGGTCTGGTCGGCAACGCCGACGTGATCGTCGCCTCCGACGATGCGAAGTTCGGCCTGCCCGAGGTCGAGCGTGGCGCACTGGGTGCGGCCACCCACCTCTCGCGCCTGGTGCCGCAACACATGATGCGCCGCATGTTCTTCACCGCGGCGACCGTGAGCGCCGAGACCCTGCACCACTTCGGTTCGGTACACGAGGTGGTGCCGCGCGAGGACCTGGACGAGTCCGCGCTGCGGGTGGCCCGCGACATCGCGAGCAAGGACACCCGCGTGATCCGCGCCGCCAAGGAAGCCCTCAACTTCATCGACGTCCAGCCGGTCAACGCGAGATACCGCATGGAGCAGGGCTTCACATTCGAGCTGAACCTGGCGGGAGTGTCCGACGAGCACCGCGACGCCTTCGCCGGGACATCGAAGGGCGATACGAAATGACCGATAAGACAACGAGTCTCGACGAGGCCGTCGCCTCCGTCGAGAGCGGGATGACCATCGGCATCGGCGGTTGGGGCTCACGCCGCAAGCCGATGGCGCTCATCCGTGCGCTGCTGCGCACCGATGTCACCGATCTCACCGTCGTCACCTACGGCGGACCGGACCTCGGGCTGCTGTGCTCGGCGAACAAGGTCAAACGGGTCTACTACGGTTTCGTATCGCTGGATTCACCCCCGTTCTACGACCCCTGGTTCTCCAAGGCGCGCACCAGCGGATCGATCGAGGCGCGCGAGATGGACGAGGGCATGCTGCGGTGCGGTCTGCAGGCCGCCGCACAACGCCTGCCGTTCCTGCCGATCCGCGCCGGACTCGGCAGCGACGTCCGCAAGTTCTGGGGCGACGAGCTCAAGACCGTGCGCTCGCCCTATCCGACCGGTCAGGGCTACGAGGAACTGATCGCGATGCCCGCGCTCAACCTCGACGTGGCGCTGGTACACCTCAACGTCGGTGACGCCCAGGGCAACGCCGCCTACACCGGCATCGACCCCTACTTCGACGACCTGTTCCTGATGTCGGCGCAGAAGCGGCTGATGAGCGTCGAGAAGGTGGTGTCCACCGATGAGCTCGTCAAAGCCGTTCCGCCACAGGCGCTGCTGGTGAACCGGATGATGGTCGACTCCGTCGTCGAAGCCCCCAACGGAGCGCACTTCACCACCGCCGAACCGGACTACCGCCGCGACGAGAAGTTCCAGCGGCACTACGCCGAGGCCGCCGGGTCCGACGAGTCCTGGGCCGAGTTCGTCGGCACATACCTTTCGGGCAGCGAGGACGACTACCAGGCCGCGGTCCGGAAGTTCGCCGAAGAGCAGGGAGCCGCGAAATGACCGAGCCGACCCGCGCCGAGGTGTGCGCCGTCGCGTGTGCCGAGCTGTTCCGCGACGCCGGTGAGATCATGGTCAGCCCGATGGCGAACATGGTGTCGATCGGCGCCCGACTCGCACGCCTGACCTTCTCCCCCGACATCCTGCTGACCGACGGTGAGGCCCGCCTGCTGGCGGATACGCCCGCGCTCGGCGCGACGGGCGCCATCGAGGGCTGGATGCCGTTCGGTCGCGTCTTCGAGACGCTGACCTGGGGCCGGCGCCACGTCGTCATGGGCGCCAACCAGATCGACCGCTACGGCAACCAGAACCTGTCGGCCTTCGGCGCGATCCAGCATCCGAAGCGGCAGATGTTCGGTGTGCGCGGCGCACCGGGCAACACCATCAACCACGCCACCAGCTACTGGGTCGGCGGGCACAGCACGAGGGTCTTCGGCGAATCGGTCGACATCGTGTCCGGCGTGGGGTGGGACAAGGTGGACCCCGACAATCCGGCCTACCGGTTCCTCGACGTCTACCGAGTGGTGAGCAATCTGGGCGTCTTCGACTTCAACGGACCCGACCACCAGATGCGCGCGCTGTCACTGCATCCGGGCGTCGAGGCCGAACAGGTCGCCGAGAACACCTCCTTCGAGGTCCACGGCCTGGACACCGCCGAGGTGACCCGCCTGCCCTCCGACGAGGAGCTGCGCCTGATCCGTGAGGTGATCGATCCGAAGTCCCTGCGCGACAGGGAAATCCGATCGTGACCCGGCTGCGGACCCCGCTGACCGAACTGGTCGGCATCGAACACCCCGTGGTGCAGACCGGGATGGGCTGGGTGGCCGGGGCGCGTCTGGTGTCGGCGACGTCGAACGCCGGCGGGCTGGGCATCCTGGCCTCGGCGACCATGACGCTCGAGGAACTGCAGACGGCGGTGACCAAGGTCAAGGCCGCCACGGACAAACCGTTCGGCATCAACATCCGGGCCGACGCCGGTGATGCGAACGACCGCGTCGACCTGCTGATCCGCGAGGGCGTGAAGGTCGCGTCGTTCGCGCTGGCGCCGAAACCCGACCTGATCGCGAAGCTCAAGGAGGCGGGTGTCGTCGTCATCCCGTCGGTCGGGCTCGCCAAGCACGCCAAGAAGGTCGCCTCGTGGGGCGCCGACGCAGTCATCGTGCAGGGCGGTGAAGGCGGTGGCCACACCGGGCCGATCGCGACGACGCTGCTGCTGCCTTCGGTCCTCGACGCCGTCGCCGACACCGGCATGCCGGTGATCGCCGCGGGCGGCTTCTTCGACGGGCGCGGGCTCGCAGCGGCCCTGTCGTACGGTGCCGCCGGAGTCGCCATGGGTACCCGCTTCCTCCTGACGTCGGATTCGACGGTGCCCGACGCGGTCAAACAGCGTTATCTGCAGGCCGCTCTCGACGGCACGGTCGTCTCCACCCGCGTCGACGGGATGCCGCACCGCGTGTTGCGGACCGGACTGGTGGAGAAGCTCGAGAGCGGTTCACCGGTACGGGGTTTCGCCGCGGCGGTGGGCAACGCCCAGAAGTTCAAGAAGATGTCCGGGATGACGTGGCGGTCGATGGTCAAGGACGGCCTGGCAATGCGGCACGGCAAGGAACTCACCTGGGCGCAGGTCGTGATGGCGGCCAACACCCCCATGCTCCTCAAGGCCGGGTTGGTCGAGGGCAACACCGACGCCGGTGTGCTGGCGTCGGGTCAGGTCGCCGGGATTCTCGACGATCTGCCGTCGTGCGCTGAACTGGTGCCCTCGATCGTCGACGACGCCGTCAAGCACCTCAGGGCGGCCGCGGCGCTGATCGAGTGATCATCTATGAAGCAAATAGCTGAATTTGGTCAAAATGAAGCTATGATCTTCATATGGCGGAAGTTAAGCCTGAGCCTTCAATAACGGCCGCGGTGATCGGCGACGTCGTCGCCTCCCGAAGCGCCCCCGACCGGCGCGCACTCCACCGCGACCTCAGTGGTGCACTCCGTGATGCCGGGTTCGCGTTCACCGTCGGCGACGAGTTCCAGGGCACCCATCCCAGCGTCGGCGCCGCGATCGACGCCGCTCTGACCGTGCGCCTCGCCGTCGCACCGGACATCGACATCCGGTTCGGCATCGGCTGGGGACAGGTCACCGTCCTCGACACCGAGACCGGCATCCAGGACGGTCCGGGCTGGTGGGCGGCGCGCGAGGCGATCGAATGGACCGCATCGGCGCAGCGACAATCGGGCCTCGCGGCGGTACGCACGTCGTATCGCCGGGCCGCGGACGTCACCGGACCGAACGTGGACGCCGTCAACGCCGCCCTGCTGTGTCGGGACCACCTGCTTGGATCACTCGATGACCGATCACTGAGGATCCTGAAGGGCCTGTTGAGCAACCACACCAAGAAGGACATCGCCGCCGCCGAGCACGTCAGCGCCTCGGCGGTGTCCCAGCGCGCGGGCCGCGACGGGCTCGACCTGCTCGTGCTGACCTCGACCTACCTGCGCGGTGTCCGGTGAGCGCGCTGGCCGTCCTGCTGATCGCGATCGGCCTCGCCGACGTGTTCCGGCGGGTCACGCACCGCGAATGGCTGCCCGTCCTGATCGTCCCCGCCGCGGTCGTGGCGTGCGCGCTGCTGGCCGGCCTGTGGCACCGCGGCGACCTCCCGCTACTCGTGATCGCCGCGGCCGCAGGAATGGCGTGGGAGGTTCTCGGCGCCCGGGCGGAGCGCACCGGTCGACGGCAGTGGGCGCCGCTGATCGTGCTGGCCGCGGCCGCCGCGACGCTGGTCGTGCTGTCGGGATGGGCCTCGGAGGTCACCGGACTCGTGGGCCGGTGGTCGGAATGGACCCAGCTCCCCGCGGTCGGCGCGGTCAGCCCGGACCGGCTGCTGATGGTCGTGGCCGTCATCCTGCTGCAATTGGTCACGGGTAACCAGCTGGTGCGGCTGGTGCTGGCGTCGGTCGGCGCGGTCAAACCCGCAGGCCAACCGCAGGCGTCGGACCGGCTCAAGGGCGGCCGGCTGCTCGGGCCGATGGAGCGGCTGCTGATCCTCGGCCTCGGCCTGGCCGGGCAGTTGGCCGCCGCCACCGCCGTCGTCGCCGCCAAGAGCATCATCCGCTTCCCGGAGATCAACGCGCAGAAGGCCGCCGCGCAGATCAAGGAGGCGAATGGCAACGGTGACTTGAGGATCGGCATCGACGAAGTGACCGAATACTTCCTGGTGGGCAGTTTCGCCAGCTGGATCGTCGCGCTCGGCGGGTTGGCGCTCGCGCAATAACCGCATTCCCCCGTGATCTGCGCCGGTCCGTTCATACACTCCCGGCATGAAGACCAACGCGGCGATTCTGTGGGAGTACGGGGGCGACTGGACGGTCGAGGAGATCGATCTCGATCCGCCGGGCGACGGTGAGGTGCTGGTGTCCTGGGAGGCCACCGGACTGTGCCACTCCGACGAGCACATCCGCACCGGCGACCTCCCCGCCCCGCTGCCGCTGATCGGTGGCCACGAGGGTGCCGGCATCGTGCGCGAGGTCGGGCCCGGTGTCGTCGGGCTGGCCCCCGGCGATCATGTCGTCGCGTCGTTCCTGCCCGCGTGTGGCCGGTGCCGGTTCTGCTCGACCGGCCACCAGAATCTGTGCGATCTCGGCGCGATGATCATGGCAGGCACCCAACTCGACGGCACCTACCGCAGGCACGTCCGCGGGCAGGACGTCGGCGTGATGGCGCTGGTCGGCACGTTCTCGCAGTACGGCACCGTTCCCGAAGCGTCGATCGTCAAGATCGACGACGACCTGCCGTTGGCGCGGGCCTGTCTCCTCGGTTGCGGCGTCACCACCGGCTGGGGTTCGGCGGTCAACACCGCCGACGTGTCGCCCGGCGACACCGTCGTCATCATCGGCCTCGGCGGGATCGGCAGCGGTGCCGTCCAGGGTGCGCGGCTGGCCGGCGCCGAGAAGATCGTCGTCATCGAACCGGTGGAATCGAAACGGGAACTGGCCTTCCGGTTCGGCGCCACGCACTTCGTCACCACGATGGAGGAGGCCAACGCGCTGGTCGCCGACCTGACCCGCGGGGTGATGGCCGACTCGGCGATCCTGACCGTCGGCCTGCTGGAGGGCTCGATGCTCGAGGACGCCGCCAACATCATCCGCAAGGGCGGTGCCGTCGTGATGACGGCGCTGTCGACGATGGCCGACAACCAGCCGACCCTGGGCATGATGATGTTCACGCTGTTCCAGAAGCGACTGCTGGGCAGCCTCTACGGCGAGGCCAACCCCCGCGCCGACATCCCGCGGCTGCTGTCGCTGTACCGCGAGGGCAAGCTACTTCTCGACGAGACCGTCACCCACGAGTACAAACTCGCCGAGGTCAACGAGGGGTACGAGGACATGCGCGCGGGACGAAACATCCGCGGCGTGATCCTGCACGACCACTGAGTTTCCCCATGAGCAGACGCAAATGTCCCTAAAATAGCGGTGTTTCGGGTACTTTTGCGTCTGCTCGGCAGGGGTCTGTGCTCAGAGACGTTCGATGATCGTGACGTTGGCGGTGCCGCCGCCCTCGCACATCGTCTGCAGACCGTAGCGGCCACCCGTGCGCTCGAGTTCGTTGAGCATCGTGGCGAACAGCTTGGCGCCCGTCGCACCGAGCGGGTGCCCGAGCGCGATCGCCCCACCGTTCGGGTTCACCTTCTCCGGATCGGCCTTGAGCTCCTTGAGCCACGCGATCACCACCGGCGCGAACGCCTCGTTGATCTCCACCACGTCGATGTCGTCGATCGACAGCCCGGTCTTGTCCAGCGCGTAGCGGGTCGCGGGGATCGGGCCGGTCAGCATGAACACCGGATCGGCACCGCGGGCGCTGATGTGGTGGATGCGGGCGCGCGGCTTGAGGTTATGAGCCTTCACTGCGTCTTCGGAGGCCAGCAGCACCGCACTCGCACCGTCCGAGATCTGGCTGGCGACAGCGGCGGTAAGCCGGCCACCTTCGGACAGCGGCTTGAGCGAGGCCAGCTTCTCCAGCGTCGACTCCCGCGGACCCTCGTCGACCCCGAAGTCGCCCACCGGGATGATCTCGTTGTCGAAGTGGCCGCCACGGATGGCGGCGAACGCCCGCTGGTGGCTGGTGTAGGCGAACTGCTCCATCTCCTCGCGGGAGATGTCCCACTTCTCGGCGATCATCTCCGCGCCGCGGAACTGCGAGATCTCCTGGTCGCCGTAGCGGTGCCGCCAGTTCTCCGACTCACCGGTCGGCGAGGTGAAGCCGAACTCCTTGCCCACCACCATCGCCGACGCGATCGGGATCTGGCTCATGTTCTGCATACCGCCGGCCAGGATGATGTCGGCGGTGCCCGACATGATGGCCTGCGCGCCGAACGAGATGGCCTGCTGGCTGGACCCGCACTGGCGGTCGACGGTCACCCCCGGCACCTCTTCGGGGTAGCCGGCGGCGAGCCACGCGTTGCGGCCGATGTTGCCCGCCTGCCCACCCAGTGCGTCCACGCAACCGACGATCACGTCGTCCACGGCACCCGGGTCGACGTCGACGCGGTCGAAGATGCCGCGGAACGCGTGCACGCCCAGATCGATCGGGTGCACGTGGGCCAGCGAGCCGCCGCGCTTGCCGATGGGGGTCCGCACAGCGTCGATGACATACGCCGTCGAGGTTGGCACTGCCATGATGTCATTCTCCTTCGGATGCTGATGGTGAACGCTCTTCGCGCAAGCGCTCATCGCCGGCGGTGATTCCGCCGAGGACTATGGAAAGGTATTGGCGGCCAACCTCTTCGGCCGTGAGCGGGCCACCCGGTTGGTACCAGCGGACCGAGACCCAGGTGGTGTCCCGGATGAAGCGGTAGATCAGGTCGACGTCGATGTCCGGCCGGAAGTAGCCCTCCGCGATGCCCTGGTTGAGCACCTCGACCCACATCTTGCGCTGCTCCCGGTTGCGCTCCTCGACATACGAGAACCGCGGCTGCGACGAGAGCCGCTTGGCCTCGTCCTGGTAGATGACCACCTGCGCGTGTCGAGTCGCGATCGCCTCGAAGGACGCCATGAACAGCCCCTTGAGCCGTTCGAGCGGATTCGGTTCGGTGGCCACGATCTGGTGGTACCGCTCGAACAGCCAGTCCAGGAAGCCGCGCAACAGTTCGTCGATCATCTCCTCCTTGGAGGAGAAGTGGTGGTACAGGCTGCCCGACAGGATGCCCGCCGAGTCGGCGATGTCGCGCACCGTGGTGGCCCGCAGCCCGCGCTCGGCGAACATCGTCGCGGCGAGCTCGAGGAGCTCGTCGCGACGGGTCGGCGGCTGGCCGGCTGCGGAGGTGCTCACGGGTGCTGGCTCGAAACCGAGATGACCTCGCCGGTCAGGTAACTCGAGTAGTCGCTGGCGAGGAAGGCGATGGTGGCCGCCACCTCCCACGGTTCGGCCGCGCGGCCGAACGCCTCACCCTCGGCGAGCCGGTCGAGCAGATCCGACGAACTCGTCTTCTCCAGGAATTTGTGCCGGGCGATGCTGGGCGAGACGGCGTTGATGCGCACCCCGTACTCGACGGCCTCGATCGCACTGCACCGGGTGAGAGCCATGACGCCGGCCTTGGCCGCGGCGTAGTGCGACTGCGAATGCTGTGCGCGCCAACCCAGGACGCTGGCGTTGTTGACGATCACGCCGCCGTGCTCGGCGTCGCGGAAGTAGCGCAGCGCGGCGCGGGTGGCGCGCATGACGGAGGTGAGGGTGACGTTCATGACGCGGTCCCACTCGTCGTCGGTCATGTCGACCACCGGTGTCTGACCGCCGAGGCCGGCGTTGTTGACGAGAACGTCGAGCCGTCCGGCCTTTTCGACGGTGGAGGTGATGAGGGCGTCGACGGCTTCGGTGGACGTGACATCGCACACCACCGCGTCGACCTTCCCGAGCCCGAGTTCGGTGAGCTGGTCCCGGGTCTCGTTCAGGCGGCGCTCGTGGTAGTCGGAGATGACGACGTCGGCGCCTTCGAGTAGCGCACGCCGCGCCGTCGTCGACCCGATGCCGGTGCCGGCGGCGGCGGTCACGAGTACGACCTTGCCCGCCAGGAGACCGTGGCCATCGATCTCCTTCGGCGCGACGGAAAGATCGCTCATCCTTTTGACTCCCTCGGTAGGCCGAGCACGCGCTCGGCGATGATGTTGCGCTGCACCTCGTTCGAGCCGCCGTAGATGGTGTCGGCGCGCGAGAACAGGTACAGCCGCTGCCATTCGTCGAAGTCGCCGTCTTTCAGGGTCAGGCCCGCCATACCCTCGATGTCCATCGCGATCTCGCCGAGTTCGCGATGCCAGTTGGCCCACAACAGCTTCGAGATATTATCTTGCCCCGGCTGTTCGACGTCCATTGTCGCCAGCGCGTAGGACCGCATCGTGCGCAGGCCGACCCACGACCGGGTGAGCCGCTCGCGGATCAGCGGATCGTCGGCGGCACCGGTCCTCTTCGCGAGTTCCGCGATGCCGGACAGTTCGCGGGCGTACTCGATCTGCTGGCCGAGTGTGGACACACCGCGTTCGAAGGTGAGCGTGCCCATCGCGACGCGCCAGCCGTCGCCGGGCTCCCCCACGACGAGGGACGCGTCGGTGCGGGCATCGTCGAAGAACACCTCGTTGAACTCGGAGTCGCCGGTCAGCTGGATGATCGGCCGCACCTCGACACCGGGCTGGTCCAGCGGCACCAGCAGATAGGACAGCCCGGCGTGCCGCTTGGACCCCTTCTCGGTGCGGGCGACGACGAAGCACCACTGCGCCCAGTGCGCCAGCGACGTCCACACCTTCTGTCCATTGATGAGCCAGTGCTCGCCCTCCTCATCGAGCACCGCGGTGGTCGCGACGTTGGCGAGGTCACTGCCCGCCCCGGGCTCCGAATAGCCCTGGCACCACAGCTCGGTCACTTCGACGATCTTCGGCAGGAACCGCTGCTGCTGTTCGGGCGTGCCGTAGGCGATGAGCGTGGGGCCGAGCAGTTCCTCGCCGAAGTGGTTGACCTTCGCCGGGGCGTTGGCGATCGCGTACTCCTCGTAGAACGCGACGCGGTGCGCGACCGACAGACCGCGCCCGCCGTGCTCGACCGGCCACCCCAGACAGGTCAGACCGGCCGCGGCGAGATGACGGTTCCACGCCAGCCGCTCTTCGAACGCCTCGTGTTCACGGCCGGGTCCGCCCAGCCCCTTGAGCGCGGCGTATTCGCCGACCAGGTTGTCGGCGAGCCACTGCCGGACCTCGGCCCGGAACTCCTGGACCTCTATCACCCCTGTAGGCTAACCTACCAAGCACTTGCTTTGTTAGAGGGAGCATCGATGACGACCGCCCCGAGGACGATCCCTGCCGTTCTCGACCGGATTGCAGAGCAGTTCTCCGACCACGAGGCCGTGGTCACGGACGATCGCCGCCTGACCTACGCGCAGCTGCGTGACGAGGTGCGCCGGGCCGCCGCGGCGATGATCGACCTCGGCATCGCCGCGGGTGACCGCGTCGCGATCTGGTCACCGAACACCTGGCACTGGGTCGTCGCAGCCCTGGCCACGACCTACGCCGGCGGCGTCGTCGTCCCGCTCAACACCCGCTACACCGCAAGCGAGGCGAGCGACATCCTCGCCCGCACCGCCGCGCCCCTGTTGATCACGGCAGGGAAGTTCCTCGGCGCGGACCGGTCGGCCGACCTCGACCGCTCGGCGCTGCCGGCACTTCGTCACATCGTGCGAGTGCCGATCGAGACAGCCGACGGTACATGGGACGACTTCGTCTCGCGCGGAACGGATCTCGCTGCGGCCGACGCGCGGGCCGCGGCCGTCCGCCCCGACGACGTGGCCGACATCCTGTTCACCTCGGGGACCACGGGACGCAGCAAGGGTGTGCTGTGCGCGCACCGTCAGTCCCTGGACGCGCCCGCGGCGTGGGCGGAGTGCGGACAGCTCACCAGCTCCGACCGGTATCTGTGCATCAACCCGTTCTTCCACAACTTCGGATACAAGGCCGGGATTCTGACCTGCCTGCAGACCGGGGCCACGCTGATCCCGCAGCTGACGTTCGATCCCGAGAAGGCGATGGCCGCCGTCGCCGAACAGCGGATCACCGTGCTTCCCGGCCCCCCGACGATCTACCAGACCATCCTCGACCACCCGAAACGCGCCGAGTACGACCTGACGTCGCTGCGATTCGCGGTCACCGGCGCCGCCGTCGTCCCCGTCGTGCTGATCGAGCGGATGCAGTCCGAACTCGACATCGACATCGTGCTGACCGCCTACGGGCTGACCGAGGCGAGTGGCTTCGGCACGATGTGCCGGGCCGACGACGACGCGGTCACCGTCGCCACCACCTGCGGACGGCCGATCGCCGGCTTCGAACTGCGCATCGGCGATTCGGGCGAGGTGCTGCTGCGCGGGCCGAACGTGATGCTCGGCTATCTCGACGACCCGGAGGCCACCGCGGCCGCGATCGACCCCGACGGCTGGCTGCACACCGGCGACGTCGGCACCGTCGACGAACGCGGCAACCTGCGGATCACCGACCGGCTCAAGGACATGTACATCTGCGGCGGCTTCAACGTCTATCCCGCGGAGATCGAACAGGTCCTCGCCCGCCTCGACGGGGTCGCCGAATCGGCCGTGATCGGGGTGCCCGACGAGCGGCTCGGTGAGGTCGGCAAGGCCTTCGTCGTCGCCAAACCGGGTGCGAACCTCGACGAACAGGCCGTGATCGCCTACGCGCGTGACCATCTCGCGAATTTCAAGACGCCGCGGTCGGTGGAATTCCTCGACGTGCTGCCCCGCAACCCGGGCGGCAAGGTCGTCAAACCGCTCCTGAGGAAGAGAGCCTGAATGGACCTGACGTTCGACGACGCGACCGAGGACTTCCGCGCCGAGGTGCGCGAGTTCCTGGCCGCTCACCGCGACGACTTCCCGACGAAGTCCTACGACTGCGCCGAAGGGTTCGAGCAGCACCGGCGCTGGGACAAGGTGCTCTTCGACGCCGACCTGTCGGTGATCAGCTGGCCGGAGCGCTACGGCGGCCGCGATGCGACGCTGCTGCAGTGGATCGCATTCGAGGAGGAGTACTTCCGCGCCGGCGCCCCCGGACGCGCGAGCGCCAACGGGACCTCGATGCTGGCGCCGACACTGTTCGCCCACGGCACCGAGGAGCAGCTGGACCGGGTGCTGCCGAAGATGGCCAGCGGCGAGGAGATCTGGGCGCAGGCGTGGTCGGAGCCGGAGTCGGGTAGCGATCTGGCCTCACTGCGGTCGACGGCGACGCGGACGGACGGGGGCTGGCTGCTCAACGGGCAGAAGATCTGGAGCTCCCGGGCCGTGTTCGGCGACCGCGCGTTCGGACTGTTCCGCTCCGATCCGGAGGCGCAGCGGCACAAGGGTTTGACGTACGTCATGTTCGACCTGAAGGCCGAGGGGGTGACCGTCCGCCCGATCGCCCAGCTCGGCGGCGACACCGGGTTCGGCGAGATCTTCCTCGACGACGTGTTCGTTCCCGGCGCCGACGTCATCGGTGAGGTCAACGACGGCTGGCGTGCCGCGATGAGCACGTCGAGCAACGAGCGCGGTATGTCGCTGCGCAGCCCGGCGCGATTCCTCGCCCCCGCCGAACGGCTGGTGGCCGAATGGAAGAAGGACCGCGACCCGGCGTACGCCGAGCGGGTCGCCGATGCGTGGATCAAGGCGCAGGCCTACCGGCTGCACACCTTCGGGACCGTCACACGCGTTGCCGCGGGCGGTGAGCTCGGCGCGGAATCGTCGGTGACCAAGGTGTTCTGGTCCGATCTCGACGTCGCGCTGCACCAGACGGCGCTCGATCTCCGAGGCGCGGACGGTGAACTCGCCGACCTTCCCGCACGCGAGGAGGACCCATACAACTGGACCGACGGGCTGCTGTTCGCGCTCGGCGGGCCGATCTACGCCGGCACCAACGAGATTCAGCGCAACATCATCGCCGAGCGGTTGCTGGGTCTGCCCCGTGAGCCGAAAGGGCAAGCCAAGTGAACTTCGAACTCGACGATCAGCAGCGCGATTTCGCCGCGAGCATCGATGCCGCGCTGGGCGCCGCCGACGTCCCCGCCGCGGTCCGGGCGTGGTCCGAAGGTGACACCGCCCACGGCCGCAAGGTGTGGGCCACGCTCGCCGACCTCGGGGTGACCGCACTGATGGTCGCCGAGGAATACGACGGCATCGACGCCACGCCGGTCGACCTGGTGGTCGCCGCCGAACGGCTGGGCCGCTGGTGTGTTCCCGGTCCGGTGGTGGAATCCGTTGCGGTGGCCCCTGTTCTGTTGCGCGGTGACGAGCGCAGCGCGGCGCTGGCCGCAGGCGAACTGGTCGTCACCGTCGCACTGCCCCCGCACGTGCCGCGCGCACTCGATGCCGACAGTGCCGGACTGGTGCTGCTCGCACAGGACGGCTCGGTCAGCGAGGCCACCGCCGCCACGCAGCACGAGTCCGTGGACCCCGCGCGAAAGCTGTTCGAGGTCACCGCATCAGGTGCCGTGCGGGAGGCGGACGTGGACCGCGCGTTCGAGTTCGGTGTGCTCGCGACCGCGGCCCAACTCGTCGGCGCGGCGCAGGCCATGCTCGACCAGTCGGTGGACTACGCCAAACAGCGCCACCAGTTCGGCCGGGCGATCGGTTCGTACCAGGCGATCAAGCACAAACTGGCCGACGTGCACATCGCCGTCGAGCTGGCCCGGCCACTGGTGTACGGCGCCGCGTTGTCGCTCGGTGACGGCTCCCCCGACACCGCCCGCGATGTCAGCGCCGCGAAGGTGGCCGCATCCGACGCCGCGATGCTGGCGGCCCGATCGGCACTGCAGACGCACGGCGCGATCGGCTTCACCCACGAACACGACCTGTCCCTGTGGCTGCTGCGCGTGCAGGCCCTGCGCTCTGCGTGGGGATCCCCGACGTGGCACCGCACACGGGTTCTGGAGGCCTTCTGATGAGCGAAGAACGCGAACTGCTGCGGGAGACCGTCGCCGCCCTGGTGGACAAGCACGCATCGCCCGCGGCCGTGCGCGAGGCGATGACCTCCGAGCGCGGCTACGACGAGTCGCTGTGGACGCTGCTGTGCGAGCAGGTCGGAGCGGCCGCGTTGGTGGTACCCGAGGAGCTCGGCGGCGCCGGCGGCGAACTCGGGGACGCGGCAGTGGTGCTGGAGGAGCTGGGGCGCAACCTCGTCCCGACACCGTTGCTCGGCACGACGCTGGCCGAACTGGCGCTGCTGTCGTCCGACGAACCGGACGCCGATGCGCTCGCGGGGCTCGCCGCGGGCGAGCAGGTCGGTGCGGTCGTGTTCGACCCCGGGTACGTGGTGAACGGGGACATCGCCGACGTCGTGATCGGCGTCTCGGACGGGCAGCTCAGCCGCTGGACGTCGTTCGAGGCGCACCCCCTGGACGCGATGGATCTGACCCGCCGGCTCGCCCGGGTGGAGCCGGGCGACACGGTCGCGATCGGCGCCGATCCGGGGCTGGCGGACACCGCGGCGCTGCTGACGGCCGCCGAGCAGATCGGCGCGGCCACCCGGTGCCTGGAGCTGACCGTCGCGTACACCAAGGACCGGGTGCAGTTCGGCAGGCCGATCGGCAGCTTCCAGGCGCTCAAGCACCGCATGGCCGACCTGTACGTCAAGGTGCAGTCCGCCAAGGCCGTCGTCGACGAGGCGCTGGCCGAGCCCTCCCCGGTGTCAGCGGCACTCGCCCGGTTCTCGGCGAGCGAGGCGTTCACCGCGGTGGCGGCCGAGGCGGTGCAGATGCACGGCGGCATCGCGATCACCTGGGAAAGCGACATCCAGCTGTACTTCAAGCGGGCCCACGCCAGTGCCCAACTGCTCGGCCCGCCCCGCGAGCAGCTTCGCCGCCTCGAGACACAAGTGTTCTAGCCTCGATCTGATGAGCGGAGCCCACGCACAACGCACCGAGCCGCGGGACGTGGCCCTACGCGCCGGCATCCCGCCGTTCTACGTGATGGACGTCTGGCTGGCCGCCGCGGAACGGCAACGCACCCACGGCGACCTGGTCAACCTGTCGGCCGGCCAACCGAGCGCCGGCGCGCCGACGGCGGTGCGCGAGGCCGCCATCGCAGCGCTGCAGGAGAACCAACTGGGCTACACCGTCGCGCTCGGCATCCCGGAACTGCGCGAGGCGATCGCCGCACGGTACGCCGACCAGTTCGGCCTGACGGTCGGGCTCGACGACGTCGTGCTGACCACCGGGTCGTCGGGCGGATTCCTGCTCGCGTTCCTGGCGTGCTTCGACGTGGGTGACCGGGTGGCGATCGCCAGCCCCGGCTACCCCTGCTACCGCAACATCCTGACCGCGCTCGGGTGCGAGGTCGTCGAGATCCCCTGCGGTGCGGACACCCGTTTCCAACCCACCGCCGCGATGCTCGCCGAACTCGATCCGCCGGTGCAGGGCGTGATCGTGGCAAGCCCCGCCAACCCCACCGGCACGGTCATCGCGCCCGCTGAACTCGCCGCGATCGCCACCTGGTGTGAGGCGACCGGCACCCGGCTGATCAGCGACGAGGTCTACCACGGACTCGTCTACGACGGCGCCCCGCCGATCAGCTGCGCGTGGCAGACCTCGCGCAAAGCCGTGGTGGTCAACAGCTTTTCCAAGTACTACGCGATGACCGGGTGGCGGCTGGGCTGGCTGCTGGTGCCGCAGGAACTGCGCCGCGCCGTCGACCGGCTCACCGGCAACTTCACTATCTGCCCGCCCGCGCTGGCTCAGCACGCCGCGGTGGCCGCGTTCACCCCGGAGTCGACCGCGGAGGCCGACGGTCTGCTGGCCCACTACGCCGAGAACCGGCGGCTGTTGCTCGACGGGCTGCGCGCCATCGGCATCAGCCGGCTGGCGCCCGCCGACGGCGCGTTCTACGTCTACGCCGATGTCTCGCATCTGACCGACGCCTCGTTGTCGTTCTGCGCGAAGCTGCTGGCCGACACCGGAGTCGCGATCGCACCCGGTATCGACTTCGACACCGTGCACGGCAACTCGTTCGTCAGGCTGTCGTTCGCCGGGCCGACGGCCGACATCACCGAGGCGTTGAGCCGCATCGGGGGCTGGCTGCGCTGACTTGTCGGGTTGTCGGTGGGCGCCGCTACAGTCGGAGCCATGTTCGAAAGTGCGTTCGATGTCGACCCCGACGCGGGTGAGGCGGAGTTGCGCGCGCAGGTCGAACAGCTCGAGCGGTTGAAGTCGTCTGCGGCCGCGGCGCAGGCGCGGGCCACTGCGCTGTGGGCGGCCAAACGGCGCGCCACCGAAGCCGCCTCCGGTATGCCGAAGCGGAAACGAGGCCGAGGTCTGGCGACGGAAGTTGCGCTGGCACGGAAAGACGCCCCGGTGTGCGGTAACACCCATCTGGGGATGGCCCGGGCGCTGGTCCACGAGATGCCCCACACGCTCGCCGCGCTGGAGTGCGGCGCCCTGTCTGAGTGGCGGGCCACGTTGATCGTCAAGCAGTCGGCCTGTCTGTCGGTGGAGCACCGCCGCCACCTCGACGCCGAACTGTGTGCGGACGTCTCCAAACTCGACGGATGGGGCAACAGGCGGATCGAGGCCGAGGCCAAGAAGATCACCACGCGCCTCGATGCGGCCGCGGTCGTCGCTCGGTCGGCCAAGGCCGCCGGCGACCGCTGCGTGACGATCCGACCGGCGCCGGACACCATGGCGTACGTGACCGCGCTGCTACCCGTAGCGCAGGGAGTGGCGGTCTATGCCGCCTTGAAGCGCGAGGCGGACACCACCTTCGACGACCGCTCGCGCGGCCAGGTCATGGCCGACACGTTGGTCGAACGGGTGACCGGACGGCCGGCCGAGAAGCCGGTGCCGGTGTCGTTGAACCTGGCGCTGGCCGACACCACGCTGGTCGGTGACGACGACGAGCCGGGCTGGTGCGAGGGATACGGGCCGGTGCCAGCCGGCGTGGTGCGCGCACTGGTCGGTGACGCGGTCGCCGACGAAGCGGCCAAGGCGACGCTGCGCCGCCTGTACCGCCATCCCGCCAGTGGCCAGCTGGTGGCGATGGAGTCGAAGGCCCGCACGTTCCCGAAGGGGTTGGCGGCCTTCATCGACATCCGCGACCAGACGTGCCGAACGCCCTACTGCAACGCCCCGATCCGCCACCACGACCACGCCGAACCGCACCGGCAGGGCGGTCCGACGAGCGCGCGCAACGGGCTCGGTGAATGCGAAGGCTGCAACTACGCCAAGGAGACGCCGGGCTGGACCGTGACCACCAGCGACGACGGCGGGGAGCACCGCGCCGAGTTCCGAACCCCGACCGGCGCGACCTACCGGTCCACCGCACCACCGTTACCGGGTCCGCCGGTTTACGCGAGGAGCATCATCGAGGGCGGCCTCAGCATCGACATCGTCAGGTTCGCCGCTGCGTGACATACCAGTCCAGAAGGGCCGGATCGTCGACGGCGGTCGGTTCGACGACGCGCGCCGGATCGCCGCCCTGGAGCAGCTTCTTGATCGGCACCTCGAGTTTCTTACCGGTGCGGGTGTGCGGGATGCCGGGGGCCAGCATGATGTCGTCGGGCACATGGCGCGGTGACACCTCGGCGCGGATCGTCTGGCAGATCCGGTCTTTGAGGTCGTCGGTGAGTTCGGCGCCCTCGGTCAGCGTGACGAACAGCGGCATCCAGTAGCCGCCGTCGGGTTGCTCGGCCCCGATGACCAGCGCCTCGGCGACCTCGGGCATCCGCTCGACGGCCTGGTAGATGTCCGCACTCCCCATGCGGATGCCGTGCCGGTTGAGCGTCGAATCCGACCGGCCGTGCACGATGACGCTGCCGTGGTCGGTGATCGTGATCCAGTCGCCGTGCCGCCAGACGCCCGGGAACATCTCGAAATACGCGTCGCGGTAACGGCTTCCGTCGGGGTCGTTCCAGAACTTCACCGGCATCGACGGCAGCGGTTTGGTGACGACGAGTTCGCCGACCTCACCCTGGACCGGCTGACCGGATTCGTCCCAGGCCTCGACGGCGGCGCCGAGGTAGGGCGCCGAGAGCTCACCGGGCCAGACCGGAACGGTCCGCACACCGCCGATGAACGCCGACACCACGTCGGTGCCGCCGCTGATCGAGGCGACCTGCACGCCGACGTTGTCGCGCAGCCACAGTGCCGAGGCCGGGGGCAGCGACGAACCGGTGATCCCGACGGTGCGCAGCGCGGACAGATCGTGCTCCTCGCGCGGGACGGAACCCGCCTTGTCACAGGCCAGCACATAGCCGGGGCTGGTGCCCAGCACCGTCGCGCCCACCCGGGCCGCGATCTCCCACAGCGTGTCGGTCGCGGGGTAGGTCGGGCTGCCGTCGTAGCAGACGATGGTCGCGCCGACCAGCAGCCCTGCCACCTGAAAGTTCCACATCATCCAGCTCGGGCTGGTGAACCAGAAGAAGGTGTCGTCGGCGCCGATGTCGGATTGCAGCGCAGCGGCTTTGAGGTGTTCGACCACGACCCCGCCGTGGCCGTGCACGATGCCCTTCGGCAGGCCCGTCGTCCCGGACGAGTACAGCACCCACAGCGGGTGGTCGAAGTCCACGGGGACCGGTTGCAGCCGTCCGCCGTCGGCGGTGACCTCGGCCCAGTGCAGCCAGTCGGCGTCGGGCGCGCCCACCCCGATCCGCGGCACCAGCACCGCGGCCCGCACCGTCGGCAACCCGGCGCGCAACGCGGTGACGTCGGCGGTCTTGTCGTGTGTCTTCCCGCCGAAGCGGTACCCGTCTGCGGCGATCAGCACCACCGGTTCGAGTTGGCCGAGCCGGTCCAGCGCGGCCTTCGCGGTGTAGTCCTGTCCGCACGCGCTCCAGATCGCCCCGATGCTGGCGGTGGCGAGGAAGGCGATGACCGCCTCGGGCACATTGGGCAGATACCCCGCGACGCGGTCACCCGGCCCGACACCCAGCGACCGCAGTGTGCGCGCGAAACCGGCTGCCCGCGTGAGCATCTCATCCCACGAGATCTCGGTGACGTCACCACCCTCGGCGACGTAGAGGATGGCGGGCCGGTCGGTGCGGGCGTGCCGGACGACCTGGTCGGCGTAGTTGAGCTGTGTCCCCGGGAACCACCGCGCACCGGGCATCGCATCGTCGGCGAGCACTTCGGCGGGCGCAGTACCGAGGTCGAAGTACTCCCACAGCGCACCCCAGAACCCGGCGAGGTCCTCGACCGACCACCGCCACAGCGCGTGGTAGTCGGATACGTCGGCGCCGGTGCGCTGCTGGACGAAGCGGGCGAAGTCGGTGACGCGGGCGCCGGCGATGTCGTCCTCGGTCGGCGTCCACTGCGGTTCGCTCACCGGGCGCTCCATCCGCCGTCCATGGTGTAGGCCGCACCGGTCACCATGCCGGACTGCGGCGAGGCCAACCAGCCCACCAGCGATCCGACTTCGGACGGTTCGACGAGTCGCTTGATGGCGCTCTCCTTGAGCAGGATCTGGGTCACCACGTCATCTTCACCGATGCCGTGCACCTTGGCCTGATCGGCTATCTGTTTGGTGACCAGCGGGGTTCGGACGTAGCCGGGGTTGACGCAGTTACTGGTCACCTGATGCGGTCCGCCTTCCAGCGCGGTCACCTTCGACAGCCCCTCGAGCGCGTGCTTGGCGGTGACGTAGCCGACCTTGTACTCCGAGGCGCGCAACCCGTGCACCGACGAGATGTTGATGACCCGGCCGAATTTCTGCGCGTACATGTACGGCAGCGCCGCGCGGATGAGCAGGAACGGCGCCTCGACCATCAGCGTCATCAGCATCCGGAAGTTCTCCGGGGCGAAGTCGACGATCGGGTCGATGCGCTGCACACCGGCGTTGTTGACCAGGATGTCGGTGTCCAGTGCGAGACCTTCGAGCGCCGACACGTCGAGCAGGTCCACCACCCAGGCGCTGCCGCCGATCTCGTCGGCCAGTGCGGTAGCGGCCGTTTCGTCGCGGTCGGCGACGGTGACGGTGGCACCGCGGGCGGCGAGTTCGCGTGCACACGCCTCCCCGATCCCGCTGGCACCGCCTGTCACCAGCGCGGTGCGCCCGGCGAGATCCCTCATGCGCCGCTCCTGGCCGCCTCGCGGGCGAGGTCCTCGCGGTCGGCCCGGTCCACGTCGTGCAGGTCGATGCCCTTGGTCTCACGGGTGAAGAAGACCGCGACCAACGTGATCGCACACGCCACGGCCAGATAGATCGCGATCGGCACCGACGAGCCGTAGATGTCGAGCAGTTTCACCGCGATGAGCGGCGCCAGTGATCCGGCCACGATCGAGGTGACCTGATAGCCGAGGGAGACACCGGAATACCGCATCCGGGTCGGGAACATCTCCGCCATGATCGCCGGCTGCGGCGCGTACATCAGCGCGTGGATCATCAGGCCGATGCTGACCGCTGCCGTCACGACGACATAGCTGCCGCTGTTCATCATCGGGAACGCGAAGAAGCCCCACGTCGCGCCGAGGACCGCGCCCACCACGTACACCGGGCGGCGGCCGAACCGGTCCGACAGCCACCCCACGAGCGGCACCACCGCGAAGTGGATCAGGTGCGCCACCAGCAGGTACCAGAGGATGTCGCTGGTGTCGGCGCCGACCTGGACCTTCAGATACGTGATCGAGAAGGTGACCACGAGGTAGTACATGATGTTCTCGCCGAACCGCAGGCCCATCGCGGTGAAGACGCCGCGCGGGTAGCGCTTGAGCACCTCGACCACCCCATACGAAGTGGCCTTGGCCCGCTCCACCTCCTGCTGGGCGGCGACGAAGATCGGCGCGTCGGTGACCTTGGTGCGGATGTAGTAGCCGATCAGCACCACCACCGCGGACAGCCAGAACGCCACACGCCAGCCCCACGACAGGAACGACGTCTCGGGCAGCGTCGACGTCAGGACGAGCAGCACGATGGTGGCGAGCAGGTTGCCGACGGGCACACCGGCCTGCGGCCAGCTGGCCCAGAAGCCGCGTTCCCGGTTGGGGCTGTGTTCGGCGACCAGCAGGACCGCGCCGCCCCACTCTCCGCCGACGGCGAAGCCCTGGATGAAGCGCAACGCGACCAGCAGGGCCGGTGCCCAGTAGCCGATCTGGCCGTACGTCGGCAGGCAGCCCATCGCGAAGGTGGCGGCACCGACGAGCAGGAGGCTGAACTGGAGGAGCTTCTTACGGCCGTACTTGTCGCCGAAATGCCCGAAGACCACGCCTCCGAGCGGGCGGGCGACGAAGCCCACCGCGTACGTCGCGAACGCGAGGAAGATCGCGTTGAGCTCGCTGGTGGTCTCCGAGAAGAAGATCTTGTTGAACACCAGCGTGGCGGCGGTGCCGTAGAGGAAGAACTCGTACCACTCGACGACGGTGCCAGCCATCGAGGCCACGACCACGCGTTTGAGGCCGGTGGTGATCGCGTCCGGGGGGCTGGTGTCCGGTGGTGAGGGATTCTGCGTGCTCATCGAGGGCTCCGTTCATGACCGGGGGCATACAGACGGGTGGTGTGTGACTGCCCCCACATGGCTGTGAGTATTCATGCACGCCGGACCCGCCCGCAATGGCCAACCGCGCACCATCGATCTGCAAAACTGCAGACATGCCCATTTCATCTCCGCGTCGCCCCAGCGCGGACGATCTCCTCGTCCTGCTTGCGGTGGGCCGCACCGGCCGGTACACCACGGCCGCGGAGGAACTGGGCCTCAACCACACGACGATCTCGCGGCGCATCGCAGCCCTGGAACAGTCCATCGGCGGCCGGCTGGTGGCCCGGGTGGCCGGCGGCTGGGAGCTGACTGACCTCGGCCGTGAGGCGCTGGCCGCCGCCGAGGCCGTCGAGTCCGCGGTGCGGTCGCTGAGCGTCGACCCGGCCGGGCGCCGCGCACTCGAAGGCGTGGTGCGGATCTCGGCGACCGACGGGTTCAGTGCCTATATCGTGGCCCCGGCCGCAGCACTGGTGCAGCGCGACCATCCCGGCGTCGCGGTCGAGATCGTTGCCACGACCCGGCGGGCGTCACAGCAACGCTCGGGGCTCGACGTGGAAGTGGTGGTCGGTGAACCGCAGGTGCACCGAGCCGAGGCCATTCGCCTGGGTGACTACTGCCTCGGGCTGTACGGGTCGCGCGACTATCTGGCCGAACACGGGACGCCGAGCGACATCGATGACCTCGCCCGGTATCCGCTCGTCTACTTCATCGACTCGATGCTGCAGGTCGACGACCTCGACTCCGCGACGGGGTTCGCGCCGGCCATGCGGGAGTCGGTGACGTCGACGAACGTCTTCGTCCATGTGGAGGCCACCCG
This sequence comes from Mycolicibacterium monacense, assembly GCF_010731575.1. Classification (NCBI taxonomy): domain Bacteria; kingdom Bacillati; phylum Actinomycetota; class Actinomycetes; order Mycobacteriales; family Mycobacteriaceae; genus Mycobacterium; species Mycolicibacterium monacense. The sequence continues at coordinate 5,643,774 of NZ_AP022617.1, read as the reverse complement.
CGCGGCGGCCGGGTTGGGACTGCTGCCGTGCTTCATGGCGGACCGGCACGACGATCTGGTCCGCGTGCTGCCCAACGCGGTGTCGGTGCGGTTGACCTACTGGCTCGTGACCCGCGCCGAGACCCTGCGCCGACCGGAGGTCGACGCGGTGGTCGAGGCCATCCGGGCGCGGGTGCACGAACAGCGTGACGTGCTTCTCGGCGCGCCCTGATTCGCGTGGTCGCTGGTCGCCCGGCCGGACGGGGCGCCCGGACAGTTACTTCTTGAACGCATCCTTCACTTTTTCGCCCGCGTCCTTCAGGCTGGACTTCGACTGATCGGCCTTGCCCTCGTTGGCGGTGCTCTCGTCTCCGGTCGCCTTACCCAGCGTTTCCTTGGCCTTACCGCCGAGGTCCTCGAGCTTGTTGTTGGCTTTGTCCGTACCGCTCACTATGCGTACTCCTTAGGTTCGCAGTCGACCAGTCGGCCGCTGCACCGTCGGCATACCCCGCGCGTCGGGACGCTGAAACTACCGACCGCATGTCACTCGCTCCGCAGATGCGGGTCGAGCATGTCCCACCAGGCGCGCGACATCCGATCGAACTCACCCTCGCAGGAATCGGCGCGGTCCTCGGGCACCAGACCCTCGTCGACGATGAAGGCGTTACCCGCCGGATCGGCGCCGTAGATCCAGCACTGGAAGTTGTACATCCGGGCGAGGTCGTATTCGTGCACATCCCAGAACGGGAAATCCTGGGCCGCCCCGCCGTCCTGCTCACTGTTGGCCTCGAACATGCGCGCATAGGCGGCGGCGGCCCGCACGTCGGTGGGATCGATCGCCCCGGTGTCGTCGGGTTCCAGCAGCATCACCGCGGCCAGTTGGTCGGCGACGTCCTCCTCGCGCCCGGTGAACGGCAGGTCGTACAGGTCCAGGGTGGCGTGCCCGAGTTCGTGGTAGAACGTCGCGCGCTCCGCACCGATCGTCGCGGCGACGGGATCCGGGTCGCCGGCCTGCTCGAACGTCGTCAGGCTCAGGTCGGCGTCCTCGTAGCAGATCGTCACCGTCCGGTCGTCGGAACTCCAGAACGCGTTGGCCTCATCGCACTGGGCGCCGACGAGGCGGACGTCCTCGGGCAGGACGAACGAGTCGTTGACGTCGGCCGCCAGCGATTCGAGCAACCGGTTCTCGGTGAGGACCCTGCGGCCGTTGACGGCCTCCGGTGTGGCGGCGTCCTCGTAGACGACGGTCATCTCACCCGACGACTCCGCCGCGGGTGACGGCTCCACTTCGGCTGCGCCCTGGCGGTTTTCGGAGCACCCCGCGGCAAGCAGGAGTGCGCAGATCGCGGCTGACGACCGCATGACGGTGTTCGACACAACCGTCAACATGTCATGGACTACAGCCAGGTGTCCGGAGTTGTGGCCGTGAGGAACGCCTCGAGATCGTCGCGCCAGTGCGCCGGCGAGTTCTTGTCGGGTTCGATGCCGGTGTACTCGCCGCGGTAGAACAGCAGCGGCCGCGGCTTCTTCTTCGGTACCTCCGACAGCGAGTGCACGGCGCCGAACACCACCAGGTGGTCACCGCCGTCGTGCACCGAGTGCACCGTGCAGTCGATGTGTGCCAGGTTGCCGTCGATGATCGGCGAGCCCAGCTTCGACGGTGTCCAGTCGATGCCGGCGAACTTGTCCGGTTCGCGTGAGCCGAACCGCGCGGAGACGTCTTTCTGCTTCTCGTGCAACACGTTCACGCAGAACCGGCCGCTGGCCTCGATCGCCTTCCAGGACCGCGACACCTTGGTCGGGCAGAACAACACCAGTGGCGGTTCGAGAGACAGCGCGGCGAACGACTGACAGGCGAACCCGACCGGTGCGCCGTCGTGCATGGTCGTGATCACCGTGATGCCGGTGCAGAACTGGCCGAGCACGTTGCGGAACGTGCGCGGGTCGATGCTCGTCTCGGTCACGGTGCGTCCGCGGCCTACTTGAAGCCGACGCTGAAGTCGTGACCCCACAGGCTGACCGCGGTGCTCTCCCGGGCGATCCAGTTCTCGTCCTCGACTTCGAGCCCCTCGCAACCGAATTCGACGTCGAAACCGCCCGGCGTCTTCATGTAGAACGACAGCATCTTGTCGTTGACGTGACGGCCGAGCGTCGCCGACATCGGCACCTTGCGACGCAGCGCCCGGTCCAGGCACAGCCCGACGTCGTCGCTGTTCTCCACCTCGATCATCAGGTGGACGATACCGCTCGGGGTCTCCCCCGGCATGAACGCCAAGCTGTGGTGGCGAGGGTTGACCCCGAAGAACCTCAGCCATGCCGGTGCACCGTCGGCGGGTCGGCCGACGAGCTGGGGAGGCAGCCGCATCGAGTCGCGCAACTTGAAACCCAGGACGTCGCGGTAGAAGTGGGTGGATTCGGCGTCGTCGCGGGTGGTGAGCACGACGTGCCCGAGCCCCTGCTCCTCGGTGACGAACTTGTGCCCGTACGGGCTGACCACCCTGCGGTGTTCGAGCGCGACGCCGTGGAAGATCTCCAGTGTGTTGCCGGACGGATCGTCGAAGGTGATCATCCCGTCGACGCGGCGGTCGGCGAGTTCGGCGGCGGTGGCCTCCTTGTACGGGGTGCCCTCGACGTCGAGCCGGTTGCGGATCTCCTGCAGGCCTTCGGCGTTGGCGGTCTCCCACCCCGACTGCAGCAGCCGGTCGCGCTCACCCGGCACGATGACCAGGCGGGCGGGGAACTCGTCCATCCGCAGGTACAGGGCACCGTCCACGGTGCCCTTGCCCTCGACCATGCCGAGCACCTTGAGCCCGTACTCCCGCCATGCGGCGACGTCGGTGCTCTCGATCCGGAGATAGCCCAGCGACCGGATGCTCATCGTGTGCCTCCGAGGAAATCAATGGTGAGGTTGTTGAACTCGTCGAACTTCTCGAGCTGCGCCCAGTGTCCGCACTGGCCGAAGACGTGCAGTTGTACGCGGGGAATCTGCTTGAGCGCGACCAGCGCCCCGTCGAGCGGGTTCACCCGGTCCTCGCGACCCCAGATGAGCAGTACCCGCTGGCGCAGCTTGTACACCTCACGCCACATCATGCCGAGCTCGAAATCCGGTCCGGCGAAGGACTTACCCATCGCCCTGGTGGCGGCCAGCGACTCCGGCGTGCTGGCGATCCGGAACCGCTCCTCGACCAGTTCGGGGGTGATCAGGCTCTGGTCCCAGACCATGATGCGCAGGAACTTCTCGATGTTCTCGCGCGTCGGTTCGGCGGCGAAACGGCCGAGCAGCTTGACGCCCTCGGTGGGGTCCGGTGCGAACAGGTTGACACTCAACCCGCCCGGGCCCATCAGCACCAGCCGGCCCGCCCGGTCGGGATTGTCGAGTGCGAACCGCACCGCGGTTCCGCCGCCGAGTGAGTTGCCCACCAGCGCAGCACGTTCGATACCGAGGTGGTCGAAGAGGTTCAGCAGCGCGTTGGCGCTGTAGCGGTTGTACTGCTCGTGCTCGGTGTGCTTGTCGGAGAGGCCGTAACCCGGCTGGTCGACCGCAAGCACGTGGAAATGCCGCGCCAGCACCTCGATGTTCTTCGAGAAGTTCGACCAGCTCGAGGCGCCGGGGCCGCCACCGTGCAGCAGCACCACGGTCTCGGGGTGGCTGACGCCCGCCTCGTGGTAGTGCAGCCGCATGGCAGGACCCTTGCCGCTTACTTCCGCAAACCGCGAGGTGGACTCGAAGGTGATCTCGACCTGCGACTCGGTCTGTTTGATGTAGGACGTCATCTCGGAAGATCAGACCATCGTGTCCTGCGGCGGCAACCCGAACGCGTCGTTGCCGAAGATCAGGTAGGCCCGCTCGGGTTCGTTGGCGGCGTGGACGCGGCCGGCGTGTGCGTCGCGCCAGAACCGTTGCACGGGCTGGTCGATACCCAGCGCCGTGGCACCGGACGCCTCGAACAGCAGGTCGATGGAGGCGATGGCGCGGGCGGTGGCGCGCACCTGGTCGCGGCGGGCCCTGGCGCGCAGCTCGAACGGGATCTCCTTGCCGGCGGCCAGAAGTGCGTACTCCTCGCCGACGTTGCCGATCAGCTGGCGCCAACCGGCGTCGATGTCACTGGCGGCTTCGGCGATGCGGATCTTGGCGAACGGGTCGTCCTTGGACTTCTCGCCGGCGAACGCGGCGCGCACCCGCTTGCCCTGATGTTCGACGTGGGCTTCGTAGGCGCCGTAGGCCATACCCATGATCGGCGCGCTGATGGTCGTGGGATGCATTGTGCCCCAGGGCATCTTGTACACCGGGGCGGTGTTGTTCTCGAATCCGCCCGCGGTGCCGTCGTTCATCGCCTTGTAGGACAGGAAGCGGTGCCGCGGGACGAAGACATCCTCGACGACGACGGTGTTGCTGCCGGTGCCTTTGAGCCCGACCACATTCCACACGTCGTCGATGCGGTACTCGCTGCGCGGGATCAGGAAGCTGCCGAAGTCGACGGGCTTGCCGTCCTTGATCACCGGGCCGCCGAGGAACGCCCAGGTGGCGTGATCGCATCCGGAGGACCACTGCCAGGCGCCGCTGACCCGGTACCCGCCGTCGACCACGGTGCCCGCACCCATCGGCGCGTACGACGACGACACCCGCACCGACGGATCGTCGCCCCAGACCTCGTCCTGGGCCTTCTGGTCGAACAGCGCCAGGTGCCAGTTGTGCACGCCGATGATCGAGGCGACCCAACCGGTCGACCCGCACGCGCTGCCGAGGCGGCGCACCGCTTCGTAGAACAGCGACGGATCGCACTGCATACCGCCCCACTGCTGGGGTTGGAGCAGCTTGAAGAAGCCGATCTCGTCGAGATCCTTCACCGTCTCGTCGGGCAGGCGGCGCAGATCTTCGGCCTCCTGCGCACGCTGACGCAACGTGGGCAGGAGGTCGTCGATACCGCTGAGGACCGCCTGCGCGTCGCGCTGTTCAATGGACGTCACTGCCTGCCTCCAAGATGCGGGACTGAAACGGGGCTGTAGAAAGATTAGAACACGTTACGATTTGTGTCGAGCAGCGTGACGCTGCAGCGGCTGGACCTGCGAAGGTGCATTTTTGTAACCTGTTCTAGTTCTGCTACTCCGGACCGGACAGAAAGGTGCGCGTCGTGACGGACGAGCCACTCGGTAGCCACGTGCTGGAACTGGAGGTGGCCGACGTCGTCGAGGAGACCGCCGACGCACGCTCCCTGGTGTTCAAGGCGGGTGCCGACATCCCGGCCGAACGGCTGCGCTACTCCCCCGGCCAGTTCCTCACGCTGCGTGTGCCCAGCGACCGGACCGGATCCGTCGCGCGGTGCTACTCGCTGTGCAGTTCGCCGTTCACCGACGACCCGCTGACCGTGACGGTCAAGCGCACCGCCGACGGCTACGCCTCGAACTGGTTGTGCGACAACGCCCACCCCGGCATGAAGCTTCACGTGCTGGCCCCGTCGGGCACCTTCGTCCCGAAATCGCTCGACACCGACTTCCTGCTGATGGCCGCAGGCAGCGGCATCACCCCGATGCTCGCCATCCTGAAGTCGGCACTGGTCGAGGGCAGCGGGAAGGTGGTGCTGGTCTACGCCAACCGCGACGAATCCAACGTCATCTTCGCCGGCACGCTGCGGGAGCTGGGCCAGAAGTACTCCGACCGGCTCACCGTCGTGCACTGGCTGGAATCCGTGCAGGGTCTGCCCACCGCGACCGCGCTGGCCGGCCTGGCCGCCCCGTACACCGGTCACGACGCCTACATCTGCGGACCGGGTCCGTTCATGGCCGCCGCCGAGGAGGCGCTGACCAGCGCGGGCACCGCCGCCGACAAGATCCACATCGAGGTCTTCAAATCGCTGGAGTCCGATCCGTTCGCCGCGGTGGTCATCGAAGAGGACGACAGCGACGAGGGCCCGGCCACCGCTGTGGTGACCCTCGACGGCGAGACCCACGAGATCCGCTGGCCGCGCAACGCGAAGCTGCTCGACGTGCTGCTCGACAAGGGCCTCGACGCGCCGTTCTCCTGCCGCGAGGGCCATTGCGGCGCCTGCGCGGTGCTCAAGAAGAGCGGCGAGGTCGAGATGGAGGTCAACGACGTGCTCGAGCAGTCGGACCTCGACGAGGGCCTCATCCTGGGATGCCAGGCGATGCCTCGTTCGGATTCGGTCGAAGTCACTTACGACGAATAGCGAAGGGCTAACTTCAACACGATGAACCGGCTCGCAGCGGCAGGTGCGGCGGCACTGCTGACCGCACTGCTCACCCACCCCGCGACGGCGGCGGCCGCCGCCAATTCGGCGATGACCTCGATCGCCGTCGACCCGGCCACCAAGATCGAGATGCACGTCAACGCGAACTGCGTGGGCAACAGGTGCATGTTCGACACCACCGCGAATCTGATGACCCCCGGCGGGCCGACCGGCTTCCCCGGCGACGCCTGGTCACGACAGACGATCACGCTGCGCAGCAACGACCGCAACGTCTGGCAGGAAGCCGAGTACAGCGCCCCTGCCGGGACACCGCGAGAAGTCAAGGGCGCCAACCACAACAACGTGCTGTCCAAGATGTACAAGTCGTTGCGCGACGTCGAGATCTCGGTGAGCTCATTCGGCGGTGGGCCGATCGAGCGCTACCGCATCGACGGCGCCTCCATGCCGACCGAGTGGGCCACCGGCCAGCTCGCCACGCGGGCGGCGTTCATCGTGTGCAGTCACATCCAGGTGGTCTACGGCGGGGTGAACCTGACCACCCCGGACGCCTGCGCGCAGACCACCTTCGGCTGACCTACCGGGGCAGGCCCAGCAGACGCTCGCCGGCCAGGGTCAGCAGGATCTGCTCGGTGCCGCCAGCGATGGTCAGGCAACGCGTGTTCAGGAAGTCGTGCACCTGCTGGTTGACCACGGCGCCTGCCCCGTCGGACAGATCCATCCGGAACTCCGCCAGCCCCTGCCGGTACCGCACGCCGATCAGCTTGCGGGCGCTGGATTCCGCACCCGGGTCCTGCCCACCCACGGCCTTCTGCGCGATCCGCTGATCGAGCAACGAGCCCACCTGCGCGGTGAGGATCAGCCGGCCGAGCCGGTCCTGATCGGCCGCGTCGAGCCCATGTTCGGCCACGGTGCGCAGCAGCTCCTCCATCGGGTTGCCCAACGCGGTGCCGCCGGCCATCGCGATCCGCTCGTTGGCCAGCGTGGTGCGCGCCAACCGCCACCCGTCGTTGACCTTTCCGACGACCATCTCGTCGGGCACGAAGACGTCGTCGAAGAACACCTCGTTGAACAGTTCGTCGCCGGTGATCTCGCGCAGCGGGCGGATCACGATGCCCGGGCTCTTCATGTCGATGAGGAAGTACGTGATGCCCTTGTGTTTCGGGGCGTCCGGATCGGTGCGCGCCAGGCAGACTCCCCAGTGCGCCTTGTGCGCCGCCGACGTCCACACCTTCTGCCCGGTCAGCCGCCAACCGGAGCTCTTTGTGCCGCTCGCGGACACGCCTTCGGCCCGAACCGCTTTCGTGCGCAGTGCGGCCAGGTCCGAGCCGGCACCCGGTTCGCTGAACAGCTGGCACCAGGACAGCTCACCGCTCAGGGTGGCGGGGACGAACTGCTCGATCTGCTCGGGGCTGCCGTGTTCGAGGATCGTCGGCGCTGCCCACCAGCCGATCACGAGGTCGGGCCGCTGCACCTGCGCTTCGGCGAGCTCCTGATCGATCAGCAGCTGCTCGGCCGCCGACGCCGCCCGGCCGAACGGTTTCGGCCAGTGCGGCGCGAGCAGACCCGCCTCGGCGAGCGCGGGCTGACGCTGTTCGGCAGGCAGCTTCGCGATCTCGGCGACCGCGGCACGGATCTCGGGCCGCAGCCCCTCGACCGAGTCGAGGTCGATCCGCAACTCGCGACGCACCCCCTGCTGGGTCAGGTCCGCGATGCGGCGCAGCCACCGCGAGCGGCCACCGAGGGCCTGCGAAATCCCGTACGCCCGGCGCAGATACAGGTGTGCGTCGTGTTCCCAGGTGATCCCGATACCGCCCAGCACCTGAATGCAGTCCTTGGCGTTGGCCTCCGCCGCGTCGATCCCCGCGGCCGCGGCGACCGCGGCCGCAATGCTCAGCTGCCGCTCGTCGCCCTCGGTGACGGCGCGGGCGGCGTCCGCCGAGGCCACCGAGACCTGCTCGGCGCGCAGCAGCATCTCCGCGCACATGTGCTTGATCGCCTGGAAGCTGCCGATCGGCTTGCCGAACTGTTCGCGCACCTTGGCGTACTCGGTCGCGGTGACCAGTTGCCACCGGGCCAGACCGGCCGCCTCGGCGGCGAGCAGTGTCGCGGTGAGATCCGCCAGCCGCTCGGCGGTGACGTCGAGCGTGACGACGGCTGCGTTGTCGAGCACCACCCGGGCCAGCGGACGGGAGAAGTCCGTGGCGGTCAGCGGTTCGACCGTCACCCCGTCGGCGGTCGCGTCGACGAGGACGACCGCATCACCGGCCGGCAGCAGCAGCAGCCCGGTGGGGTCGGCGCCCAGCACGTGCGGCGCGACGCCGGAGGCCGTCCCGCCGTCGAGGGTCAGCTCCGCCGTCAGCGTGAGGCCGGCGGTGCGTTCCCCGGACGCCAGCGCCTCCAGCAGGTCGGCGTCGGCGACCACCAGCGTCGCCAGCGCCGTCGTCGCCACCGGTCCGGGCACCATGGCCGCGGCGGCCTCGTCGACCATCGCGCACAGGTCGGCGACCGTGCCGCCGGCGCCACCCTGATCCTCCGGGATCGCCACCCCGAAGATGCCGAGTTCCGCCAGGCCCGAATACGCCCGGCGCCAGGCGTCCGCATCGCCCTGCTCGACCTCGCGGGCGGCTTCGGACGCCCGCGACGCCGCGGCCCAATCGCGCACCATCTCCCGGGCAGCAAACTGCTCGTCGGTACCGGGGCCGGACCCCGACAGCACTGACTGGGTCATTTCCGGACTCCTAGCCTCGGGTGAGAAGGCCATACTCCTCACTAGAACGTGTTCTAATGGTGACAGTGTTCGACCGTCAAGTCGACCGGCATCGCAGCAGCCCACGTGGCCGACGCCACCAGGGCTGAGGCGAGAAAACGGAGCCCGGCATGCGTATCGTTTTGGGGGGATACGCACGATGAAGGAGCATCACACGGCATGTCGTCGCCAGCAAGCAGCTCGGGTTCTCGGCCACGCGAGGTGATGAACGTGGCGGTACTCGCGGAATCCGAACTCGGCTCCGAGGCGCAGCGGGAGCGGCGTAAGCGGATCCTCGACGCGACCCTCGCGATCGCGTCGAAGGGCGGTTACGAGGCGGTGCAGATGCGCGCGGTCGCTGAACGCGCGGACGTCGCCGTCGGCACCCTCTACCGGTACTTCCCGTCGAAGGTGCACCTGCTGGTGTCGGCGCTGGGCCGCGAGTTCGAGCGGATCGACGCCAAGACCGACCGTGCCGCGCTCGCCGGCGGTACGCCGTACCAGCGGCTGAACTTCATGGTCGGCAAGCTCAACCGGGCAATGCAGCGCAACCCGCTGCTGACCGAGGCCATGACGCGGGCGTTCGTGTTCGCCGACGCGTCCGCCGCCGGTGAGGTCGATCACGTCGGAAAGCTGATGGACTCGATGTTCGCGCGCGCGATGAGCGACGGTGAACCGACCGAGGACCAGTACCACATCGCCCGCGTCATCTCCGACGTCTGGCTGTCGAACCTGCTGGCGTGGCTGACCCGCCGCGCCTCGGCGACCGACGTGAGCAAACGGCTCGATTTGGCGGTGCGGCTGCTCATCGGCGACGGCGACCGCCCTAAGATCTGAACGCGTGGCCGACGGCGTACCGACAGATCTCCGCCAGGCGCTCGACGGCGCCGCACGACTTCCGCGTCTGCTGATCGCCTGTGACTACGACGGCACGCTGGCGCCGATCGTGTCCAACCCCGCCGACGCCCGTCCGCTGCCCGCGTCGGCGGCCGCGGTGGAGGAACTGGCTGCGCTGCCCGCCACCACGGTCGCGCTGATCTCCGGCCGCGCACTGGGCGTGCTCAAGGAACTCTCCGGGGTGTCCGGCCGTGTGCACCTCGTCGGCAGCCACGGAGCGGAGTTCGACACCGGGTTCCTGTCCCCCATCGATGAGCGAGCCGAAGCACTGCTGGTCGAGATCAAACAGACCCTCGACGAGATCGCCGCCGAATACGCCGGTGTGACAACCGAACTCAAACCCGCCAGTGTCGCGCTGCACGTGCGCAACGCCTCGACCGACGACGGTGAAGCGGCGATGCACCGCGCGAACGAGGCGGCCGCGCGGTGGGATGCGCAGGTCACCGACGGCAAGGCGGTCAAGGAGTTCGCCGTCATCCAGACCGACAAGGGACAGGCCGTCGACATCCTGCGCGATCAGCACGACGCCTCGGCGGTGCTGTTCCTCGGCGACGACGTCACCGACGAGAAGGCGTTCCGCCGGATGCGCGACGGCGACATCGGTGTGAAGGTCGGCCCCGGCGACACCGCGGCGGCGTACCGGGTCGACGAACCCCGCGACGTGGCCGAGGTGCTCGAGTACCTGCTGGCCGTGCGGCGTCGTGCTCACTCCTGACGAGCTGACCGCGCGGACCACGCGGGCCGTCGCGGCGGCGGCCTCCGCCGGACGCCACCTCGGTCTGCACGTCGACGAGCCGCGTGTGCTCTACGACGTCTTCTCCGTCATCGTGCACCTGGCGCCCGCGCCGGTGGCGGTGCGGGTTCCGACGGTGCTGCCGCCCTCGCTGCGAGCCCGCCCCGACCGGCAGACGGCTCAGCAGCAAGCCGAACTCGCGGTCGCGGGCTGGTTGGCCGACCGCGGCTTCCCGGTGGTGCCGCCCAGTCCCCTGGTGCCACGCGAACCCGTTGTCCGCGACGGTTTTTCGATGACCTTCTGGCAGTATCTGGACGCCGTCTCCGACGCCGAGCCGGACTGGCCGCAACGGTGCGCGTCGACGGCGCGGCTGCATGCCGCGCTGCGTGACTACCCCGGTGAGGGGCTGGGGTTCTGGACGCAGTTCGACACCTACATTCCCGCGGCCCTGGCCGAACTCGAACACCACCCGGACCTGCTCGCCAGAGCTGATCTGCATCGGGCACAACGGGATTGGGACCGAATCGCGCCGATACTGACGTCGCGCGCGGCGTTCGAGTCGGCGTTTCCCGGCGTCGACGTCCAGCCGATCCACGGCGACGCACCGTTTCACAACATGATCGTCACACCCACCGGCGAATACTGGTCGGACTTCGAGTCGGTGACGCTGGGCGCGGTGGAGTCGGACCTCGCGATGGTCGGACCCGAGGGCCGGGCCGCCTACGACGCGGCCGCCACCGAACTCGGTCTGCGCACACTCGACGACCGGGTGGTCGCGCTCACCGAGTCGGCGGGTCTGCTCGCCGCGGTGGCCTGCCTGGCGATGGCGCCGCAGTTGCCGATGCTCGTCGATGCGCTCGCCCCGACGGTCGACCTGTGGCGCGCCCGCAGCGGGTAGCGGTCAGGCGGGCGCACCGGCGGTGCGGCCGCGCACCATGCGGGTGTCGAGGATGTCGACGACGGGCAGACCGTTACGGGGTGGCTGGTGCAGCAGCCTTCCCGCGCGACGCCCCTTCTCCATACTCGGTTGGACGACCGTGGTCAGTCCGCGGCGCACCGCATCGGGGATGCCGTCGAACCCCGTGACCGTCATCTGTCCCGGGACGTAGATGCCGCGCGAGCGCAGATGGTCCATCGCCGACAGCGCGAGCACGTCGGCGGTGCACATCAGCGCCGTCAGCCGCGGGTTGGTGGCCAGCGCGACCTCGGCGGCCGCGCCGCCCGAAGTGGGCAGGTGCTCGTAGCTCTCGACGACCGTCACCGCGCGCTGATCGAGTCCGGCCGCGGCGATCGCGTCGAACACACCTCCGATGCGCTCACGCTGAACGTGGAAGTGCGGTGTCCGCAGCCGGTCCGGATGGGCGACGGCGGGGCGGGGATCGCCGTCGGGCCGGTCCAGGCCGAGCCGCATCGTGAGCAGTCCGATGTCGCGGTGGCCAAGGCCCAGAACGTATTCGGTCAACTCACGCATCGCCGCGCGGTCGTCGATACCCACGCGGGAGGTGCCGGGGACGTCTTTGGGTTGGTCGACCACCACCACCGGCAGGTGCCGCTGCTGCACGACCGGAAGGTACGGATCGTCGTCGCTCGCGGAGTAGATGACGAAACCGTCGACGCCGGCGGCCAGGACGGCGGCCGAACCGTCCGCCACGCTGCGGTTCGGCCCGATGGCGACCAGGAGCAGCCCCTGGCCGGCCTCCTCACACGATTCCGCAAGGCCCGCAACGAAATCCAGTGCGGCCGGATCGCTGAAGGAGTAGTTGAGCGGTTCGGTGATCATCAGCCCGACCGCACCGGCCCTGCGGGTGCGCAGCGATCTGGCCACCGGATCGGGGCCGGGGTAGCCGAGGCGTTTGGCGGCGCTGAAGATTCGCTCGCGCAGTTCGGCCGACAACTGGTCCGGCCGGTTGTACGCATTGGAGATCGTGGTGCGGCTGACCTTCAGTTCCGCGGCGAGCGAGGCCAGGGTCGCATGGCGCCGCGGCTCCGCACTCCTGGACATGCTCTGCCACGTTAGCCGATGCGGGCGCCGTCAGGTGACCAGCACGCGGTCGGCCGACGACCGCAGGCCGCGTTCGACCGCCCACACCACCGCCCACACCCCGCACGCGATGGTCACGATGATGAAACTGGGTGGGGCGTTGAACATCGCCGACAGCGCGAGGCCGAACCAGACCGCGACCAGGTTCACCGCCGTCGACAGCGCGATCGCCGCCGCGGGGCGCGCGGTCAGCATGATCGCCGCCGCGGCGGGCGTCACCACCAACGCGAACAGCAGCAGCGTCCCGACCGCCTGTACGGCCATCGTCACCGTGAGACCGAGCAGCACCATGAACACCACCGAAAGGCCGCGCACCGGTACGCCCTTGGCGTCGGCCACCTGGGCGTTGACCGAGGTGAACAGCAGCGGCCGGTAGATCACGCCGATACCCGCCGCCAACACGCCGAGCAGCACCGCGAACGACACGATCTGCTCGCCGGTGATCGCCAGCAGATTGCCGAACAACACGTTGGTCATCGTGCTCGAATTGCGTGTCGCCAGAGAGTTGAACAGCAATCCGAGCCCCGTCGCCATGGCCAGCACCGTCCCCGTCGCCACCTCACGGTCGGCCGCCCGCCGCCCCAGCGCGCCGATGACGAGTGCACCACCGATGCAGAACACCCCGAGTCCCAGTGCCACCGGGAGTCCGAGCAGGGCGGCGCCCGTCGCGCCGGGCAGACCGATGTGGGCGAGTGCGTGGGCGGCGAACGCGGTGTTGCGGACGACGACGAAGTATCCGATCAGCCCGGCGGCCAACGCCACGATGGTGCCGCCCACCAGTGCGTTGCGCATGAAGGCCGACGTCAGGATCTGCCACCAGTTGTCCTGGTAGGAGAGCGCCACAAGCGAGGTCGTCACCGCATCCTCCGCACGTAGAGATCGCCCTGCGGGGTGTGCACCACTTCAACAGCGGCGCCGTACAGGTGGGTGAGCAGTGTGTCGTCGACCACCCCGTCGAGGGTGTCGTAGTGCGGATGCCCGTCGAGCAGGTAGATCGCCCCGGTGAGGATGGGCAGCAGCGGATTCAGATCGTGCGCCACGACCAGCACGGTGACCCCGAACTGCTCGTTGACCGTCTTCACCAGCGCGACGAGTTCGTGCTGACTGCGCATGTCCAGTGCGGCCAGCGGTTCGTCGAGGATGAGCATCCTCGGGCGGCCGACCAGCGCTTCGGCGAGGGCGACACGCTGACGCTGGCCGCCGGACAGTTGGGACAGGCGCCGGTCCGCGATCGCCGTCGCGTCGACTGCGGCCAACGCCCTGTCGACGCGCTCACGGTCCTCGCGCGAGGCCCGGCCCAGACCCCACCGGTGTCCGTTGAGACCCAGCATGACCGCATCGCGGGCGCGGATCGCCTCACCGGCGTTCGAACCGTAGTTCTGTGGGACGTAACCGATCTGGCCGTTGAGCGCACCCGGTGGCCTGCCGAACACCTCGACCCGGCCGGTCGACGGCGGCAGCAGGCCCAGCACCACCTGCAGCAGGGTGGTCTTACCCGCGCCGTTGCTGCCGATGACCGCGACGACACCGCCCGCGGGAACGTCGAAGTCGGCCTGCGACCAGACCGTGTGACGCCCCCTGACCACGCTGACGTCGCGGAACGTCAGCGCCGGCTCAGCCGCCGACACCGAGCGCCTCGGCCAGCGCCGAGAGTTGGTCGACCTGCCAGGCCTGGAACGACGCGGCACCGGGCGGCACGGACTCCGTCACCTCGACGACGGGCACTCCCGCCTGTTCGGCGGCGGCCCGGATCTGTTGTGGGACAGACCCTTCGGTCTGCACGTTGTAGATGAGGACGTCGACGCCGCGGTCGCTCAGCAGGCGCAGGAACGCGTCCAGATCGGCCGGTGAGGGGTCGCTCTCGTTCGCGGCGGCGGCCTGGTAGCCGGGCGGGGTGCGGTTCGTCAGCCCGACGGCGGCGGCCATGTCGTCGAAGACGTTCTCGGTGGCGGCGTAGGTCTTGCCTGCGGCCGTGGCTTTGATGGATCCGATGACCTGATGGTAGGGCGCGAGCGCATCGCCGAACTCGGCCTGACGTTCGGTGAAGTAGTCCGCCGCATCGGGTGCGAGCCTGCCGAGCTCCGCGGTGACCGCATCGGCAACCGCCGTCACCGCGGCGGGGCTGTACCAGATGTGCGGGTTCGCAGCGTGCATGTCCGCGCCGACGTCGGCAGCCTCTGCGCTCACCTCGGCCGCATCGATCACCGGTGCGTCCGGTGCCGATCCCTCGGCGAGTTTGGAGGCCCACTCGTCGTAGTGGCCGCCGTTGACGACGATCAGTTGCGCACCCTCGAAGAGCGCCGCGTCCTTGGGTGCGGGTTCGAAGTCGTGCGGGTCGACCGACGAACTCGCGACCACGGTGGAGACCGTCGCGCACTGGCCGCCGAGCTGGGAGACGATGCCACCCCACTGGTCGACACTGACCACCACCGACACCGGCTCCGTCGGGCACTCACCGCCGGGTTGCTCGCTCGGCGCCGCCGAATCGCCGCCTCCCGAGCAGGCGGTCATCGCGAGGGGCACGGCGGCCGCCGCAAAACCGGTCGTCAACACACGTCGAAGTTTCAGTCGCACCCGTTAATGATAACGGTTTGCATTTCCAGGTGCGATCCGAGCCGGCTCAGTCGCCGGTCGCCACCGGCCGCGCCGGATCGGCACACCACTGCGACCAGGACCCCGGGAACAGCCGGGTCTGCACGCCCGCGGCGCGCAGCGCGGCGACCACGACCGCCGCCGTGACACCCGAGCCGCAATACACACCGGCGTCCCCGCGGGCCCGGTCGAGGACGCCGGCGAGGTCGGCGGCGGGCCGGAACGTGCCGGCGGCGGTCAACAGGGCCGTGCTGGGGACGTTCTCGGCGCCGGGGATGTGGCCGGCCACCGGATCGACCGGTTCCACCTCACCGCGGAACCGTTCGGGCGCCCTCGCGTCGAGCAGCACGCCGTCGAAGGTCGCCACCTCCCCGGCGGTCAGGGTCGGCAACGCGCCGCGGTAGAGATCGTCGTGGAGCACCGTCACATCGCCGGGCGACGCGGTGACCGCGCCGGCCTCCAGCGCTCCGCCCGCGGCGGTCCAGGCGGCCAGTCCGCCGTCGAGGATCCGGACGTCGGCGACACCGGCCGCGGTGAGCACCCACCACGCGCGCGCCGAACCCGCGCGGTTCCAGTCGTCGTAGACGACGGTGGGGACGCCGTCGCGCACACCCCACCTGCGGGCGGCGGCCTGCACCGCGGCGCCCGACGGAAGCGGATGGCGGCCGCGGCCGGTGACGGTGTGGTCGGAGAGTTCGTCTTCGAGGCTGACGTAGACCGCGCCCGGCAGGTGCCCGGCGGCGTAGTCGTCGCGCCCGTCGGGCTGCGCGAGCTGCCAACGGACGTCGAGGAGGGTGACCGGACGGCCCGCGGCGAGGAGCTCGGCCAACTCCCCCACGGTGATCAAGACGTCGGCGCGTGTCACGCCTCGATCGTCGCATCCCTACCCTGAGCGTTGTGACCGACCACGCGTTCACCGACGCCGAACGCCACGCCGTCTACCGCGCCATCACCGAACGCCGCGACATGCGGCGGTTCGTCCCCGGCGAGAAGGTGCCCGACGAGGTGCTCGCCCGGTTGCTGGCCGCTGCGCACGCCGCCCCGAGCGTCGGTCTGATGCAGCCGTGGCGGTTCATCCGCATCACCGACCCCGCCCTGCGGCGCGACATCCACGCCCTGGTCGACGAGGAACGGCATCACACCGCCGAGGCGCTCGGCCCACGCGGCGAGGAGTTCCTGGCACTCAAGGTCGAAGGCGTCCTCGACTGCGCCGAACTGCTCGTGGTCGCGTTGCGCGACGGCCGCGAACGTCACGTCTTCGGACGGCGCACACTGCCGCACATGGACCTCGCATCGGTGTCGTGCGCGATCCAGAACATGTGGCTGGCGGCGCGCGCCGAAGGGCTCGGCATGGGGTGGGTGTCGATCTTCGACCCGCGCCGCCTCGCCGGCCTGCTGGGCATGCCCGACGGCGCCGAACCCGTCGCGGTGCTCTGCCTGGGACCCGTACCGGACTTTCCCGACCGCCCCGTCCTCGAACTCGACCGGTGGGCGCTGGGCCGTCCACTGGCCGAGTTCGTCACCGAGAACCGTTGGGACTGAACGACGTCAGTGGTCGTGGCCGACGGCCCCACTGAGCTCGTTGGGCGCCTGTTCGAGCGTCGCCGACGCCGTGACGCTGCCGGCCTGAAGGTCGATCAGGTGAATCTGCCTGGTCGCCGGGTCGGTGACGTACACCGCATCCTCCCGCGCGAACACCGTCGGACGGGGCTGCTGCCAGTCGTCGGGTTCGGTCCACTGTTCGGCGACCCGGATGGCTTTGACCGGTTCGCCCGTCACCGGATCGAACACATGCAGCATCCCGTCGGTGCCGAGGATCAGCGCCTCGGCCTGCGGGCCGCGGGCCAGCGAGCGGAACGAATAGCTCACCGAGGGGGGCAGATTCACCAACCGCAGCTGATCGGTGGACGTGTCGATCAGCGCGAACTGTCCGGGCCGTTCCAACTCGGCATCCGGATCGACCTTCATGTCACCGAGCGCGACAGGTGAATCCGCGCGTCCCTTGACCGTGCCGATCCGGCCGTACGGGGTCGGACCCGCGATCTTCGTGAATGCGCCGTTCGCGTACTCCAGCGCGCCGTTCTCGCAGCCGAACACCACGGTCTCATCCGCCACGACCGCCTCACCGTGGATGCCGGGGCAGTCCGCGCTGCGCGCGATCTCACGCTCTCCGTCGAGCGCCACCGCACCGGTGCGGGTGTCCGAGTCCCCGATGCTGTGCACCAGGGTGCCGTCGGCGAGTAGCACGGCCACGCCGTGGTGTGGTCGTGGCGTCGCGGACTTCTCGACCGGTGGTAGTCCGTCGCCCAGTTCGTGCGGGTCGAACGCCGTGATCTCACCTGAGCCGTCGGCGAACAGCACCGTACGTTCGCCGTGGGACACAACGTGTCCCGGGTCAGCGGCGGCAAACGTCCCTTCGGTCAACTGCCCGCGGGCGGCGTCGAGGACGCGGAACCCATCGGCGGTCGTGACGAGGACGTGGGCGCCGTCGCCCGCCGGGTTCACGCGCAGGAATCCGTCGAGCGGAATGTCCTGTTCCACCTCGAGGGTGTCACCGTCGAGTACGTAGAGGCCGCCGTCGTAGGTGGCCACCAGCGGCTCGCCGATCGCCTGACCCTGCGTCTCCGGTGCGGGCGAACCGCCGTCCGAGCACCCCGCCAGTGCAGCGACGGTCGCCGTCGTCGCGCCGAGCCGGTACATCCACCGCGGATTTGTCATACTGCTTCCTCCGAACTTCTTCATGGCCGGCGTTCAGCTCAGGCCGTTGACGATGGCGTCGGCGTTGGCGCGCATCATGTCGAGGTACGTCGCGCCCGAAGTGCCGGGTGGACCGAGAGATTCGGTGTAGAGGGCCACGATCCGCACATGGACCCCGGCCTGTTCGGCCAGTACGTGTGCCAGCCGCTCGGGCTGCGACGAGTCGACGAAGACCGCAGGCACCCGGGCCGAACGGATCGCGCCGGCCAACGACTGGAGGTCAGACGGGCTGGGCGCGGCGAGCGTGGTGCCGCTCGGCACGATGGCGCCGATGACCTGGAAGCCGAACCGGTCGGCGAGGTAGCCCAGCACGTGGTGATTGGTGACCAGCTTCCTGCGGCCTTCGGTGATCGCGTTGAACTTCAGCGACATCGACCCGTCGAGCGCCCGCAGTTCGGCGCGGTAGCGTTCGGCGTTGCGCGCGACCACCGCCACGTCGACCCCGTCGACCGCCCGGCTGACGGCCTGCTCGATCACGTCGACGGCGGTGATCATCCGCTGCGGGTCCATCCAGAAGTGCGGATCCGGTGCGCCCGCGGTGTCGCCCTGTGCGTAGCGGATCGGATCGAGGTGGTCGCCGAGCGTCAACGTCGGCACACCGGCGTCGGCGGCGGTCTGCACGTGCCGGGCCACCCCCTCCTCGAGGCCCAGGCCGTTGGCGACGATGAGGCTCGCGGTCGACAGTGCGGCGGCCTCCTGCGCGGAGGGCGCGAACGAGTGCGGGTCAGCGTTCGGTCACCATCAGACCCGGTGACACCTGTGTGCGCAGTGTCCGGGCGATGCGCAGGCCGTCGGCGTAGTCGATCTCGTAGAGCTCGCGTTCGGCGGCGTTGTTGACGTACGCGCGGTCGGAGTCGATCTCGATGACCGGGGTCGGGCCGTGGGTGCTGACGTTGTCGAGTAACGGGATGCGCGCGGTCTCGGTGCCGGTCGCGACGTCGAGGGCGGCCAGCGTGCCGTCTCGGTGCAGTACGAGGACCGTGCCGTCGCCTGCGGTGTTGGTGGCCACCGCGTCGGGCGCCGGGATCAGCACCCACTTCTGCTGTCTGCTGTCGAGCACCCACACCTGCCCGGCGGCGATCCCGGCGAACACGTCGGCGCGATCGCGGTGGCTCATGGCGGCCGGCCGGGGCGTGGGCGCATCCGGTGGGAACGGGATGGCCGTCGCGGTCGGTGTCGCCCCACCGTCGGTCAGCCGCAGCGCTCCGCTCGCACAACCGAACACCGCCGCGCGCCTGGTGGCCATCGCCCATGTCGCCCCGGGGCATTCGGCGTCGACGTCGACGGGTGCGCCGTCGTCGGCGGCGCGCACCCGGCCGGCGCTGTCGACCGTGACGGCGCGGCCGCCGAGCGGGGCCGCCGCGGTGACGTCACCGTCGACCGTGACTGCCGCCGCGTCGATCGCCCCTTCGCCGAGGCGGTCCCGGTCGAGTACGTCGACGGCACCGCCGGTGGTCTCGATGGCCGCGGCCGAGTTGTTCGCACTCACCGAAGCCACCGCCCCGTCGAGGGTCCCGACGACCGCGGGATCGGTGGCGAAGTAGTGGTAGTGGTCGCCGTGGTCGAAGGTCCATGCACCGGCGTCCACGATCGTCGTGCGGTCGCCCGTCGCCAGATATGCGAAGCGGCCGTCACCGCCGACCGCTGCCACCGGCCCGAACTCGCCTATCGGCGTTTCGGTTTCGTCCACGGCGTCGTAGACCGCGGTGGCGCCCGACCCCGGATCGACGAGGACGAGCCGGGTGAGCGGCCCGTCGAGTTCGCGTGCGCCCTCGACGACGACCTCGTCGCCCGGGCCCTCGGCGGACGGCGCGGCCGGCGGAGCCGCACCGCCTGAGCACGCGGTGACCAGACACACCGAGGCGGCGACCGAACCCATCGACCGGACCGCCGGCTTCCACTTCGCGACGATCCGCCTGGCCACCGTCGACGCGAAGAACATCAGCACCGCGACACCGGCGATCGTCGCCCCTCCGGCCGTTCGGCATGCCAGGAGATCAGCAGGCCGACATACACGGCGAGCGAACCGAGCACGGCCGACACCGTCATCACCCGCGGAATGGACCGCACCCAGAGCAGGGCCGTGGCCGGCGGGGCGATGAGCAGGCCGAGCACCAGCAGCGTGCCGACGACGTGGAACGACGCGACCATCGCGATCGCCACCAGCACGGTCAGCGTCGGAACCGCGATGTCCGGGCGGAGGCCGAGCGTGGCGGCCTTTCGGGCATCGAACGTGACGGCGACGAACGCGCGGTGGCCGACCACCACCGCCGAGAGGGTGACGATCAGCGCGACGCCCAGCGTGACGAGGTCGGCGGTCTGGACGGCGAGCACGTCACCGAACAGGAACCCGGTGAGGTCGACGGCGAAACTCTGCGACCGCGAGACGATGACGACGCCGAGTGCGAGCATGCCGACCAGCAGGAGCCCGATGCTGGTGTCCGAGGAGAGCTTCGAGGAGCGTCCGATCGCGGCCACCCCGACCGCCATCGCCACCGCCGCGACGAATCCGCCGACGAGGACGTCGAACCCCAGCAGCGCCGAGAGCGCGACGCCCGGCAGCATGCCGTGCGTCATCGCGTCCCCGAGGAACACGTTGCCGCGCAACACGACCCAGCAACCGACGGGTGCGCACAGACAGGCGGCGACGACTCCGGCCGCCAAGGCCCGGACGACGACGTCGGCCTCGAACGGTTCGGTCAGCCAGGAGATCGTGCCGTAAAGTACTAGCAGTAATGAAAATCATTTTCAACAAATCGCTACCACCGACGAGTACCGACGCACCGATCGCGGTGAGCGGGGTCGACTTCGGTTACCCCGCCGCCGACGTCTTCCAGGGCCTGAACCTGTCCATCACGCGCGGCGCCCTGACCGCGGTCACCGGGTCGAACGGGTCGGGTAAGTCGACGCTGTTGGGGCTGCTCGCCGGCGTCCTGCGGCCGGCCGGCGGCGTTGTCGCCACGGGCACCGCGGATGTGGCGCTCGCCGTACAGCGCAGCCACCTCGTCGACTCCTTCCCCATCACTGCCGCGGAGGCGGTGATGATGGGCCGGTGGCGGCGCCTCGGCCTGCTACGGCGCCCGACGCGCGCCGATCACGCCGTGGTCGACCGATGGCTCGACGAGTTCGGCCTGACCGCGCTGCGGCACCGCAGCGTGGGTGAACTGTCGGGGGGACAACGCCAGCGCGTGCTGCTGGCCCAGGTGTTCGCCCAGCAGGCAACGCTGCTGCTGCTCGACGAGCCGACCACCGGATTGGACGCCACGACCGGCGCCCTCGTGATCGGCCACCTGCGCCGGTTGACCGCCGACGGGACGACAGTGGTCACCGCCACGCACGATCCCGAGGTCGTCCGCGCGGCCGATCACCGCATCGACCTCGGCCCACTAGGCTGACAGTCGTGTCCGCCTCGTCCGTCGACCTCAACGCCGACCTCGGCGAGGGATACGGGGTGTGGACGCTCGGCGACGACGACGCGATGCTGGACATCGTCACCTCGGCCAACGTGGCCTGCGGCTTCCACGCCGGCGACCCGGCGAGGCTGGTCCGCGTGTGCCGGGCGGCCGCCGCCCGCGGCGTGCGCATCGGCGCCCAGGTCAGCTACCGCGACCTCGAGGGCTTCGGCAGGCGTTTCATCGACGCGGCCGCCGAGGAGTTGGCCGCCGACGTGATGTACCAGATCGGGGCGCTCTCGGCGTTGGCGACCGCCGCGGGCACCACCGTCTCCTATGTCAAACCCCATGGCGCCCTGTACAACGCGATCGTCACCCACCGCGATCAGGCGCGCGCGGTCGCCACCGCAGTGCATGCGGTGGACCCCGGCCTGCTGGTGCTGGGGCTGCCGGGTTCGGCGTTCTTGGACGAGGCGCGCGAATTGGGGCTGCAGACGGTGACCGAGGCGTTCGCCGACCGGGCCTACCAACCCGACGGACAGCTCGTCTCGCGGCGTGAGCCGGGTGCGGTGATCCACGACCTCGACGAGGTCGCCGACCGCGTCATCTCGATGGTGACGGCCGGCCGCGTCACCGCGATCGACGGCTCGACGGTCGAGATTGCGGTGAAATCGATTTGCGTGCACGGGGATTCGCCTGGTGCGGTACACATCGCCGCGGCCGTGCGCGACCGGCTGACCGCCGAGGGCGTCACCCTCGCTCCGTTCAGCTGACGCCGGCCTGTCTGTTCGCGCCCCGCACGACACTGTCGAGCAGTCCCGGGATGGCGGCGTCCACCTCGTCGCGCCGCAGCCGCTGATGGATCAGACCGTCGATCACCAACCGCTCGGTCACTCCGGCCTCGCGCAGGATCCGGAAATGATGGGTGGCCGTCGACTTGTTGATGCCGTCGTAGAGCGCACCGCACTGCAGAGGCGCGCCCGCGTTGTGCAGCCGCCGGACGATCTCGAGGCGAACCGGATCCTGGAGTGCCGCCAACACCTGCTGAACCGACCCCACGGGAACGGCGGTCGTCATGCCTTCCGTCATGAGAGTGTCCTTCACCACGCAAGTTTGATGATCGTCGAACCGAGCGTACTCTCGATGAGGTTCGATGTCCGTCAAACTGCGAAGGTACGCGATGGTGGCGTTCGACCGTTCGACCGGCGACGATACTCAGCGCTGGGCCTACCCATTGCTGCTCGTCCTGAGCGGGGTCGCGCTCGGCGTCTCCGGCCTACCCGCGCCGCTCTACGGCATGTACGAGGCGAACTGGCATCTGTCCCCGCTGGCCACCACGATCATTTTCGCGGTGTACGCGATCGCCGCACTCGGCGCGGTGCTGGTGTCCGGCCGGATCTCCGACGTGGTCGGCCGCAAGCCGGTGCTGATCGCCGCCCTCGCGGCGCTGGTGATCGGACTCGGGGTGTTCCTCGTCGCCGACAACATGGCCCTGCTGCTGCTCGCACGGGCCATCCACGGCGCCGCCGTCGGCTCGATCGTCGTCGCCGGGGCCGCCGCACTGCTCGACCTGCGACCCCACCACGGGGTGCGCTCCGGGCAACTCAGCGGCGTGAGCTTCAACATCGGGATGACCGTCGCAATCCTCGGATCGGCGTTGCTGGCTCAGTACGCACCGCATCCGCTGCGCACGCCCTACGCCGTTGTCGCGGTGCTGTGCCTCATCGTCGGCGCCGGTCTCCTGGCACTGCGCGAACCACATATCGCACGCACGCGAGGCCGCATCCGCGTCGCAAAACCCGCGGTGCCACAGGAGATCAGAGGTGACTTCTGGTTCTCCGCGCTGGGCGCCATGGCGTCCTGGTCGGTGCTGGGCGTGTTGCTGTCGCTCTACCCGTCGCTGGCGGCGCGGCAGACGCATATCGACAACCTGGTCTTCGGCGGCGCGGTCGTCGGCACCACGGCGTTCGCCGCCGCGCTCGCCCAACTTGCATCAACGCGGGTGCCGGCCCGTCGCGCCGCGATCGTCGGCGACATCGGCATGGCGCTCTCACTGCTGCTCACGATCCCGGTGCTGCTGAGCCATCAGTGGCCGCTGGTGTTCGTGGCGGCAGCGCTGCTCGGTGCGACATTCGGGCTCGGGTTCGGCGGCTCGTTGCGCCACCTGTCCGACGTGGTCCCCGCCGGCAGGCGCGGTGAGACCATGTCGGCGTTCTACCTGGCGGCGTACACGGCGATGGCGGTCCCGACGCTGCTCGCCGGGTGGGCGGCGACCACCTGGGAACTCGTGGTGGTGTTCCCGTGGTTCGCCGTCGCGGTGGCCACTGCCTGCGTGGGTGCGGCCGTCGCGGGTATGCGTAGCGCCAGAGCCGCTGCCGCCGAAGCCTACTGACGCCGCCCGCCGATCTCCGTGACGTTGTACGCCGTCAGCGGATCACTCTTCTGACGCGCCGGTTCTTTCTGCGGCACAGACCGTTTCGGCGCCTTCTTCCTCGCCATCGGCTCACCAACTCGCTTTCCGCACACCGGGCAGCTCACCGCGGTGCGCCACCAGGCCTCGGCGGTGCTCGTTGCGGGCGATCTTCGCTTTGGTCGCCGTCAGCGTTCCTCCCGGAAGTCGACGTGGCGGCGCACCACCGGGTCGTACTTCTTGAGCATCAGACGGTCCGGGTCGTTGCGCCGGTTCTTACGGGTGACATACGTGTATCCCGTTCCCGCCGTCGACCTGAGCTTGACAATCGGACGGATCTCGTTGCGCGCCATCAGATTTTCCCACCCTGTCGGCGGATGCGCGCAAGGACGGCGTCGATGCCGTCGCGATCGATGACCTTGATGCCCTTGGCGCTGACCCGCAGCGTGACCCGACGGCCTTCGGACGGCACGTAATAGGTCTTGGTCTGGATGTTCGGACGCCATCGCCGTCGCGTCCGACGGTGTGAATGCGACACCCGATTTCCGAAACCGGGCGAGCGGCCGGTGACCTGGCAGTGCGCGGACAAGGCATATCTCCCTTATTGAAAACCATTTTCGACAATGCTCGATCGGGACTGTAACGTACGGGTCCAGTTATTGACAATCGTTCTCAACAAGGGGAGGCGCGATGCGTACTCCGGTGATCATCGTTGCCGGACAGGGCCAGTCGAACGCGGTGTGTGACGTCCTGATGATCGAACCGGGGACCGTGGTGGTCAGCCACCGCCTGGACGGGCACGTGGTGGTCCGCACCGTGGCCACCCACCGTCACCAGCGGGTGCTCGTCTCGGAGTGGCCGTTGGAGCTCCTGAAAGGCTGCGTGGGCTGCACCACCCGTGGCGATCTGCTTGTCTTGCTGCGGAATCTGCACCGCCGGGAGGACGTCACCCGCATCGTCGTGCAGCTCGCACCCTGGCTCGAACCGGAACCCGTCTGCTGGGCGATCGAGAACATCGCCGTCCACGTCGGACCCGGCTACATCGACGGTCCGGCGAGTCGTGACGTGGCGATCGATGCCGTGGTGACGACCGTGGACACTGCCGTGTGGCTGGCGCAGGCGCTGGGCGACGACGACCTCGACGACAACCGCACGGTCGCACAGGTGGTCGTGGGCCAGGCCGAGTTCGCCGACGTGCTGGTGCTCACCGAACCGGAACGCAGGACACTGGCCGTGCTGCGCCGGCTGACCCCGCGCGCGCGGATCACCGTCGGCACAGACCAGTTCGCCACCGCCGTGCGCAACCTCGAACCCGATGCGCGCCGCGGACGCGGCCACAGCCCGCACGATGCGCTGCTGGCCGGCGAACCGCCGCTGCGCGCCGACGGAGACGTGACCATCGTCGAGTTCAACGCGCGCCGACCGTTTCACCCGCAGCGGCTCCATCGGGCGATCGACGATCTGCTCGACGGCGTGGTGCGCATCCGCGGGCGGGCGTGGCTGGCCAGCCGGCCCGATGCGGTCGTGTGGATCGAATCGGCCGGTGGCGGTCTGCATGTCGGGCACGCCGGTGAATGGCTGGCGGCGATGAGCCCGAACCAACGGGCTTACGCCGCACCGGAGCGGGTCGCACTCGCCGCGCTGCACTGGGACGAGCGCTTCGGCGACCGTCACATCGCCCTGACCCTCTTGGCGTGCGGCGCCGACCCGCAGACCGTGACCGGCGCGCTGTCGGGCGCGCTGCTGACCGACGACGAGCTGACCCGGCCCGAGACGTGGACGGCGTACGAGGACCCGTTCGGCGACTGGCACGAAGACCCGTGCGACCAGGTCGACGAGTCGACGCCCGCGGCTTCGCAACGACACGAAGGAGAGTGACGATGAGACCAGCTCGCGCAACCATCAAGTGGGAGACTCCCGACGGCGTCCGCGTCTACCGCTGACCGTTGCGCCTAAAGTGGGCGCATGCGCCTGCGACCGGGACGTCCCGAGCTGCAGGATCACGTCCAGCGGTTCGACGTCCCTGCCGCAACCCCGGATTCCGCGCTCACGGTCACGTGGGCCGGCGTCACCACACTGCTCATCGACGACGGTTCGTCGGCGCTGATGACCGACGGCTTCTTCTCGCGCCCCAGCCTGGCCTCGGTCGGGCTGCGCCGTATCGCCCCGTCCGCGCCCCGGGTGGACGGCTGCCTGGCCCGGCTGCGCATCGGCCGGCTCGACGCCGTGCTGCCCGTGCACACCCACTTCGATCATGCACTCGACTCCGCCCTTGTCGCCGAGCGCACCGGCGCGGTGTTGATCGGCGGGGCGTCGGCCGCGCTGCTCGGCCGGGGCCACGGACTGCCCGAAAGTCGGATCAACACAGTCACTTCCGGGGCGACCATCACCGCCGGGGCCTACGATCTGACCCTCGTCGAATCCGGGCACTGCCCACCCGACCGCTTCCCCGGCGCCATCACAACGCCGGTGACACCGCCGGCCAGGGCGTCGGCCTACCGGTGCGGTGAGGCGTGGTCGGTGTTGCTCCGGCACCGGCCGACGGCGCACACCCTGCTGATCGTCGGCAGCGCCGGATTCGTCCCCGGAGCGCTGCACGGCACCCGCGCGGACGTCGTCTACCTCGGTGTCGGTCAGCTCGGCCGCCAACCGGAGGCCTACCTGCGCGACTACTGGGAGCAGACCGTGCGTGCGGTCGGCGCCCGCCGGGTGGTGCTGATCCACTGGGATGACTTCTTCCGGCCGCTGCACCGGCCGCTGCGCGCCCTGCCGTACGTGGCCGACGACCTCGACGCCACGATGCGGGTGCTGACCCGGCTGGCCGAGATCGACGGTGTGCCACTGCATCTGCCGCAGCTGTGGCAGCGCGCCGACCCGTGGGCCTGAGGGCTCAGCGCGGCCGCGGGTACGCCGGCGGCAGCGGCATGCCCAGGTCTGCCATGACCGTGCGCAGCCGCGTCGGATAGTCGGTGATGATCCCGTCCGCGCCGGCCGAGATCTGCGCGCGCATGGCGCCGGGATCGTTGATCGTCCACGGCACCACCCTCAGACCCCGCGCGTGGGCGCGGTCGGTGAAGGCGCGGTCGGCCACCAGCCGGAATCCCGGGTCCGACGGTGTCTGGCCGTACGGCACCGAGTAGCCCGGGGAGAGGATGGTCGCGCCGACCGAGACAGCGCCGTCGATCGGGTCACCCACCACGGCCGGGTCCACCCCTGCCAGCCAGGGCGAGCCCGGCACCCAGGTGGTGTCGTCCCACAGCGCCACCAGCGGCACCGACGGCGCCTGCTGCCGCACCAGCGGCAGGGTGCGCCAGTCGAAGCTCTGGATCTCGACGCGGTCGAGCATGCCGGCCCCCCGCACGGCGGCCAGGATGACGTCGACAAACTCCTGCGGGGTCGCGGACTGCTCCGGGTTGCCGGCTTCGACCTTCGTCTCGATGTTGAACCGGACGGTGTCGGCGCCGTACGCGTCGACGAGGTCGAAGACCTCCGGCAGCACCGCGAGCCTGTTCCCCGCCACCACCTCGGCGGCCGGATAGTCGGAGAGCCGCTTGCCGCAGTCGAGCGTGTGAATCTGGGCCAGAGTGAGGTCGTGCACCAGCTCGCCGACGTAGGGGTACTGCGGATCACTGGGGAAGGCCGGTCCGGTGTCGCTGCACTTCGTCGACTCGATGCGGGGATCGTGCCAGACCAGCGGCCGGCGGTCCGCGGTGATCACCACGTCGAGTTCGAGTGTGCTGACGCCGAGCTCGAGGGATTTGGTGAATGCGCGCAGCGATTCCTCGGTGGTTTCGCCGCGCCCACCCCGGTGCGACTGGAGGTCGAGATGGACCGGGTCGGCGGCGACGCTCGGCACGGTGTGCAAACACGCCAACACGGCGGTCAGCATGAGGAGAGACGCGGCTCGGCGCATGATGGTCGAGGTTAGCGAGCGAGGCAGGCGCCGACATGCGTATGCGGCACCGCGGATCGATTCGTCATCGAATGTTCGGCAGTCGGAAAGGACCTGCGGTTGCTTCTCGCGCTACTGCTGCTCGTCGTCGTGCTGGCGTTCGCCCTCGCGCGGCCCCGCGGGTGGCCCGAAGCGGTGGCCGCGGTGCCCGCCGCCGGCCTGCTCATCGCCACCGGGGCGCTGTCGGTCGACGAGGCGGTCGCCGAGATCACCCGGCTGGCGCCGGTCGTCGGCTTCCTCGCCGCGGTGTTGGTGCTGGCGCAACTCTGCGACGACGAGGGTCTGTTCCACGCGGCCGGGGTGCTCATGGCCCGCCGCGGTGCCGGCGATCCCCGGCGGCTGCTGACCGTCGTATTCGTCGTCGCCTCCGCCACCACCGCGATCCTGAGCCTGGACGCCACCGTGGTCCTGCTCACGCCGGTGGTGCTCGCGACCGCACGCACCCTGTCCATCCCCGCCGCGCCGCACGTCTATGCCACCGCCCACCTGGCCAACAGCGCCTCGCTGCTGCTGCCGGTGTCCAACCTGACCAACCTGCTCGCATTCACCGCCGCCGGCCTGTCGTTCACCCACTTCGCCGCGCTGATGACACTGCCGTGGCTGGCGGCGATCATCGGTGAATACATCCTGCTGCGAGCGCTTTTCCGGAACGATCTGGCAGCCGTCCCGGCGCCCGACACGACCGTGCCCGCCCCGGAACTGCCACTGTTCGTCCTCGTGGTCCTCGGACTCACGCTCGGCGGATTCGCGGTCACCTCGCTGCTGGGAATGTCGCCTGCCTGGGCGGCACTGGCCGGTGCGGTTGTCCTCGGCGTCCGCAGCCTCGCGCAGCGCCGCAGCACCCTCGCCGGAATCGTGCGGTCGGCTAACGTGCCGTTCCTGGCCTTCGTGCTGTGTCTGGGTGTGGTGGTCGAGGCGGTCATGGTGCACGGCCTCGACGACGCGATGCGAGAGGTGCTCCCGGCCGGTGACGGCCTGGTGGCGCTGTTGGGCATTGCGGCCGTTGCGGCGGTGCTGTCGAATATCGTCAACAACCTGCCTGCGGTGCTGTTGTTGCTGCCGTTGGTGGCCGGTGTCGGTCCCGCAGCGGTGCTGGCGGTGCTGATCGGGGTGAACGTCGGCCCGAACCTGACCTACGTCGGATCGTTGGCGAACCTGCTGTGGCGCAGCATTGTTCGTGGCGAGAACATCCCCGCCGGAGTGCTGCAGTTCAGCCGGGTGGGGTTGTGCACGGTGCCGCTCACACTGGTCGCATCGGTGTTCGGGCTGTGGGCCGGTCTTGCGCTGTTCACCTGATGATCCGCTGAGTTCACCCACTGGTCGGGCGCTGCGACGAGCGCACCGCGGCGATCCTGCGGACAATCGAACACTGTGGCGCCGTTCCGCAGATTCGTCGCGCTGGGCGATTCCTTCACCGAGGGCATCGGAGACCCACACCCGGTCAGCCCGAACGGAGTCCGCGGGTGGGCCGACCGCCTCGCCGCCCGCCTGGCGGCGGACGACGCCGACTTCCGGTACGCCAACCTCGCCGTACGCGGCCGCGTCATGGCCGACATCGTGACCGATCAGGTGCCGGCCGCCGCCCTGATGGAGCCCGATCTGGTCTCGATCTACGCGGGGATGAACGATCTGATGGCGCTGAGCCTCGACGTCGACGCGATGATGGAACGCTACGCCGACGGGCTGAAGTCGTTGCAGCAGACCGGCGCCGCCGTATTCGCCTTCACCGCGCCGGATCTCGGCGCCAAACCGTTGTTCGGCGGATTGCGCGGACGGGCCGCGATCTACAACGAGCTGCTGCGCGCCATCACCGACGACCTCGGGATCGGGCTGATCGACTTCTGGCGCTTCGACGAGTTCCGGGATTCGCGGCTGTGGGACCACGATCGCGTGCACCTCTCGACGCTGGGGCACGAGGTGATGGCGGCGCGCGTCTTCGACTCCCTGACGACGGAGAACGGGTGGGCTGCGCCGTCGTCGAGATTCGTCGCCACTCCCACGAGGCCCGCCACCGTGACGGAGAACCTGCGCTGGGCGGCCTCGTTCGCGGCCCCGTGGGCGGTCCGGCGACTGCGGCGCATCACGCCCGGAGCCGGTGTGGCACCGAAATCCACCGCGCTGACGAAAGTGATCTGACGCTTGCCGATCAGCTGCGGCGCTGGCGGGCGATCTCGGCGAGCACCACCCCGGCGGCCACCGAGGCGTTCAGCGATTCGGTCGGACCGGCCATCGGGATCGACACCACCGCATCGCAGTTTTCGCGGACCAGCCGCGACAACCCCTTGCCCTCCGAACCGACCACCACAACGACCGGGCCGGTGCCGTCGAGTTCGTCGAGCGTGGTGTCCCCGTCGGCGTCGAGGCCGACCACCTGCAGGCCCCCGTCGGCCCAACTCTTGAGCGTGCGGTTGAGGTTGGTGGCCCGGGCGACCGGAAGTCGTGCCGCCGCACCGGCACTCGTGCGCCAGGCGACCGCGGTCACCGACGCCGAGCGGCGCTGCGGGATCAGCACCCCGTGGCCGCCGAACGCCGCCACCGAGCGCACGATCGCGCCGAGGTTGCGCGGATCGGAGATGTTGTCCAGTGCGACCAGCAGCGCGGGAGCGCCGTCGGCCTTCGCCGTGGCGAGCAGATCGTCGGGGTGGGCGTAGTCGTAGGGCGGTACCTGCAAACCCAGTCCCTGATGCAGGGCGTTGTTGCTCATCCGGTCCAGATCCGAGCGCGGCACCTCGAGGATCGAGATCCCGCTGTCAGCGGCGATCTGGACGGCCTCGGTCACCCGCTCGTCGGCCTCGGTGCCCATCGCGACGTATAACGCGGTGGCCGGCACCTCGGCGCGCAGACACTCGACGACGGGGTTGCGGCCGAGCACCAATTCGGTCTCGTCGGTCTTGCGGGCCGGGCGCCGCTGCTGTTGCTTGGCCGCCTTCGCGGCGCGTTTGGCCGCCGGGTGGTTGGGCCGCTGATGGGCCGGCGGTGTGGCGCCGCGACCTTCGAGCCCGCGACGGCGCACGCCGCCCGAACCGACGGTCGGCCCCTTCTTGGTGCCTGCTTTGCGCACCGCGCCACGGCGTTTCGAGTTACCCGCCATCGTCAGACATCCTTGCTGTCGCCGTCGAGCAGCGACCATTGCGGACCGTCGGCGGTGTCGGTCACCTCGATGCCGGCTTCTTTGAGCCGGTCACGGATCTGATCGGCGGTCGCCCAGTCCTTGCGGTTCCGGGCCTCGGCGCGGCTGTCGAGCGCCCACCGGACCAGCACGTCGATCGCGGCCAGCGCCGCCGACGTCTCGTCGCGCGACTCCCACCGTTCGTCGAGCGGGTCGCACCCGAGGATGCCCATCATGGCGCGGATCGAGCGGGCCTGCGTCATCGCAGTCTCGTGGTCGCCGGAGTCCAACGCCCGGTTGCCCACGGCGCGCGCGGCGTGCACCTCGGCCAGCGCGATCGGCACCGACAGGTCGTCGTCGAGGGCGGCGGCGAACTTCGGCGTCCAGTCGCCGGGCACCACGGTGCCGACGCGGGTGCGGACGCGGTGCAGGAAGTCCTCGACACCCGCGTAGGCCTTGACCGCATCCTGCAGCGCCGTCTCGGAGAACTCCAGCATCGACCGGTAGTGCGCACTGCCCAGGTAGTACCGCAACTCGGCGGCCCGAACACGTTGCAGCACAGCGGGAATCGAGAGCACGTTGCCGAGCGACTTGCTCATCTTCTCGCCGCCCATGGTGACCCAGCCGTTGTGCAGCCAGAAGCGGGCGAACCCGTCACCCGCCGCCTCGGCCTGGGCGATCTCGTTCTCGTGGTGCGGGAACACCAGATCCATACCGCCGGCGTGGATGTCGAATTCGGCACCCAGGTACGCCTCGCACATGGCGACGCATTCGGTGTGCCAACCCGGCCGTCCCCGGCCCCACGGGGTGGGCCAGGACGGCTCCCCCGGTTTGGCGCCCTTCCAGAGCGTGAAGTCGCGCTGATCGCGTTTCCCGGTCGCGACGCCCTCGCCCTGGTGCACGTCGTCGATGCGATGTCCGGAGAGCTTGCCGTAGTCGGGCAGCGTGGCGACGTTGAAATACACGTCACCGTCGCCGGTGTAGGCGTGCCCGCGGTCGATCAGCCGCTCGATCAACTCGACCATCTGGGTGATGTGCCCGGTGGCGCGCGGTTCGGCCGAGGGCGGCAGGACACCGAGCGCGTCGTAGGCCGCGCTGAAAGCGCGTTCGTAGGTCGCCGCCCACTCCCACCACGGCCGACCCGCGTCGGCGGCCTTGTTGAGGATCTTGTCGTCGATGTCGGTGACGTTGCGGATGAACGCCACGTCGAGCCCCTTGGCGGTCAGCCAGCGGCGCAGCACGTCGAACGCCACCCCGCTGCGGACGTGGCCGATGTGCGGCAGCCCCTGAACGGTCGCCCCGCACAGGTAGATGGACACATGGCCGTCGCGCAGCGGCACGAAGTCACGCACGGCACCCGTCATGGTGTCGTAGAGGCGCAGACCCGTCGGCGACGTCGCCGGCCGGTCGGCATCAGCGCGATCGGTCACGACGTGCCAGCTTACCGGCCGATATGCCGTTATCCCTCATCGACCACGAGAGCGGTGGCGATCGCGGCCAGCCCCTCACCACGGCCGGTCAGCCCGAGCCCGTCGGTCGTCGTCGCCGAGACCGAGACCGGGGCGCCGATCAGTTCGGACAGCAACTCCTGGGCCTCGGCCCGCCGCGGGCCGATCTTCGGCCGGTTGCCGATCACCTGGACGGTCGCATTGCCGACGCGAAATCCCGCTTCCTGCAGCAGGCCCCGGACGTGGCGCAGCATGTCGGCGCCGCTGACGCCCTCCCATTCGGGCCGCCCGGTGCCGAAGACGCCACCGAGGTCGCCGAGTCCGGCCGCCGACAGCAGGGCGTCGCAGAGTGCGTGGGCGGCAACGTCACCGTCGGAATGTCCGGCGCACCCGTCGGCGCCGTCGAAATGCAGACCGAGCAGCCGGCAGGGCCGGCCCGGCTCGATCGGGTGCACGTCGGTGCCGAGACCGACACGCGGCAGGCTCACCGGGCGCCCGCCAGGATCGCCTCGGCCAGCACGAGGTCGAGTGGGGTGGTGATCTTGAAGGCCAGCGGATCGCCGTCGACGACCTGCACCTGCCCGCCGGCCTGTTCGACCATCGACGCGTCGTCGGTGAAACCGCCGTCGCCCGCCCGCGCATACGCGCGGCGCAGCACGTCGATGTGGAAACCCTGCGGGGTCTGGATCGCGCGCAGTCCGGCCCGCTCGGGTGTGCCGAGTACGGCGCCGTTGGCGTCGACGGCCTTGATCGTGTCGGCCACCGGGAGCCCGGGCACCACCGCGCTGTGCCCGGCTTCCAGCGCCCGCACGACACGGGCCACCAGCGATGGCGGCGTGAGTGCGCGCGCAGCGTCGTGAACGAGCACGTAGTCGGCATCGCCGACGGCGGCGAGCGCGAGGCTCACCGATTCGGTGCGGTCGGCGCCGCCCGCGACGATCAACGCCTCACCGCCGAAGACCAGCTTCGCTTCGTCGGTGCGGCTCGGTGGGACGGCGACCACGATGCTGTCGACGACACCGGAGTCCCGCAACCCGGCGATGGCGCGTTCGAGCATCGGCCGCCCGGCGAGATTCACGAACGCTTTGGGCGCGCCGGCCGCGAGCCGTTGACCGGAACCCGCGGCCGGAACAACGGCCACTGTGGTCATGTGTGCGTCAGGACGCGGCAGCCAACGCCTCGTCGAGGATGATCGTGGCCTTCTCGTCTTCGACGTTCTCGGCGAGCGCCAGCTCACCGACGAGGATCTGACGGGCCTTGGCCAGCATGCGCTTCTCGCCTGCGGACAGGCCGCGCTCCTGATCGCGACGCCACAGGTCGCGCACGACCTCGGCGACCTTGTTCACGTCGCCCGATGCCAGCTTCTCCAGATTCGCCTTGTACCGGCGTGACCAGTTCGTCGGCTCCTCGGTGTGCGGCGCGCGCAACACCTGGAAGACCTTGTCCAGACCCTCCTGGCCGACAACGTCGCGCACCCCGACATATTCGGCGTTGTCAGCGGGTACTCGAACAGTGAGATCGCCCTGGGCGACCTTGAGGACGAGATACTCCTTCTGCTCGCCCTTGATGGTTCGGGTTTCGATCGCTTCGATCAACGCAGCACCGTGGTGTGGATATACAACGGTGTCTCCGACCTTGAAAATCATCAGTTTCGAGCCCCTTTCACGTGTCCATGTTAACACGGGCCGCCGACACGTGCGGAACAACTGTGCAGGTCAGGGGCACAACGGATGAAGATCAGGGGTTGACAGGGTGTCGATTTCGTGCAACGGAGCAAAGATCGAGAACCCCGTTACCCTCGCGGATCGGACGCCGTTGTAGGTGGCGCGCAACACTGTTGGAGGGTGCGTGGGCGCGTGCCGTGCGGCCCACCGTCGCCACCACCGACCGTCACCTACTACTCTGCATAGTCGAACTGTGTACGACCGCTGGGCGACCCTCTGCAGGAGGCTTGAGTGAACCGCATCCATCCGCGCGCTTCTGCCGTCACCGCCGGGCTCGCCGCCTGCGGGCTGGCGTTCGCCCTCACCGCCTGCGGGTCCGGCCAGATCTCCCAGACCGCCACGCAGGCGCCCGCCGTCAACGGCGTCAACGCCGGTACCGGTGACGTCTCGCTGCGCAACGTCCACCTGCGCGCCCCGCAGACCTCGGATTACGTCCGTCCGGGCAGCGATGTCGAACTCCTCTTCGTGGCCACCAACGATTCGCCCGACCAGCCCGACAAGCTGGTGTCCATCCGCTCCGACATCGGATCGGTGCCGGTGCGCGGGAAGGCCGACATCGCGCCGGGTGGCGTGCTGGTCGCCGGCGAACCCGACGGTCAGACCGCCGCGTTGGAGAGCGTCGAGGCGGCCGAACCCCTGACCGTCGACGTGAAGCTGACCAAGCCGATCACCAACGGGCTGACCTACCCCTTCACGTTCACGTTCGAGCGCAGCGGTGAGGTCACCGTCCAGGTCCCGATCTCGGCGGGCGAGGCGCCGCGGCGTGACGACAGCGGCGGCGGCGGCTCCGAGCACTCCGGCGGACACTGACCCGTAGCGCGACACGGGCACGGCCCGAGTCGATCTGTCGGCCCCGACCGATACCGTCGTCCCGTGGCCAAGGCACGTTCTCAATACCGCTGTTCTGAGTGCCGGCACATCACCGCCAAATGGGTGGGCCGCTGCCCGGACTGCGGCACATGGGGAACGGTCGAGGAAGTCGCGGTCCTGGCCGCCGTGGCCGGCGCACCCGCCCGCCACGCGGTGGCGCCCGCCTCCCCCGCCGTCCCGATCAGCAGCATCGACCCGGGCCGTACCAGACACGACGAGACCGGGATCAGCGAACTCGACCGGGTCCTCGGCGGTGGGCTGGTACCCGGTTCGGTGACGCTGCTCGCCGGTGATCCGGGCGTCGGCAAGTCGACCCTGCTCCTCGAGGTCGCACACCGATGGGCCGTGTCGGGGCGGCGGGCGCTGTACCTGACCGGTGAGGAGTCGGCCGGCCAGGTGCGCCTGCGGGCCGAGCGCACCGGCTGTACCCATGACGAGCTGTATCTCGCCGCGGAATCCGATCTGCCCACCGCGCTGGGCCACATCGACGCCGTGCAGCCGAGCCTCGTGGTCGTCGACTCCGTGCAGACCATGTCCACCAGCGAGAACGACGGCGTCACCGGCGGCGTGACCCAGGTGCGGGCCGTCACCACCGCGCTCACGCAGTACGCCAAGGGGGCGGCGGGGCCGGGCGGCCCCGGTGGCATCGCCATGGTGCTGGTCGGGCACGTCACCAAGGACGGGGCGATCGCCGGGCCGCGTTCGCTGGAACATCTGGTCGACGTGGTGCTGCATTTCGAGGGTGACCGCAACTCGACGCTGCGGATGGTGCGCGGGGTCAAGAACCGGTTCGGCGCCGCCGACGAGGTCGGGTGTTTCCAGTTGCACGACAACGGCATCGAATGCGTGGCCGATCCGTCCGGGCTCTTCCGCGACCAGCGCGACACCCCGGTGGCCGGCACCGCGGTGACGGTGACCCTCGACGGTAAACGTCCACTCATCGGCGAGGTGCAGGCGCTGGTCGGGCCGCCCACCGGACCGCATCCCCGCCGCGCCGTCAGCGGGATCGACGCCGCCCGCGCCGCGATGATCGCCGCCGTCCTCGACAAACACGCCAGGCTGCAGGTGGGACCCTGCGACATCTACCTGTCGACCGTCGGCGGTATGCGGCTGACCGACCCGTCGTCGGATCTCGCGGTCGCGATCGCGATGGCCTCCGCGCGCAAGGAACGGGCGATGCCGGCGAACTCGGTGGTGATCGGTGAGCTCGGCCTCGCGGGTGATCTGCGGCGGGTGACGGGTATGGACCGCCGCCTCGCCGAGGCCGCCCGACTGGGGTTCACCACGGCCGTCGTACCGCCCGGCACGACGGGCGTACCGCCCGGCCTTCGAGTGCTGCCCGCCGAGAACATCTCGGCGGCGTTGCGGGTCCTGGACCGCATCGCAGACAATGGCGGCCGATGAGCGCTTGCGCGAAGAGCAGACAGCAGCGATGAGCGCTTGCGCGAAGAGCAGGAAACAGCGATGAGCGCTTGCGCGAAGAGCAGGCAGCAGCGATGAGCGCTTGCGCGAAGAGCAGACAGCAGCGCGCCCGGGAGGAATGATGGCCGTGAAGAACGCCAGGACGAGCAGTAACGTCGTCCAGCTGGCCCGTCCGACGCTGCGGGAGACGCTGGGCCGGCTGGCACCCGGGACACCCTTGCGCGACGGTCTGGAGCGCATCCTGCGTGGCCGCACCGGCGCTCTGATCGTGCTGGGTTACGACGACAGCGTCGAGACGATCTGCGACGGCGGTTTCGAACTCGACGTGCGCTACGCCCCGACCCGGTTACGCGAGCTGTCGAAGATGGACGGCGCCGTCGTGCTCTCCAGTGACGGCACGCGGATCCTGCGGGCCAACGTCCAGCTCGTGCCCGATCCCTCGATCCCGACCGACGAGTCCGGGACGCGTCACCGCTCCGCCGAACGCACCGCGATCCAGACCGGGTATCCGGTGATCTCCGTCAGCCACTCGATGAGCATCGTGACGGTGTACGTGGCCGGCGAGCGGCACGTGGTTCCCGACACCCCGACGATCCTGTCGCGCGCCAACCAGACCATCGCGACGCTCGAGCGCTACAAATCCCGCCTCGACGAGGTGAGCCGCCAGCTGTCGACCGCGGAGATCGAGGACTTCGTGACCCTGCGCGACGTGATGACCGTCGTGCAGCGGTTGGAGATGGTGCGGCGGATCAGCCTGGAGATCGACGCCGACGTGGTCGAACTCGGCACCGACGGCCGGCAGCTCAAACTGCAGCTCGAGGAGCTCGTGGGTGACAACGACACCGCCCGCGAGCTGATCGTGCGCGACTACCACGCCAACCCCGACCCGCCGACTCCCGCCCAGGTCAGCGCGACACTCGAGGAACTGGATTCGCTGTCGGACAACGAACTGCTCGACTTCACCACGCTGGCAAGGGTTTTCGGATATCCGTCCACCCTCGAGGCGCAGGACTCGGCGATGAGCTCCCGCGGTTACCGCGCGATGGCCGGCATCCCCCGTCTGCAGTTCGCCCACGTGGATCTGCTGGTGCGTTCGTTCGGCTCACTGCAGGGCCTACTGGCCGCCAGCGCCGACGATCTGCAGTCGGTGGAGGGCATCGGTTCGATGTGGGCACGCCACATCAGGGAGGGTCTGTCGCTGCTGGCCGAGTCGACGATCGCCGACCGGCTGGCCTGACCGACCTCAGCCCGCGCCTGCGGCGGGCGGCTGCGCACCCGGGGCGCCGGGCGCCGGCGCCTGACCCGGCGGCGTGGCCGGGGCCAGGATGAACGGCACCGGGGACGACCGGAGATTGCCCAGCTGGACGATCAGGTTGTAGGTGCCCGCGCCGATCGGCTGACGGGGCAGCGGGCACTGCGGTGCCGAACCCATTCCCGTCCAGGTGACCTCGGTGGTGACCTGTTCACCCGGGGCGAAGGTCTTGACCAGGGTCTCGTTCGAGGGGGCACAGTCGAGGTTGGACCACAGGCGGGTGTTGTCCAGTGAGTACACGTACGCCGCCAGCACCGCCGCGCCGACGTCGCGCTTGCAGGCGACCAGGCCGATGTTGGTGACGACCATCGTGAACTTCGGCTGATCGCCGACGACGTACTCGGGCTGGCTGGTGATGCCCTTGACGGCGAGCGTGGAATCCGGGCAGTCGTCGCCCTCCTGCAGCACCGGCGGCGGCGCGACGGCCGCGGTGGGCGTCGGCGTGGGCGGCGGCGCCTGCTGCGGCGGCGGCACGATCGGGGTCTTGACCTCGGGGTTCTCCCCCGGCAACGGCGTCGGCGGCGCCTCGGCGACGGACTGCTTGTCGGCGTTCTTCGTTTCCGCGCCGGAACCGCCCGACACCACCATCACGACCACTGCGGCGACGATCCCGATGACCACCACCGCGACGCCCAGCGCCAGCGCCCTGCGACGCCAGTAAATCTGCGTAGGCAGTGGGCCTTGCGGTTCCAGATCCAGCACACGACCACGGTAAAGCCCGGTCAGGCCCGATCGGCCGAGGTGCCTCGGCGTGTCGCGCTAGGCTTCGCCGATGTCACCCAGGTGAGCGCGCAACTGAGCCCGGCCGTCGGCCAGGTGGTAGGTGACACCGGCGATCGCGACCTTGCCCGCCTCGATGCGCGAGGCGATCGCACTGGACCGGTCGCGCAACTGCACCGCGGTCTCGTTGACGTGCCGCTCCTCGAACTCGTCGACCCGGCTCAACCCGTCCCGCCTGCCCAGCAGGATCGACGGCGTCACCCGCTCGACGATGTCGCGCACGTACCCGCCGGGCACCACACCCTCGTCGAGCGCCGCGAGCGTGGCCTTCACCGCACCGCAGCTGTCGTGCCCGAGCACCACGATCAGCGGCACCTCGAGCACCGTCACCGCGAACTCGATGGAGCCGAGCACCGCGGAGTCGATGACGTGGCCGGCGGTGCGCACCACGAACATGTCGCCGAGGCCCTGGTCGAAGATGATCTCGGCGGCCACCCGGCTGTCGCCGCAGCCGAACACCACCGTGGTGGGGCGCTGCCCCTCGGCGAGGCTGGCGCGGTAGTCGATGCTCTGGCTCGGATGCTCCGGCCGACCAGCGACGAAGCGCTCGTTACCCTCTTTGAGTGCCTTCCACGCGGTCACCGGGCTGGAGTTCGGCATGCCGCATATTGTGCCTGAGTGGTTGAGAGATGATCGATCCGGCCGACGTTCTGGCGTGGTACGACCGCGAGCAGCGGGATCTGCCATGGCGCAGACCCGGTGTGACGCCGTGGCAGATCCTGGTCAGCGAGTTCATGTTGCAGCAGACTCCGGTGGCCCGCGTCGAACCGATCTGGCTGAGCTGGATCGAGCGCTGGCCGACTCCGTCGGCGACCGCGGCGGCCGGCGTCGCCGACGTGTTGCGGGCGTGGGGCAAGCTCGGATACCCGCGCCGCGCGAAGCGTCTCCATGAGTGCGCGACGGTGATCGCGATCGAACACGGCGATGAGGTGCCCTCGGACGTCGAGGTGTTGCTGACGCTCCCGGGCATCGGCGCATACACCGCCAGAGCCGTGGCTTGCTTCGCCTACGGGCAGCGGGTCCCGGTGGTCGACACCAACGTGCGCCGGGTCATCGCCCGGGCGGTGCACGGCCGCGCCGACAGCCCGCCGAGCAGCCGCGACCTCGACGATGTCGCGACCCTGCTCCCGGAAGGCCCTGAGGCGCCACGGTTCTCGGTCGCGGTGATGGAACTGGGCGCGACGGTGTGCACCGCGCGCACTCCGCGCTGCGGCCTGTGCCCGCTGGGCACCTGCACCTGGCGTTCGCTCGGATATCCGGCCGCGTCCGCACCCGCACGCAAGGTGCAGCGCTACGCGGGCACCGACCGCCAGGTGAGGGGCCGGCTGCTCGATGTGCTGCGCGGCAGCAGCTCGCCGGTGTCGCGCGACCAACTCGACGTCGTGTGGTTGACCGACCCGGCACAGCGCGATCGTGCGCTGGATTCGCTGCTGATCGACGGGCTGGTCGAGCAGACCGCCGACGGCCGCTTCGCGCTCGCGGGAGAGGGTTCGTGAACGCAGTCGTACCAGCGTGGTCGCCCACCCGGGCGCACCTCTGCGGGATACCGTGAGCAGATGACCCGGACCCTCGATCAGGTCGTCACCGCGGCGGCCGCGGAGTTGATGGCGGCCACCGCCACCAACGTGGTCGAAAGCTGCACCCGGGTCCTCGCCGACGTCGTCGCCCACCTGGGGGTCGACTTCAGCTTCCTGCGGCACAACGACCACACCATCAAGGCCACCAAGCTGGTCGCCGAATGGCCGATCCGCGACCACATCCCGGACCCGGACCCGATCGGCACCATCTACTTCGCCGAGGCCGACCCCGTCTTCCGGCAGGCCGAGTACCTCAAGACACCGCTCATCGTGCGTCCCGAACCGGACAACGACGACTACCAGCGCCGGATCGAGGAGGGCCGAGGCGTGCCGTCGGTGTCGATGGCATGCGTGCCATTGCTCTCGGGTGAGATGACCTCTGGCATCCTCGGCTTCATCAAGATCGGTGACCGTGAGTGGACCACCGAGGAGCAGAACGCGCTGCAGGCGATCGCCACGCTGTTCGCCCAGCTGCAGGCCCGCATCGCCGCCGAGGAGCAGCTCCAGTACCTCGCCGAACACGACGATCTGTCCGGACTGCTGAACCGCCGGGCGCTGATGGCACACCTCGACCGAAGGCTCGCCGAGGGTCAGCCCGGTCCGGTGTCGGTGCTGTTCCTCGATCTCGACCGGCTCAAGACCGTCAACGACTATCTGGGCCACAGCGCCGGTGACCAGTTCATCAAGATGTTCGCCGAGCGGTTGCGGGCGGGCACCGAGAAGCCCGCCGTGATCGCCCGCGTCGGCGGTGACGAGTTCGTGGTGGTCCCCGATGAGCCGATGGACGTCGTGGCGGTCGAGAGTTTCGCCCGCCGGCTGCAGACGTGGTTGCAGCGGCGGGTCGTGATCGACGGCGAGATGCTTGCGCGCACAGTGAGCATCGGGGTCGCCGTCGGCACTCCCGGTGACGACACCACATCGGATCTGCTGCGCCGCGCCGACCAGGCGGCGCTGTCGGCGAAGAGCACCGGCGGCAGCAAGACGGCGGTGTTCACCACGGAGATGGCGTCCCAGCACGCCATCCGCAACGACATCGAACTGCACCTCGAGGGTGTCATCGACGAGGCGAGCAGCGCGCTCGTCCTGCACTACCTACCCGAGATCGACATGCGCACCGGGAAGGTGCTCGGCACCGAGGCACTGGTCCGCTGGCGGCATCCGACCCGGGGCCTGCTGCTGCCCGAGTCGTTCATCGGGGTGGCCGAATCCATCAACCTCGCAGGCAAACTCGGCCGACTGGTGATGCGCTCGGCATGCGCGGACTTCGCCCGCTGGAGGTCGCGCCGCACCGCAGGCGACGCCATCCTGCGCCTCAACGTCTCACCCGTGCAACTGGTTTCGGACGGTTTCGCGGCGACCGTCGCCGGCACCCTCGACGAGTTCGGGGTCGACGGTTCCGCGGTGTGCCTGGAGATCACCGAGAGCGTGGTGGTCCAGGACATCGAGGCCACCCGCCACACACTGGCCGCACTCAAAGAGGTCGGCGTGCGCATCGCGATCGACGACTTCGGTACCGGCTACAGCGTTCTCACGCACCTGAAGTCACTGCCCGTCGACACCGTCAAGATCGACCGCAGCTTCGTCCGTGACCTCGGCGCCAGCCCCGGCGACCTGGCGATCGTTCGGGCCATCCTGGCGTTGGCCGATGCGTTCGAACTCGAGGTGGTGGCCGAGGGGGTGGAGACCGTCGCGGCCGCCAAGACGCTGCTCGAACTGGGTTGCCCACGCGCGCAGGGGTTCATGCTGTCGCGTCCGGTCGACGCCGCGGCGATGGAGGCGTTGTTCCGTGAGGGGCGCATCGCCGTCGACGCGTGGCGTGACGACGCCGCAACCGTGAACGGGCGGCCGTAGCCCTAGGCGGTCCGCTCCGCCTGGGTGTCGTTGCAGCAGAACCGCCTGCGGTAGTCGGTGGGCGTCACGCCGATGATCCGCCGGAAGTGGTGGCGCAGCAGGGTGGCCGTACCGAAGCCGGACCGCTCGGCGATGCGGTCGATGTCGAGATCGCTCTCCTCCAGCATCCGACGCGCGTAGAGCACCCGCTGATCGGTCACCCACTGCATGGGCGTGGTGCCGGTCTCCTCGACGAAGCGACGGGCGAACGTGCGCGCCGACATGTTGGCCCGCCGGGCGAGCGTGCTGACGGTGTGCGGTTTGTCGAGATTGGCCACGATCCAATCCAGATGCGGGGCAAAGCGTTCCGAGCACCTGACCGGGATCGGCTGTTCGATGTACTGCCGCTGGCCGCCGTCGCGCTGCGGTGGTACGACCATCCGGCGGGCGATCCGGTTGGTGACCTCGCTGCCCAGTTCGCGCCGGACCAGGTGCAGACAGGCGTCGATACCGGCCGCGGTTCCCGCACTGGTGATCAGGTTGCCGTCGTCGACGAACAGCACGTTGCGGTCGACGCGCGCGGTCGGGTACATCCGCGCCAGCAGATCGGCGTACATCCAGTGCGTCGTACACGGCCGACCGTCGAGCAGGCCCGCGGCGCCGACGACGAACGCCCCGGAGCAGACCGTCAGGATGATCGACCCGCCCGCCGCCGCCTCGCGCAGCACTTCCAGCGCCTCGGGCGGATAGCCGTTCTTCCCGGAGGCTATCGCGGGCACCGCGACCAGGTCGGCACCGAGTAGATCGCCGTAGTCGTGCTGCGGGGTGAGGTGCGCGCCGATCGTCGTGCGCACGGGTTCACCGGCCACCGGTCCGCAGACCTTGAAGTCGAAGTTGGGGACGCCGTCGGCCGATCGGTCGATACCGAAGACCTCGCAGATGACGCCGAACTCGAAAACCGCTAGACCGTCGAGCACCAGTGTCGATACGCTTTTCAACGCCATGGCAGCATATTAGCGCAAGACGGCAGTGCTGCCACTGTTGGCGGTAAGTACCCCGTCGAAAGATATCTGCCATGAGTACAGCACTGATCTCCCTCGCCGTGTTGAGTCCGTTCGCCCTGACCGCCGTGCTGATCTGGACGGCGCGCCGGGCCGGGGTCCTGCGCTGGGATCTCGACCAGTTCCGCGTATGGGCGCCGATGGCAGGCCGATTCGACAGCCGCTACGACGAGGACCGGGATTCCTACCGCGTCCAGCACGACCTCGACGCGATCCGCACCCGCTTCGAGGAGCACCCGGTGTGGCCGACCTCAGGCGCGCTGGGCGAGCGTCGTTAAGAATGCCTCGACGGCGCCACGGAAGACCTCCGGTTGCTCGTCGTGGATGAGGTGACCGGCGTCGGGAACCCGCAGATACGTTGTCCGATAGCCGGTTTCGGCCATCCGGCGCATCTGGCCCGGCGGCGTGACGGAGTTGCCCGCCTCCAGCAGCAGCGCCGGGACCCGCACCTGCTGCCACTGCTGCCAGTAGTCCCGCTGCCCCCACTCGGCGGCGATGTCGATCCAGTGGCGCCGCCGCCCGTGCAGGCGCCACCCGGTCGCGGTCCGGTCGAACGCCTCGAGGAAGTAACGCCCGGCGATCGGACCGAATTCGGCGAACACCTGCTGTTCGGTCTCGAACTCGACGGGCAGCGCGTGCAGCCACGGTTCCCAGGGCCCGGTGGTGCGGCCGCGGAAGTCCGGCGCCATGTCCTCGACCACCACCGCGTTGACCAGGTCGGGCCGGGTCGCGGCCAGACACCACGCATGCAGACCGCCCATCGAATGCCCGATCAGCGTGACCGGCGACCCGAGGCGCGCGACCGCGTCACCGAGTTCGGCCACGAAGTGTTCGGTGCTGATCGGACGCGGATCCACCACGTCGCGGCCCCGGTGCCACGGCGCGTCGTAGGTGTAGACCGTGGCGAGACCCGTCAGCCACGGCAGCTGACGGCCCCACGTGCTGCCACGTCCCATCAGGCCGTGTACCAGCACCAGGGGTGCGCCGTCTCCGCCCCGGGGGGTCAACAGTGGGGAGTCCATGTGCTCATCTTGCCCAGCCAAAGCGGTAACCTGACCGCATGCCCAGCCAGAACCCTGTGGTGAAGATCAACGCAATCGAGGTCCCGCCGGACGCCGGCCCGGAACTGGAGAAGCGGTTCGCGCACCGCGCACACGCCGTGGACAACCAGCCCGGCTTCCTCGGTTTCCAGCTGCTGCGGCCCGTCAAGGGTGAGAACCGCTACTTCGTCGTCACGCAGTGGGAGACCGAAGAGGCCTTCCAGGCGTGGGCGACCGGCCCGGCGATCGAGGCGCACAAGGGTCAGGCCGCCAACCCGGTCGCGACCGGCGCCTCGCTGCTGGAGTTCGAGGTCGTGCTCGACGTTGCGGGGTCCGGCGACAAGGCCTGACGGGACGCGGACAGTGCGCCGGGTGGCCGGCCTGGTGACTGCTGCCGCGCTCGTCGTCTCCTCAGTGTCCGGATGCGGTCAGACGAACACCGCTCCGGCCGACGCCGCCTACGGCGCCCACATCGGTACCAGCACGCCACAGGGTCTGCGGGCCAAACAGACCATGGACATGGTCAATTCGGACTGGCCCATCGGCGACGTCAACGTGCGCACGATGGCCGTCGAGGACCAGGTCGACCACATCATCGACGCCATGGGCAATCTGTGGTGGGACCGCCCGATCACCGTCACCGGCGTGGACATCCGCGCGGGCACCGCCACGCTGCACGTCAAGACGCCGTACGGCGCCGAACAGGACATCGAGTTGCGCACCGACGACAACGGTCTGGTC
This sequence comes from Mycolicibacterium monacense, assembly GCF_010731575.1. Classification (NCBI taxonomy): domain Bacteria; kingdom Bacillati; phylum Actinomycetota; class Actinomycetes; order Mycobacteriales; family Mycobacteriaceae; genus Mycobacterium; species Mycolicibacterium monacense. The sequence continues at coordinate 5,599,155 of NZ_AP022617.1, read as the reverse complement.
GACCGGTTCGACGTATCGCTGCGCTCTCCGGTGATCGAGAAGTGGTCGGACATCGACGCTGTGCTGGCCGCCTCCGGTGCGCGGTACTCCTACCAGGTGTCGCGGGTCGCCGAGGGCGGCAAGTGTCAGCGGGTGGCGGGGACCAACACCGAGATGTCGCTGCCGCTGGCGTCGATCTTCAAGCTCTACGTGCTGCTCGCGGTGGCCGAGGCGGTCAAGGTCGGCAGCGTGGAGTGGGACGACGAGCTGACCATCACCGAGCGTGCGAAGGCCGTCGGCTCGGCCGGTCTGGAGGAGTTGCCGCCAGGGGCGACCGTATCGGTGCGCGCGGCGGCCCAGCAGATGATCTCCTCCAGCGACAACATGGCGACGGACCTGCTCATCGAGCGCCTCGGGCCTGGTGCGGTGGAGCGGGCGCTGGTGGCCGCCGGGCACCACGACCCGGCCAGCATGACGCCGTTCCCCACGATGCACGAGATGTTCTCGGTCGGCTGGGGTGAGCCGGATCTGCGCGAACAGTGGAAACAGGCCGACCATCGTGGCCGCGTGGCGCTGCTGAAACAGACCGACTCACGGCCGTACGAACCCGACCCGACCCGTACGCACACCCCGGCCTCCGACTACGGCGCCGAGTGGTACGGCAGCGCATCCGACATCTGCCGCGTCCACTCCGCCCTGCAGGCCGCGGCCGTCGGCGAGGCCGCACCGGTCAAGGACATCCTGTCGGCCATCCCCGGGGTCGAGTTGGACCGTGCCAAGTGGCCCTACATCGGCGCCAAGGGCGGCAACCTGCCCGGCGACCTGACGTTCAGCTGGTACGCCGTCGACCACACCGGCCAGCCGTGGGTGGTCAGCTTCCAGCTCAACTGGCCCCGCTACCGGAGCCGGACCGCGGCCAGCTGGCTGCTGTCGATCGTGCACCAGACGTTCGCGATGGTGCCCGTCGCCGATTAAGGCGACGACCGCAACGTCCACGCGTGCCCGCGGAAGTGCAGGACGGTACGGCTGACCGGCGCGACGTCGATGCGCCAGAACGATCGGGCCGGGGCGTCGAGCGCCACCAGGATCGCCGCACGCACCACTGCAGGATGGGTGACGGCGACGAACCGGCCGCGCCGGCCGGCCATCGAGTCCATCCAGCGGCGCACCCGCTCGATCACCTGGACGACGGTCTCCCCGCCGTGCGGCGCCTGGGCGGGTTCGGTGAGCCAGATCGCGAGCTCGGCGGGCTCCACACCGCCCAGCACATCACCACGCCACCGTCCGCAATCCAGATCGGCGAGCAGCGGATCGGCGACCGCGTGCAGACCGAGCAGTTCGGCGGTCTGCCTGGTCCGCTTCTCCGGCCCGCAGTACGCGGCGTCGGTGGGCCCCAACTCCACACACGCGTCGGCCTGACGGTGGCCCTGCGCGTTCAGCGGTTCGTCGGTGGGGAATCGTCCGGCCGACACGGCGTCGGTCATCGCATGCGACACCAGCGTCAGCCGGACGACCTCGCTCACGTCCGGAGGGCTTCGCGCCGGCCGTCGAGCAGCCGCGATGCCAGCGGGGCGAACACCAGCGCGATCGTCGCCCACATCACGACCTGCGTTCCCAGTGAGTACAGCCGGAAGTCGTAGAGGACGTCGGCCGGGAAACCCTCGTAGACGATCGCGCCGGAGTCATCGCGCAGCGGACCCGGGGTCTCGTCGATGGTCGGCAGGATGAGCATCAGCACCGCGCCGGCGACCACGTAGGCGCCCGCACCGGCCAGCGTCGCGTTCCAGGTGCCGAGCCGTTCCTGCAGTCGGCGTCCGAGGTACACGGCGCCGACGAGCAGCGCGGCCGACACGACGACCATCAGCAGATACAGCAGCGTCCGCTGCCGGAGGGTCTCGTCGAGGCTGAGTGCGGGCGGGCTGGCCGGGTACTTCAGGGACGGAACGACGTAGAGGCTCAGCAGCATGCCGCCGGCGACGTACAGCGACAGCAGCCGGGCCGAGACGTCGCCGACCCGCCCGTAGGCGACGGCGAACACGATCGCGAACAGCGCGCCCATCGCGACGCAGAACGCCAGCATGCCGAAGCCCAGGCCGACGTTCATCTGGATGGCGCGGGAGAATCCGCCCCCGTCCGCACCGTGACTGTGACCGTGGCCCGCGGCATGGTCCATGGCCTGCCGGGCCTCGCCGAGGCCGTCCTCGTAGCCGATGGCGAGGTCGATGGCCGGTTCGACGAAGATCCGCGCGAAGACGAATGCGACAACGGCTGCGAGGGCACCGGCCAGGAGGCCGCGCCCGATGATCTGCTTCTCCATGTTGATTTGTCTCTCCGATGCCGGTCGGTCAGTGGCAGGGGAAACCGAGGAGATGGCGTGCGTCGTGGATGAATTCGTGGATCGCCGTGTTGTCGGCGCCGAAGACCGACGTGGCCCCCTGATCGAAGCCGAGGAAGTAGAGCACCAGCAGCGCGAGGAACGCGGTGGCCGACAACCAGACCGCGGCGCGTGTGGCCGACAGGTCGATGGCCGGTACCCGGGTCTTGCGGGCTTGCTGAGACGTCATCAGGGGTCCTTTCCGGGATTCCGCGTCCCGAGTGGAGTGAAGCAGGCGTCGGGTCTGACTCTCACAGTGGCGCGACCGTTCTGGATTCTCACCAGATTCCTTCGCCTGCCGATTACATCGCACATCCTAAGCACTGCGCGCGGGAATCGCGCCGCGGCCCTCCGTCGACGCCGGGAAAGACGAGACGGGCGGCCACCGTGAGGTGACCGCCCGTCCTGCGACTCGTCGTTACTCGGCTGCGCTCGGCGCACCGGCGGCGCCGGCCTGCGCCAGATCCGGCTCGACCGGCTCGGACCGCTTCGGACCACCGCTGAAGGTGAACTTCGCGTCCTCGCCCGCTCCCTGGCCGTCCCAGTTCTCGACGTCCACGGTGATCAGCTGACCGGGTCCGATCTCCTCGAACAGGATCTTCTCCGACAGCTGGTCCTCGATCTCGCGCTGGATCGTGCGACGCAGCGGCCGCGCACCGAGCACGGGGTCGAACCCGCGCTTGGCCAGCAGTGACTTGGCCCGGTCGGTGAGCTCCATCGTCATGTCCTTGGCCCGCAGCTGATTGCCGACCCGGCCGATCATCAGGTCGACCATCTTGATGATCTCGTCCTGCGTCAGCTGGTGGAACACGATGATGTCGTCGATGCGGTTGAGGAACTCCGGGCGGAAGTGCTTCTTCAGCTCGTCGTTGACCTTCTGCTTCATCCGCTCGTAGTTGTTCTCGCCGCCGCCCTGGGTGAAGCCCAGCCCGACCGCCTTGCTGATGTCGGAGGTACCGAGGTTCGAGGTGAAGATCAGCACGGTGTTCTTGAAGTCGACCGTGCGGCCCTGACCGTCGGTGAGACGGCCGTCCTCGAGGACCTGCAGGAGGCTGTTGTAGATCTCCTGGTGGGCCTTCTCGATCTCGTCGAACAGCACGACCGAGAACGGCTTGCGCCGCACCTTCTCGGTGAGCTGGCCGCCCTCTTCGTAACCGACGTAGCCCGGAGGGGCACCGAACAGCCGCGACGCGGTGAAGCGGTCGTGGAACTCGCCCATGTCGATCTGGATGAGCGCATCGTCGTCGCCGAACAGGAAGTTCGCCAGCGCCTTCGAGAGCTCGGTCTTACCGACACCGGACGGGCCGGCGAAGATGAACGAACCCGACGGCCGCTTGGGGTCCTTCAGCCCGGCGCGGGTGCGGCGGATCGCCTTCGAGACCGCCTTGACGGCGTCCTCCTGGCCGATGATCCGCTTGTGCAGCTCATCCTCCATGCGCAGCAGCCGAGTCGTCTCCTCCTCGGTCAGCTTGAACACGGGGATGCCGGTCCAGTTGCCGAGCACCTCGGCGATCTGCTCGTCGTCGACCTCGGCCACGACGTCCAGATCACCCGAGCGCCACTGCTTCTCCCGCTCGGCACGCTGGGCGACGAGTTGCTTCTCCTTGTCGCGCAGGCTCGCGGCCTTCTCGAAGTCCTGCGCGTCGATCGCGGACTCCTTCTCCCGGCGGGCGTCGGCGATCTTCTCGTCGAACTCGCGCAGGTCCGGCGGAGCGGTCATCCGGCGGATCCGCATCCGGGCGCCGGCCTCGTCGATCAGGTCGATCGCCTTGTCCGGCAGGAACCGGTCGTTGATGTAGCGGTCGGCCAGCGTCGCGGCGGCCACCATCGCGCTGTCGGTGATCGAGACGCGGTGGTGCGCCTCGTACCGGTCGCGCAGACCCTTGAGGATCTCGATGGTGTGCTCGACGGTCGGCTCACCCACCTGCACCGGCTGGAAGCGGCGTTCCAGGGCGGCGTCCTTCTCGATGTACTTGCGGTACTCGTCGAGGGTGGTGGCGCCGATGGTCTGCAGCTCACCGCGGGCCAGCTTCGGCTTGAGGATGCTGGCGGCGTCGATCGCGCCCTCGGCGGCACCCGCGCCGACGAGCGTGTGCAGCTCGTCGATGAACAGGATGATGTCGCCGCGGGTGTTGATCTCCTTGAGCACCTTCTTCAGGCGCTCCTCGAAGTCACCGCGGTAGCGGCTGCCGGCGACCAGTGAGCCCAGGTCGAGGGTGTAGAGCTGCTTGTCCTTCAGCGTCTCGGGCACCTCGCCGTGGACGATCGCCTGCGCGAGGCCCTCGACGACGGCGGTCTTGCCGACGCCGGGCTCGCCGATCAGCACGGGGTTGTTCTTGGTGCGGCGGCTCAGCACCTGCATGACCCGCTCGATTTCCTTCTCGCGGCCGATGACGGGGTCGAGCTTGCCCTCCATCGCGGCGGCGGTCAGGTTGCGGCCGAACTGGTCGAGCACCAACGAGGTCGAGGGGTTGCCGGATTCGCCGCCGCGGCCGCCGGTGCCGGCCTCCGCGGACTCCTTGCCCTGGTAGCCGGACAGCAGCTGGATGACCTGCTGGCGCACGCGCGTCAGTTCGGCGCCGAGCTTCACGAGAACCTGAGCGGCGACGCCTTCGCCCTCACGGATCAACCCGAGCAGGATGTGCTCGGTGCCGATGTAGTTGTGGCCGAGCTGCAGCGCCTCGCGCAGGGACAGCTCGAGCACCTTCTTGGCGCGCGGGGTGAAGGGGATGTGACCGGACGGCGCCTGCTGGCCCTGGCCGATGATCTCCTCGACCTGGCTGCGCACGCCTTCCAGCGAGATGCCCAGCGACTCGAGAGACTTGGCCGCTACGCCCTCACCCTCGTGAATGAGTCCCAGCAGGATGTGCTCGGTGCCGATGTAGTTGTGGTTGAGCATCCGGGCTTCTTCTTGAGCCAGGACGACGACCCTGCGGGCACGGTCGGTAAAACGTTCGAACATCGGTGGTTACCTGCTCTCCATCGCATAGGTGGCGTACGCGGTCCGCACCACTTCACCGAACTGCGGTACACCTGCCGTCCACTCTATCGGGCGGCCGCAGCGAGCGCCGTGGTTGGCGGTCCGTACCGCCGTGCGCCGCGCTGCTGACCATGTCAACGCCGCAGTTCGACGATTCGTTTCCGCGGCCGGCCGGCGATCGGTTCGCCACCAGCGAAACCCGTCCACCTGGGAAGGAGACGCAAAACGGGCAACGCGCGAACGCGTTGCCCGTTCGTCGTACGGCGCTAGGTGGCGGCGTGGAACGCGTCGATGACGTCGGCGGGGATACGGCCCCTGGTCGAGACATTGTGGCCGTTGCGGCGGGCCCACTCGCGGATCGCGGCGCTCTGCTCGCGATCGATGGCGCCGCGGCCCCTGGTGGGTCCGGTGGCGCGGCCGCGACGACGACCGCCGACGCGACGTCCGGCCTCGACCCACTGTTTCAGGTCTTCGCGGAGTTTCTTGGCATTCTTGCTGGAGAGGTCGATCTCATAGCTGACTCCGTCGAGCCCGAATTCAACCGTTTCATCGGCGGTACCTTCACCGTCGAAATCATCGACCAACGTGACGGTGACTTTCTTCGCCATCAGTTCACACTGACCCTTCTACCTGCGCTTGGTGGATAGTTTTGGCTACCGGATTCTCGGCCTCCAATGTGCCATATAAACCTACACTATTCAACGACGCTCCTATCCCAGGAGTTCAGCCGCCGTGCCGCCGAACAATCGGGAAGAGAATTGTCTCTCTAATTGACAGTCCAGTCAGCGCCATCAGCAACCGGTCGATGCCCATTCCGGTACCGGTGGACGGCGGCATGCCGTACTCCAATGCCGCCAGGAAATCGTCGTCGAGAACCATTGCCTCGTCGTCACCGGCAGCGGCCGCTCGCGCCTGCTCCTCGAATCGCTCGCGCTGAATTATCGGATCGATGAGTTCGGAATAGCCGGTCGCCAACTCGAACTTGCGGACATAGAGATCCCACTTCTCGGTGACGCCGGGAACGCTGCGGTGCGACCGGGTGAGCGGGGTCGTCTCCACCGGGAAGTCCCGCACGAAGGTCGGCGCCCAGAGATCCTCGCCGACGGTGTGCTCCCACAGTTCCTCGATCAATTTCCCGTGGCCGTATCCGCGGTCACGGGGAATCTCCACACCGAGCCGGTCGGCGATCCGCCAGAGTTCGTCGGCGGGGGTCTGCGGGGTGATCTCCTCACCCAGCGCCGCGGACAGCGAGGGGTACATTTCCAACGACTCCCACTCACCGTCCAGGTCGTAGACAGTGCCATCGGCCAATGGCACTTGACGGGTGCCGATCGCCTCGTCGGCGACTTCCTGAATTAGTTCCCGCGTCACCACCGCGGAATCGTTGTAGTCGCCATACGCCTGATAAGTCTCCAGCATCGCGAATTCGGGAGAATGCGTGGAATCGATACCTTCGTTTCGGAAGTTGCGATTCAACTCGAAGACCTTCTCGAAACCACCGACCAGGGCACGCTTGAGGAACAACTCCGGCGCGATACGCAGGTATAGGTCCACATCGAGCGCATTGGAGTGGGTGACGAACGGCCGGGCCGCCGCACCGCCGGCCAGGGTCTGCAGCATCGGCGTCTCGAGTTCGAGGAAGCCGCGCCGCTCGAGCGCGTTGCGGAGCGCACGCACGACGGCCACGCGTTGACGTGCGATGGTGCGGGCCTCCGGACGCACGATGAGGTCGACGTAGCGCTGCCGCACCCGCGCCTCCTCGCTCATTTCCTTGTGCGCGACCGGAAGCGGCCGCAGCGCCTTGGAGATGATTTGCCAGGAATCGGCGAGCACAGAGAGCTCACCGCGACGGGAACTGATGACCTGGCCGTGGACGGACACGATGTCACCCAGGTCGACGTCGGCTTTCCAGCTGTCCAGCGATTCCTGCCCCACCTCGGCCAGGCTGATCATGGCCTGCAGCTGCGTACCGTCGCCCTCCTGCAGGGTCGCGAAACACAGCTTCCCCGAGTTGCGGGCGAATACGACGCGCCCGGCGACGCCGACGATCTCGCCGGTCTGCGAGTCGACCGGCAGGTCGGGGAAGGCGGCGCGAACTTCGGCGAGCGTGTGCGTGCGGTCCACGTCCACCGGGTAGGGGTCGCGACCCTCGGCCAGCAGACGTTCCCGCTTGGCCTGACGAATGCGGAACTGCTCGGGAATGTCAGGGTCGTTATCGGGCGCGTTGTTCTCGGGCGTGTTGTCGCCGCCGGTCGGTGTCACGGGGTGCCAGCTTAACGCTGCTCACGAGAACCCCCTGCACGCCGCGATCGCCTCCCGGTGTCCATCCGCCTTTAATGAACGAATGCGCAGCCCCATCGACCACGGCGCCGTCGCGGCGCTGGCCGACCAACCGCTCGACTGGCGGTACAAAGGGCTGCCGGCCGAATGGTGGGGTGCCACTCCCGCGCAGATCTGCGGGGACTCACCGGAGTTGTTCTCGGCCGGCGTCCTCGGCCCGGTGTGCGTGTTAAGGGCCTCCGCGCTGACACACAACCTGGTGACGATGGCGCGCTGGTGCCGCCGGCGCGGCGTGGAGTTGGCCCCGCACGCCAAGACCCACCTGGCCCCGCAACTGCTGGCCCGCCAATTGGACGCGGGCGCCGTCGCCGTCACCGCCGCGACCGTGAGCCAGGTCCGGATCCTGCGCGCGTTCGGCGTTCGTGACGTGCTGCTCGCCAACGAGGTCGTCGACCGCGCGGGGCTGGTGTGGCTGGCGCGCGAGATGGCGGCCGATCCGGAATTCCGGGTGGTCTGCTGGGTGGATTCGCTGCGCGGTGTCGAGCTCATGTCGGCGGCGTTGGCGGATGCGGTGCGCCCGCTCGACGTGTGCGTGGAAGTCGGGATGGCCGGCGGGCGCACCGGCTGCCGCACCACGGCGGAGGTGGATGCGGTGGCGCGGGCGGTCACGGCGTCGCCGCGGCTGCGCCTGGTCGGCGTCGCGGGGTACGAGGCGGCGTGCGGTCAGGACGTGAACGCGGAGGCGCTGGCCGTGGTGACCGGATACCTCACCGACGTGCGGGCCGCGGTCGAACGGTTGGCCACCGCGTTCGAGACGGACGACGTCCTGGTGACCGCAGGCGGCAGCACCTACTTCGACCTGGTCACGGACGTCTTGACCGGCGGCTGGCCGGCCGGGCTGACCGTGCGCACCGTGCTGCGCAGCGGCTGTTACCTCACCCACGACGACGGCCTCTACGCGCGGACCTCACCGCTACAGCGGGCCGGCGCGGGCGGTCTCACAGCGGCAATGAGCGTATGGGCACAGGTGATCTCGCGTCCGGAGGAGGAGTTGGCGCTGGTCGGGATGGGACGTCGCGACGTGTCGTTCGATCAAGGGCTGCCGGTGCCGAGACTCCTGCCCGGCAGCGAGGTCACCCGACTCAACGACCAGCACGCCTATCTGCGGCTCGGCGCACACGACACCGGTGTGCGAGTCGGCGACTGGCTGGAATTCGGTGTGTCGCATCCGTGTACGACGTTCGACAAATGGCCGATGATTCCGGTGCTGGACGACGGCAACCGGGTCGTCGACCTGATCCGGACGTACTTCTAGCGGCGGCCGCGCTGGCCGTCGCGGTTGCGTTCGAACACCAGGCGCAGCCCGTCGAGGGTGAGGTGGCGGTCGTAATGCGCGACCGTGTGCACGTCCGGAAGCACCAGCGGGGCCGTGTGGCCGGTGGCGACCACCGCGACGTCGGTGCCGGAGAACCCGGCGACGTCTTCGCGGATCCGGTTGACCAGACCGTCCACCAGGCCGGCGAAACCGAACAGAGCACCCGACTGCATGCACTCGACGGTGTTCTTCCCGATCACCGAACGTGGCCGGGTCAGTTCGACGCGGCGCAGCGCCGCCGAACGGGCCGCCGCCGCATCCGAGGACACCTGCACCCCGGGCGCGATCGCCCCGCCGAGGAACTCCCCCTTGGCCGAAACGACGTCGACGCAGATCGAGGAGCCGAAGTCGACCACGATGGCCGCGGTGCCGAACCGGTGATAGGCCGCCAGACAGTTGACGATCCGGTCCGCCCCGACCTCCTTGGGGTTGTCGACGAGCAGCGGGATGCCGGTGCGCACACCCGGTTCGATCATCACGTGCGGAACCGACGGCCAATACTGTTCGAGCATCAGGCGGACCTCGTGGAGCACCGACGGCACCGTCGACAGCCCGACCGCGCCGGTGAGACGCTCGGAGTCCTCACCGATCAGACCGTCGATGGTCAGCGCGAGCTCGTCGGCGGTCGCTTCGGATTCGGTCCGGATCCGCCACTGCTGCACGACTTTCGCGTGATCGCCGGATCCGGAGATCAGGCCGACGGTGGTGTGGGTGTTGCGGACGTCGATGGCGAGCAGCACTGCGCTACCTCGTCATCTCTCGGGTCGGCTCAACGCGGAGACATCAGGTCGACGGCGGTGTCCGGCACCATCGCCGGGTCGGCGCCGAGATGGACCTGCCGGTTGTCGGCGTCGACGAAGACCACCCGCGGCTGATATGCGCGCGCCTCGGCGTCTTCCATGGTGCCGTAGGCGATCAGGATGACCAGATCGCCGGGATGCACGAGATGTGCTGCGGCGCCGTTGATCCCGATCACCCCGCTGCCGCGGGCGCCGGTGATCGCGTAGGTCACCAGGCGGTTGCCGTTGTCGATGTCGACGATCGTGACCTGCTCACCCTCGATGAGGTCGGCGGCGTCCATCAGATCGGCGTCGATGGTGACCGAGCCGACGTAGTGCAGATCGGACTGCGTGACGGTGGCTCGGTGGATCTTCGACTTCAGCATCGTGCGAAGCATCAGTTCCTCCAGGGCAGTTGATGGTCGGGCGAACCGACCCGGGGGTGGCCGTCGATACCGTCCGATGCGCCGATGTCGACGGCGATGTTGTCGAGCAGCCTGGTCTGGCCGAGTCGCGCCGCCACCAGTAGGCGGGCCGCCCCCTCGTGCGGCACCGGACCCAGCATGGGGTCGCGGACCTGCAGGTAGTCGACCTCGATGGCGGGGACCTCGTCGAGAACGGCGCGTGCGGCGTCCAGCGTGGCGGCCGCACCGTTGGACGCGGCGTACATCCCGGCCAGCAGGGCGGCCGACAGCGCGCCGGCCTGTTCGCGTTCGACCTCGTCGAGGTAGCGGTTGCGCGACGACAGCGCGAGCCCGTCGGCCTCACGGACCGTCGGCACGCCGACGATCCGGGTGTCGATGTTGAGATCGGTGACCATCTGCCGGATCAGCACCAACTGCTGGTAGTCCTTCTCACCGAAGAACGCCCGGTCGGGCCGCACGATGTGCAGCAGCTTGCACACCACGGTGAGCACACCCGCGAAATGGCCTGGGCGCGAAGCACCTTCGAGATCATCACCGAGCGGACCGGGATGCACCGAGGTCCGCGTGCCGTAGGGGTACATATCGCCGACCGTGGGCGTGAACGCGATCTCGACACCTTCGGCACGCAGCGCGGCGAGGTCGTCGTCGAGTGTGCGTGGATACGCGTCGAGATCCTCCCCCGCACCGAACTGCAACGGGTTGACGAAGATCGACACGACGACAACGGCGCCCTGCACCCGTTTGGCGGCACGGATCAGCGTCAGATGGCCTTCGTGCAACGCGCCCATCGTCGGGACGAGCACGACACGCCTGCCGGTGGAGCGCAGCGCGCGCGTGACGTCGGTGACATCGCGCGGCGCGCGGTAGACGTTGAGTTCGCCTTTGGCGAATCGGGTTGGCCTGCGGGCGGTCATGACTGCGCCGCCAGGGCCGCGAAGACGTCCTCGGATGCGTGCGCCCGCTGGGCGGTACGCAGCGAGTTCGTCCGGTACGCCTCTGCCAGTTCGGGATTCACCTCGGCGAGCGCGCGCAGATGCGCACTGATCGCGGGCGCGTCACCGCGCGCAACCGGACCCGTCAGCGCGGCCTGGCCGCGCTGCAGCGCGTTCTCGAGCGACGCCCTGGCCAGCGGGGCGATCACCCGCTCCGCGATCCCACCCGGCGCATCCCCCACGAGTTCCTGACCCAACAGTTCCTGCCCCCACAACGCGGACCGCAGCGCCTCGACCGCGTCGAGGATCACGGTGGTGACGTGATTGCCGGCATGCGCCAGCGCCGCGTGGTACAGCGGGCGGGCGTCTTCCCGGACCCGGAACGGCTCGCCGCCGATCTCCAGCACCAGCGACTGCGCGATCGCGTATCCGACGTCGTCGGCGGCGGTGATGCCGAAGCACGCGTCGGACAGCCGGGCGATGTCCTCGTCGGCGCCGGTGAAGGTCATGGCCGGGTGGATGGCCAGGGGTATGCACCCGCGTTCGCTCAGCGGTGCGAGGATGCCGACCCCGTTGGCGCCGGAGGTGTGGGCGACGATGGCGCCCGGCCGGACCGTGCCGGTGGCCGCCAGACCGGAGACCACTGCGGAGAGTTCGGCGTCCGGGACGGCCAGCACCAACAGCTCCGCACGATCCGCGACGTCGTGGATCGGCATGACGGCGCTGTCGGGCAGTCGCCGCTGGGCTCGCCGGCGCGACGCCTGCGAGATGGCACCGCACGCGACCACGACGTGGCCGGCACGCTCGAGTGCGACGCCCAGCGCGGTGCCCACCCGACCGGCGGAGATGATGCCGACCGACAGCCGGGCCGGGCGGAGGTCGCCCGGCGGACCCCACGACGGTGCTGGGGGCTGCTCCATTGCAGACGACCTCGCAAGTCTCGAGTTCTCGTTACGTTCCGGTCCTACAGGTCGGGTACCGGACGGTCGCTAGCAGATTAGCTCACGGCTCGCGGCGCCGACGACCGCCGCCGGTGGGGTTGGCCTGCAGCCGCGCGAGCAGTTCGGCGACGGACTGCCCGCCGGTGTCCTCGAGGCTGCGGCGCCGACGGGCGTGGGCCTCCTCGGCGGTCTCCTGCGGCCCCTGGATGGGCGCGGGCGGCTCGTCCTCGTTGCCGTCACCCGGCGCGGAGTGCTTGCCGTGGCGCGGTTCGGGCGCAGGTCGGGGTTCCTGTGCGCGTCGTCGTCCGACGTACTCCGACGGCGGCTCCTCGGCCACCGGGGCCGTCCAGTGACTGCCCGGGGCGCCCGCGGGGATCCACTGCCCTTCGGCGGGCACCGGCTGCCAACCGCCGACCGGCTCGGGTTCGGGCTCGGGTGTCGGAGTGGGCCGATCCCATGAGGTCGGCGCCTCCGAAAGCCGGGAGATGCCCGGATCGGTGTCCAGGTCGGCGTCGGACTCGGGCTCCGAGAGCGGCTCCGGCTCGGTCTCGGTCTCGGGCTCGGGCTCTGGGGTTGGCTCGGGGGGCGGCTCGGGAGTCGGGGCGGCCCAGGCCGGTGCCTCGGCCACCGGGGGCGCCTCCTCGGCGCGGCGCCGCCGACGACGTGGCGGCTCCTCGGTGTGCGGTTCGGCTTCCGAGGGCCTGCGGTGCGCGCCACCGAATCCCGGCGGCGGCACGAGATCCGGTTCGGGCGGCTGCGGTTCGGCGGGCACGTCGATGATCGGGCTTTCCTCGGTGCGCGACTCGCTCTCGTCGACCTCGGCGTCGCGCAACATCTCGTCGAGCCTGCTGCTGCTCACCCGGCCGGTGGTCTCGTTGTCCGGTGCCCAGTCGCTGTAGGCGCGCACGGTGGTGCGGTCGTGTTCGAGCGCCGGCCGGTGGGCCAGGTCGGCGTCGAAGAGGATCTCCAGGTTGGTCCGCAGCGCTGCGAGCTCTGCGCGCAGCGCGGCCACCTCGTCGGCGGCCTGGGCCTGCAGTTCGTTCGCCAGCTCGCGGCGCAGCTGCGTCTCCACCGTCAACTCGTATTCGCGGCGCGCCGAGATCTCGCGGTCGAGTTGGAGGTCGTAGACGAGTTTGAGATCGCGCGCCTTGGCCTGGTCGTGATCGCTTTGCCGCCGATAGATGACCGAGACGAACGCCGCGGCCACCGCCGCCCACAACGCCAGGATGACAGCGAGTTTGAGCAATTCCACCCGGTTGGTGAACACCAGCGCAGAACTTGCCACGATCGCCAGGACCAGCAACACTGTCAGCAGCATCCAGCCCGGCCTGCGATTGCCGCGCCGAGCGCGCGGACCGCGGGGCAGGACAGTCATGGGCCGACTGTACCCGCCACAGGTCATCGAGCGTGTCGACCCGCGCGGCGATTCCACCACCCGCGTCGCGGAGGCGTTCAGTCCGACGACGGGTCGGGATCCTCGGGCGGTTCGGGCGGGGACTTGCAGCAATTCTGCAGCCACAGACCGGCGATCGTCAGCGCCAGTGCGCTGGCCGCCGCGATCACCACACCCGGGACGTCCTCACCGGCCGCCCGCAATGCGCCGCGCTGCGGCAGGACCTGCACCAGGACCCCCGCCCACCAGCCCAGGACCGGGGCGCCCACCCATGCCGACGCCTTCGCGATGACGACCGAGCGGGCCACCGCGAGCGGATGCAGCCGGCCGGGACCGTCGCCGATCTCGCCGTCGCGGATCTTGTTGCGCACGTTGACACCCCACGCCGCGATCGCGACGGCGACGCCGAGCAGCGAGAGTCCGGTCCACAGGCTGATCGGCGGGAAGTACCGCGGGTAGGCCAGCAGCGCGGCGAGATATCCGACGATGCCTGCGATGAGCACCGCGGCCGCCAGGTCGCGTTTCCGGGTGGGCCCCATCAGTCGGCCGCGATCTCCGTGCGCAGGGCCAGGTCGGTGCGCCGCACACCCGCGCGCTCGGCGGGGTCGAGTTCCTCCAGCCACAGCGAGACCGGCCGCGTCGTGTCCGCCACCGTCAGCGTCGCCTCCGGTTCGGCCGCCAGCCACGGCATCAGGACGAACGCCCGCAGATGTGCGTACGGATGCGGCAGCGTGAGCTCCGCAGTCGCGGAACGCACTTCGGTGTCCCCGTCGTGGCAGGTGACGATGTCGACGTCGAGGGTGCGGGGCCCCCACCGCTGTCCGCGGACCCGGTCGGCCTCCTGCTCCAACTGCTGACCGCGGCGCAGCCAGCCGTGGCAGTCGAGGTCGGGGTCGTCGGCGATCAGCACCGCGTTGAGGAAGGCGCCCTGTTCGACACCGCCCCACGCCGCGGTCTCGTACACCGGCGACACCGCGCGCACGGCCTCCCCGAGACCGTCGACGACGGACTGCAGGCGTGCCAGACGGTCACCCACATTCGACCCGATGGACAACACGACTTTTGTCATCGGTGCTCCTCGCGCGTCCTGCGCGCAACCACGGCGACGTCCGCGAAGGTCAGCGGGATCGGCGCCTCCGGTTTGTGCACGACCACCTCGACGGCCTCGATGCGTTGATCCTTCATCACATCGTCGGCGATCTCCGCCGCGACGGTCTCGATGAGATCGCGCGGCGGACCCGCCACGATGCCGGCCGCCCGCTGCGCCAGACCGCCGTAGTCCACGGTGTCCGCGAGGTCGTCGCTGGCCGCCGCAGGCGCCAAATCCAGCCACACGGTCAGGTCGATCACGAAGTCCTGCCCGTCGCGGCGCTCATGGTCGAAGACGCCGTGGTTGCCACGCACGGTCAGCCCGCGCAACTCGATCCGGTCGCTCACTCCCCACCTCGCTCCCACGCCCCCACCACTTTGATGGCATCCACCGAGGCGCGCACGTCGTGCACGCGCACACCCCACGCACCGTGCAGCGCGGCCAGCGCGGAGATCACCGCGGTGGCCGTCTCCCGGCCGTCGGGGGGACGCACCGCACCGTAGGCGTCGGCGAGCAGCGCACCGAGGAAACGTTTGCGTGACGCTCCCACCAGCACCGGGATCTCCGTCGCCACCAGCTCGGGCAGTGCGTGCAGCAGTGCCCAATTGTGTTGTCCGGTCTTGGCGAATCCGAGGCCCGGGTCGATGATCAGGTTCATCGGGTCCACGCCCGCGGCGACCGCGGCGTCCACACTGGCCAGCAGTTCCGTACGCACCTCGCCGACCACGTCGTCGTATACGGGCACCTGGTGCGGGCGTTCGGCGGCGACCGACCGCCAGTGCATGAGGATCCACGGCACCCGGGCGTCGGCGACCACCCGCGCCATGTCGGGGTCGGCCCTGCCGCCGGATACGTCGTTGACGATCGCGGCGCCGTGTTCCAGGGCGGCGCTCGCCACCCGGGCGCGCATCGTGTCGATGCTGACCGTGATGCCGGCCGCGGCGAGCGCCTCGACCACCGGGATGATGCGGGCCGCTTCGACCTCGGGATCGACCCGGGTGGCGCCGGGCCGGGTGGACTCACCACCGACGTCGATGATCGCCGCCCCCTCGGCCGCCAGCGCCATACCGTGTGCGACGGCGTGACCCGGGTCGAGGAACTGGCCCCCGTCGGAGAAGGAGTCGTCGGTGACGTTGACGACCCCCATCACCTGGACCGCGGTGGCGCTCACTTGCGCAAGATCAGATCCAGCGCCTCGGCCCGCGAAGCTTTGTCGGTCTTGAACTGACCGCGGACCGCGGAGGTGGTGGTGGTGGCGCCGGGTTTGCGGATCCCGCGCATGGCCATGCAGAGGTGCTCGGCTTCCATCACCACGATCACCCCGCGCGGGTCGAGTTTGCGCATCAGCGCGTCGGCGACCTGGGCGGTCAGCCGCTCCTGCACCTGCGGGCGCTTCGCGTACAGGTCGACCACCCGCGCGAGCTTCGACAACCCCGTCACCCGGCCGTCGACGCCCGGGATGTACCCCACGTGCGCCACCCCGTGGAACGCCACGAGGTGGTGTTCGCACGTGGAGTACATCGGGATGTCCTTGACCAGCACCATCTCGTCGTGCTGCTCGTCGAACGTCGTGTTGAGGACGTCGTCGGGATCGGTGTAGAGCCCCGCGAACATCTCCCGGTAGGCCCGCGCCACCCGGGCCGGGGTGTCCACCAGCCCGTGCCGGTCCGGATCCTCCCCGATCGCGATCAGCAGTTCACGCACCGCCGCCTCCGCACGCGGCTGGTCGAAATCGGCGATCTTGACCAAGGCCGAATCGTACGACCGCGTCATCGAGGCCTCCCTTGTGAAGTTGTCAGTGCTGCGCAGGCGGGTTCGGACGGTCACCGGGACGGTCGCCGTCGCGGCCCCGCTCCTGCTGCGGGTCGCGTGGCGGATTGGCACCCCCCTGCGGCCCGTGACCGGGCTGCGGGTAGTGCTGCTGGTACGGCGGGTAGGGCTGCTGCTGCCGCGGCGGCTCGCCCCAGCCCGGGTTCGGCGAGGGCGGCGGATACCAGTAGCCGCCCTGCTGGCCCGACGGCTGCTGCTGCGGCGGCCAGCCCGGCGCATGCCAGCCGGCGGGCGCACCGTAGTCGGGCTGCGTCGCACCGTTGGGCGCCCCGTTCGGGGAGCCGTTGGCACCGCTGGATCCGTTCGCGCCGTTGCTGCGGGCGGCGGCTTCCTCGGCGGCCTTGCTGGCCGCCGCGATCGCCGCCTTGAACGCGGGTTCGGGCTTGGGCTGCGGCCACTCCTCGCCGCGCTCGATCGCCAGTTCGCCCGGCGTCTTGATGGGCGGCTTGTCCGACGGCACGCGGCCACCGAAGTCGTCGAACATCGTCAGGCGCGGGCGCTTCTTGACGTCGCCGAAGATCGCCTCGAGTTCGACGCGGTGCAGGGTCTCCTTCTCTAGGAGCTCACCGGCGAGGGTGTCGAGGATGTCGCGGTACTCGGTGAGGATCTCCCACGCCTCGGTGTGAGCGGCCTCGATGAGCTTGCGCACCTCGTCGTCGATGATCTGCGCGACCTCGTGGCTGTAGTCCGACGAGGTGCCCATCGTGCGGCCGAGGAACGGGTCGCCGTGTTCGGTGCCGTACCGCACCGCCCCGAGCTTGCTGCTCATGCCGTACTCGGTGACCATCGCCCGCGCGATCTTGGTGGCCTGCTGGATGTCGGACACCGCGCCGGTGGTCGGTTCGCGGAACACGAGCTCCTCGGCGGCGCGGCCACCCATGGCGAACACCAGCCGGGAGATCATCTCCGAGCGGGTCATCAGACCCTTGTCGTCCTCGGGGACGGCGACCGCGTGGCCGCCGGTGCGGCCGCGGGCCAGGATCGTCACCTTGTAGATGGGCTCGATGTCGGGCATCGCCCAGGCGGCCAGCGTGTGGCCACCCTCGTGGTAGGCGGTGATCTTCTTCTCGTGCTCGCTGATGATGCGGCTCTTGCGGCGGGGTCCGCCGACCACCCGGTCGACGGCCTCCTCGAGCGCGAGACCCGTGATGACAGTGCCGTTCTCGCGGGCAGTGAGCAGCGCGGCCTCGTTGATGACGTTGGCCAGGTCGGCGCCGGACATGCCGACGGTGCGCTTGGCCAGCCCGTCGAGGTCGGCGTCACCGGCCATCGGCTTGCCCTGCGAGTGCACCTTGAGCACGGCGCGGCGGCCGGCGAGGTCGGGGCTGGTGACCGGGATCTGCCGGTCGAAGCGGCCCGGGCGCAGCAGCGCCGGGTCGAGGATGTCGGGCCGGTTGGTGGCCGCGATGAGGATGACGCCCTGGCGGTCGCCGAATCCGTCCATCTCGACGAGCAGCTGGTTCAGCGTCTGCTCGCGTTCGTCGTGGCCGCCGCCCATGCCGGCGCCGCGCTGGCGGCCGACCGCGTCGATCTCGTCGACGAAGATGATGGAGGGGCTGTTCTGCTTGGCCTGTTCGAACATGTCGCGCACTCGAGAGGCCCCGACGCCGACGAACATCTCGACGAAGTCCGAACCGGAGATCGTGAAGAACGGGACACCCGCTTCACCGGCGACCGCACGCGCGAGCAGCGTCTTACCGGTTCCGGGCGGACCGTAGAGCAACACGCCCTTGGGGATCTTCGCGCCCAGCGCCTGGTAGCGCGACGGGTTCTGCAGGAAGTCCTTGATCTCGTAGAGCTCTTCGACCGCCTCGTCCGCACCCGCGACGTCGGCGAAGGTGGTCTTGGGCATGTCCTTGGAGAGTTGCTTGGCCTTGGACTTGCCGAAGCCGAAGCCCATCCGGCCGCCGGTCTGCATGCGGGAGAAGAAGACGAACAGCGCGACCAGCAGCAGCAGCGGGAGCATGTAGATGAGGAGTGACCCCAGCACGCTGCCCTGGTTGACGACCGTGTTGATCTTGACGTTCTTGTCCTGCAGCGATTCGAACAGCGTGACCGCGTACCCGGTCGGGTACTTCGTGAGGATCTTGTCGCTGTCCTCGGTCTCGCCGTTGCCGCTCTTCAGTTCGAGCCGCAGCTGCTGTTCACGATCGTCGATCTGGGCGCTCTTGACGTTGTCGCTGTTGATCTGCGAGATCGCCACCGAGGTGTCGACGGGCTTGAATCCACGGGTGTCGTCACTGAAATAAAAGAACGACCAGCCCAGCAACAACACGACCGCGATCACGATCAGCGTGCGGATCACATTTTTCCGGTTCATCTTCTCCTAGGCCCGCGACGGTGCGCCGGGCCACGTCCTTCCGATACGTGCAGCTGGGATTAGTTCAGGCTACCGCTAGACCAACGTGCGGTTGTTCCCGACGTTGAGCGCCGTCCTCCCGTACCGCCTACCGGCGTGGCCGTCGTGCCCGGCGAACCGGCCGCCACAAAACTGGACACGGCCGTCTCCAAACGACTTCCGCAGCGGGGACCCGTGTGCTTGGGTGAGACCGTGATCACCCCGACCGAACGGTTAGTCGGCACCAACGGTGTACGCCTGCGCGTCGTGGAGGCCGGTGAGCGCGGAGCGCCCGTCGTCGTGCTCGCCCACGGCTTCCCGGAACTGGCCTACTCGTGGCGGCATCAGATCCCGGTGCTGGCCGAGGCCGGTTACCACGTCATCGCCCCGGATCAGCGCGGTTACGGCGAGTCCAGCCGACCCGAGGCCGTCACCGACTACGACATCGTCGCGCTGACCGGGGACCTCGCCGGTCTGCTCGACGACGTCGGCGCACAGCGCGCGGTGGTGGTCGGACACGACTGGGGCTCCCCGGTCGTCACCAACTTCGCGCTGCTGTACCCCGACCGGGTGGCGGGGATGGTCAACCTGAGCGTGCCGCCGGTTCCTCGTGCCTCGGACCCGCCGACGCAGATCTGGCGCAAGACCTTCGGCGACCACTTCTTCTACATCCTCTACTTCCAGGAGCCCGGGGTGGCCGACGCCGACCTCGGCCGCGACCCCCGGCAGTCCCTGCAGCGCATGCTGGCGCTCGAGGGCTTCAGCGCCCCGGCGCCCGACCTGGCCGACAATCCGCTGCCGCCGCTGCCGGAGTGGATGAGCCAGGAGGAGTTCGACCAGTACGCCGACGTGTTCACCCGCACCGGCTTCACCGGCGGGCTGAACTGGTACCGCAACTTCGACCGGAACTGGGAGCTGACCGCCACCACACCCGCCGCCACCATCACGGTTCCGACGCTGTTCATCGCCGGCAGCGCGGACCCGGTACTGAGCTTCACCCCACGCCACCGGGTGACCGACCTCGTCACCGGCGAGTACCGCGAGGTGCTGCTCGACGGTGCAGGCCACTGGCTCCAGCAGGAGCGGCCCGACGAGGTCAACGCGTTGTTGCTGGAGCATCTGGCCGGATTGGAGCTGACATGAGCCGCACACCGCTGAACTTCGGCGTCTTCATCACACCGTTCCACCCGGTGGGCCAATCCCCCACCGTCGCATTGGAATACGACCTCGAGCGGGTGGTGCGGCTGGACCGGCTCGGCTTCGACGAGGCGTGGTTCGGCGAACACCATTCGGGCGGTTACGAACTCATCGCCTGCCCGGAGGTCTTCATCGCCACGGCCGCCGAACGGACCAGACACATCCGCCTCGGCACCGGCGTGGTGTCGCTGCCCTACCACCATCCGCTCATGGTGGCCGACCGGTGGGTGCTGCTCGACCACCTCACCCGTGGCCGCGTCATGTTCGGCACCGGCCCGGGCGCGCTGCCGTCGGACGCCTACATGATGGGCATCGACCCGGTCGAGCAGCGCCGCATGATGCAGGAGTCGCTCGAGGCGATCCTCGCGCTGTTCCGCGCGGAACCCGAGGAACGCATCACCCGCGAGACCGACTGGTTCACCCTGCGCGACGCCCAACTTCACATCCGGCCCTACACGTGGCCGTACCCCGAGATCTCCACCGCCGCGATGATCTCCCCGTCCGGACCACGACTGGCCGGTGCACTCGGCACGTCGCTGCTGTCACTGTCGATGTCGGTGCCGGGTGGATTCGCGGCACTGGAGTCGACGTGGCAGATCGTCGTCGACCAGGCGGCGAAATCGGGCCGCCCCGAACCCGAACGGGACAACTGGCGGGTGCTGTCGATCATGCACCTGGCCGACACGCGAGAGCAGGCGATCGACGACTGCACGTACGGACTGGCCGATTTCGCCAACTACTTCGGTGCGGCCGGCTTCGTCCCACTGTCCAACAGCGTCGAGGGGGACCGCTCGCCGCGGGAGTTCGTGGCCGAGTACGCCGCACAGGGGAACTGCTGTATCGGCACGCCCGACGACGCCATCGCCTACATCGACGACCTGCTCGAGAAGTCCGGCGGGTTCGGGACACTGCTGTTGCTCGGCCACGACTGGGCGTCCCCGGAGGCCACCTACCACTCCTACGATCTGTTCGCGCGAAAGGTGATGCCGCACTTCAAGGGTCAGCTCACCGCCCCTCGCGCCTCGCACGACTGGGCCAAGGGTATGCGCGACCAGTTGCTCGGCCGGGCCGGCGACGCGATCGTCAAGGCGATCACCGAACACACTGACGAGTTGAAGACGGACCCGCGGTAGTGCGCGCGTCGGTGCTGCGCGGCGGCCGGATGGTGTTGCGTGACGATGTGCCCGAACCGGTACCCGGGCCGGGGCAGGTGCTGGTCGCGGTGAAGGCGTGCGGCATCTGCGGATCCGATCTGCACTTCGCCGCCCACGGCGACGACGCGCTGGCCGCGGGTGCGCAGATGGAGGGCATGCCCCAGCTGGGCGATACCGTCGACCTGTCCGCCGACGTGTTCATGGGCCACGAGATCGCCGCGGAGGTGCTCGAAGCCGGTCCGGAGACCGACGCTCCGCCACCGGGTACCGTCGTGACGTCGATCCCGGCGCTGATCTCGCAGACCGGTGTCGTTCCGATCGTGTACTCCAACAGCGTCATCGGCGGATACGCCGAACGCATGCTGCTGTCGGCGCCGCTGCTGCTGCCCGTGCCGAACGGGCTCGATCCCCGGCACGCCGCGCTGACCGAACCGATGGCGGTGGGCCTGCACGCGGTGAACAGGTCCGCGATCACCCCTGCCGAATCCGCGCTCGTGATCGGATGCGGGCCGATCGGCATGGCGATCATCGCCGCGCTGCGGTTGCGCGGCGTCGAACATGTTGTCGCAGCGGACTTCTCGCAGACCCGACGCCGGCTTGCGCAGACCATGGGCGCGCACGAGACCGTCGACCCGGCGCAGCGGTCCCCGTTCGAGGTCGCCGCGCCCGCGGTGGTGTTCGAGGCCGTCGGCGCCCCGGGCATCCTCAACGACGTCATGCGCCGCGCACCGGCCCACACCCGCGTGGTGGTGGCCGGGGTGTGCATGGAACCCGACACCGTGATGCCGTTCTACGGCGCCCCGAAGGAACTCAGCATCCAGTTCGTGTTCGCCTATGACGGGGGCGAGTTCGCGGAGACGTTGCGGGCCATCGCCGAAGGCGCGATCGACGTCGCACCGCTGATCACCGGGGAGGTCGGTCTCGACGGGGTGGGCGACGCCTTCGCCACGCTGTCGCGCCCCGACGAGCAATGCAAGATCTTGGTCACGCCCTGACGGTAGGGTGCCTGGCATGCCGATCTCTGCGCGCGCGAAGACCCGGTTGCTCACCTTCGTCGCGGCGGGTGTGACGGTGGCCGGGGTGGCCGGGTGTGACGCCACGTCCGGCCCGGCCGCGAGCGGGTCCGCCGAGACCCGGCAGGTCACCGTCGTGGGATCCGGTGAGGTGCAGGGCGCCCCGGACACGCTGACCGCGGGCGTCGCGATGGAGGCGATCGCCGCGGACGTGACGGGGGCGATGAACCAGTCCGGCGAACGCCAGCAGGCCGTGATCAACGCACTCGTCGACGCCGGCATCGCCCGCGAGGACATCAGCACCACCCAGGTCAGCCTGCAACCGCAGTTCGGCGCCGACGGGACCGACATCATCGGTTACCGCGCCAGCAACTCGATCGACGTCAAGATCCGCGACCTGAGCGCGGCGTCGCAGGCGCTGGCGCTGATCGTCAGCACCGGCGGCGACGCCACCCGGATCAACTCGGTCAACTATTCGATCGAAGACGATTCGCAGCTGATCCGCGACGCGCGGGCCCGCGCCTTCGAGGACGCCAAGAACCGCGCCGAGCAGTACGCCCAGCTGTCCGGTCTCGACCTCGGCGACGTGGTGTCCATCTCCGAGTCACCCGGTTCCACGCCCCCCACCCCGATGCCCCGTGGGGAGGCCGCCATGGCGGTGCCGCTGGAGCCGGGCCGGCAGACCGTCGGGTTCAGCGTGACCGTGATCTGGGAGCTCGCGTGAGCGGCTGATCGCCGATCAGTCGTGCGTGTAGACCTTCGGTTCCAGCGTGCCGATGTAGGGCAGGTCGCGGTAGCGCTCGGCGTAGTCCAGCCCGTAGCCGACGACGAACTCGTTGGGGATGTCGAAACCGACGTACTCGATGTCGACGTCGGCGCGCACGGCGTCGGGTTTGCGCAGCAGCGTGCACACCCGCAGCGACCGCGGCTGCCGGGTGGCCAGGTTGCGCAGCAGCCACGACAGCGTCAGACCCGAGTCGACGATGTCCTCGACGATCAGCACGTCGCGGTCGTTGATGTCGCGGTCGAGGTCTTTGAGGATGCGCACCACCCCCGACGACGACGTGGACGAGCCGTAGGAGCTGACGGCCATGAACTCGAGCTGGGTGGGCAGCGGGATCGAACGGGCCAGGTCGGTGACGAACATGACGGCGCCCTTGAGCACCGTGACCAGCAGCAGGTCCTGCCCGCTATCCCCGATCGCCGCGCGGTAGGTGTCCGCGATCTGGGCGGCCAATTCGGCCGTCCGGGATTGGATCTGTTCCTCCGACAGCAGCACCGACTTGATGTCGCCCTCGTACAGGTCGGGTGTATGCGCAGGCACGCCCACAGCGTGCCATGCCGTCGGGACCGGAACCAACGCGGCCGCTCTCACACCGGCTCGTGATGCAGGGTCAGCAGCCCGTCGCGGCGTCCCGCGATCAGCCGCTGACGCACCGACGCGGACGGGACCGCCACGCCGCCCTGCCCGTGCCAGGCGCTCACCAGGGCGTCGACCCGCTGGATCTGGGTGTCGGTCAGCCCGCGGGCGCCACCGGCGAGCAGCCAGCTGCGGATCACCCGCCGCCGGATGGCGGCGGGCAGCTCCGCCAGCCGTGCGGTGTCGAGTCCCGCTCCGGTGGTGACCTCGGCCAACGCCGCACCGGCCTGCGCGTCGAGGGTGTCGTTGTCGTCCTGCAGCGCGGCGGCGGTGCGCGCCAGCGCTGCGGCCACTCCCCCGGCGAGGACGTCTTCGAGCAGCGGCAGCACCTCGGTGCGCAGCCGGCTGCGGGTGTAGCGCGGATCGCTGTTGTGCGGATCCACCCACGGATGTAGCCCGAGTTCGGTGCATGCGGCGGCGGTCGCCGCGCGGCGCACCCCCAGCAGGGGGCGGTACCAGGGCGGATCGCACACCCGCATCCCGGCGATCGACCGCGGACCCGAGCCGCGCCCCAGCCCGAGCAGCACCGTCTCCGCCTGGTCGTCGAGGGTGTGGCCGAGCAGCACCGGAGCGCCTCCGTGGGCCGCGCGCAACGCGCCGTAGCGGGCCGTGCGGGCGGCGGCCTCGGGTCCGCCCGAGGTGCCGACGTCGACCCGCAGCACGTGCGCGTCGGGGCAGCCGAGACGCAGCGCTTCGGCACGGGCGGTCTCGGCGACGGCAGCCGAATCCGGTTGCAGCCCATGGTCGACGATCAGGGCGGTGGTGGGCAGGATGTCGGCGGCCACCGCGGTCAGCGCCAGCGAATCGGCTCCGCCGGACAGCGCCACACACCAGCGTTGCGTGCCGGCCAGGTGGCGGCGTGCGAACCGGGCCACCTCGGTGCGCAGCGCGGCTACAGCACGCGGTCGATCCATCGCTGCGGCTCGTCGACTTCTGTTGGCAGCGGCAGGGTTTCGGGTCCGGACCAGACGGTGTTGAACCGCTCCATCCCGACCTTGGCCACGACGTGGTCGACGAACGCCTTACCGCGGGTGTACTGGCTGATCTTGGCGTCGACGCCGAGCAGTGCGCGCAGGATGCGCTGCACGGGCGGCTGTTTGCGCTCGCGCCGCTGGTTGAAGCGGGCGCGGATGGTGGCCACCGACGGCACCACGGCGGGGCCCACCGCGTCCATCACGTGGTCGGCGTGCCCCTCGAGCAGGGTGCCCAGCACCAGCAGCTGGTCGAGTGCGCGCCGCTGCGGTTCGGCCTGCATCGCGCGCATCAGCCCCAGCACCCCGGTCGAGTGCGCGTCGGTGTGCGCGCGCCGGTTGCGCACATAGTCGGCCAGCCGCGCGGCCACCTCGGTGACGTCTTCGCCGGCGTCCTTGGTCAGCATCGCCAGCGCCGACGACATGTGGTCGGCCAGCCACGGGTTGGCGCGGAACTGGACGCGGTGGGTGACCTCGTGCAGGCACACCCACAGCCGGAAGTCGGTGGGCGACACCCGCAGCTGGCGTTCGACCGCGATCACGTTCGGCCACACCAGCAGCAGTTCACCGCTCGGACCATTTCCCGGGTCGCTTCGCTCCTGCCCTCCGGCGGTCGCGAACGGGTCGTACTGGCCGAGGATGCCCGACGACACGAATGCCAGCACCGCTCCGGTTTGCGCGCCGGTGACGCGGCCGGTCAGGAAATTGCTCGGCCGGTCGGTGCCACCGGTCATCGTCCGCATCGACTGTGCCGCGGCCTGGATCCACCCGGGGCGGTCGATGATGCGCGCCTCGGTGACGGCGTTGCCCTCGTTGAGCCCCGTGACCTCGCGTACGGGCAGCTCGGCCTCCCGCGACGCGGTGGCGAGCTGTTCGACGGCCTGGCGGCGGGTGTAGTCGGTGGCGGGCGGACCGGGCCGGACGAGCTTGGCGCCGACGGTGGCCGCGAAGCGCCAGTCCACGGTGCGTCCGACCGTGAGGTCGGCCGACGACGCGCTCATGAGCCGCACCCGCAGGCGCGCAGCGTGGCGGCCAGGGCGTCGAGGGCCGTGCGGCCGGTCGGGCCGGCGTTGTTCGACATCAGCGCGAACGTCAGCACGCGGCCGCGGGCGTCGGTGACGATGCCGGCCAGCGAGTTGGTTCCGGTCAGCGATCCGGTCTTGGCGCGCAGCCATCCGGCGGCCTCGCGCCCCGCGGCGGTGTCGAGGTAGCGGTTGGACAGCGTGCCGCTGCCCCCGGCGATCGGCAGCAGGTCCACCAGCGGGCGCAGTTCGGGATGGTCGTCGCCGGCGGCGGCGGTGATCACGTCATCGAGGGTGCGCGCGGTCAGCCGGTCGTCGACCGACAGGCCGCTGGAGTCGAACAACCGGGCGCCCGTGGTGTCGATGCCGGCCTTGCGCAACTGCGCGAGCACCGCCTTGGCGGCGTCGTCGAAGCTCTGCGGGCGGCCGAGCTGGGCGGCCACTTCCCGACCGATGGCCTCGGCCATCACGTTGTCGGAGAGGTTCATCATCACCCGCAGCCGTTCCATCAGCGGCGGTGACTGCACGGCCGCGATCTGCCTGCCGCCCCGGTACGGGCCGCGTAGCACCGTGACCGCGGCGGGGTCGATGCGCAGCGCGGTGGCCAGCGCGCGCCCGGCGTCGGCGGCCGGGGTGGGTGAGCGCCGCGACTCCTCGCTGACCGGTTGGGTGCGGCCGCCGTCGAGCATGACCGGCACCATCGGCGCGATGTCACCGCCGGGGATGTCCAGCGGGTCCCAGCCGAACGCCATCTCCGGACCGGTGTAGGCGCTGGTGTCCACGGCCACCGCGGTCGGTTCGATCCCGCTGCGCCGCACCTGATCGGCGAGTTCGCCGATGCGGGCGGCGTCCCGGTACCAGCTGTCGGTGCCGCGGGGCGCCGCGGACAGGGTCGGATCGCCACCGCCCTTGAGCACCACCAACCCTGGATCCCGCTTCTGGTCCCCGGCCACCACCGTGGTGGTCAGCCGGGCCTCGCGATCCAGCGTCAGCAGCGCCGCGGCGGCGGTGAGCACCTTGTTGGTCGAGGCGGGCTGCATCGGCACGTCGGCGTGCCGGTCCCACAGCGGGTCGCCGGTCATCGCGTCGGTGACCCGCCCGGCCAGCTCGCCGAGGTTCGGATCCGCCAGCGCGGGGGCGAGCGCGGCGGCCAGACCGGCGTCGGTCGGCATCGGCGCGGATTCGGTGACCGGCACGACGGCCGGGTTCGCGGTCGCGGGGGCGGGCAGGGGTTTGGCGGCCTGGGCATCGGAATTGCGGCCGGTGGTGAACACCGCGGCGACCGCGACGAGGACCGCGACCAGCACCAGCACGGCCAGCCCGACCAGCACGTGGGTCGATCGCCGCCACCGGGTGGGCCGCATAACACTCCTGCTGTCGAATGAGGTGACCGAACCACCCCGCCAACAGCAGCGTATCGCTCGTTTACTGTGGACCCGCGTCGTCGTCACCCGACGACCCCGGTGCGTACACAGACGAAGGAGCCGACTGCGGTGGAGTTCGAGGTCGTCATCGAGATCCCCAAGGGGTCACGCAACAAGTACGAGGTCGACCACGAGACCGGCCGGCTCAAACTGGACCGCTACCTCTACACGTCGATGGCCTACCCGACCGACTACGGCTTCATCGAGAACTCGCTCGGCGAGGACGGCGACCCCCTCGACGCGCTGGTACTGCTGCCCGAGTCGGTGTTCCCCGGCTGCATCGTCGACGCCCGTCCGGTGGCGATGTTCCAGATGACCGACGAGGCTGGCGGCGACGACAAGGTGCTCTGCGTACCGGCCGGCGACAAGCGCTGGGACCACATCCAGGACCTCGCCGACGTCCCCGAGCAGGTGCTCGAGGAGGTCAAGCACTTCTTCGTCCACTACAAGGACCTGGAGCCGAACAAGTACGTCAAGGCCGCCGACTGGACCGGCCGCGAGGCGGCCGAGGCCGAGGTGCAGCGGTCCTTCGAACGGTTCAAGGCCGAAGGCCACTAGCCCGGCCACCGAAATTATCGCGCCCGTAACACGGCGTAACGCGGTCGTGGCTTGACGCTCCGATCATGGGCCCATGCTGATGCACCAGGGCATTGGCCTCGCGGCCTACAACGACATGCCGATCCGCCGGGCCGTCCACGCGGTGTACGAATGCTGCTGCAGCGTGTCGCTGGCCGCCGATCTGGCCCGCGACCGGCCCTACGAGAACCACGACGCACTGTTCCGCAAGGCCGATGAGCTGCTCTTCGGCCTGTCCGAGGATTCCATCGACTCGATCCTGCAGGCCTACCCGGACGTCGGCCGCCGCGCCGGCAGCACGAAGTCGGCCGCCGAGCAGTGCGCGGTGTTCGACGAGCGGCCCGAGGTGATGGAGCAGCTGAGCGCGGCCTCCCGCCGCTATCGGGAGCACTTCGGCTTCGGCTTCGTCATGTACGTCAACGGGTACTGCGCACAGGATGTGCTGGCGGCCCTGACCGACCGCCTGCTCAACGACTACGAGACCGAGCGCAAGGTCGTGCGCAACGAACTCGCCAGGATCAACCGGATCCGGCTCGAACGGATGCTCGGCCCCGAAGGCGGCTACCACAACTGGTGAGTTCCTCGCCTACGCTGCGCGGGTGAGCACCGCGCATTCACATTTCCTGGCACTGCCCGATCTGGCCTCCCGCGCGGCCGGCGGCGCCGTCGTATGGGCCGACGACGAACTGTTCGCCGAGAAGGAGAACCTGATCATCCCGGCGGCCGCCGAACACCGGCCTGCGACGTTCGGCCACAAGGGGCAGGTGTACGACGGGTGGGAGACGCGCCGCAGCCGCGGCGCCGACCGGGAATCCTGCGATTCGGCGATCATCCGGCTCGGTGCACCCGGCGTCGTACGCGGCGTGGTCGTGGACACCGCGTGGTTCACCGGCAACTATCCGCCCGAGGTGTCGGTCGAGGCCGCCTACGTTCCCGGCCATCCGTCGATCGAGGAACTGCTCGGCCGGCACTGGACGACGATCGTCGAGCGCAGCCCGGTCGACGGCGACACCCGCAATCCGTTCGAGGTGGCCTCGGGGCGCCGCTGGTCGCACGTGAGGTTGTCGATGTATCCCGACGGCGGTGTGGCCCGGCTTCGTGTGCACGGTGAGGGCCTGCTCGACCCCCAGTTCGCCGAATTACCGCTCGACCTCGCCGCTTTGGAGAACGGTGGCCGAATCACGGGCTGCTCCAACATGTTCTACAGCTCGCCGAACAATCTGCTGCTGCCGGGCACGGCCCGCACCATGGGCGACGGTTGGGAGACCTCGCGGCGCCGCGACGCCGGAAACGACTGGGTGCAGGTGCGATTGGCGGCCAGGGGGGTGTTGAGCTTCGCCGAACTCGACACGTCGTATTTCATCGGCAACGCGCCCGGTTCCGCGCAGCTGAGGGGACGCGACGGTGACGGCGAATGGTTCGACCTGTTGGACGAGGTGGCGTTGCAGCCCGACACCCGGCACCGCTTCCTCATCGCGTCCGAGCGGCCGGTGACCGAAGCGCGCCTCGACGTGTTCCCCGACGGCGGGATGGCGCGGCTGCGCCTGTTCGGCCGGCTCACCGACGACGGCCTGCGCGCCGTCGCCGAGCGGTGGAGCCTCACCGGCTGACATGTTCTTCGTCGTCCTCGCCGCCATCCTCGCGCTCATCCACCTGTACCTGTGGAAGCGGCTGGTCAAAGACACCACCGGCCCGGGGCGCACCCGACGGATCCTCACCGCCGTCCTGCTCGGGCTACTGGCACTGCTGTTCGCGGCCCTGATCCTGCCCAGGGTGATCGGTGTGCGGGAGTCGAGGTGGTTCGCCTGGCCGGGCTACCTGTGGTTCGGCATGGCCGCCTACCTGCTGCTGACACTGCTGGTGCTGGAA
This sequence comes from Mycolicibacterium monacense, assembly GCF_010731575.1. Lineage (NCBI taxonomy): Bacteria > Bacillati > Actinomycetota > Actinomycetes > Mycobacteriales > Mycobacteriaceae > Mycobacterium > Mycolicibacterium monacense. The sequence continues at coordinate 5,569,793 of NZ_AP022617.1, read as the reverse complement.
CCCGTCCGGCCGGCCGTCCGCGCCTGGCTCCGACGGCGGGACCGCACGCGCACCGAGGCCGTCGCGCCGCCCGCGGTCGACACGGCCGCACCGACCTCCGAGGTGAACCGGCGCCTGTTCCTGGCCCGCGCCGGGGCGGCGGCGGCCGGTGCGGCATCGATCGGTCTGGTCGGGTTCAGGGCGGCCACCGCGGTGGGACCGCCTCAGGTGCTCACCGTCCCGGTCCGGCTGCGCCGGCTCGACCCCGCGTTCACCGGATTCCGCATCGCGGTCGTCTCGGACATCCACCTGGGGCCGCTGGCCGGGCGCGCGCACACCGAACGCATCGTGCGGATGATCAACGAGGCCGAACCCGACCTGGTGGCGATCGTCGGCGACCTGGTCGACGGCACCGTCGCCGAACTCGGCGCGGCCGCCGAGCCGCTGCGCGACCTCAGCGCCCCGGACGGCACGTTCTTCGTGACGGGCAATCACGAGTATTTCGTCGAGGATCCGTTGTCGTGGCTGCGGGAGCTGGAACGCCTCGGCGTGCAACCGCTGCGCAACGAACACACCGCGATCCGGCGGGCGGGCGCGGCGTTCGACCTGGCCGGCGTCAACGACCTCGCGGGCGAAAACCATTCCGACGCACCGGACTTCGACCGTGCGCTGACCGGTGTCGACGCGACCCGGCCGACGATACTGCTGGCGCACCAGCCTGTGCTGGTGTCCGAGGCCGCATCGCGCGGGGTCGACCTGCAGCTGTCCGGCCACACCCACGGCGGCCAGATGTGGCCGTTCCACTACGCGGTCAGCGCCGTGCAACCGACGCTCGCCGGACTGTCGACCGTCGCGGACACCCAGCTGTACGTCACCCGGGGCGCGGGTTTCTGGGGTCCGCCGGTACGAATCGGCGCACCCCCGGACATCACCGTGGTGTCCCTGAGTCCGAACGCCTGAAGGCACGTCAGGAAGGTCGTTCGGCGGAGTGTCGTCAGTCTCTGGTGAGTTCCCCGTCGACCCGTCGCCACAGGCGCTCCGGGTTGCCGTCGGCCAGGGCCGTGGGCAGCAGCGCCGCCGGTGCGTTCTGATAGCAGACTTGGCGCAGAAACCGTTCGATCGCCCGGGATCCGACCGATGTGGTGCGCGAATCCGAGGTGGCCGGGAACGGCCCACCGTGCACCATCGCATGGGTCACCTCGACGCCGGTCGGCCAACCGTTGAACACGATCCGGCCCGCTTTCAGTTCGAGAATCGGCAGTAGGGCAGCGGCCTGGTCGTGGTCGGATTCGTCCGCGTGCAGGGTGGCCGTCAACTGTCCGTCGATGCCGGCGGCGACGGTCCTCAGCTCCTCGAAGTCGGCGCAGCGCACGATCAGGCTCGACGCTCCGAAGACCTCCGCCTGCAGCGTCGGCGACCCGAGCAGGCTGACCGCATCGGTGCTGAACAATGCGGCGCGGCAGGACACTGCGGCATCGCCGTCGGCCGAACCGCGGGCGATCAGCGTCGCCTGCCCGGTCAGCGCCTCGACCCCGGCGCGGTAGCTTTCTGCGATCCCCGGGGTCAGCATCGCCGTCGCGGCCGATCCGGCCACCGCCTCGCACGCGGCGTCGATGAAGGCGTCGAGCCCGGGTCCGTCCACCGCGACAATCAGACCAGGGTTGGTGCAGAACTGACCCGACCCCAGCGTGAGCGATTCGACGAACGCCCGCCCGAGGTCGGCCCCACGGACGAGCGCGCCGCCGAGCAGGAACACCGGGTTGACCGCGCTCATCTCCGCGTAGACGGGGATCGGTTCCCTCCGGCGCGCCGCGGCGTCGACGAGCGCCAGCCCACCGGCCCGTGAACCGGTGAACCCGACCGCCTTGACACGCGAATCGGTGACCAGGGTGATGGCGCCGTCCTGCGTGAGATTGAGCAGCGAGAAGGTGCCGGGCGGCAGCCCGGACGCGGCGACCGCGTCGGTGATCACCCGCCCGACCAATTCGGAGGTGCCCGGGTGCGCGTCGTGCGCCTTGACCACGACGGGGCACCCCGCCGCCAGCGCGGATGCCGTATCGCCGCCGGCGACCGAGAAGGCCAGCGGGAAGTTGCTCGCCCCGAAGACGGCGACCGGCCCCAGCGGTACGGCGCGCTGGCGGAGGTCCGGACGGGGCAGCGGGGTGCGATCGGGTTGGGCCGTGTCGATGCGCGCGCCGTTCCAGCTGCCCTCACGCAGCACGGCGGCGAAGAGCCGCAGCTGTCCGGCGGTGCGGCCGAGTTCACCCGTCAGCCGCGCTCGCGGGAGTCCCGATTCGGCGTGCGCGCGGGCGACGAGGTCGTCGGTGATCGCGACGAGACCGTCGGCGATCGCCTCGAGGAGTCGGGCCCGCGCTTCCGCGGGCGTGCTGCGGTACGGCCCGAACGCCGCGGCCGCGGCAGCGCACGCCGCGTCGACGTGTGAGGCGTCCCCGTAGCGGTATCCGGGTCCGAGTTCGATGCCCGCGGTGGGGTCGAAACCGTGGATCTCGGCCCCGACACCGCGCACTGCCGCACCGGCGATGAGCATCTGGCCGATCGGTTGAGTCTGGGACGCCGGAGTCATACGTGCACGCTAAGCCGCCGGTTCTGCGGCTGTCCAAGCTGCGCTACGACGCCCGCGGTTGACCCCGCAACGCCAGCCGGGCCAGCACATCGCGGCCCAGCGCCCACAGATCCTGCCGCGGCGCCGCGGCGAGCAGGGTCACGCCGTCGGCGACGTCGGCCGTCTCGATGTCGGCGATCAGGCCGGCGAGCCCATCGAGGGTGCCGGCATACCGCACGGTGCCGTCACCGTCGGCGTCCGGGCGGAAGGCCGTGCGCGCCGACCGGAAGTCGGCGCCCACAGCGACCGTCACATCGAGGATCACCGCGACGTCGTCCGCGCCGGCCCGGATCCGGGCGCGCGCCCGGCGGGCCTGCTGCAGATCGGGGGCGCTCACCCGCACCGCATCCCGGTCGCCGTCGGTCAACTCGTCCCACTCACCACGATCCGCCACGAATAGCCGCACGGACGCCACGGTAGGCCGCTGCCGGTGCGGTGGCGACGGTTGGGATCAGCGGGAGTCGAAGGACTTCTCGCCGTCGTCCTCGATCTTGTCCTCGGCCTTCGGGTCCACCTCGGTGATCTCGTCGGTGCTCTGGCGCCGCGTCTTCATCAGGCTCAGGACGGTCGTGATGACCAGGGTGACGACGATGACGGCCAGGCTGAGCAGCGTCGGGATCTCCGGCACCTTCACGTGCTCACCGCCGTTGATGAACGGCAACTCGTTCTCGTGCAGGGCGTGCAGGAACAGCTTCACGCCGATGAACAGCAGGATGAACGCCAGGCCCTGCGACAGGTACACCAGCCGTTTGAGCAGACCGCCGAGCAGGAAGAACAGCTGCCGCAGACCCATCAGCGCGAAGACGTTGGCGGTGAACACCAGATACGGCTCCTGCGTCAGACCGAAGATCGCCGGGATCGAGTCCAGCGCGAAGATCAGGTCGGTGGTGCCGAGCGCCACGATCACCAGGAACATCGGCGTCATCAGCCGCTTGCCGTCCTGTTTGATCCACAGCTTCAGACCGTCCCACTTGTCGGTGAGCGTCAGGTGGTTGCGGGCGAACTTGACCACGGCGTTGTCGCCGTCGTCCTCATGGTCGGTGTCCCTGGCGAGATTCCAGGCGGTGTACACCAGGAACAGCCCGAAAATGTAGAACACCCAGGAGAACTGGTTGATCGCCACCGCGCCGAGCGCGATGAAGATGCCGCGGAAGATCAGGGCCAGGATGATGCCGACCATCAGCGCTTCCTGCTGATACTTTCTCGGCACGTTGAAGCTGGCCATGATGATGATGAAGATGAACAGGTTGTCGACCGACAGGCTGTACTCGGTGAGCCAACCGGCGAAGAACTCCAGGCCGTAGTCGCCGCCGTGGAACACCCACACCCAGACCCCGAACGCGATGGCCAGCGATACGTAGACCGACAGCGCGATCGAGCATTCCTTCATCGACGGCTCGTGGGGACGCCGCGCGATGGCCACCACGTCGAACAGCAGCACCGCCACTGTGACCGCGATGGTGATGCCCCACTCCAGGGCGGAAACGTTCACTCGATATACCTCCGGTCGTCTAACACGCCGGAGGTCTCTTCCGCCGACGCCCGACGCGTCGGCCCGCAGCACCGGTCGTCCGATGACGGACGACGTAATGACGACACCGCGGCGAAGGAATACTCCCCTCCGGATGAGAATTGTGCCCGGCCGGTGCCGGCCGGGCCAATCGGGGTCCGTTGAAGCGAATTCTCGGTGGGTACCCGCCTTGATGCAATTGTCACCCCCCACCGCTCGCGCCGCGGGGTCCGTCCGGCGGGCTGCTTAGTAGTTTGAAGTGGTGACAGCAGCGGTTCCCGGCGCCGGCCTCCCCCACCAGTACCTCCAGTCCACGTTCGCCGCCGCGCCACGCACCCTCGTCGACATCCTCCACGAGACCGCCGCCCGCCATCCCGACGCTCCCGCCATCGACGACGGCACCGTCCAGCTGACCTACGCCGAGTTGATCGCCGACATCGAGGACAGCGTCGAGTGGCTGGCCGCCCGCGGAATCGGGCGGGGTGACCGCGTCGGCATCCGGATGCCGTCTGGCACCTACGCGCTGTACGTCGCGATCCTGTCCACCCTGGCCACCGGCGCCGCCTACGTCCCCGTCGACGCCGACGATCCCGACGAGCGCGCACAACTGGTGTTCACCGAGGCGAACGTGGTCGCCGTCATCACAGAGCGGGGCCTGGTCCGCGGGCCCGGATCGTCGCGCGGGTGGCGCGCGGTCGCGCCGCTCAGCCGCGACGACGCGTGGATCATCTTCACCTCCGGCTCCACCGGCGTCCCCAAGGGCGTGGCCGTCACCCACCGCAGCGCCGCCGCCTTCGTCGACGCCGAGGCCAAGATGTTCCTCACCGACAATCCGCTGGGCCCCGGTGACCGGGTGCTCGCCGGATTGTCGGTCGCGTTCGACGCCTCGTGTGAGGAGATGTGGCTGGCGTGGCGGCACGGCGCCTGCCTGGTGCCCGCACCGCGCTCGCTCGTGCGCAGCGGTATGGATCTGGGGCCGTGGCTGGTGTCCCGCGACATCACCGTCGTCTCGACGGTGCCGACGCTCGCGGCGCTGTGGCCTGCCGAGGCGCTCGAAGCGGTCCGGCTGCTGATCTTCGGCGGGGAGGCCTGCCCCCCGGATCTGGCCGAACGGCTCGCGGTCGAGGGACGGGAGGTCTGGAACACCTACGGTCCGACCGAGGCGACGGTGGTGGCGTGCGCAGCCCGGCTCGACGGCAGGTCGCCGGTGAGCATCGGCCTGCCACTGCCCGGCTGGGATCTGGCGGTCGTCGACAAGGACGGTGCGCCGGTGCCCTTCGGCGAGGTCGGCGAACTGGTGATCGGCGGGGTCGGGCTGGCCCGCTACCTCGACCCGGAGAAAGACGCCGAGAAGTACGCCCCGATGCCGACTCTCGGCTGGGACCGCGCGTACCGCAGCGGCGACCTGGTGCGGTTGGAGGCCGAGGGTCTCTACTTCATGGGACGGGCCGACGATCAGGTGAAGGTCGGCGGTCGGCGCATCGAACTCGGCGAGGTCGATGCGGCGCTGGTGCACCTGCCCGGGGTGAGCGGCGGCGCGGCCGCGGCGCGCCGCACCTCCAGCGGGACACCGCTGCTGGTGGGCTACGTGGCCAGCGCGGATCCGTCGTTCGACCTGGCCGCGGCCCGCGCCGCACTCGCCGAGGCGCTGCCCGCGGCACTGGTCCCGCGCCTGGTCCTGGTCGACGAACTGCCCACCCGCACGTCGGGGAAGGTCGACCGCGACGCGCTGCCCTGGCCGGTGGCCGGCGCCGAGGATGCGGCGCCCGCCATGAGCGGCACGATGGGCTGGCTGGCCGGACTGTGGCACGACGTGCTCGCCGCCCCGGTCGACGGCCCCGAGGCGGACTTCTTCGCCTGCGGCGGCGGCAGCCTGTCGGCGGCCCAGCTGGTGGTCGCGCTGCGGCAGCGCTACCCGATGGTGACCGTGGCCGACCTCTATGACCACCCGCGCCTGGGGTCGCTGGCCGGATACCTCGACGAACTCGACCCGCCGCCGCAGGTGGTGACCCGCGAGGTCGCACCGACACCGCGGCTCACGCAGGCCGCCCAGGTGGTGCTGACGCTGCCGCTGGCCACGCTGACCGCACTGCAGTGGGTCGTGTGGCTGGCGCTGCTGAACAACGTCGCCGCCGAATTCCCGTTGGTGTCGTGGGCGGTCCCGCCGAACTGGTGGGTGGTGCTGGCCGGTTTCGTGCTGTTCGTCTCGCCCGTGGGCCGGATGGGCATCGCGGTGCTGTTCGCGCGCATGCTGCTGGGCAACCTGCAACCGGGCACCTACCGTCGCGGCGGTGCCGTCCACCTGAGGGTGTGGCTGGCCGAACGACTCGCCGCGGCCAGCGGCGCCGAGAACCTCGCGGGTGCGCCGTGGATGGTCTACTACGCTCGCGCGCTTGGCAATTCGGTCGGCAAGGAAGTCGACCTGCATTCGGCGCCGCCGGTGACGGGCATGCTCAAGATCGGGCACCGCTCCTCGGTGGAGCCCGAAGTCGACCTGTCCGGGCACTGGATCGACGGCGACCAGTTCCACGTGGGGCACATCACCATCGGCAACGACGCCACCATCGGCGCGCGCAGCACCCTGCTGCCCGGTGCGGCGGTCGGCAAGAACGCCGACGTGGCCGCCGGGTCGGCCGTCACCGGCAAGGTCAAGAACGGCCAGTACTGGACGGGTTCACCGGCGGCGAAGTCCGGGAAGGCCCGCCACCCGTGGCCGGGTCACCGCCCGCCGCGCGCGCCGCTGTGGGTGGCCGTCTACGGGCTGACATCGATGCTGCTCGGCGGGCTGCCGCTGCTCGCGCTCGCGGCCGGACTGGCCGTGATCGGCTGGGGTGTGCGCGACACCGCGTCGGTGTCCGACGCGATCCTTCCGGCGCTGCTGTGGACGCCGGTCGCCACGGTCGTCGCGGTGCTCCTTTACGCGGCGTTGACAGTGGCGGGCGTGCGGCTGCTGTCGCTCGGACTGCGGGAGGGCTACCACCCGGTGCGCAGCCGGATCGGTTGGCAGGTGTGGGCCACCGAGCGGCTCCTCGACGCCGCCCGCAACTATCTGTTCCCGCTCTACGCCAGCCTGCTGACCCCGTGGTGGCTGCGCGTGCTGGGCGCGCAGGTGGGCAGCGGCACCGAGATCTCCACAGCGCTGTTCACGCCGAAGTTCACCGTCGTGGAGGACGGTGCGTTCCTCGCCGACGACACCATGGTCGCGTCCTACGAACTGGGCGGCGGCTGGATCCACGTCGCGAAGGCCACCGTCGGCAGGCGCGCCTTCCTCGGCAACTCGGGCATCACCCAGCCGGGCCGCAAGGTGCCCGACGACGGTCTGGTGGCGGTGCTGTCGGCGACACCGCGCAAGGCGAAGGCCGGATCCTCCTGGCTGGGCAGTCCGCCGGTCCGGTTGCGCCGCCGGCCCACCGCCGCCGACGCGCTGCGCACCTTCCACCCCACCCCCCGACTGAAGGCGATGCGCGGTGCGGTCGAGACGTGCCGGCTGATTCCGGTGATCGTCACGTTCGCGATCGGGGTCGGAGTGCTGCTGTCGTTGCAGGCGTTGGTGTTTCACCTGGGCTACCTGTGGGCCGCAGTCCTGGGCGGAGTGGTCCTGATGGTGGCCGGGGCGGTCGCCGGCGCCGTCGCCGTGCTGGCGAAGCGGGTGGTGATCGGACGGATCGAGGCCATCGAGCACCCGCTGTGGTCGTCGTTCGTATGGCGTAACGAGGTGTCCGACACGTTCGTCGAGACGGTGGCCGCGCCGTGGTTCGCCCGTGCCGCCAGTGGCACACCGGTGATGAACCTCTGGCTGCGCGGCCTCGGCGCGAAGATCGGCCGCGGCGTCTGGTGTGAGACCTACTGGCTGCCGGAGGCGGATCTGGTCACCCTCGGCGAGGGCGCCACCGTCAACCGCGGGTGCGTGGTGCAGACCCACCTGTTCCACGACCGCATCATGCGGATGGACACCGTCGTCCTCGAGGACGGGGCCACGCTGGGACCGCACTGCGTGGCGCTGCCCGCGGCCCGGGTGGGCGCGGGCGCGACGGTGGGACCGGGCTCGCTGGTCATGCGCGGCGACGAGGTCCCGGCCTCGACCCGCTGGCAGGGCAATCCGATCGCGCCGTGGAATCCGTTGCGCAAGAAGCGCGGCGAGGCGTCGGCGAAGAAGAAGAAAGCCGCCCGTGACCCCGAGGACTCGGCCGCGTGACGCGGTCGAAGAAGGGGAAGAACACCCCGGCCGTCATCGACCCCTACCTGCCCGAGACCGGCAACTTCGGGTACCGGGTGTCGCGGTACGAACTCGACCTGGAGTACAAGGTCGCGATCAACCGGTTGTCGGGTTCGGCGTCGATCACGGCCGTCACGCTGGCTGCGCTGCGCACCTTCACCCTGGATCTGGCCGACACCCTGCGGGTGACGAAGGTGGCGGTCAACGGCCGCCGACCCGCCCGGTTCTCCTGTGCGAACGACAAGCTGCGGGTCGAGTTGTCCTCGGCGTTGCCTGCCGGCGCGGCGCTGGTCGTGGAGGTCCGGTACGGCGGCACCCCCGAACCGATCGAAACCCTCTGGGGCGACGTCGGTTTCGAGGAGCTGACGAACGGGGCACTGGTCGCGGGACAGCCCAACGGCGCATCCTCGTGGTTCCCGTGCGACGACCACCCCAGCGCGAAGGCCAGCTACCGCATCCAGATCAGCACCGACAGCCCGTACCGCGCGATCGCCAACGGCGAGTTGGTGTCTCGCCGCGCCAGGGCGGGTCACACCGTGTGGACCTACGAGCAGGCCGAACCGACTTCGACGTACCTGATCACGTTGCAGATCGGCATGTACGACGTGCACAAGCTGGCGAAGTCGCCGGTGCCCATCCAGGCCGCCCTGCCGGCCCGGCTGCGCCGCAACTTCGACCACAGCTTCGGCCGCCAACCACAGATGATGAAACTGTTCGAGAAGCTGTTCGGACCGTACCCGCTGGCGAGCGGCTACACCGTGGTGGTGACCGACGACGCCCTCGAGATACCCCTTGAGGCACAAGGTATTTCGATCTTCGGCGCCAACCATTGCGACGGCACGCGCAGGGCCGAGCGGTTGATCGCACACGAGTTGGCCCACCAGTGGTTCGGCAACTCGGTCACCGTGCGCCGGTGGCGCGACATCTGGCTGCACGAGGGTTTCGCGTGTTACGCGGAGTGGTTGTGGTCGGAGAACTCCGGCGGCCGCAGCGCCGACGAATGGGCTCACCATTACCACGAACGGCTGACCGATCTGCCCCAGGACCTCCTGCTCGCCGACCCCGGTCCGAAGGACATGTTCGACGACCGGGTGTACAAACGCGGCGCGCTGACCCTGCATGTGCTGCGCACCCGCATCGGCGACGAGAAGTTCTTCGCCCTGCTGCGGGACTGGACGGCGCGACACCGTCACAGCACGGCGTTCACCGACGACTTCACCGGTCTGGCAGCCAATTACGCCGACGAGTCACTGCGCCCGCTGTGGGATGCCTGGCTCTACGCCGAGGATCTGCCGAAGCTGTGACCGACGCGGCGCCGTCGACCGGCCCGGTCACGCGGAGCAGCGTGGCGCGGGTCGGCATCGCGACGGCCGTGACCGCGCTGTGCGGCTACGCGGTGCTCTATTTGGCGGCCCGCGACCTGGAACCCGAGGGTTTTTCGGTGTTCGGGGTGTTCTGGGGGGCCTTCGGTCTGGCCAGCGGGGCGGCGTTCGGCCTGCTGCAGGAGGCGACGCGGGAGGTCCGCGACGCCCGGGTGGAGCACGCGGGCGACGGTCCGCACACCCACCCCGTGCGGATCGGCGCGGTGGTGGGCGTCGTCGCCGCCGTCCTCATCGTGGTGACGGCGCCGCTGTGGGCGGGCCGCGTGTTCGTCGAGGCGCGGTGGCTGTCGGTGCTGCTGCTCAGCGCCGGACTGGCCGGGTTCTGCGTGCACGCGACGCTGCTCGGCATGCTGGCCGGCGTCAACCGCTGGACGCAGTACGGGGCGCTCATGGTGACCGACGCGGTGATCCGTGTCCTGGTGGCCGTGGCGACGTTCGCCGTCGGCTGGGGTCTTGGCGGATTCCTGTGGGCCACCGTCGGCGGGGCGATCGCCTGGCTGCTCCTGCTCGTCTGTTCCCCCGCCACCCGGGCCGCCGCGCGCCTGCGCACGCCGGGCAGTACGACGACGTTCCTGCGCGGCGCCGCGCACTCGATCGCCGCCGCGGGAGCCAGCGCCGTCCTGGTGATGGGGTTCCCCGTCCTGCTCAAGGCGACGTCGGACGATCTCGGCGCCACCGGCGGGGTGGTGATCCTGGCCGTGACGCTGACCCGGGCGCCGCTGCTGGTGCCGTTGACGGCGATGCAGGGCAACCTGATCGCCCACTTCGTCGACCAGCGCAGCGCACGCCCGCGCGCCCTGGTGGCGCCGTCGGCGCTGGTGCTGGGACTCGGCACGCTCGGCGTGATTGCCGCGGGACTGCTCGGGCCGTGGCTGCTGCGCGCCGGGTTCGGCGAGCAGTACCAGGCCGACGGCGCGCTGCTGGCGTGGTTGACGACGGCGGCGGTGGCGATCGCGCTGCTGACTTTGACCGGCGCGGCGACCGTCGCCGCCGCCATGCACCGCACGTACGCGCTCGGGTGGGTGAGCGCCACGGTGGCGGCGGTGCTGTTGCTGCTGCTGCCGCTGGACCTGGAGACCAGGACCGTGGTTGCGTTGCTGTGCGGTCCGCTGGTCGGGATCGCCGTGCACCTCGCCGGACTTGCGGGCGCACCGGACCGCACGCATATCCTGCGTTCTCGACGAAGGAGGGCTCCATGACCTGGCTCGTGACCGGCGGCGCCGGCTACATCGGCTCGCACGTCGTCCGGGCGTTGACCGAGGCCGACCTGCCGGTCGTCGTGATCGACGACCTGTCCACCGGGCTCGAGCAGTTCGTACCCGAGTCCGTGCCGTTCGTCCGCGGCACCCTGCTCGACGGCGCCCTCGTCGAACAGGCGCTGCGCGAACACGAGGTCACCGGCGTCATCCACATCGCCGGGTTCAAGTACGCCGGGGTGTCGGTCCAGCGGCCCCTGCACACCTATGAGCAGAACGTGTCGGCGATGGTGACGCTGCTGCAGGCGATGGAGACCGTCGGCGTCGACAAGATCGTGTTCTCCTCCAGCGCAGCCACATTCGGCACCCCGGATGTCGATCAGGTGGACGAGTCCACGCCGACCGCCCCGGAATCGCCCTACGGCGAGACCAAGCTGATCGGCGAGTGGCTGCTGCGCGACGTGGGCCGTGCGTCGGGTCTGCGCCACACCAGCCTGCGGTACTTCAACGTCGTCGGCTCCGGTTCGACCGCGCTGTTCGACACCAGCCCGCACAACCTGTTCCCGCTGGTGTTCGACATGCTCTACCGCGGCGACACACCCCGCATCAACGGCGACGACTACCCCACCCCGGACGGAACCTGCGTGCGCGACTACGTCGACGTCGGCGACGTCGCGCTGGCGCACGTCGCCGCGGCTCGTCGGCTCACCCGAGGCGAACCGGTGGAACCGGTGTACAACCTCGGCAGCGGGGCGGGCACCTCGGTGCGCGAGATCATGACCGCCATCCGCACGGTCACCGGCGTCGACTTCGAGCCGCAGATCATGCCGCGGCGGCCGGGAGACCCGGCGCGGATCGTGGCCAACGGCGACCTCGCCGCACGGGACCTGGACTGGAAGATGCGCCACTCGCTGGAGGACATGGTGGCCTCGGCGTGGGCGGCGCGCCAGGCGGCCGGTGCCGCCTATCCGGGAGCGGGACAGTCCTGAACCGTGTTGCCCGCGCCGCCGTCGGCCTGATCGCGGTGCACCTGGTCGTCCGGGCGGTGCTGGCGTTCGGCGGCTACTTCTACTGGGACGACCTGATCCTGATCGGCCGGGCCGGCACCCAGGGGCTGTTGTCGCCGTCGTTCCTGTTCGACGATCACGACGGGCACGTGATGCCGGCGGCGTTCCTGCTGTCCGGGGCGATCACCCGGGTCGCGCCGTGGTCGTGGGTGCTGCCGGCGCTGAGCCTGGTGGTCCTGCAGCTCCTGGCGTCGCTGGCGCTGCTGCGGACACTGCACGTCATCCTGGGATGGCGTCCGGTTCTGTTGCTGCCGTTGACGTTCGCGTTGTTCACACCGCTGGCGGTGCCCGGATTCGCCTGGTGGGCGGCGGCGCTGAACTCGCTGCCGATGCTGGCGGCGTTGGCGTGGGTGTGTGCGGACGCGATTCTGCTGGTGCGCACGGGGCGCCGGCGCTACGCGGTGACGGCTTTGGCCGTGTACGTCGGCGGGCTGTTGTTCTTCGAGAAGGCGGCGGTGATCCCGTTCGTCGCGTTCGCGGTGGCCGCGCTCCTGGCGCATGTCACCGGGGACCGTGGCGCGGTGGTGTCGGTGTGGCGGCGCGGGATTCGGCTCTGGGTGCCGGCGCTGGCCGTGACGGCCGCCTGGGTCGGGGTGTATCTGCTGGTCGTCGACCAGAAGCGGTGGAGCTTCGATCTGGCGATGACGTGGGATCTGCTGGCGCGGTCCATCACCCACGCGATCGTGCCGGGTCTGGTCGGCGGACCGTGGGATTGGCAGCGGTGGGCGCCGGCGTCGCCGTGGGCGACGCCACCGGCGACGGTCATGGTGCTGGGGTGGGCGGCGTGGGCGGTCGTCGTCGCGGTGTCGTTCGCCCGCAAGCAGCGGATCGGACCGGTGTGGGCGGTGGCGGTCGGGTACGCGGTGGCCTGCCAGGTGCCGATCTACCTGATGCGGTCGTCGCGGTTCACCGCACTCGAGTTGGCGCAGACGCTGCGGTACCTGCCGGATCTGGTGGTGGTGCTGGCGCTGCTGATGGCGGTCGGGTTCTGCGCACCGAACCGGGCGGGCGCGCGGCGGCTGGACGCGTCGCGGCGCAGAACCGCGGTGGTGGTCGCTTTGGTGGGCGCGTTCGTGGTGAGCAGCCTGTATTCGACGGTGACGTTCCACCGGATCTGGCGGGACAGCCCGGTGCCGGCGTACGTGGCCAATGCCCGGGCGGGGCTGGCCGGGGTCGACGAGCCGATGCTCGACCAGGAGGTCGACCCGCTCATCCTGCAGCGGGTGGCGGCGCCGGAGAACCTGGCGAGCCACATGTTCGCGTTGTTCGACGATCGACCGGAGTTCGCGCCGAGTACGACACAGCTGCGGATGCTGGACCCGTCGGGCCAGGTGGTCGACGCGTTGGTGACGTGGGTGCGGGCCATCCGGCCGGGGCCGGAGCCCAACTGCGGGTATCTGGTGCAGCCGGATTTCCCGGTGCGGATGCCGCTGGACGGGCCGCTGCTGCCCGCGGACTGGACGGCCGAGATCAACTACCTGGCGAACAGCGACGGGTCGTTGATGATGGCGTTGTCGGAGGGTCCGGAGGTGAAGGTTCCGGTGCGGCCGGGGCTGAATCGGGTGTTCGTGCGGTTGCCGGGCGCCGGTGACGCAATCAATGTCAGCGCGAGCACCGCGGCGCTGTCGGTGTGCATATCGCCCGGTCCGGTCGGATTTGTGGCGCCGAGGTAGTCCGGGGTACGGGATACTGGGCAAATGACGTTGCGGCGGGGCGGGGTGGGATGCCGGTGAGCGCCCTCGACGGTTTCTACACGACCTGGGACAACGCGCGGCAAACGTTCGGCCAGGGCACACCGCAGCCGGGCGCCGACTTCGACAAGAGCCCGCAGCTGACCGACCTCGGGTCCGGGGTGACGGCGGCGGCGCCGGGTTCGAAGTGGTCGGGGGCCGCGGCGACGAACTACGACAAGGCCAACACCGACCATCAGACCGTGTTCACGCGGTTGGCGGAGTTGGACCGCAGGATCGCCCAACAGGTCGACCAGTCGGCGCAGGTGGTGGCGACCGGCAGGCGGAACCTCGATCAGGTGCGGCAGTGGGTCACCGACGCCGCCAACAGCGTGCCGCCCGGCAAGCAGCGCGACATGTTCCTCATGCAGATCGCCAACCGTGGGCTCGGGCAGCTTTCCGAGGTCGTGCAGAAGACGAACGCCGAGTCGAACACGGTCGCGCAGAACCTCGCGAAGCTCGGGCCGGAGTTCGACGCGATCAGAAACGAACAGAAGTTCGGCAGCGGCGAGAAGGACGAGAAGAAGGACGACGCCGAGGCGCTGGGCGTCAAGGAGGACGAGAAGAAGGACGAGGGCGACACGGACGAGGGCACCAAGGACGGCGAGGCGCTCGCGGAACAGGCGAACCTTCCACCTGCACAACGCGACCCCGCGGTCCTTGATCGTGTCGCAGCCAATCTCCCCCCGACCTCGCTGACGGACGAACAGAAGACCGCACTCGCGGAGGGCCGGGAAGTCGACACCATCCCGAAGGAGACCCAGGACTACTACCGCGACTTCTATCGGGCCGCGGGCAAGGACGGATTGCTCACCCTGGACCGCCACCTTGAATCCGAGGAAGCGGCCGGCGACACCGACGCTGGAGCACAGCGCGACCGACTCGCCAACGGGCTCACGGTCGCGAGCAACGAGAACATCGTCGAGCGCGACCCGGACGGTTCGATCGCCTCCCGTGGCGGCTACGACCAGTTGCCACCCGACCTGCGCGAGATGCTCGAGGTGCGCCGCGGGGATCCGACGTATCCCGGATGGGAGACATTGGGGCCGACCGAGGCCAAGAACCAGCACGTCGCCGACGTCGTTCAGTTCAGCGAATTGATGGGCGAGGCCAATCCGGGGTTTCAGCCCGGATCGAGGCTCGGTACCGAGATGTACATGAAGTCAGCGGATATGGTCGAGTACTCGGTGGGCGGCTACGGGATGACCGATACGCCACCGGAAGCCTATGAGCGGGCGGCGAACACGTTGTCAGAAGTTGCCGGACGCAACAACGACGCCTCGGCGCAGATCTTCACCGGGCAGGGCGACGACCTGCCGGACGGTTACAACCGCGACGAGACGGTCCGGACCCTCATGGGGCATGACTGGTCGCAGAGCGGCGGCGAGGGCAACGGGGCGGCGACTCTTCTCGACTGGATGACCGAGGATTCGCAGCGTCCGATCGGCGACCCACTCGGCGACCGAGCTCGGTTGGCAATGACCGAGATTCCGGACCTGCTGGCCCCGAGCGACACCGATCCGGTGTACCAGACCATGCGCGATTCGTTCGCCCGCAACGACGCCATCTCCACGGAGATGAGCCAGCTTCTCGCGAAGAACACCGACTCCCTGTCGGCTCCGGGCAGTCAGCAGGGCTTCGCAGAAACCAAGCTCGACTCACTCGGCAATCCCATCTTCGCTGCCGCAGACGGCAACCGGCTGCTCGAACTGGGTAGTTACTCTGAGGACGGCCGGGTAACCCTTGCGAACGCGGCCGAGAGAGATCGCATCGACGAACTCGAGGCAGCGTTGCGCGGCCACCCGGGCAACTTGAGCGACCACCTTGCCAACAGTGCCGCAGGCGCGCTCTCCGGCCGTATCGACGACGCGATGTTCGGGGCGGTCGATCACAAGAACGACGTCGTGAAAACCGATGTCGACGCCAACGATGCGGTGTACCGAGCGAAGCTTCTCGGGGCCGAACTCGCCGGGGTAGCCACCGACCAGATCTCCGGCAAGATTCCGCACGCCGGCATCGCACTAGATGTCACCGGCGCCGATCCCGGTCAAGCGGTCGAAGACGCGATCAAGGAGTGGATCGACAAACCGGAATACCAAGAGATAAAGGTCCCTGAGGCGGCCAACTTGGAAGCCGCGTCCACCCGGCAAGCGCAGCAAGCGGTGGTCGAGGCGGCGTTCAGAGCCGGACAACTGCCCCCTAGCTTGAGTCCCGACGGGCAACCGGTTGACGTGGCGAGTCTGGCCGTTGGGACTCCCCAGTGGAATGAGTTGCAGGAGTACATGATCGGTCGCGGTTTGACTCAGTACGTCATGGATTACGGGCAGAGCTACTCGATTGTCGTCGAATAGGATTCAGCATGACCGAGCGCACGATCTTGACTCGAGTAGCGGTTCTCATCTCAGCCGGCCTGCTGACGCTGCCCATGGGAGCTTGCCAGACAGGCAACGGCGGATCGACCGAAACGTCCACGTCGACACCGCCTCCATTTCCCTACCCGCCGTTTGAGATTCGGACCGACGTGGCTGTGCCGCTCGAGCCCCCCCTCGACGACGCTGCCAGATTCGCCCTCCAGATGTCAGTCGATGAGCGGCTGAGCAACGATCCCGACGAGGAAGCGCTCTACCAGAGATACCGCAGCAGAATCGCATCGCAGGCAGATGGACCGCGGATTCGAATCCCGGACACTTACGCCGGGCAGACAGGCGCGGCATTGCACCGCGCGGTGGCGGCTCGGGTACTGCCTGGCGAAGATGTCGAGGTCTCGATCTGTCTCTATGACACTCCAGGTCTCTACGCCATGAAGGAAGACGGCACCCTCGTCAAGCCGACCCCTGTCGAAGAGTCACTGTGGCGTCCGCGAGTGAAGTGGACCGCACAGCCGGCGGCCGACGGCTCGACACCATCAGGACCGCGCTGGCTGCTCATGGATTCCGGCGTTCTCACCGATCTGACTCCCGACCAGGTCGCCGCGGTGTGCGATCCCTTCAAGCCCGAGCCCTTCGTTCAGGAGCCGCCCCGGCCGACTTCCGCGGCTCCGAAATAGCCGTGTCACCCTGTAGCCCATGACTGACACGCGCGAACAGGGTCTCCAGGTCCTCCGTGAACTCCTCGGCGGCCAAATCCCCGAGGGCACCGACTTCACCGAGGACGGCCGCTTCGGCGCCGAGCTCATCGAGATCGGTGTCGACAGCATCTTCGGCCGCCTCTGGACGCGAGAGGGTCTCAGCCGCCGCGACCGCAGCCTCGTCACCATGGGCATCCTCATCGCCCTGCGCGCCACCGACGAGTTCAAGGCCCACGTGAAGATCGGCCTCAACAACGGCCTCACCGAAGACGAGATCGCCGAGGTCATCTATCACGCCAGCGGCTACGCCGGGTTCCCCAACGCCAACTCGGCATTGACCGCGGCCCGCGAGGTGTTGGAAGGGGCTTGAGCACTGACTGCACGGTTGTCGTACGCAAACACCGAGTAGGCGCGTCAACAACCGTGCGCTCGGCGTAAAAAGAGAGCCGCCTAGGAGAATCGAACTCCTGACCTATTCATTACGAGTGAATCGCTCTACCGACTGAGCTAAGGCGGCGTGCCGGCCGACGAGCGCTTGCGAGGAGCAAGCTCCCGAGACCGGGCGGCACGAGTCTACGGCAGCGCCCACCGGTCGCCAAAAACGCCCGCAGTCAGTCCCGCAACGCCTGTCCGACGGTGGCCACCATCGCATCGACCGCGAACTTCGGCTTGACGTTGACCGCCAGCGCCTCGCGGCACTCCAGCACCGCCTCGATGCAGCGCAGCAGCTTCTCCGGGGGCGCATGCGCCGCCAGCGCGGCGACCTTCTCCGCCATGTCCGGATGGTTGGCCTGCACATGCCCCGCCCCCGATGACACCAGCAGCGCATCCCGGAAGTAGGTGGCCAGATCGATCAGCGCCCGGTCGAGCGCATCGCGCGACGCACGCGTCTGGCGCGACTTCTGCCGCTTCTCCAGATCCCTGATCGCCCCGGTCGCGCCGCGCATGGTGCCCGCGGTGCCCTTCCCGGTACCGCCAGCTCCCAGTGCCGTGCGGAGTTCCTCGGCCTCGGTCTCGTTGCGGTCCACGGTCAACGCCTTGGCCTCGGCCTCCGCCGAGGCCACCAACTCCTCGGCCGCGGCGTAGGCCCGCGACGGGGTGGCCGCGTCGCGCGCCAGACTCAGCGCCCGCTTGCGCCGGTCACGCGCCTGCTCGTCGACCACCAGCCGGCGCGCCCGGCCGACGTGCCCGCCGCTCACCGACGCCGCCCAGCGGGCCTCCTCCTCCGACATGCCGTCACCCTCGATGAGCACCTGGGTGATCGCATCCACCGACGGCGTCACCAGCGCGACGTGCCGACAGCGCGACCGCAGCGTGATCGCGATGTCCTCAGGGTCCACCGACGGCGCACACAACAGGAACACCGTCGACGGCGGCGGCTCCTCGACCACCTTCAGCAGCGCGTTCGCCGCACCCTCGGTGAGTCGGTCGGCGTCCTCGACGACCACGATCTGCCACCGGCCGGTCCCCGGCCGCCGCGAGGCGATCTGCACGATGGAACGCATCTCGTCGACACCGATCGACAGCCCCTCGGGGATGATCCGGCGAACATCGGCATGCGTACCGGCCATCGTCGTGGTGCACGCCCGGCAATCCCCACAGCCGGGGACCCCCTCGGAGGTGCACTGCAGCGCTGCGGCGAAACACAGCGCCGCGATCGACCTCCCGGACCCGGGCGGACCCGTGATCAGCCACGCATGTGTCATGGTCCCCGTCGCCGAGGCACTGTGAGCGGCATCACCACGGGCCGCCTGTGCGGCACCCACCAACTCCGCCTCAACAGCGTGTTGACCCACCAAACGGGAAAAAACTCCGGCCATCACCGCCAACAGTAGTGGTCAGACCGACACAACTGGCTGACAGCGGCGCTCAAGGTCACCTTCGCCCGATACGGTAAACGGGTGGCTTCGGAGGCGATACCGATCGGGCGAATCAGCGCATTCGTCCGGTGGGTCGCGCGCACGCCGTGGCCGGTCTTCACGCTGGGCATGTTGCAGGCCGACATCATCGGCGCATTGTTCGTCCTCGGCTTCCTGCGGTTCGGCCTGCCGCCCGAGGACCGCGTCCAACTCCAGGACCTGCCCGCGTTCAACCTCGCGATCTTCCTGGGCTACCTGTTCGTCTCGTTCACCGTCGGCGCGTATCTGAGCCTGCGGCTGCTCATCCCCGTCATCCGGTGGCAGCGGCGGGACACGCTGCTGGCGGACGGTGACACCAGCACCACCGACCTGGCCCGGGCGCGTGCCCTGCGCATGCCCTTCTATCGGACCGTCATCAGCGTCGCGAACTGGTGCCTGGGCTCGATCGTGTTCATCGTCGCGAGTTGGCCGGTGGCCAGTAAGTCCGCGCCGGTCGTCGCCGTCGCCACCGCGCTGGGCGCGACGGCCACCGCGATCATCGGCTACCTGCAGTCCGAGCGGGTGCTGCGCCCGGTCGCCGTGGCCGCCCTGCGCGGCGGCGTCCCGGAGAATTTCCGCGCCCCCGGCGTCGTTCTGCGCCAGGTTCTCACCTGGGTGTTGTCCACGGGTGTGCCGGTGCTGGCCATCGTGCTCGCGCTGGTGGCCAGCCAGTTCGACATCCTCGAGGCGCCCGCGGACCGGCTCACCATGCCGATTCTGCTGCTGGCCATCGCCGCACTGGTGATCGGGCTGGCCGGCACCGTCCTGGTGGCCATGTCGATCGCCGATCCGCTGCGCCAGTTGCGCTGGGCGCTCGGTGAGGTGCAGCGCGGCAACTACAACGCCCACATGCAGATCTACGACGCCAGCGAGCTGGGCCTGCTGCAGGCCGGATTCAACGACATGGTCCGCGACCTGTCCGAACGGCAGCGGTTGCGCGACCTGTTCGGCCGTTACGTCGGCGAGGACGTCGCGCGCCGGGCACTGGAACGCGGCACCGAACTCGGCGGCCAGGAGCGCGACGTGGCCGTCCTGTTCGTCGATCTGGTCGGTTCCACTCAGCTCGCCTCGACGATCCCGGCGGCCGACGTGGTCAACCTGCTCAACGACTTCTTCCGGGTGGTCGTCGACACCGTCAACCGCCACGGCGGGTTCGTCAACAAATTCCAGGGCGACGCGGCACTGGCCATCTTCGGCGCGCCGATCGAGCATCCGGACGCGTGCGGTGCGGCGTTGGCGGCCTCTCGTGAACTGCACGACGAGCTCATCAAGGTCCTCGGCCAGACCGAATTCGGCATCGGGGTGTCGGCGGGGCGCGCGATCGCCGGCCACATCGGCGCCCAGGCCCGTTTCGAGTACACCGTGATCGGCGACCCGGTCAACGAGGCCGCGCGGCTGACCGAACTCGCCAAACTCGAACCCGGCCACGTCCTGGCGTCGGCGATCGCGGTGAGCGGCGCGCTCGACGCCGAGGCGCTGTGCTGGGACGTCGGTGAGACCGTCGAACTGCGCGGCCGCATCGCGCCGACCCAGTTGGCCCGCCCGGTGAACCTGATGTCGCCGCGCGAGATCAGCGATCTGTCGCGCTGAGAACTACGCCTTCTTGGCGGACGCCTTCTTGGCCGCGGTCTTCTTGGCCGCGGTCTTCTTCGCCGGCGCCTTCTTGGCCGCGGCCTTCTTCTTGACCGGTCCGCGGGCCCGCCGGTCGGCGAGCAGTTCCGAGGCGCGCGCATCGGTGATCGACATGACGTCGTCGCCCTTGCGCAGGCTGGCGTTGGTCTCACCGTCGGTGACGTACGGCCCGAAGCGGCCGTCCTTGATCACCATCGGCTTCTCCGAGACGGGGTCGACGCCCAGTTCGCGCAGCGGCGGCGTCGCCGCGCCCTGCCGGCCGCGGCGCTTCGGCTCGGCGTAGATCTTCAACGCCTCGTCGAGGGTGATGGTGAACATCTGCTCCTCGGTGGCGAGCGACCGAGAGTCGGTGCCGCGCTTGAGGTATGGCCCGTACCGGCCGTTCTGCGCGGTGATCTCCTCACCGGTGTTGGGATCGACTCCCACCACCCGCGGCAGCGACAGCAGTTTGAGTGCGTCGTCGAGCGTGACGGTCTCGAGGTCCATGGTGCGCAGCAGCGAACCGGTCCGCGGTTTGGGACCGGTCGGCTTCTTGCCCTTCTTCGCAGGCGCACCGTCTTCCGGCTCCTCCGGAGGCGCCGGCAGCACCTCGGTCACATACGGCCCGTAGCGGCCGTCCTTGGCGACGATCTCGTGTCCGGTCTCCGGGTCGACACCCAGCGTGCGGCCCTCTTGCGGTGTGGAGAACAGCTTTTCGGCCAGCTCGAGGGTCAACTCGTCCGGCGTCAGCTCGTCCTTGAGGTTGGCGCGCTGGGGTTTGAGCTCACCCGGGTTCTCCTCGTCGGCGACCATCCGCTCCAGGTAGGGGCCGTTCTTGCCCACCCGCACGTAGATGGGACGTCCCTCTGCATCGTCGAAGAGCTTGATGGAGTTGACTTCTCGCGCGTCGATTTCCTCGAGGTTGACGCCGACCAGCTTCTTCAGCCCACCCGCGCGCGCGATCGAATCGCCGACGCCGTGCTCACCGCCGAAGTAGAAGTTCTTGAGCCAGTTGGTCCTTCGCTCGGTGCCGGAGGCGATCTCGTCGAGTTCGTCCTCCATCGCGGCGGTGAACCCGTAGTCCACCAGACGGCCGAAATGCTGTTCCAGCAACCCGATCACGGCGAACGCCACCCACGACGGGACCAGCGCGCTGCCCTTCTTGTGGACGTAGCCGCGGTCCTGGATGGTCTTGATGATCGACGAGTAGGTCGACGGCCGGCCGATGCCGAGATCCTCGAGGGCCTTGATGAGCGACGCCTCGGTGTAGCGGGCGGGCGGGCTGGTCTGGTGCCCGGCGGGGGTGAGCTCCTTGGCGTCGACGCGCTGCCCCTGGGTCAGGTTCGGCAGGCGGCTCTCGGCGTCGTCGGACTCGCCGCCGGCGAGTTCGTCGATGCTCTCCACGTAGGCCTTGAGGAAGCCGGCGAAGGTGATGGTGCGCCCGCTGGCGGAGAACACCACCGACTGACCGTCCCGCGAGTCCCCGGCGATGCGCAGCGACAGCGTGGTGCCGCGCGCATCGGCCATCTGCGAGGCGACGGTGCGCTGCCAGATCAGCTCGTAGAGCCGGAACTCGTCGGTGTCGAGTTGCGCGTGCAGCTGCCCAGGGGTCTGGAACACATCCCCCGCGGGGCGGATCGCCTCGTGGGCCTCCTGCGCGTTCTTCACCTTGCGGGTGTACTGGCGCGCCGTCGGGTGCACATACTCCTCGCCGTAGAGCTGGCGGGCCTGGTTGCGCGCGGCGTCAATGGCCGACTGCGACAGCGTGGTCGAGTCGGTACGCATGTAGGTGATGTAGCCGTTCTCGTACAGGCGCTGGGCGATGCTCATCGTGCGCTCCGACGAGAACCGCAGCTTGCGGCCGGCCTCCTGCTGCAGCGTCGAGGTCATGAACGGTGCGTAGGGCCTGCGCGTGTAGGGCTTCTGCTCGACGGAGGACACCGACAGCTGCGCAGCCTGCAGACCCGCCGCCAACGCCCCGGCGGCGGCCTCGTCGAGAACCAGCACCTCGTCGGGTTTGCGCACCTGACCGAGCGAGTCGAAATCGCGGCCGGTGGCCACGCGGCGTCCGTCGACGCTGTTGAGTTTCGCCGTGAACGTCGGCGGGGTGGCCTGCGGATCGGAGACGCTGGCGTCCAGTTCGGCGCTCACATCCCAGTAGCCGGCGGTGCGGAACGCCATGCGCTCACGTTCGCGCTGCACGATGATCCGGGTCGCCACCGACTGCACGCGTCCGGCCGACAGCTTCGGCGCCACCTTCTTCCACAGCACCGGGCTGACCTCGTAGCCGTAGAGGCGGTCGAGGATGCGGCGGGTCTCCTGCGCGTCGACCAGGTCGTTGTCCAGGTCGCGGGGGTCTTCGGCGGCCGCACGGATCGCGGGCTCGGTGATCTCGTGGAACACCATCCGCTTGACCGGGATGCGCGGTTTGAGCGTTTCGAGCAGGTGCCACGCGATGGCCTCGCCCTCGCGGTCGCCGTCCGTCGCCAGATAGAGCTCGTCGACGTTCTTGAGCTTGTCCTTCAGATCCGCGACGGTGCTCTTCTTGTCCGGGCTGATGATGTAGAGCGGTTCGAAGTCGTGTTCGACGTCGACGCCGAGGCGGGCCCACGGCTCCGACTTGTACTTCGCGGGCACGTCAGCGGCGGCCCGGGGCAGGTCGCGGATGTGTCCACGCGACGATTCGACGATGTAATTCGAGCCCAGGTAACCGGCGATTTTGCGCGCCTTCGTCGGCGACTCGACAATGACGAGTCGCCGCACGCTGCCGTTCGCTCTTCGCGCCGGCGGCTCACCGCCGCCGTTTCCGCCTCTTGGGCTACCGTCAGCCAACTGGATCCTGCTCCAATTCTTCATTCGCCATCCGGCACCGGATGCTTGTCGGCGCCTGTCAGCACCTGACAATTTCGCACCCTACGCTGACCGACGCAAACTGACCCCTTCGTCACCGGTCACGGAGTGCTGGGCCAATGGGACAACGCCGCGACGTCTTGCGGGGGTTCCCCCACCGTCTCTACCAGGCGTGTCAGCCGTCGTCGACCACTGATCCGCAACGCCGGACGGGAACCTCTGGTGCCGATCAGGGTCGGGGCGATTCCGATGCGCATCATCGCCGACGCCAGCGGCGAGTGGGTGTCCGGGGCGTGCGGATCCAACCCGAGCAGGTAGCCGTTGGGTTCCCTGGTGCCTGACGCCAACGTCCACGCCCGCAATTCGCGGGGCCCGGGCAGCCACTGCGGGGGCACCGTCTTGACCGCGCCACGGGTCCATTCAGCGGCGATCGCGACGAGCCGCGGCTCCACGGCCGTGCGCACCAGCGGGGTGTTCTCGTCGGTGCGTGAGATCTCCGCACCCAGACCCGCGTCGGTGATCATCTCGGCGAGCGCCTCCGCGCGCCACAGGTCCTCCACGACGACCGACAGCCGCGCACCCTGCTCACGGCCGCTGCCGACCAGCACCACCTGACCGGGCGCAGCGAGCAACCCGGTGAGGTCGGCGACCGCGGGTGGTACCGCCTCCGCCGAGAAGAAGGACAGCTGGCTCACGAAACGACAGTAAGCCAGCGGAGCGCCCGTCGTGGAGTGCCCCGCGGCAGGCGCGACCGCCGGTACCGAGAACGAAAACACCCCCGCGGGTCCGTTTGCGCGGATCTGCGGGGGTGTTTCTTCAGGCTCGCTGTACTAGATGGTGCGCACACCCGTAGCTTGCGGCCCCTTGGGGCTCTGGCCGACCTCGAACTCGACCTTCTGGTTCTCCTCCAGGGTGCGGAAGCCGCTGCCCTGAATCTCCGTGTAGTGGACAAACACGTCTGCGGAGCCGTCCTCGGGGGCGATGAAACCGAACCCCTTCTCCGCGTTGAACCACTTCACAGTTCCCTGTGGCATTTCCTGTTGTTTCCTTTTCTTCTTCTCCGGGTGCGGTCCACCGTTTCGGTACACCGGGCCCGTTCCGACCGCCATCCTTCGTGGAGTCGTCGGAACTCGACCCGACCTACAACCCTCGCAGGAACCGCGATCGCAACGTCGATCCTGCGAGTGCGAGTACACGAACACAGAAGCTGCGACCGCGCTAAGTCAACCACGTTCGGGGCTGGTGCGACAGTCTCAGCGCCGTTCCTTGGGGAACAATTCACCTGTGCACCGACACCGACGGCGCGGCGCACCGTTACGGGCATGTTTCGGAAGGGCGGGCAGTGTCAGATTTCGGCCGGGAGCTGCTGTCTTGTGCGGTGGCGGGGGTGGTGGCCGACGAGCATCCGCTGCGTCACGTCGCCGACCTCCCGCCGCGGCCGGGGCAACCGGAATCGTGGCCGCAGTGGGCCCACCCAGATGTGGTGCGGGCGTTCGTTGATCGGGGCGTGCGCACGCCGTGGTCGCATCAACGCGCGGCGGCCGACCTCGCCCACGACGGCAGGCACGTGGTGCTGTCCACCGGGACGGCGTCGGGTAAGTCACTGGCCTACCAACTGCCGATCCTGTCGGCGATGGCGTCCGAGCCCCGTACGCGCGCACTGTATCTGTCCCCGACGAAGGCGTTGGGCCACGATCAGCTGCGTACCGCCCAGGCCCTCACCGACGCCGTCCCCGCCCTGCACGACGTGGCGCCGTCGTCGTACGACGGTGACAGCCCCGTCGACGTCCGACGGTTCGCCAGGGAGCGGTCACGCTGGATCTTCTCCAACCCGGACATGATCCACCTGTCGCTGCTGCGCAACCACGCCCGCTGGGCGGTGTTCCTGCGTCACCTCAAGTTCATCGTGGTCGACGAATGCCACTACTACCGAGGCATATTCGGCTCCAACGTGGCGCTGGTGCTGCGCCGGCTGCTGCGGCTGTGCGCCCGCTACTCCGCCGATCCGGGCGGCCCCACGGTCGTCTTCGCCAGCGCGACCACCGTCGCACCCTCCGCCACCGCCGCCGAGCTGATCGGCCAGACGGTCACCGAGGTCACCGAGGACGGCTCCCCGCAGGGCGCGCGCACGGTGGCTTTGTGGGAGCCGGCGCTGCTCACCGATCTGGTCGGCGAGAACGACGCTCCGGTACGACGATCCGCGGGTGCGGAGGCCGCGCGGGTGATGGCCGATCTGATCGCCGAGGGGGCGAGGACGCTGACGTTCGTCCGGTCCCGCCACGGGGCCGAACTCACTGCGCTCGGTGCGCGGGCCCGCCTCGAGGAGGTCGCCCCTGAACTGGTCGAGCAGGTGGCGTCCTACCGCGCGGGGTACCTCGCCGAGGACCGCCGGGAACTCGAACGCGCCCTCGCCGACGGGCGGCTTCGGGGTCTGGCCACCACCAACGCACTGGAACTCGGCGTCGACATCGCGGGACTGGATGCGGTGGTGCTGGCCGGTTTCCCGGGTACGGTCACGTCGTTCTGGCAGCAGGCGGGGCGTTCGGGCCGGCGCGGCCAGGGGGCGCTGATCGTGCTCGTCGCCCGCGACGACCCCCTCGACACCTATCTCGTGCACCATCCGGAGGCCCTGCTGGACCGGCCGATCGAGCGCGTGGTGATCGATCCGGCGAACCCGTATGTGCTTGCGCCGCAATTGCTGTGCGCGGCCACCGAGTTGCCGCTCACCCATTCCGAGGTGCGGATGTGGGACGCCGAGACGGTCGCGGAGTCACTCGTCGACGACGGTCTGTTGCGCCGCCGGGCGCACGGGTACTTCCCCGTACCCGGCCTCGATCCCCATCCCGCCGTGGACATCCGCGGCTCCACCGGCGGGCAGATCGCGATCCTCGAGGCCGACACCGGTCGCATGCTCGGCAGCGCGAACGCCGGCCAGGCGGCGGCATCGGTCCACCCGGGCGCGGTGTACCTGCACCAGGGGGAGAGCTACGTCGTGGACTCGCTGTCCTTCGAGGACGGCGTGGCGTTCGTTCACGCCGAAGACCCCGGCTACACCACCTTCGCCAGGGAGGTCACCGATATCGCGGTGACCGGCGCCGGGGAGCGGGAGTCCTACGGCGCGGTGACCGTCGGCCTGGTCCCGGTGTCGGTGTCCAACACCGTGGTCGGCTATCTGCGCCGCCGGCTCGACGGCGAGGTCATCGACTTCGTCGAACTCGACATGCCCACCCGGACACTGGACACCATGGCCGCGATGTGCACGATCACCCCGGAGGCGTTGCTGGACAACGGGATCGACCCGTTGCGGTTTCCCGGTTCGCTGCACGCCGCCGAGCACGCGGCGATCGGACTGCTGCCCCTGGTGGCCAGTTGCGACCGCGGCGACATCGGCGGGGTGTCGACCGCGGTGGGCCCGGAGGACGGCCTGCCGACGATCTTCGTCTACGACGGCTATCCGGGCGGGGCGGGGTTCGCGGCCCGCGGATACGGTCAGATCCGCACCTGGTGGAAGGCCACCGCCGACGCCATCGAGGCGTGCGAGTGCCCGGGCGGTTGCCCGTCCTGTGTGCAGTCACCCAAATGCGGGAACGGCAACGATCCCCTCGACAAGGTGGGCGCGGTGCGGGTGCTGCGTCTGGTGCTGCAGGCGCTGGACGATCGTCGCCGTTGACAGCGTTGACAGGAGGAACCGACCGACCCCTCGACGGTCGACTCCTCGTACGCAATCCGTTTTGCCGCCCGGAACCGGGCGTGGAAGCAAAATACCTTGTTATGGCAGAGACCGCCACCAAATGCGAACGGTCCTCCGGGCCGTCGCACGCTGATCGCAGCGGATGCGCGACGGATCCGGTGGCGGGGGCGCGCGACGTAAAATCGCGGACATGAGCCACGACTGGCTGCTGGTGGAGACACTGGGGAGTGAGCCCGTCGTCGTCGCACAGGGCCGGCGCGCCGAGAAGATGGTTCCGATCAGCGCCTTCCTGCGGCGCAATCCCCATCTGATGGCCGTGCAGACCGCCATCGCCGAGACCGTCCGAGCCGGTCAGGGGCTGTCGAGCATCACGCCGAAGAACGACCGCGTGATCCGCACCGAGGTGGTGCAGATGTCCGACGGACGCATCCACGGGGTGCACGTCTGGATCGGCCCACCGAATCTGGAACCACCCGAACGTCCGCTACCCGGTCCGCTGAAGTGGGATCTGACGACCGGTATCGCGACGGCCACCACGCAGTCGCTGGCCAACAGCGGTCGCGACCCGGACGCCGAGGACACCCACGGCCGGGCGTTGGCCGAGGATCTGCCGATGCGCGACCTCAATCCGAGCGAGACCAAGGTGCTGTCGATGGCGGTCCGGCCCGAACCCGGCCAGACCTTCTGCAGCACCTGGGACGTCACCGACCATCAGGGCGCGCCGATCGCGGTCGGCTTCAGCGCGCGCGCCCTGCTCGAGGCGCAGGACAACGGTGCGGAGAGGTTGGTGTGCCGGGCGATGAACTGGCGCGCGGAGCGCGAGGGTCCCGAGCATCCGCCACCCGACCACCTGGCCCAGCGGATACTCGACGGGTTGTCTCAGACGGGTCTGCACCGGGCGCTGGTCGATCTGGACAACTGGAAGCTGCTCAAGTGGCTCGATCCGCCGGCACCGTTCTACGACTGGCGCGCCAACGAGGTGCACCCAGACGACGATGCGCATCTGGCGCGGATGATCACCGAACTCGCCGACCAGGCCACCACCGCGGTGATGCGGTTGCGGACCGCCGACGGCGACTGGGCGCCGGTGCACGTGACGATCAATCGCATCGAACTCGAACCGGAGACGTTCGCCGGCCTGGCCTCGGTGCGGCTGCCCACCGACGAGGAGTTGCGCGAGGCGCGGTTGGCGCCGACCACCGCACCGCCCGGGTCACCGGAGTAGCACCGGTCCCCCACGCGCGGCCGCGTGCGCGGGCCCGAATCTCCAGGTACCCGACCCCACCCGGGCTTCGACGTGGACCACCACCTCCAGACCGTCGGCGGCGCAGTCGGTCACCGTCGTGTCCATCGCCCGGGCGACGAGAGCCGCCTGCGCACAGGCTGATCGGGCTCCCGAGGCGATCCGTGCGGCGGCGGCCAGCGCGGCGAGATCCGCGGCGGCCTGCGCCCGGTGACGCGCGGCCACCGCCGAGCCCACCTGTGTCAGACCACCCGTGACGGCGATCAGCACCGCCACGGCGGCGACCGCGGTGAGGCTCGCCGCGCCGCGGTCATCGGACGCCGGGTTCGGCCACGGCCACCGCCTGCGCGGAGATGTTGACACCGAACAGGATCGGAGGCCTGCTGCTGACGCGGGCATAGACCAGGTCACCGTCCCACCGCAGGTCCACCGCCGCCCCCTTCGGGGCGATCCTGCCGGCCACCTCGGTCGCCGACCGGTCGTCACCGCGCGCCGCCAGGCGTGCCGCCTCACGCGCGGCGTCGACGCACCGCACCTGCGCCCCGACGGCCGACAGGCCGGCGACACACACGCCGAGCACCACCACCACCGCCGCGATCGCGAACGCCGCCTCGACCGTGGCGCCACCGAGATCATCAGTCAGACATTGGTGTTGAGCGCGCGGCTGATGATGTTGGTCAGTGCGCTCATGATCGAGTCGCCGGTGACCACCGTGTAGAGGATGGCGCCGAACGCCGCCGCGGCTACGGTTCCGATGGCGTACTCGACGGTGGACATGCCGGCGTCGTCGACCGCCAGCACGGTCAACCGCGCCTGCAACTCCTCGAGTGTCGCCTTGAGTGACATCGTGCCCTCCCTTGTTCCCGTCCGCGGGCCGTCCGCGGATCCCGGTCATCACCACAACCCCGACTGCAGGACGTCCCCGGCCAGGCCGACCACCACGGGCACGATGCCCAGGCACAGGAAGGCCGGCAGGTAACACACTCCGAGCGGCGCGGCGATCAGGACACCTGCCCGCTCTGCGGTGGCCCGCGCCGCATCGGCTGCGTCGCTTCGCGATTCGGCCGCCAGGTCGGCGACGCCCTGCGCGAGCGCCGTACCGGACTCCGCGGACCGCCGGGCCAGTCGCATCAGGGCGCGGGCATGGTCGTCGAGCGGGGTCCCGGGGTCCGACCAGGCGGTCGCCGCGTCCGCGCCGAGCGCCAGCATGTCGGCGGCCCTCGCGAGGATTGCGGCCAGGCCGGTCGGTGCTGAGGCCGCCGCCGCGGACGCGGCCGACGACACCGCCATTCCCGAGGTCAGGCAGGCCGTCAGCACGTCGAAGGTCGACGCCGCTGCGAGTGGGTCCGCTCCGCCCCGCTCGGTTGGCCGGGCGGTCCGCCGCCCGGCCGTGCGCAACCGGCCCATCCGCACACCGCCGTCGCGGCCGGTCAGCAGCAGCGCCAGGGCCAGCAGGGCCGCCGCCGCGCTCACGTCGTCACACCCGCGGTGATGCGGTCCGACCACAGCAGGCCGGCGCAGGACAGCGTCACACCGATCAGCAGCAGCCAGCCGCCTGCCCCGCCGCCCAGCAGGAGGCGCCCCGGGTCGGCCCCGATCATCTGACCGAGGCCGATGCCGAGGACGGGCAGCCCCGCCAGCACCGCGGCGGTCGCCCGCGCCCCGGCCATCCCGGCGCTCACCCGCGACGAAAAGCGTTGTCGTTCGGCGATGTCGCGCTGCGCGGTCTGCATCAGCGCGGCGATGGACAGGCCGTGGGTCTGGGCCAGCTGCCAGCACACCGCGATGCGGTCCCACTGCGAGGCGAGCGAAGACTTCCTCGCGGTGTCGTGCAGACCCGCCGCGACATCGGCGCCGAGCCGGGCGCGCGCCGCGACGGCCCGCAGGGAATCCGCCACCTGCCCGTCGATCTCGCCGGCGGCGGTTTCGAACGCGGCCACCGGGTGTGCGCCCACGCGGAGTTCGCCCACCAGGACCTCGAGCGCAGACTGCAACGACTCCGACTCGCGGTTACGCCGTATCCTTCTGCGCCGGTTGCGGATCCGTACTGCCGCGGTGGCGCCGGCCACCGCCGCGGCCATTACCACGCCGACGGATGTCACCGACCACAGCACGATCGCCGACAGGGCGGCCGGCACGGTCAGCGCGTGGACCAGTCCGCGGCGCGCCGGCCGCGGCGCAGGGGGGTGCAAGCGCCGACTCACGTCGACGGGGTTGAGCAGCAGCGCCAACGCGAGCGCGACGGCGGCGACGCTCATCGCGCCCTCCTCGACGACACCAGGCGGCGCAAATCCGCGGCACCGGCGTCGAACCCACGATCGATCTGCCACGCCGGAACCACGCGCACGCGTCCGTCGTCGTGCGGTTGCAGCAGCGCGATCTGCGTGAGCCGGCGCGCGCCGGTGCGGTCGCGCGCCACGTGCAGGAGCACCTGCACCGCGGCGGTCAACTGGCTGTGCAACGCCGCTCGGCTGAGCCCGCCGACCGCGCCGAGGGCCTCCATCCGTGCAGGCACCTCGGCGGGGCTGTTGGCGTGTACGGTCCCCGCACCGCCGTCGTGGCCGGTGTTGAGCGCGGCGAGCAGGTCGACGACCTCCGCGCCGCGGACCTCCCCGACGACGATCCGGTCGGGCCGCATCCGCAGCGCCTGCCGTACGAGATCGCGCACGGTCACCTCGCCGACTCCCTCGACGTTCGCGCCGCGGGCGACCAGTTTCACCACATGGGGATGCTGCGGCGCCAGTTCGGCGGCGTCCTCGACGCAGACGATCCGTTCTTGGCCGGCGACCGCGCCGAGCGCGGCGGCGAGCAGCGTCGTCTTCCCCGCTCCGGTTCCGCCGCTGACCAGGAACGCCAGCCGGGCGTCGATCACGTCGCGCAGCAGCGCCGACGCCTCGTCGGCGATCGTGCCCGCGGCGACCAGCGCGGCCAGATCCTGTGTGGCCGGACGCAACACCCGAAGGGACAGACACGTGCCCGCAGCCGCGACCGGTGGGAGCACGGCGTGCAGGCGCACGGTGAACCCGCCCGCGCCGAGCCCGTGCAGTTGACCGTCGACCCACGGCTGGGCCTCGTCCAGGCGACGCCCCGCGGCCAGCGCCAGCCGCTGCGCGAGCCGGCGCACAGCACCTTCGTCGGCGAACCGGACCGTGGTGCGGCGCAGGCCCTTTCCGTCGTCGATCCACACCGCGTCGGGCGCGGTGACCAGCACGTCGGTGGTGCCGTCGGCGCACAGCAGCGGTTCGAGCGGACCCGCACCGGTCAGTTCGGTCTGCAGCGCCCGCAGATTGGTCAGCACCTCGGTGTCACCGAGGACGCCACCCGACTCCGCCCGGATGGCGGCCGCGACGACCGCCGGGTGCAGCGGGGACGACTCGGCGGCGAGCCGCTCCCGCACCCGATCGATCAGCGATGAGGTCACGCCACCGCCTCCGCGGGATGACGCTGCAGCACTTCCAGCACGCGGCGCGCCGCGGCCGCCAGCGGTGCGCGCCGGGCGACCCGCAGACCACCGCGTTCGAGCGCCTCGGCCACCCCGGGCTGCGGTCGCATCGCCGCCAGCAGTGGCAGTCCGACCGAAGCCGCGACCTCGGCCGCGCGCAAACCGCCCGGCGCGGGCCCGCGAACCACCAGGCCGACGTTGGGGTTGATCGCCGACAGCCACGGCACCATCGCGCCGGCCGCCGCGCATGCCCGGACCTCGGCGGTGACGACCATGATCACCAAATCGGCGGCGTCGAGCGCGTTCTCGGCCGCGGCGGTCGAGCGGCGCGGCACGTCGCAGACCACCGTCGTGCCGCCGCGGCTGCCTGCCTCCACCACCGCGGCCAGCGCCGTCGGGTCGATCTCGCCTCCGCCGCGTCCGTTCGCCAGCAGTGTGACGCCGCCGCGCCGAGGCAGCGCGTCGCGCAGCGCCGGATACCCGACCCGGCCGGCCCGCAGCGCCAGATCCGGCCAACGCAGTCCGGCCGTGGTCTCGACCCCGAGCAGCAGGTCCAGCCCACCACTCCAGGGATCCACGTCGACGAGCAGCGCATCGGTGACCGACAGGGCGAGCGCCGCGGCGAGCACCGAGGCCCCTGCCCCGCCCCGACCTGCCACGACGGCGGCGACAGGGCCTCGTCGGACGTCGTCGCGCACCGATTCGGCGGCGTCGGCGAGCAGGACGACCAGGTCGCTCTCCTGCTCCGGCAGCGCCATCACCCGCTGCGCGCCCACGGCGATCGCGGCGTGCCATTGCTCCTCGCCGAGCGGTGCCCGCCCGACGAGGACGACGCGGTCACGTCTGGGCAGTGCCTGCGCGGCGCACCGGCGGGCCGCCTGGTCGTCGAGGAGGATGGCCGCCGCGGCGGTCCACGCCTTGCGGCTCGACGGTTCGGCGGCGTGGACGACGACGACCGCGGCCGCCGCCGCGACGCGGTCGACGTCGTCGCGCAGGGTCGGACCGCTCAGCAGAGCGAGTACGCCTGGGGTGGTCATGGGACAACTGTGCCGCGCGGACCGGCGACTCAGCGCCCGCCGAGG
This sequence comes from Mycolicibacterium monacense, assembly GCF_010731575.1. NCBI lineage: Bacteria > Bacillati > Actinomycetota > Actinomycetes > Mycobacteriales > Mycobacteriaceae > Mycobacterium > Mycolicibacterium monacense. The sequence goes on along the minus strand of NZ_AP022617.1, from coordinate 5,537,206 downwards.
CCCGTTCCGTTACCACTTGTGGACAAACCAGCAACTGTGGACAACCGGACGGCCGCACTCCGTGTGTCGGTTCGGCAACGTTTCGGCATCAGCCGCGTTATCCGGATTGCGAATGCAACACCCCGAAAAAGGGACGACCCCCGCCAGGGGGGGGAGGAGGCGGAGGTCGTCGTGTATCAGCCCCGGGGGGTCGGGCTGATGCACACCCGGCATAACCCGGGTAACGCCCACTATACACACGGTACGGCCACGGAATGCAAGTCCCGCATGCCTGAGAAATTGCTGATTCGTTTGAATATTGCGCATTCGGACACGTGTCTTGATCTGCCAATTTGTACACCCGGCACCCCGGATGTCACGACGTTCGTGTTTATGCTGGCCAGGTGAGCGCATCTGAGCAGGACGCCGCGTCGCCCAGCGAGCAGCCAGCGGCATCGCCGGCCGATCACCCCGTGCGCACGGCTGCGTTTTTCGATCTTGACAAGACGGTCATTGCGAAGTCGAGCACGTTGGCTTTCAGCAAACCTTTCTTCGATCAGGGCCTCCTGAATCGGCGAGCCGTGCTCAAGTCCACCTACGCACAGTTCTTCTTCCTGATGTCGGGCGCCGACCACGACCAGATGGACCGCATGCGGTCCTACGTGACCAACATGTGCACCGGGTGGGATGTCGAGCAGATCAAGTCCATCGTCAACGAGACGCTGCACGACATCGTCGACCCCCTGGTCTTCGCCGAGGCGGCCGACCTGATCGCCGACCACAAACTCTGCGGCCGCGACGTGGTGGTCGTGTCCGCATCCGGCGAGGAGATCGTCGCGCCGATCGCCCGCGGACTGGGCGCCACCCACGCGATGGCGACCCGGATGGTCGTCGAGGACGGGCGCTACACCGGGGAGATCGCCTTCTACTGCTACGGCGAGGGCAAGGTCGAAGCCATCCGCGCGCTCGCCGCGCGGGAGGGATACGCACTCGAGCACTGTTACGCGTACTCCGATTCGATCACCGATCTGCCGATGCTCGAGGCGGTGGGCCATCCGACCGTGGTCAACCCCGACCGCGCGCTGCGCAAGGAAGCCACCGCCCGCGGCTGGCCGGTGTTGACCTTCACCAGGCCGGTGTCGCTGCGCGACCGCATTCCCGCCCCGTCGGGCGCCGCCGTCGCCACCACCGCGGCGGTCGGGATGAGCGCGCTCGCCGCCGGCGCGCTGACATATTCCCTGCTCCGCCGCTTCGCACTCTGACGGGTTGCTGAGCGGTGCGCCGTAACGATCGGGATTCGGGCCCGCGTTGGCCTTGATGTGACGGGCATCACGGAGTACAAAGGAAGCACGGAAGCCTGGTGAGGCCAAGATGTCACCGGAAGAGAAGGCGACACCTCCCGAATCAGGCAACCCAGCACGGAACCCTGGCACCCACGCGGAGCACATGCCGCGGAATAGGCAAAAGTGTTGCGGGCCTGCGTAATTGCGAAGAGCGGACGATCACGACGACTCTTTGGGTGGAGTAGTCCGTCGAAGCGCATCGCACTGACGCCGAGGCCAACCCACGCAACCCCCACAGCACGCTTGGTAACCGGGGTCCGTGCTAGCGGGCGGCGAGCCGAACTCGGATCGGATCGTCGCCCGCTTCGCGTTGCTGGAAGCGATCAGTTCGCGGATGTCGAGGCGATCTGCAGGGCCTCGCGGGCCCCCTCGTGCAGCGCCCGGCAACTCAGCAGCAACCACGCCGTGAGACCGTCTGCTGTCCCGGACGCGAAGCCGCGGGCGGCGGCCTGATAGTCCCCGGACTGGCGCATCCAGTACACCTCCGGAACGCCGAGGCCGTGCGGGTCCAGCCCGCTGGTGATCGTCACCAACCGCGACACCCCCCTGGCCACCACACCGTCGGCCGTCCCGAACGGCGCCAGCGTCAGCAGTTCGCCGTGCGCGATGGCGGCGAGGACCGGGGCCGGTGCCCGCGAGCCGCCGGTGAGGATCTCGACCAGCAGTTCCAGCCGCTTGCCGACGCCGGCGTCCGCACGGGGCCGACCGAGGTGTTCGTCGTCGGTGAGGTCGGCGGCCGCCAACGAATGCAGCCGGGCGAGCGCCTGCAGCGGAGCGCGCTGCCACACGTCGACCAGCGCGGTCGCACCACCCTCGAGGGCCTGCGACACCCGCAACGCACCGGCCAGGACGGGATCGGCTTCACCGGTGTCCGCCAGTTGCAGGGATCCGCCGTCGAGCACCGACGACGCCCGCGCCGCCCGCAAAGCCGCCTCGGCGGCCGTGGCGGGCCAGCCGCGCAGGTTGGTCTTGTGCCGATGTGCCCGCCCCAGTGCGTTGCGGGCCTCCTCACTGGCCTCGGCCACTCCGGGCAGCTCGACGAGGGGGGCCAGCGGATCGGTCATGGCAGCCCACGGTAGTCGACCGCTGGGCCTCGGATTCCCGACGCTCGCCGCATGACATCGGCCGTCTACAGGCGGCGATGTGATGTCTCGGTGTGCAGTTCACGTCGGGTGACTACGCTCACACCCATGTCCGACGTGCACACCGAAGTCCCGTCCAGCTACCCGCCGCCCGCCGAATTCGCCGAGCAGGCGAACGCCAAAGCGGAGATGTATCGAGAAGCCGAGGAGGACCGGCTCGCCTTCTGGGCCAAACAGGCCGAGCGATTGTCGTGGGACACCCCGTTCACCGAGGTGCTGGACTGGTCGGACGCCCCGTTCGCGAAGTGGTTCGTCGGCGGCAAGATCAACGTGGCCTACAACTGCGTCGACCGCCACGTCGAGGCCGGCAACGGTGACCGCGTGGCGATCCACTGGGAGGGCGAACCGGTCGGCGACTCCCGCTCACTGACCTACGCCGAACTCAAAGACGAAGTGTGCAGGGCGGCCAACGCGCTGACCGACCTCGGTCTGACCGCCGGCGACCGGGCCGCGATCTACATGCCGATGGTGCCCGAGGCGATCGTGGCGATGCTGGCGTGTGCGCGCCTCGGCGTCCTGCACTCGGTGGTGTTCGCCGGGTTCTCGGCGTCGGCGCTCAAGGCCCGCATCGAGGACGCCGAAGCCAAACTCGTCATCACCACCGACGGGCAGTACCGCCGCGGTAAGGCCGCCTCGTTGAAGGACGCGGTCGACGAGGCCGTCGACGGTCAACCCTCGATCGAGCACGTTCTGGTGGTGCGCCGCACCGGGATCGACGTCAAGTGGACCGACGGACGCGACCTGTGGTGGCACGAGACGGTCGACGGTGCGTCCACCGAGCACACCCCCGAGGCCTTCGACTCCGAGCATCCGCTGTTCCTGCTCTACACCTCGGGCACGACGGGGAAGCCCAAGGGAATCGTGCACACGACCGGCGGCTACCTCGTGCAGTCGTCGTACACCCACCACAACGTGTTCGACGTCAAACCCGACACCGACGTGTACTGGTGCACCGCGGACATCGGCTGGGTCACCGGCCACACCTACATCACCTACGGCCCGCTGTCGAACGGCGTCACCCAGGTGGTTTACGAGGGCACCCCGACCTCACCGAGCGAGCACCGTCATTTCGAGGTCATCGAGAAGTACGGCGTCACCATCTACTACACCGCGCCGACGCTGGTCCGCACGTTCATGAAACTCGGCCGCGCGGTCCCCGACGCCCACGATCTGTCGAGTCTGCGGCTACTCGGTTCGGTCGGTGAGCCGATCAACCCCGAGGCGTGGCGTTGGTACCGGAATGTGTTCGGCGACAACAATATCCCGGTCGTCGACACGTGGTGGCAGACCGAGACCGGCGCGATCATGATCTCGCCGCTGCCGGGTGTCACGGCCGCGAAACCCGGTTCGGCGATGACCCCGTTGCCGGGCATCTCGGCCAAGATCGTCGACGACGACGGTAACCAACTCCCGCCCGGCAGCGACCACGGTGAGCAGGCCAACGGGTACCTGGTGCTCGACCAGCCCTGGCCGGCGATGCTGCGCGGCATCTGGGGCGATCCGCAGCGCTTCAAGGAGACCTACTGGTCCCGATTCGCCGAGCAGGGTTGGTACTTCGCCGGTGACGGCGCGCGTTACGACGCCGACGGCAACATCTGGGTGCTGGGCCGCATCGACGATGTGATGAACATATCCGGGCACCGGATCTCCACCGCGGAGGTGGAGTCGGCGCTCGTGGGTCACGCGCACGTCGCCGAGGCCGCCGTCGTGGGCGCCACCGACGACCACACCGGTCAGGCGATCTGCGCGTTCGTCATCCTCGAGTCCTCCGCGGCCGACAAACCACACGAGCACATGGTCGAGGAGTTGCGCGCCGAAGTGGCCAAGGAGATCTCCCCGATCGCCCGCCCGCGCGAGATCCACGTGGTGCCCGAGCTCCCCAAGACCCGCAGCGGCAAGATCATGCGACGACTGCTGCGCGACGTCGCCGAAGGCCGCGAACTCGGCGACACCTCGACGCTCGTCGACCCCGGCGTGTTCGAGGCGATCCGCGCCAGCAAGGCCGAGGTTTAGGCCGGGTTCAGGCCACGGCGCCGACCGGGACGAAACCCGAGCCCGGCCGGCCCTTGGCGACGATGTCGGCCAGTTGGGTGTTGAACGACATCGTGACGGCCGGGGTGTGCAGCGGGATGTACTTCACCACGCACGTCGGCAGACCCTCGGTGTAGGCGCCGTGGATCATGCCGACGAGGCGGTTGTCGACCGTGACCGGCGCACCGGAGTCGCCGGGCTGCCCGCACACCTGGTTGACGATCGTGCCGGGGTCCTCACCCGGACCCCACGTCACACCGCACGAGTAGCCGGTGGTGCGGCCCAGTTTGCAGGCGACCTGGCCGAACGCGGGGTCGGGTCCGAGGCCGTTGATCTGGAAGCCGTTGACATTGTTGGTCGGCGCGACCTTCTGCGGATCGAACTGGATCACCGCGTAGTCGAGCGCCTCGTTGCCCGCGACCATGGTCCCGAGGATGCCCGCGTCCGGCGCCCCCTCGGCCGACACCGTCGCCCCGGGCCCACCGCAGTGGGCGGAGGTGAAACCGATCAGGTTGCCGCGGTTGTCGTTGCCGATGGTGGTCAGCGTGCAGAAGGACTCACCGTTGACGACGATGCCCGAGCCGCCACCGAGGACGACGGGTCCGGCGGCGCCTGCGGTGGGAGCGGCGCCGAGCATCTGGGCGAAGCAGACGGCCGCCCCCGCGACGATCAGCGCCAGTCGGCGGTGTCCGGTACGCAATGTGTCTCCCCCATCGATGTGCCCGACCCGCTTCATGATCAATTCAGTCTATCGTCGGTCGGAATCGTTTAGCCGATCCCCACATGGCAACATGAAGCGCGACTGACATCACAGCGGGAGGACTTGTCCGTGAGCCGAGGCGATCGCAAGAACGGCGTGCCCACCACCGTCACATCGATACCGCTGGTGGACCCCCATGCGCCCAAGCCCGATCCCTCGATCGGCGATCTGGTCAAAGACGCCACCTCACAGGTGTCGACGCTCGTGCGCGCCGAGGTCGAACTGGCCAAGGCCGAGATCACCCGGGACGTCAAGAAGGGTCTGACCGGGAGCATCTTCTTCATCGCCGCACTGGTCGTGTTGTTCTACTCGACGTTCTTCTTCTTCTTCTTCGCCGCCGAACTGCTCGACACCTGGTTGTGGCGGTGGGCGTCCTTCCTGATCGTCTTCGGCGTCATGGTCCTGGTGACCGCGCTGCTGGCGCTGCTCGGTTATCTGAAGGTGCGCCGTATCCGGGGCCCGCAGAAGACGATCGAGTCGGTGAAGGAGACGCGTGAAGCGCTGACCCCGGGCCATGACAAGGCGCCGAAGGCGGTCGCGATCACAGACGGCCAGAAGACCGGCGACCCATCCGGTTGGTAATGCCCCCGCCTGACCCGTCGGTCGTCCGGATCGACGGTCCCTGGCGCCATCTCGAGGTCCACGCCAACGGTATCCGCTTCCACGTCGTCGAGGCGGAAACCCCGGATGCGGCCACCGTTCCGGTGACCGAGCGGCCCCTGGTGATCCTGCTGCACGGATTCGCCTCGTTCTGGTGGTCGTGGCGTCATCAGCTCAGGGGGCTCAGCGGTGCCCGTGTCGTGGCGGTCGACCTCCGCGGATACGGCGGCAGCGACAAACCACCCCGCGGCTACGACGGCTGGACGCTGGCCGGTGACACGGCGGGTCTGGTGCGCGCCCTGGGCCACCAGACCGCGACGCTGGTCGGTCACGCCGACGGTGGGCTGGTGTGCTGGGCGACATCGGTGCTGCACCCCCGCGTGGTCCGCGCGATCGCCGTGGTCAGTTCACCGCATCCCGCGGCACTGCGGACATCGGCGACGAGGCGGCGCGATCAGGGTCGGGCGCTGCTGCCGTCGCTGCTGCGGTATCAGACGCCGATGTGGCCGGAACGGGCGCTCACCCGCCACGACGGCGCGGCGGTCGAGAATCTCGTGCGCGCCCGCTCCGGCGTCAATTGGCAAGCGACGGAGGATTTCTCGGAGACGATCGGACACCTGCGCAAGGCGATCCAGATTCCGTCGGCCGCGCACTCCGCGCTGGAGTACCAACGCTGGGCGGTGCGCAGCCAGCTGCGCGGCGAGGGTCGTCGCTTCATGCGTTTGATGAAGCGGCCACTGGTGATCCCGATGCTGCACCTGCGTGGCGACTCCGATCCGTACGTCCTCGCCGACCCGGTGTACCGCACCCAGCATTTCACGCCGCACGGAAGTTACGTATCGCTCAGCGACGCAGGCCATTACGGTCACGAGGAAGCCCCCGAGGAGGCCAACGAGCACCTCGGCCGATTCCTCGGCCACGTGTACGGCGGCTAGATCAGCTCACGCAGACGCCGGTGGGCACCCGTGCGGTGTTACCCACCCTGGCCAGCTGAGCCCCCACCTCGTCGGAGGTCAGCACGAACCCGGTGTCGGCGTCGTCGACCGCGGCGCCGAACACCACACCCAGCACCTTGCCGCCGCGGTTTATCATCGGACCACCCGAATTGCCCTGACGCACAGTCCCTCTGATGGTGTAGACCTCGCGGGTCACCGTGGTCTTGCGATAGATGTCGGGCCCGTTGAGCTCGATGGTCTCGCGGATCCGCGCCGGGGTGGCGGTGAAGTCGCCGCCGCCCGGATAGCCCATCACGATGGCGTCGGTCCCCGGGGGCGCCAACTCGTCGACGAACGGCAGCGGCGCCGCGGGCAGGTCCGGGACGTCGAGGATCGAGATGTCGGCGTTCGGGTCGTAGGACACCACGAAAGCGTCGTAGGTCTGACCGTCGACCTCCACGGTGACGCTCTCCGACCCGGCGACGACGTGGGCATTGGACATCACCCGGTTCGGCGACACCACGAAACCGGTGCCCTCGAGCACCTTCTGGCAGCCGGGTGCGACACCGCGGATCTTCACCACGCTGCCACGTGTCGCGCCGACCACGGCATCGGTGGCCAGCGCCGCGTCCGGGGCGTCGACCGTCGCGATCGGGGTGCGTCCGAACGGTTCGAGGACTTCGGGTAGGCCCGAGGTGTCGAGCAGACCGGAGAGCCGTGTGGGCACCGACTTCAGCCACGGCGGTGCGACGTCGTCCACCTCGGCCAGCACCCGTGAGCCCTTGACGGCCGCGGCCAGGCTCGGCTGGTCCGAGGACGTCAGCGGGGTCGCCAGCAGCCAGGACGCGAGCAGCACCGCCCCGATCTGCAGGCCCACCCCGATCACGGAGTCGAACAGGCGCAGCGTGCGGTTGCGGATCGCACCGCGCACGGCCCGGCCCAGGACCACGCCGGCGATCTCGCCGATCACCACCAGCGCGAGGATCAGGAACAGCGCCGCGAACAGTTTGGTGCGGGGACCGCTGATGTGGGTGACCACGTGCGGGGCGAGCAGCACGCCGGCGACCGCGCCGAGCACCACGCCGATGAACGACATGAGGGACCCCAACGCGCCCGAGCGCCAGCCCGAGACGGCGGCGACGAAGGCAACGGCGAGGACGAGGAAGTCGAGCCACTGAGACGGTGTCATTGTTGGGACTCACCGTAACGGTCGTCGTCCCCGACGAGCGCCATTGCCTCGTCGAGTTCCCGAACGTCGTCGGTGTTCCAGGGCACGGCCCACCCGGCGACGTCGAGGATCGCGGAGATGACCTGACCGGTGAAACCCCACACCAGCATCTCGTTGAGCAGGAATGCGGGGCCGGCCCACCTGCGCGAATTGGCCTCGCGGTAGACCATCAACCGGTTCTCCGGGTTGACGAAGGCGCGCACGGGCACCCGCGCCACGATCGCGGTCTCGGATTCGTCGACGACGGCCACCGGGCCCGGGTCGGGCGAATAGGCCAGTACGGGCACGACGTGGAAACCCGACGGCGGGATGAACATCCGCTGCAGCGTCGCCAGCGGTTGCAGGCGACTGGTGTCGAGGCCGGTCTCCTCGGTGGCCTCGCGCAGCGCGGTGTGCACGGGACCCTCGTCGTCGGGGTCCGTCGCGCCGCCGGGGAAGGCCGCCTGACCGGCGTGGTGGCGCAGGGTCGACGCCCGCACCGTCACGAGCAGGTCGGCATCGTGGGGTAGCCCCTCGCCGGCTTTCTCCGGACCGGAGAACAGCACCAACACCGCGGCGTCACGTTTCGCCCGGGTGACCGTCGCAGTGGCGTTCGCCGCGGTGATCGCGGCCAGCACGTCCGGCGGCACCCGGCGGCGGTAGGCGCGGGGCACGCTGTCGGTGTTGTGGACCAGCGGTTTGAGCCAGGCGGGCGCGGCGTCGGGAATCAAGCGGTGCCCGTCGCGCGTCGCGCTCACCCCGACTCTCCCATCGTCTGGTCCACCGCTTCCTCGATCTCGTCGGCGGTGGCGAAGGACCGCGGCACAATTCCGGCCACGCTACCGTCCGCACGCAGCACAACCGTCGCAGGCATCACGTTGGGCGCCTTGACCGCCGCGGCGATCAGACGGCGTCCGTCCTGCAGTGTCGGCAGCCGAACCCCCAGCTCGGCCAGCCGCAGCAGGCCCGCTGTCTCGTTCTCGTCCTGGTGGACGGTCACCACCGTCACCGCGTCGCCGACCCGGCGCTGATACTCGGCCATGGCGGGCAGTTCGTCCGCGCACGGACCACACCAGTAGGCCCACAGGTTGAGCACCACGGTGCGGCCCGCCAGCGACCGCGCGACGTCGACCATCTGCCCGTCGCCGGCGCACTCCAGGGTGATACCGCGCAGCGACTCCGGCCCGGCACCGACGCCCGGCGGTGGACACGGCGGCAGATCCGCCTCGGCGCGGGGGCCGGCCAGCGCCTCGGGAGTGTCCGCGTCGCGGTGGTCGCGGGCGGGTGCCGGCCCGTCGCGGCGGGTGGGCGCCGGATCCTCGGCGAGCTGCATCGACAGCGCCACCACCAGCGCGAGCACCACGGCCAGCACGGCGACGGTCCAGCGGGTCGAGGTGCTCATGGTGGGAGAAGGGTCGGGCTACAGGCCCGCGAGGGCGAGTAGGTGCTCGGTCTCCGGACCCTTGACCAGCGCCGCGGCGGCTTCGCGGTCGGTCGGGCCGATGCCGAACGACGGGCAGTCCTTGGCCAGTACGCACACCCCGCAGGCCGGCTTGCGGGCGTGGCAGACGCGGCGGCCGTGAAAGATCACGCGATGACTCAGCAGGGTCCATTCGCTGCGCTCGATCAGTTTGCCGATCGCATGCTCGACCTTCACCGGATCCTCTTCGGCGGTCCACCGCCACCGGCGCACCAACCGGCCGAAGTGGGTGTCCACGGTGATTCCCGGGACGTCGAAGGCGTTGCCGAGGATGACGTTGGCCGTTTTGCGGCCCACCCCCGGCAGCGTCACCAGGTCGTCGATGTCGGCGGGCACCTGACCGTCGAAGCGTTCGACGAGTTCCTGGCCGAGCCGGATCAGCGAATTGGCCTTGTTCCGGTAGAAACCGGTGGGCCGGATCAGCTCCTCGAGTTCGGTGCGGTCGGCCTGGGCATAGTCGAGTGCGGTGCGGTACTTCTTGAACAGCGCGGGGGTGGTCAGGTTGACCCGCTTGTCGGTGCTCTGGGCGGACAGGATCGTGGCCACCGCGAGTTCGAGCGGATCGGTGAAGTCGAGCTCGCAGTACACGTGTGGAAACGCTTGGGCCAGAGCACGATTCATCCGTCGCGCGCGCCGCACCAGGCCCAGCTGCGTCTCGTTGTCCCACTTCTTGGCGGCAGCACGCCGCGCCGGCTTCGGGTCGGCCGTACCTGCGGTCACGGCAACCAGACTAGGCGAGAGCCCTGACGGCGACCGTGATCAAGGTGCTCGATACCGGTGGCGATTCGTGATCACGCTGAGACCTTGGCCCGGTTTACTTCTGCGTTGTGTCCTGGTTGTTCGTGGGTTTCATCCCCTGGTTGCTCATGGTGGCGACCTTCGGACTCGAACGCCTGGAATCCGGTCTCGCCCGCAACACCGTGTCGGCGTCGGACGTCGACGACTTCCTCCTGCGGGCGGAGGCCGAGCGCGAGCACCGTCAGCAGACCCGTCTGGAACCGGTCGAGACGCTTCCGACCCGGACGACGGGAGCGGAGGTTCCGGCGCGGGTGTACATCCCGCACCGGCCGAATCCGCAGTTTCAGCCGACCCGCCATGCCAATCGTGTGTAGCGTTGGCACGTTGCGAAACGGAATACCTCTACACTGGGCACGCTAACCAGTAGAGGTCGGCTTCGTATGTCATCCAACCCAACAGCTTAAGAGGGGCAACGTGGACGAGATCCTGGCCAGGGCCGGAATCTTCCAGGGAGTCGAACCCAGCGCCGTTTCCGCGCTCACCAAGCAATTGCAGCCCGTGGACTTCCCGCGCGGGCACACCGTGTTCGCCGAGGGCGAGCCCGGTGACCGGCTCTACATCATCATCAACGGCAAGGTGAAGATCGGCCGTCGCTCCCCCGACGGCCGCGAGAACCTCCTGACGATCATGGGCCCGAGCGACATGTTCGGTGAGCTCTCGATCTTCGACCCCGGACCGCGCACGTCGAGCGCCACCACGATCACCGAGGTGCGCGCCGTGTCGATGGACCGCGAGGCGCTGCGTGCGTGGATCGCCGACCGCCCCGAGATCGCCGAGCAGCTGCTGCGTGTTCTGGCCCGCCGGCTGCGTCGCACCAACAACAACCTCGCCGACCTGATCTTCACCGACGTGCCCGGCCGCGTGGCCAAGCAGCTGCTCCAGCTCGCGCAGCGGTTCGGCACCCAGGAGGGCGGTGCGCTGCGCGTCACCCACGACCTGACGCAGGAGGAGATCGCCCAGCTCGTCGGCGCCTCCCGCGAGACCGTGAACAAGGCGCTCGCCGACTTCGCCCACCGCGGCTGGATCCGCCTCGAGGGCAAGAGCGTGCTGATCAGCGACTCCGAACGGCTGGCCCGCCGCGCTCGCTAGTCCCGGTGATTTCGGCGTGGCCGGTCGCGCCTGACGCGACTGAACACGCCGAAATCACGTGCGCAGGTAGTCCAGCTGGGCTTCGACCGACTTCTCCGCGGCGTCCCACAGCTTCTCGTCGACATCGGTGTAGACGTGTTCGACGACCTGGCGCGCCGTCGCGTCGTCACCGAGTTCACGCAACGCCGCCCGCACCTGGTCGAGCCGCTCCTCACGGTGGGTGAGATACATGGCCGTGACGGCCTCGAGGTCGGGCAGGTCGGGGCCGTGCCCGGGCAGCACCGTCCGCCGGCCCAGGCCCTGCAGCCGGTGTAGGGATTCGAGGTAGTCGCGCAGGCTGCCGTCCTCGGTGTCGATGACGGTGGTGCCGCGCCCGAGCACGGTGTCGGCGGTCAGCACCGCGTCGTCGAGGACGAACGACAGCGAGTCGGCGGTGTGGCCGGGCGTGGCCATCACGGTGATGCGCAGCCCCGCCGCGTCGATGACCTCACCGTCGGTGAGCGGACCTCCGAGACCGCGCAGGAATCCGCTGCCGACCGACCGGACGACCGCACCCGTACGGTCGACGATCTTGTCGATCCCGCCGGTGTGGTCCTCGTGTTTGTGGCTGATCAGCACCAGCGCGATCCGGCCGAGTTCGGCGACCTTCGCGATGTGTTCGTCGTCGTCGGGCCCGGGGTCGACGATCACCAGTTCGTCACTGCCCGGTGCGCGCAGCACCCAGGTGTTCGTGCCGTCGAGCGTCATCAGCCCCGGGTTGTTGCACAACAGCACCGAGGCGGTCTCGGTCACCGGGCGCAGTAGCCCGTATGCCGGATGCTCGGGTGCGCTCACCGCCCTAACCGACCTCGACGACGATCTCGACCTCGACCGGGGCGTTGCGCGGCAACTCCGACACCCCGACCGCGGATCGGGCGTGCGCGCCGGCGTCGCCGAACACCTCGCCGAACAACTCCGATGCGCCGTTGACGACACCGGGTTGACCGCCGAAGCCGGGCGCCGAGGCGACGAACCCGACCACCTTGACCACCCGGGTGACCGCGTCGATGCCGACGAGCGCGTCGACCGCGGCGAGTGCGTTGAGGCCGCACAGCCGCGCGAGATCCTTGGCGTCGTCCGGGTCGACGTCGGCGCCGACCTTGCCGGTGCGGGTCAGTTCACCGGAGACGATCGGCAGCTGCCCGGCGGTGTAGACCAGGTTCCCGGTTCGCACGGCCGGCACGTAGGCCGCGAGCGGCGCCACGACCTCCGGAAGCTCGATGCCCAGCTCCGCCAGGCGCTCGGACCATGATCTTCCCCCGTCGCTGCGCTCGCCCCAGGTGCTCACTTGGGCCGCTTCAGATAGGCGACGTGCTGCTCACCGGTCGGACCGGGCAGCACCGCGACCAGCTCCCAGCCGTCGGCGCCCCACTGATCGAGGATCTGTTTGGTGGCGTGCGTCAGCAACGGCACGGTCGCGTATTCCCACTGCGTCGGTTGGCTCATGGCGCTGAGCTTATCGGGCGGCGGTGGACCCACAGCTAGCATGCAGAGGTGGCAACAACTACCAACGGCGGTAGAGCCGTCGGCTGGCCGTCACGGCTGACCAAGGTGAAACTGCACTTCGTCACCGGCAAGGGCGGTACCGGCAAGTCGACGATCGCCGCGGCGCTCGCCCTGGCACTCGCCGCGGGCGGCCGCAAGGTGTTGCTCGTCGAGGTCGAGGGCCGTCAGGGCATCGCTCAGCTCTTCGACGTGCCGCCGCTGCCCTACAAAGAGGTCAAGATCGCGACCGCGGACGGTGGCGGGCAGGTCAACGCGCTGGCCATCGACACCGAAGCGGCGTTCCTCGAATACCTCGACATGTTCTACAACCTCGGCCTGGCCGGGCGGGCGATGCGCCGGATCGGCGCGGTCGAGTTCGCCACCACGATCGCGCCGGGTCTGCGTGACGTGCTGCTCACCGGCAAGATCCGCGAGATCGTCACCCGCGCGGAGAAGGGCAAGCAGCCGGTGTACGACGCGGTGGTCGTGGACTCCCCGCCCACCGGCCGGATCGCGCGGTTCCTGGACGTCACCAAGGCGGTGTCGGATCTCGCCAAGGGTGGACCGGTGCACTCGCAGGCCGAGAGCGTGGTGAAGGTGCTGCACTCCGACATCACCGCCATCCACCTCGTCACCCTGCTCGAGGCGCTGCCCATGCAGGAGACGCTGGAGGCCATCGACGAGCTCAAGGAGATCGGGCTGCCGATCGGCAGCGTCATCGTCAACCGCAACATACCGGCCTACCTGTCGCCCGACGATCTGGCCAAGGCCGCCGAGGGCGACGTCGACGGCGACGCCATCCGCGCCGATCTCGCGTCTGTGGGAATCGAGTTGTCCGACAACGATTTCGCCGGTCTGCTGACCGAGACGATCCAGCACGCCACCCGCATCAAGGCGCGTTCGGAGACCGCCGAGGAACTCACCCGCATCGAGATGCCACGGCTCGAACTGCCCGCCCTGCCCGAAGGTGTCGACCTCGGCAGCCTTTATGAACTCGCTGAAGTGCTTGCCCACCAAGGAGTCCGATGAGCGCTTGCGCGAAGAGGAGACAAGCCCGATGAGTACGACACCGCCCGCCCTCGACATGGCCGCGATCCTCACCGACACCTCCAACCGGGTGGTGGTCTGCTGCGGCGCCGGCGGCGTCGGCAAGACCACCACCGCTGCGGCGATGGCGTTGCGGGCCGCCGAGTACGGCCGCACCGTGGTGGTGCTGACCATCGACCCGGCCAAGCGGCTCGCGCAGGCGCTCGGCATCAAGGATCTGGGGAACACCCCGCAGCGTGTGCCGTTGGCGCCCGAGGTGACCGGTGAACTGCACGCGATGATGCTCGACATGCGTCGCACGTTCGACGAGATGGTGATCCAGTACTCGGGTCCCGACCGGGCGGACGCGATCCTGGACAACCAGTTCTACCAAACGGTGGCGACGTCGCTGGCCGGCACGCAGGAGTACATGGCGATGGAGAAGCTGGGACAGCTTCTCGCGCAGGACAAGTGGGATCTGATCGTGGTGGACACTCCACCGTCGCGCAACGCCCTGGACTTTCTCGACGCCCCCAAACGCCTCGGCAGTTTCATGGACAGCCGGTTGTGGCGCATGCTCCTGGCCCCCGGCCGGGGTATCGGGAAACTGGTCACCGGCGCGGTCGGACTGGCCATGAAGGCCATGTCCACCATTCTCGGGTCTCAAATGCTCTCGGACGCAGCAGGTTTCGTTCAGTCACTGGACGCGACGTTCGGCGGCTTCCGCGAGAAGGCCGACCGGACCTACGATCTGCTCAAACGACGCGGGACCCAGTTCGTGGTGGTGTCGGCGGCCGAACCCGATGCGTTGCGGGAGGCCTCGTTCTTCGTCGACCGGCTGTCCTCGGAGCGGATGCCGCTGGCGGGGCTGATCCTCAACCGCACGCATCCGACGCTGTGCTCACTGCACGCGGAGAAGGCCAGCGAGGTGGCCGACGCGCTGGCGGAGAAGGATCCTGAGTCGTTGACGGTGGCGGCACTGCGAATTCACGCGGACCGCACGCAGACCGCCAAGCGCGAGGTGCGGCTGCTGTCGCGATTCACCGGCGCCAACCCGCATGTCGCGATCGTCGGTGTTCCTTCGCTGCCGTTCGACGTCTCAGACCTCGACGCGCTGCGGGCGATCGCCGATCAGATCACCGGGACGGCCAGCGCCGCCTGAGGCGGCATTCGGGAGAAGTAGAGTCAGACCGCGCTGCGGTGCTTGCGCTGTGCGGAGAAGAACTCGGCCCAGGAAACGACCTCGGGATGCTGCTTGAGCAACGCCCGACGCTGACGTTCGGTCATACCACCCCACACGCCGAACTCGACGCGGTTGTCGAGGGCGTCCGCACCGCATTCGAGGATGACCGGGCAGTGACGACAGATCACCGCGGCCTTGCGCTGCGCGGCGCCGCGGACGAAGAGCTCGTCCGGGTCGGCCTGCCGGCAGCGGGCCTGGGAAACCCAGGCGATCCGCGCTTCGGCCTCAGCACCTTGTACGGGAGGCGAGGAGGGGACGGTTGTCGTGGTCTTGCGCACCGCGGGCCGAATACTAGACACCAGCGATCCCTTCGTTCCAGCCGTCGCACCCGACGGTGATCCTCCGGAGTAGAACGCTGATGCGATCTACGCCACACTGCGCCAGTTAGTGTGTCCTGGATCGCACTGTGTGTCCAAGCTAGGTGGTCAGGGCACATTTACGCAACAGTTTCCAGCCGACTTTTTTGGGACGGCCGTGCCGTCTGATCAACTTCTTAGATATTGAAGAATCCCGGCGCGGCGCACGGGTGACCGCAAAGCCCCGCAATCCAGCTGCTGCGGCGATGCCGCTGGGCGTCGTCGTTACTCTGTACACATGCCGGAGCGTCCGCCAACAGCCGTCACGGTCGTCAAGCTCGCCTGGTGCTGCTTGCTGGCCAGCGTGCTGGCCGCCGCACTCATGTTCCCCGTGGTCGGCGGCATCGGTCTGATGTCCAACCGCGCATCCGACGTCGTCGCCAACGGTTCGGCCGCTCTCGTCGAGGGTGAGATCCCGCAGGTGTCGACGATGGTCGACGCCAAGGGCAACACGATCGCGTGGCTGTACTCCCAGCGACGTTTCGAGGTGCCCAGCGAGCAGATCGCCAACACGATGAAGTTGGCGATCGTGTCCATCGAGGACAAGCGGTTCGCCGAACACAACGGCGTGGACTGGCAGGGCACGCTCACCGGGTTGGCCGGCTACCTGCGCGGTGACACCGACACCCGCGGCGGGTCGACGCTGGAGCAGCAGTACGTCAAGAACTATCAGTTGCTGGTGGTGGCGCAGACCGACTCGGAGAAGCGCGCGGCGATCGAGACCACCCCGGCCCGCAAGCTGCGTGAGATCCGGATGGCGCTAACGCTGGACAAGACGTTCACCAAACCCGAGATCCTGACCCGTTACCTCAACCTGGTGTCGTTCGGTAACGGCGCGTTCGGCATCCAGGACGCCGCGCAGACGTACTTCGGCGTCAACGCCTCGGAACTGAACTGGCAGCAGTCCGCGTTGCTGGCCGGGCTGGTGCAGTCGACGAGCACGCTGAACCCCTACACGAACCCCGATGGTGCGCTGGCGCGCCGCAACCTGGTCCTCGACACGATGATCGAGAACCTGCCGAACGAGGCGGAGGCACTGCGCGCGGCCAAGAACGAGCCGCTCGGCGTGCTCCCGGTCCCCAATGAGTTGCCGCGGGGTTGCATCGCCGCCGGTGACCGGGCCTTCTTCTGCGACTACGCGCTGGAGTACCTGGCCCGCGCCGGCATCAGCAAGGAACAGGTCGCCAAGGGCGGCTACCTGATCAAGACGACGCTGGATCCCGATGTCCAGGGCCCGGTGAAGTCCGCGGTCGACAATTTCGCCGATCCGACGACGCCGGGCGTCGCGAGCGTGATGAGCGTGATCCGGCCCGGTAAGGAATCCCATCCGGTGCTGGCGATGGCGTCGAACCGCACCTACGGCCTGAACCTCGACGCCTACGAGACCATGCAGCCGCAGCCGTTCACGCTTGCGGGCAACGGCGCCGGGTCGGTGTTCAAGATCTTCACCACCGCGGCCGCCATGGAGATGGGCATGGGGATCAACACCCAGCTGCAGGTGCCGGGGTCGTTCCAGGCCAAGGGGCTGGGCAGCAGCGACCGCCCGGGCTGCCCGGCGGCGACCTGGTGTGTGAGCAACGCCGGCGGCTACCGCGGGTCGATGAACGTCACCGATGCGCTGGCCACCTCCCCGAACACCGCGTTCGCGAAGCTCATCTCACAGGTGGGTGTGCCGCGCGCCGTGGACATGTCCGTTCGGCTGGGCCTGCGCTCCTACGCGCTGCCTGGCACCGCCCGCGACTACGACCCGGAGAGCAACGAGAGCCTGGCCGACTTCGTCAAACGGCAGAACATCGGCTCGTTCACGCTCGGCCCGATCGAGGTCAACGGGCTCGAACTGTCGAACGTCGCGGCGACGCTGGCCTCCGGTGGCGTCTGGTGCCCGCCGAACCCGATCGCCCAGGTCCTCGACCGCAAGGGCGAAGAGGTGTCGGTGACCACCGAGACGTGCGAACAGGCGGTCCCGGAGGGGTTGGCGAACACGCTGGCCAACGCGCTGAGCAAGGACGACACCGGCGCGGGCACCGCCGCCGGGGCGGCCGGTTCGGTCGGCTGGGATCTGCCGATGTCCGGTAAGACCGGGACGACGGAGTCCAACCGGTCCTCGGCGTTCCTCGGCTTCACCAACCAGTTGGCCGCCGCGAACTACATCTACGACGATTCGCCCACGCCGGGTGAGCTGTGCTCGTTCCCGCTGCGCCAGTGCGGTTCGGGCAACCTGTTCGGCGGTAACGAACCGGCACGCACCTGGTTCACGGCGATGAAACCGATCGCCACCAACTTCGGTCCGGTGGCGCTGCCGCCGACCGATCCGCGCTACGTCGACGGCGGCCCCGGTTCGCAGGTGCCGAGTGTGTCGGGCCTGACCGTGGACGCGGCCCGCCAGCGCATCAAGGACGCCGGGTTCCAGGTGGCCGACGGGACCAGCTCGGTGAACAGCAGTTCGCGGGCCGGCACGGTCGTCGGCACCAACCCGAGCGGACAGACCATTCCGGGATCGATCGTCACGATCCAGGTCAGCAACGGCATCGCCCCCGCGCCGCCGCCCCCGACGTACAGCGTGCCGAACATCCCCGGCCTGCCTGGAGGACCGCCGCCGCCGATCGGGCAGACGGTCGTCGAGATCCCCGGTCTACCGCCGATCACCGTGCCGGTGCTCGGACCTCCGCCGCCACCGCCGCCACCGTGATCGGGTGGGAGGCGGTGGGCGCGGCCATCTGGCAGTAGGCTGCTGCCATGGCTGCTGCTTCGCCACGACCGTCCGCTTCGGCGGTCAAGCTCCTGAAGAACACCGCTGCGGTGACCGCCGGCTCCCTGGCCGCGGGAATCGGGTACGCGTCGCTCATCGAGCGCAACGCGTTCACGCTGCGTGAGGTGACGATGCCGGTGCTCACGCCCGGGTCGACCCCGCTGCGCGTGCTGCACCTCAGCGATCTCCACATGCGGCCCAGCCAGCGACGTAAGCAGGCCTGGCTGCGGGACCTGGCACGTCTGGAACCCGATCTCGTGGTGAACACCGGCGACAACCTGGCGCATCCCCGGGCGGTACCCGCCGTCGTGCAGGCGCTCTCGGAGCTGCTGTCGGTGCCCGGCGTGTTCGTCTTCGGCAGTAACGACTACTTCGCGCCGCGGTTGAAGAACCCGCTGAACTACGTCACCAACCCCGGCCACCGCGTGCACGGGCACCCGCTGCCGTGGCAGGACCTGCGCGCGGCGTTCACCGAGCGTGGCTGGCTGGACATGACCCACACGCGCCGCGAACTCGACGTCGCGGGGCTGCGCATCGCGCTGGCCGGTGTCGACGATCCGCACCTCAAGCGCGACCGCTACGACGCGATCGCCGGGGCGGCCACCCCGACGGCCAACCTGTCGCTGGGTCTCACCCACTCACCGGAACCGCGGGTGCTCGACCGGTTCGCCGCCGACGGCTATCAGTTGGTGATGGCGGGCCACACCCACGGCGGACAGTTGTGCCTGCCGTTCTACGGCGCCCTCGTGACCAACTGCGAGCTCGACCGGTCGCGCGCCAAGGGCGCGTCGCGGTGGGGTGCCGATATGGCCCTGCACGTGTCGGCCGGCATCGGCACGTCGCCGTTCGCGCCGGTGCGGTTCTGCTGCCGCCCGGAGGCCACACTGCTGACGCTGGTCGCCGCGCCGACCGGCGGCCGGGACGCCGACGTGCAGGCTGGACAGTCGCCGTCGACCGTCTCGGCACGGTGACGGGGCGGTGACGGGGCGGTCCTCGATCGCCACTCACAGTCAGCCCCGCGCGTGGGTCGACAACGCCGTGCGCCTGATCGAGGCCGATGCCCGGCGCAGCGCCGACACCCACCTGCTGCGCTATCCGCTGCCGTCCGCCTGGGGTGAGGACTGCGATGTCGCGCTGTACCTCAAGGACGAGTCGACCCACATCACCGGCAGCCTCAAGCACCGGTTGGCGCGCTCGCTGTTCCTCTACGGGTTGTGCAACGGGTGGATCTGCGAGGGCACGACGGTCATCGAGGCCTCCAGCGGGTCGACCGCGGTGTCCGAGGCGTATTTCGCGGCGCTGCTCGGGCTGCCGTTCATCGCGGTGATGACGTCGTCGACCAGCGCCAGCAAGGTCGCGCTGATCGAATCACAGGGTGGCCGTTGCCATTTCGTCGATGAATCATCGCAGGTGTACGCCGAGGCCGAACGCCTGGCCCAGGAGACCGGCGGGCACTATCTCGATCAGTTCACCAACGCCGAACGGGCCACCGACTGGCGCGGCAACAACAACATCGCCGAATCGATCTATCACCAGATGGCCGCCGAGCAGCATCCGATCCCGGAGTGGATCGTCGTGGGTGCGGGCACCGGCGGGACGAGCGCGACCATCGGCCGCTACATCCGCTACCGGCGATACGCCACCAGACTGTGCGTGGTCGATCCGGAGAACTCGGCGTTCTTCCCCGCCTACGCCCAGCAGGATCCGACCATCGTCACCGGCGCGTCGTCGCGGATCGAGGGGATCGGCCGTCCGCGGGTGGAACCGTCGTTTCTGCCCGAGGTGGTGGACCGCATGGTCGCCGTCCTCGACGGGGCATCGGTGGCGGCCGCCCGGCATGCGAGCCGGGTGCTGGGCCGGCGGGTCGGCCCGTCGACCGGAACGAATCTGTGGGGTGCCTTCGGGCTGCTCGCGGAGATGAAGGCGCAGGGACGGAGCGGATCGGTGGTGACGTTGATCGCCGACAGCGGCGACCGCTACGCCGACACCTACTTCTGCGACGAGTGGCTGAGCAGCCAGGGCATCGATCCGTCCGAATCGGCCGATGTGCTCGCCGACTTCGAGCGGTCCGGCGTCTGGCGCTGATCATCGAGGCCGCCGGAGAGCGGCCCGTCGGCGGTCAGGAAGAGCCAGATCGCCGCCAGAGCGAAGAACCCCAGGTAGATGGAAGCTCCCAACCCGGTCATGTCTGCCTCGATTCACCAGTTGTGCGGCGCTCTGCCGTCATTCTGACCAACGCCACCGACAACCCCCGGCATTCCGCGCCGCCGGGAACTCGTGTCGCGATCCTGCCGCGGGAGCCGTTTGGCTTTCCGAGGCACCGGTGCGATACCCTTTCAACGCTTCACGCGGGGTGTGGCGCAGCTTGGTAGCGCGCTTCGTTCGGGACGAAGAGGTCGTGGGTTCGAATCCCGCCACCCCGACTCGCGTGATCGCAGGTAGAAGGCCCTGACTGGTTCTCCAGTTCGGGGCCTTCTTTCGTTCCAGTCCGCAGTTGGTCCGCAGCAGCTTTCAGGGACTTGGTTCGCGCATCGTCCAAAGCCGCGGAAACCATCTCCAGATCGTCCGGGAACAGGTCGGCGTAAGTGTCCAGGGTCAGCACCGCCGAGGCGTGCCCCAGCATGGTCTGCACGGCTTTGACATTGGCGCCGGCACTGATGGCCAGGGATGCGGCGGTGTGACGGAGATCGTGCGGAGTTACGACTGGGAAGGTCGCATCCTTCTCGAGGAGCCGCTTGACCGCTTTGTTGAAGACTCGGCGGCGCCAGTTCGACACTCTCAGAACTCCGCCTTCGGGCGCGGCGAAGATGAGGTCATCGGGCTTCTTCCCAATCATCAGGACGGCCAGTTCGTCAGCAAGAAACGCGGGGAAAGGCACCATCCGCTGCTCGTAGGACTTGGGTGACGACCACTCCAGTTGCCCTTCGACCTCCGTCACGGATTCCCGCACGTGGACGCGACGTCGAAGCATCTTCGCGTCACCGACGCGCAGCGCCGCCATTTCTCCCCAGCGCAGACCGGTGTAGGCCAAGAAGCGCACGACCGTCGCATCCGTCCCGACTTCAACAGCGAGCTGCTCCACCTGGCGGTGCGTCAGGTAGCCGCGTGGTCGCCGCTTGCGGCGGGGAAGCTTGATCCCCGTGCACGGATTGCGCGCGATCCGTCGGTCCTCGACTGCCATCTCCAGAATCTGACGCAAGATGCCGACGGCATTCTCAACTGTGGCGGCACCAGCACCCGAGGACGTCATTGACTGGACCCAGGCACGCACGTCCGTCGTCTGCACGTCGGCGACAGCCACCGCAGACCAACGAGGCTCGACGTACACCGGCCAGGTGTACCTCCGAGTCGACGCGGTGGTCTTCTTGAGGTGGCTCTGCGTTCCGACCCATTTCGCATACAGTTCGCCGACGCTCACACGGCCCGCCTTCGGAGCGACGTAGGCGCCGGTCACCTGCATGGCAGTGATCTCATCGAGCCAGGCTTGGGCATCCACTTTGCGATCGAAGGACCTGGTGTTTTCTTGCCCCTGGTCGTCGACGTAGCGGGCCAGCCAACGACGCCCCGTGTTGGCCCGCGCCGTTGGGCTGCCATCTGCCCGCCGCCAACGATCTTCGACACCAGCGCGACGATTACGTCTCTGCATAGTCCCCTCCTCCGTAACAGCGAGTGTGCCATTGAGAACCGACAACTACTGAAAAGAAACGAATTTCACCAATTTCCGATCGAAGTTGCCCATGGTGGTGGACTCATCAAGTCGTGGAGTGTCACTGTTGGTTCGATTGAACCGACCGCAATTCAGGAGGAATGTGATGGAACTGCTTGGAGCTAAACAGGTATCGGAGCTGATCGGCGTTCCGGTCGGCACGCTGCGCTACTGGCGGCACTCCAATATCGGGCCGGCGAGCTTTACGCTGGGACGCAGGGTCGTATATCGGCGGGACGAAGTTCTGCGCTGGATCTCGCAGCGGGAGAGTGCAACCCGCCGCGGCGGCGGCGACGCCGCATGACGTCCACCCACGAAAAAGACCTCGGGGACTAGCCGAGGTCTTTCGTTCGAACCACCCGATTACTCAGCACGGAGATTCCACATGAGGATAGCGCGGTATGCCCGTACACAACAGCACCATGGGCAGGAAAACCCATGAGCGGCAGAGGTGAATCAGACAAGAAGTCAGTAGCGGCACGCTTAGTCGACATGGCCCGGGAACGCTACCTTCTCGGCGTGTCCGAGGATGGCGAGCCATTTGGCGCCGAACGCAATCGACCGCACCTCGCGATGCTCCTGCGTGGCGGCCGCGCTGGCCTACGGGCCGATCTCGCGGCACGCTACTTCACCGAAACCGGCGCGGTCGCCGGCGGCCAAGCACTTACCGACGCCACGCTGATCTTGGAAGGCCTGGCAGCCACGCAGGCACCTGAGAAGTTGTACCTACGCGTCGCCGACCACAACGGAACGAGCTACATCGACACCGGAGATCCAGACGGCCATGTGATCAAAATCCGCGATGGAAGGTGGTCGATAGCTTCCGCTGCGCCGGTGAGGTTTCTCCGCAACAAGAAGCTGACGGGGGCGATGACGGCACCGCACTCAGACGGGGACGTGACGAGGCTTTGGGAGTTCGTCAATGTCGCCGTTGAGGATCGCCCGGTTCTTCTCGCATTTCTGGTAGCTGCTTTGGTTCAGTGCGACGTTCCGCATCCGGTACTGGCCCTCTTCGCCGAGCAAGGTAGCGCGAAAACCACAACGACGCGGAACCTGGTCGAACTCATCGACCCCTCACCCGCCCCGTTTCGCCAAGCGCCACGCGACGCGGATTCGTGGGCGACTGCCGCGTCTGGATCGTGGGTTGTTGCTCTGGACAACTTATCGGGCATCCCGCCGTGGCTGTCGGACTCGTTATGTCGCGCTGCGACAGGCGACGCCACGGTGAAACGGTCTCTATATACAGATGCCGATCTCGCGGTGATCAAGTTCCGCCGATGCGTGATCATAAACGGAATCGACGTTGGTGCGATCAGACCTGATCTGGCAGAGCGACTAGCGATTGTGGAGCTGCGACGCATCGATCGCAGCATGCGACAGTCAGAGGCCGAGATGCGACAGCGGTGGGAAGCCGCTCTACCAGGTATCTTCGGCGGACTACTCAATTTGGCTGCCACCGTTCACTATCTGTTGGAGACCATCTCAGTTGAAGACCCGCCCAGGATGGCGGACTTTTGTCGCACGCTGGCGGCTGTGGACGAGATCTTGTCGACTGATGGCGTACGACGCTACACGTCGCGCGCCAATCATTTGTCAGCGGACAGCTTGTCATCTGACCCGTTCATGGAACAGCTTCGCTCGCGCACTCGAGAACCTCTCGTTGGTCAATCCGGCGGCGATTTGCTGACGCTACTCACGCCGGTCGACGACAACTGGCGACGGCCAAGGGATTGGCCGAAGAACGGTCGCGACGTTTCAGGGTTACTGCGGAGGCATGCCCCGGCGCTTCGCACCCTCGGATGGGTGGTCGAAGACGATGGTGCACGCAACCACAGGAACGTTCTGCAGTGGACCATCTATCCGCCGTACAAAGATCTTGTGGCTCATCGAACCTCGCAATCCTCGCGTGCCGCGCTGACGCAGATCGGCGGAAATGCGAATGCCACCGGCAATTTCCAGAAAGCGCCGGAAGCCGGCACTACAGCAGGCGATGGTGTCACGGCGGAAGCGTCGTGACCTACGGCGCTCACAGGGGGTCAGGTGCCAAGATGCTTCGTCGCGTCCCGCCTCATCTGATCTGACAATGCTTCGACACCGGCGGAGAGCCGACGCGTGGCAGCTCGCCGAGATCGGTCGGTTGGGTCCTGAGCTTCGTCCTGAATCGGCAGCAGGAGAGCGATCGCATGACCGTCAGCCGCGCGGATCTCGAATGGTTCTCCTCTCTCAACGCTCGACAGCACCTCGTCGAAGTCGCGCAGGAGATCAGGCACCGCAATGATCTTCATCATCTTGCTCCAAGACTTCGAGGTCATATCCGGTTCAGTCGCGAAAGGGCTGCTGGGCGATTACCAGCTTGTCGTGTTTGGGATTCGGCCTTCAGCCACGCACATTCTGACACCATGCGCGATATCCGATGTGGCAGTCCAGCACTGCGAGGCCCGACGGACTGCCCGCAAGTTGCATTCGCGCGGGTGCCCCGTAGCTGCCGGTGAGTCGGTCAAGGCATGACAGGGCACCAAACTTTCTGGGCTGCTCTGCAATCCGCGACTGAGTTCGGATCTACCACCTCGATGTCACGAAGCACGGATTTACAATCCTCCACTGAGCACCCGAAGTCGGTCAGTGCTTTCATCCAACTCACCAGAACTGCCGTCGAACGGGATCTATCCTCGGATGATCCGGTTGCCCACGCACGACCGAACGTGGCCGCCACGCTGTCACGAAACGCTCTGTACACCAACCAATATGCTTTGTCGAACTCTGATCGAGAGAACCAACTGTATGCAACCAGCTGCGGTACACCGAATTCGCGCTCGATGATGCTTGGATTCGCAAGGCGAAGGGCAACGCTCCACTGTTCGCGAGCGGTAACTATGTGGCCGTGCGGCGAAGTGGGCTGAAGCAGCAGCACGTATCGGCCACCTTCCGAGTAGTCGGCCCATCGCCGATTTGGGCCACACGAAGGTAACGATGGAGCTGAGGGCGAATACAGGGTCGTGCGATCCCAGGTCGATGACGGAGACTGTAGCGAAGCGTTTGCACAGATGATCTTTAGCTTCGAGCTGATCCGCTCCAGCCTGTTCGCGTAGTTAATCAATGGATAGCTGACCGGCAAGTGTCGCCTGCCAGGGTGATGGGACCTCTGGTTTGCCATGAGCATGGGACCGGGTTGTTCCGGTTTCAGGCCGTGCGTTGATAGTGGCCGAAGGGGTGGTTGCCGGTCAATCCGACGAAGTCGGAGGGGCCGGCTTTCGTGTCCCTGGTTTCTGGCGTTGCCGGTAGGACTCGCCTTCGACGACGAGTTCGTAGGCTGCTGATTGCAGTCGGTCCATCGCCGATTGGGCCAGCAGCGGGTCGGCCATCATGGTCAGGATCTCGGGTGGTTCGCGGTTGCTCGTGATGACGGTCGAGGCGGCGCGGTGGCGTTCGACGATGATCTCGTAGAAGTCGGTGGTCTCGGTGGCCTCCAGGCGGTGCAGCGCCAGGTCGTCGATGATCAGTAGGTCGACGCGGTGCAGTTTGCGCATCTCGTCTTCGTAGCTGCCATCCAGTCGTGCCCCGCGTAGGCGTTTGAACAGTTTGTCGGCCCGTTCGGTGTGCACGCTGTGATGTTTGCGTACCGCGATGTGACCTAAAGCGTTGGCCAGGAACGTCTTTCCCACTCCGACCGGTCCCATGACGAGCACGTTGTAGGCATCGGCGAGAAACCGCAGTGAGGTCAGCTCGGCCCACAACTGTTGATCGAACGCCACCGCAGCGGAGTCGTCCCAGGCCTGCAGCTGCATCGCCGGGTCCAGGTGGGCGGCCTTGGCGCGACGGGCCGCGGATTCGCGGTCACGACGGGTGACCTCGTCGGCGAACAACAACTCCAGGAAGTCGTGATGGGGTAGGCGGTTGGTGCGGGCCAACGCCAGCCGTTCGGGCAGCGTGTCGAGCAACTGCCCGAGCTTGAGGCGACGCATCAGGGCTTTGAGGTCAGCGGAGACCTCGATGGGCTTGACCGCCGGTGCGGCATCGGGACGGGCGGGGCTCATGAGGGTCTCCGCACCGCGAAATCCGCGCCGTCACGGACGAACCGCGACGCCTGCGCCGGTGGTGTGGGCATCAGTGGCAGTTGTTCACCGCCGCCGCGGGCCAGGATCCGCTCGATGAGCCCGACGTCGATGACCTCGGCGTCCAGGGCCCGGCGGCACGCGTCATCCACGGCGTCGGCGCCGTGACGGCGGACCAGCCCCAGCAGCCGGTAGACCTGACGCATCTTGGTCCACGGCAGCGGATGCTCCAACACAGCGGCGGCGTAGACACCCACATGGGTGCCGTGCGCGGCAGCCTTGCGCTGCAGGGCATTGAGATCCCGCATGGCATAGACCGACACCTCCGAGGGAAGGTCGGCCGGATCAGTGTACCGGCGGCCCGGGGCCATCACCGGATGCACCTTGATCAGCTCACCACGCCAGTACAGCTTGACCGAGTGCGCATCAGCGCGGGCCTCGATGCGCTTGCCGACCAGCTCCCCGGGCACGCTGTAAAGGGCCTTGGCCACCTGCACGTGGCGGTCGGGAGCCACCTTCGGGTGCGTCCAGACTGGAACGTCGAACACCGTCTCAGGCACGGGCCCCAGTGCGGGCAGCTCGTCGACGGCGAACACCTCTGCGGGGCGCAGGCGCGTGGTGCCATGGATGCGCATCCCCGCGGTATCGCGGCACCACTGTTCGGCGCGGTTGCGGCAGTCAGTGAGATCCCGGAATGCTTCTCCGGCATAGAAATTCGACCGCACGTAGGACACCATGCGTTCCACCCGCGGCTTATCGCGCGGGCTGCGGACCCGCGCCGGGTCGACGGCGAACCCACGCGACTGCGCATACTCACGGAAGGCATCGTTAAGCCGGGGCTCGGTCGCATGCGCGGTGGTGACGATGGCTTTCATGTTGTCCGGGATCAGCACCGCGAACACCCCACCGAAGAACACCCACGCCGCTTCGAACCCAGCGATCACATCACCCAGGGTCTGGCGGTAGGTGGGCCAGACGAACATGTGCCGCGAATACACCGCGGTAAAGATCAACCCCTGCACGACTCGGCGCCGACCGTCGGCGGCCTCGGTGAGCATCCCGAGGCGCCCAAAGTCGACCTGCACCTCCGCACCCGGTTCGCAATCGGCCACCGGCACCGTGGCTTGACGCCGCCCGAAATCCAACTCGGTTGTGGCGTAACGGTTCAGCGTCCGATACGACACCACCACACCGCGGCGCCCCAACAGGGTGTGGATCTTGGTCAGCGTCAACCCGTCTTTGAGCCAGGCCTTAATCTGCTCATGCTCTGCAGCGATCGTCTCCCACGCCAAGCTCTTGCCGGCCGGCCGGTGCGGACGCACCCCGGCAATCACCGCGCCGATCAACTCATCAGTGAGCTGATCCGGCCCGCCGTCACGGTCCAGCCCGCTGGCACGGGCTCGGTCGACGTAGCGTCGCACCGTTTTGCGGTCGGTGCCCGAGAGCCGGGCCACCTCCCGCAACCCCAACCCCTGCAGCCACAGCCGCAGCATTTCCACGATCTCGATCACCGATACCTCCCGGTAGCTCATCAGGCCAATACAGCGGCCCAACAACCGGAAGAACCCACGCCACGCCGAGGTGGTCCCATCAATGGCAAACCAGACAGCCAGGTGGTCCCATCAATGGCAAACAGGTGGTCCCATGCTCATGGCAAAACCAGCTCTGAAGTGGTCCCATTCACCTGGCAGCCGACAGGCAAGGAGTCGTTTCCCCACAAATCATCCCCAGTCCGAACGTGAAACTCGCGGGCCCATGCAGACGCCTGATCGACGACGTTCACCAGATGCGCATGCAGCCGCTCCAGCTCGGCCCGCCAAGCTTCACCATCTACACCATGAGAAACGGAATCCATTCTCCGAAATCACGCTCCTGCGGCGTCGAAAAGATCAGTGATCCAACCGGTTCCGCGACCGTCAAGGTAAGCATGTGCTGCGGCGTAGATCATGTCTTCCATCGGCAGATCCGCCGGCACTGCCCCGCTGTTGCCGTCAGCAATCCACCCCAGGACCACCTCAAGCGCCCGGCAAATGAGCCATTGCGCCCGGTACTCTGTGCAGGCGCTCTCAGTGGGTTCGTCGTCCCAACCCGGCTGCACCATTCCAATGCTGAACCATTGCTGCTGAACCGCTTCGGCAAACTGGGCACGGTCCGCGGCATCTATCCTGCCGTCAGCCGCCACCGGCCATACCGAATCGAAGTTCGACGGAATCCGAGGGGCATCAGCGGTGACGATCGCGAGGCGCGCGTCGGAAACGATCGCTTCGGTGATCAGTCTGGCTGCCCGATGGGTGAGCCCTCTAGCACGAAGTTGGGCTACACGCTCGAAAAGTTCGGGGAACTCTCGCTCCAGTCGGTGCGGAGCATCCTCGTCAGAGATGGCGGCCAGCTTTTCGATCGAGGCGGGCATGGACATGCCGGAGCAGGTGGCCCATTCAGTGCCCCAGCGCTGCGCGGCAGTCATCAGCGCCGCTACCTCCGACCAGGTGGTCGCTGCAGCGGCCAAGCGCCAGCCAGCCGGCTCCGCGGCCTTGAGTTCCGCGTAGGCCGCCAGCGTTGCTGCCGGATCGAGATTCCCGGTCCACCGGCTACGAAAGCCCTCACCAATAGCTTGGTCGGACCAAAGCATCCGCACGCCTCGACGGATCTCGACCCCCGCTGGTACGTAGCCTGCACCGTGGTGGGTCAGCGCAACAATAAGCCGATCCCCGGTTGCTGAATACATCAAGCCAACCGCCCAGAGCGCGAAAGAACGACAAGTCTCGGTGGCGTACAGCAGTTCCCATGCCAACCGCTTGACCATTTGTAGATCGCTCGACTCGTTGCGCTGCCGTTCCAAGTCGCGGGCTGCGGCGGCCGCTACCCGCGACGGCAGCGTCGCGGCCGGAGTTGTCAGTGCTGCTGCTGCGATGGATGCGGTGGCAGGGGTCATTGACGCATGAGCACCGCCAACCGACGGACCAGCACCCGTCGCCGGCGCAATGGCGGCCGAAGCCGACGGCGGCGGACCCAGCGGGCCTGGGGGCAGCAAGGACGCTGCAACCGGGGAATGGGGACCACCGCTAGACACGGCCTGCGGCCCAGCAATAGACACTGGTACCGCACCCGTGGTCGCCGCAATAGGCGGCTGCGATGTACCACTCGGCGATGGCGCCTGCATTGCCGCCGACGCAGCGGCTGGGAAAGGAGCAGGGGTTGTTGTCTGGGTGCCGGCCACCGAGGACAGCGGCGCCGGAGCACTCGCGTGCATGACCCCCTGCAGCGCGACGGCAGATGGCGACGATGCGGACGCTGATGGTCGTACGGAGCCTGCGTGCGACATTCCTCCAGCGCCCGATCCCGATAACGACGATGCCGAACCGCCGAGCGCGGCCATCGAGCCTGCGGATGACCATGGTCCTGTACCGGTGAGGCAGGCCCCACTGCTTCCGATATCTGCCACAGCGGCGCCGTACGCGGGACCGGTGCCCTGCGCCGAGAGTTGCGATGACACCGAGGAAGAACCAGGGGTAGGCCCGGTGCTGACTCTCGGCGCATTGTTGCCAGACGACAGGTTGGCATCAGGCGGGTCTGGCGCCGAATGACGAGTCTGCGTACCGCCGGTCTCTACTACTGCGTCGGGCGGACGCTCGGGCGATTCGTCGGATCGCTTATCGGTCGACCGATCGTCATCGCCAGCACCGACCGGATCGCCACTCGGCGGCCCCTCCGGCAATGGCGCAAATCTCTGCCCGAATTGCACGGTAAGAGCGCGAATCTCATCGGCCGCACCGACAGCGGTCGCTCGTGTCCGCGCAGCAGCACCGGTGATGATGCCGATCGCGATGGGACTTCTGCTCGGCACATGGACAAGTTGCTGATGTGCCTCAGCATCGATCGTGTCGATCATCAGCTCAGCACTCATCTGGATCGCGGCAACACTCTGCATCAGATCAGCCGCGGCACCGTCCGCCTCAGCCTTGTCGTCGGCCCGGACTTGAATACGTCTGTAGGCAGCGTGCATTGCTTCGAAACCACTTGACTGCGCCACACCGGCAGCCTGCAATCCGTGCAAGGCGACCCGGTGAGCATCTACTGCGGCCGCGGTCGCAGTCGCCAGATGACGTTGAGCCGCAGCCCTGCCTTCAGATTCTTCGCGCGTGGTCGGCCATACGTCAGGCGCCACGATAAAGCGTGAATAGGTGCGAGCAGGTAGCGAAGCGGCCATCAGCCGGCTCCCGCTGCTTCGCAGACAGTTTCAGCGGCCTGGAGTGCACTCGAATACCGATCGATCATGTCGTTCGAAATCGAAGCGGGTTCGCGCCGCAAGTCAGCATCGACGACAGCGACAATCGACTGCCGAACGTCAACGAGCGCATCAATTATCTCTCGTGGTACCTCTGGACCCAGCCGAGTTTCCAGATAGTTCAACTCTGCACCCACCGCGCTGAAGTAATAGCCCTGTACACCGAGGCTTTGCGATGACTCCCAGTCATTGGCCCGGTCGACTCGATCGATAAACGCGCCACGCGCAATCCCAACACCGCTCTTGAAATTCCCGAGGCCGGCACACGCCTCAAGTGCTGCACCCTGCTTCTCCGCTGACTCAACAACAGACGTAGCTGAGGTCGCCGGCGTCGGCGAGTGTTCAGCCTGCCCACGCATGGAGGTAGTGAGACTGACGGCGAGCGACACGATTGCAGCGGCAGCGCCAACAACCGCGAACGGAAATGCCGCCCTGCTCACAAATCACTCCACCACGGCGCGAAGTTGTGCGGCGTTGGATTTATCAATGACGACAAGGGAATTAACCGCTGCGGCCGCTGTGGCGCTCAATGCTTCAACCCGCAGGAGCAGCCCCGCCGCATGACCCCGCTGGGCAGCGACAGAAGTGAAGTCTGCGAGGCCAGCTGCGGCGTCGATGATGGACAGCCTGCCTGTGGCGACCGGACCGGCAGGTTCGACAACCGAGGCGTCTGCACCCGCCACGCCAGCGGCTGCGATTTCACCCCAGGCGGTGGCCGGCTGCAGATCGAGACGTTCCATGGGGCATAACGTACCGCTTTCCAATAACATTTCGCCACAGCTGAGCACATATCCGTACGCGACATATTTGCAGTTCATAGCGCTGATCTGCAGCTTTGAGCAAACAATACATTGGTCGCGGCGTCATGTCCGGAATGCTTGTTTCCGGCCGCGCTCTTCTAGATGTGCGGATCCAGTCACGACGGAATCGATGCCGCCTTTTCGCGTCGGGCTCCTCGTGGGCGGCCACTATGAATCGAATGCACGCGGACACCGAGTGCGTGCCACCTGACGGACAGCAAAAGTCAGGGCACATTAATTTCGATTCGGATAGACCGCTCTGGCGAGTTCGCGAGCGACCTCGAAGGTGCTGCGGTCCAATTCTTTACGCCGCGCCCGTTCAGCGACACTCGACAACAAGATCTTCATGGCGTCGGCGTTGTGGAGAGCCAGTTCGACCGCTTCGCAGACGGAACGAATCTCCGAAGCAGTGGCGCCATCGTGCTGTGTCCGCAGTTCACTGCCGCCAGCAGCACGAGGAACCTCGACGACGCGAATAGGTTCTCCATGGCGCTGGGCGGCTGTGCGTGCTGCTGAGGCGTCTCTGCGGCACGTGTCAGAGCAATAACGGCGCGGACGCCCCCTCCGAGACGTGACTTCAGGATCCAGCATGACGGCATCGCAACGGACGCACCGAGTTGGATCGAACGTCGAGTCGCTATCTGCTCCCATCGACCGATGATCAACATCAACTGCGCTGTGGCTTCGCAATGTTGCGCCGTTCGCGCCCAGGCCGCCGGCATTACGGGACTTGGTTACACGCTGCGCACCGCCGTCACCGGCACGCGCTCTGCGGAGCACATTCTGAAGGTCGCGAGCACCGACTTCAGCGAGATCGGCGATCGATGCAATAGTTTGACCGCGGTCCCTCATCCGCCCGATAACGGTTTGCAGGTTGACGAAGTGGCTCATGCGCTTGCATGCCGCATCCCTGCGGACGTTCTCAGTCACTTGATCGAGTCGCACACTCTCCCAAGCATCAACGGCTCCCACTCGCTGCAGCAGCACACGAATCGAGGCGGCATCGTCTACGTTTGCGCGTGCATCGCTTGCGCGCTTCTCGTTCGCCCTGCGCTGCGCTTCTCGCGCACGCTGGCGCGCCCGCAACTTGTCGCTTCCGCTCATGGACGCAAACGTAGAACAGGCCGCGAGTTATCGTCCACCACCGCAGCCACATTCGCGCGTATCGCGGATGCCTTTCTCGATATCCAGCTTCACGAACGCCGCAACGCCGTGTAGACCCTCAGAGTCACCATCAGCAACGAGCCGTTGGACTCTCAGTCGTCGACGCTTGGCGCGCCTTCTCTGCGGCCGGTGTAGTTGTCGCGCGCCGCGTGCCTTTCTGCGTCGGCGACGTCAGCGTTGAACGTGGCGGCGAAATCGGCGTACTTGGCATCAAGCAGATGCTCGTCAGGCGCCGCGGGGTGCACGGCGACCGGTCGGGACTCGTTGGATGGACGTGACGCCATGTCTCCAACGATAGGCAGCCGCTGCTCCGCCAACGAACGGGGTGCGCCAAGTTGATGGGGCATCGGGCCCACAGAGCACCCCGCAGGCCTCTTCGCGATTGCGAAACTGTTCTCGCGCAGTCCCCAGTAAGCGTCACAAATCCTGGCATCTCTTTAGCCCGACGGCTGCTTTCCCCGCCTGACTCCGATAGCTACTCCTCCTGCCATCCGCACCGCGACCTTCGGCCGCCCCCGGTCCGAACTCGCTGTTCAAAGGCACGACCCACACACCTCTTGCATTCTGGGCGGTGATCCGCTGATTTTCGACGGACGAAATTCGTTCTCCGGCGCACGCGGCCGAGGTGGCCGGCGTGAATGCATGTACCGCTCGAACCCGCTGTAGCTAGACGCCGTGGTTCGGCACCGAGATTCGCACACCGTGGCCCACTATGGGCATCGAGAGTCGTCGGGCAGTCGGAATCCCTCTGCGGGCACGTCAATGGCGCAACCTGCCACACGAAGTCGGCGCACCGGCGCTGGTGAACCCGGCGCCCTATTTCTCGGTCAAGACGGCTTGCGGCGGGGACGTCCCGGGCTGTCTACGGGCGGATCCTCCGCCGATATGGTTGACGTCCCGGCAACTATTCAGGGATCAAACCGTTCCGTTGTCGAACGTACTTCTTGCCTGCGATCGGAGTTGGGTTAAACAGCTCCGCCGTGTGCATTCAGGGTCGCTGCGGTTGCCGACAGAGCCGCCCCGTGCCGGTATCAGGTGACTATCTGTCTAGACGGACGGCGCGCCCCGTCCGACCGCCGCGTGCTCCTGGGCTTCACCCGGTCGCCGCCGTCTTCCACGATTTTGCGGTGGGCGGCGAGGAAATCGTCGACGATGTTCGCGCAGTCCTTGTGGGTTACGGTGCGAATCCCGGTCATGCGTGCGAAGGCCAGCGGGCCGACGAGTTGGCACAGCGCCAATTCAAGGTCGAAGTCGTCGAGTTCGGCTCGAGCTTTATCGCCGTTGAGTAGCGCGTCGAACGGTTGTCGGTACTGGTCGACGACTCGGGCCCGCAGAGCCCCGGATGCGTGGCGATCGTCGGTCTCGTCTTTGGCGCCGGTCGGCCCGAGTGAGAGCCATGCCAGGGTGGTGACGTGCAGCGGGGCGTCGTTGAACAGGGCGGCTTGGCGGCTGAGCAGCTCAATCAGTTGATCACGCAGGGAACCGCTGGTGGGTGCCGGTGTGGTCACCTGCGGCAGTAGCCGCTCGAACGTGGCGGCAAGCAGATGCGACGAGCTCTGAAAATGCCGATAGAGGGTGGTGCGGGCAACCTTGGATGCTTTGGTGACGGCATCGATGGTGACGGCCTCGACGCCTCCGGTGCTCAGAAGTGTTGCGGCAGCGTCCAATAACCGGTTGCGTGACCGTATCCGCCGCGGGTCGATGTCGTCGTCATCGTGCAGGGATGGCTGACTGCTGTCGCTCACGGGGTCACCTCGGCGGTCGATTTCAGGCGATGTCGCGCACGACAGTCTAGCAGTTGTGGTACCAAGAGTATCGCAGCGAAACTAGATGTACCGGGAGTGTCCTCGTGCCAGAAACTGCAGTACCGTCCGAACGGCTACCTTCGCACACCCCGACGTGCATGGGGTGCGGCCCGGCCAACCCGCACGGCCTGCATTTGGAGGTCCACCGCAGTGCGGATTCGGTGTATGCCGATGTTACGTTCGACGAGCGTCACATTGGAGCCCCAGGCTTGGCGCATGGTGGGGCGGTGGCCGCCGCCTGCGATGACGTGCTGGGCTTCACGTTGTGGATCGCCGGTACGCCGGCGGTGACGCGCACGCTGACGGTGGAGTATTTGCAGCCAGTGCCGTTGCACCAGCCCCACCGGATCACCGCGCACATCAGCGCCCGTGAGGGGCGGGCGCTGCATATTGCGGCGACCGGGACCTGTGAGGGGGTCACCCGGTTCACTGCGAGCGCAGTGTTCGTTGTGGTCGACACCGCGCATTTCGCCGCTCACGGCGACGTCAGCGGTTTCGGTGAGATCTTCGAGCAGCTCTCGCGCCGCAGCGGCGTCAACGGCCAAACGCCATGAGTGTCGCCAGCACTCGCGTGAGCAGCAATCCCGCACAGAATCAGGGCAGTTCAGCTGCCGACCAGGTCCACGCAGCTGAGGTGCCGCGTTCGCGTGCCTCAGCGCGTCGCCGCGAAGCGATCATGGATGCCGCGCTGGCTGTTGCTGCCACGGGCGGTTACGACGCGGTCCACATGCGGACAGTCGCCGAGCGAGTCGGTATCGCCGTGGGCACTCTATACCGCTATTACCCCGCCAAAACCCACCTGCTGGTGGCAGCGCTGACCCGAGAATTTCAGCGCCTCGACGTCTCCGGCGACTGGTCAAGCGGTGCCGGCACACCGCAACAGCGATTGGATCGACTGACCGCCCACCTACACGACCGGTGGCAGCGCGACCCGCTGCTGACCGACGCCATGACCCGGGCCTTCGCCGTTGCCGACACCCGCGCCGCTGCGGAGCTCGACCGCGCCGCCGCAACGATCGAAATCCTGCTGGCCCGCACCCTCGGAGGTGGCGAGCCGACACCGGCAGATCTGTGTGTCGCCGGCGTTATCTCCGACATCTGGCTGGCCAACCTCGTTGCCTTCATCAGTGGGCGCGTGTCGGCAGCCGATACCCGCGACCGTATCGACCGGGCCACCCGCAGAGTCATCGACAGGGCGGCCC
Source organism: Mycolicibacterium monacense (assembly GCF_010731575.1). Classification (NCBI taxonomy): domain Bacteria; kingdom Bacillati; phylum Actinomycetota; class Actinomycetes; order Mycobacteriales; family Mycobacteriaceae; genus Mycobacterium; species Mycolicibacterium monacense. The sequence goes on along the minus strand of NZ_AP022617.1, from coordinate 5,501,930 downwards.
CGAGCACAACCGCACCGTAACGCTACTTCTGGTATCGCAGCGATACCTGTCGTACTCTTCAGGTACGGCTCAACGATGCGTCGAAGGAGAAGGCCATGTACACCCAATGGATTGAAGACTGTGTCGTGCAACGTGTCTCTGTGCGCGACGGCTTGGTGTTGGACCTTGACGACTACAACGAGGTCGTGATCTCGCGCCCCTTGCTGCTCACCCTGCCTGCGGCCGGCCGCTTTCCCACCGAGGCGGTACTCATCAACCCCTTGCGGATCTCGGTGCATGAGCGCCCGCTGCTCAATCTGGCCGGCGCTGTGTGCACCCAGGCCTGGTCTGGTGACGACGGAGGTCTGCATCTGGCCTTCTCCCGTGGGCACCGCATCGACGTCGATCCCGACGAGCAGGTCACCGCATGGGAGCTGTACGGAAAGCGACATGGATACATGGCTTGCCTACCTCAGGGGCGAGTCCGTGTGGTCCGGCACGACATCCCCGACGACGACGACGCCAACATCGTGAACCGACGATAGGCCCGCTCCAGCTGGCGCCGACCAACTGCGAACCACTTCGCTACATGCTGTAGCGTAGCGATACTGATAGTATCGTCGACCAGGGGAGGTTCGGTGACCGACCGCACGACAGGCTCCTCGACAGCACCTGCCGCCCCAACTCGCCGGCGTGACAGCCCTTCCGCCGATCCCCCACACAGCCGCGAGTACAGCGCCCGGCTGGCGGCGCTGGGCCGATTCACAGTGCGGCACAAAGCACTAACCATCGGGGTGTGGATCGGCGCCGCCATCATCCTGGCGCTGCTGTTCCCCCAGTTGGAGACGGTGGTTCGGCAGCAGTCGGTGGATCTGATACCGCGCGACGCCCCGTCCCTGCAGACGGTGGAGCGGATGAGCACGGCCTTCGGCGAGCAAGGGTCGAAAACCGTGCTGATTGTGGCCATGGAAGATCCTGCCGGGCTGACCCCTGCGGCCCAGCAGCGCTACGACCGCCTTCTGGAGCGGCTGCGCGCCGACAGTGAGCACGTGTTGCTCGTGCAGGATCTGCTGGCCGATCCGGTCACGAAAACCCAAGCCGTCAGCGCCGACGGCAAATCGTGGTATCTGCCGGTCGGAGTGACCGGCACGCTGGGTGACCCCACGGCCGCCGAGTCAGTCAAGGCGGTGCGTGACATCACCGCCGAGGTGTTCAGCGACTCCACCACCACCGCGCACGTCACCGGACCGCCGGCGACGTTCAGTGACATGATCGCCTCCGCCGAGCACGATCTGCTGTTGATCTCGATCGCCACCGCCGGCATGATCGCCCTGATCCTGCTGATCGTCTACCGGTCGGTGTTCACCGCACTACTGCCGCTGCTGGTCATCGGACTGAGCCTGGCCGTCGGGCGCGGCGTACTGTCCGCGCTCGGCGAGATGGGTATGCCGGTGTCCCAATTCACCGTCGCGTTCATGACCGCGATCCTGCTCGGCGCCGGCACCGACTACACCGTGTTCCTGATCAGCCGCTACCACGAGCAGCGCCGCGCACAGGTGCCGGCGGATCAGGCCATCATCCACGCCACCGCCAGCATCGGCCGCGTAATCCTGGCCTCAGCAGCCACTGTCGCACTCGCCTTCCTGGCGATGGTGTTCGCCCGCTTGAGTGTGTTCGCCGCCCTGGGCCCGGCGTGCGCCATCGCAGTTCTCTTCGGTTTCCTGGCCACAGTCACCCTGCTGCCACCAGTGCTGGCGCTGGCAGCTAAACGTGGCATCGGTGAACCCAAATCCGATCGCACCCGTCGCTACTGGAACAGTGTCGCCGTGGCGGTGGTGCGCCGCCCGGTGCCGCTGCTGATCGTCAGCCTCGTCACCCTGCTCGCACTGTCCGCGGTAGCCGTGACCATCAAAATCAGCTACGACGACCGCAAAGGCCAACCTGCCACCACCGCCAGCAACCAGGGCTATCAGCTGCTGGACCGCCACTTCCGAAAAGACGTCGTCATCACCGAATTCCTCGTCGTCGAGAGCCCCACCGACATGCGCACCGGCAAGGGACTGGCCGACCTCGACGAAATGGCGTCCCGCGTCTCCCAGGTTCCCGGTGTCACCAAAGTCTCGGGTGTCACCCGCCCCACCGGGGAACGCCTCGATCAAGCGCAACTGGCCTGGCAAAACGGTCAAATTGGAGACAAGATGGCCGGCGCAGTCGCCGACGGCAACGCCCGCCGAGACGACCTCACGAAACTCACCGACGGCGCCGATCAACTCGCCGGCGGACTGGCCCAACTCGACACCACCGTGCGCACCGCCCTAGCCCCCCTGGCGGGAATCCTCACTCAAGCCCAATCCGCTGGCACTCAGGTCAACCAGTTCCGACCACTGCTGCAACAACTGTCAGCGACCGCCCCTGCGGTCGATCAGGCCATCCAATCCGGCCCAGGACTACGCCCCCTGGCCGACCAGGCACAACACGCGATCACCACTTTGGAGCCGCTCGTGGGTGCCCTCAACACCTCGCCGTGGTGTGCCACCACACCCCAATGCGCCCAGATCCGCGACCAAGTACAGATCCTGATCACACTGCGCAACAGCGGATTCTTCAACCAGATCGCCGACCTCGGCGACCGCTATGACCCCGCCAGCAATGCCACCGTCGCCGGAACACTCACCAACGTCCAGAACGCCGTCACCTCGCTCGACAAGGCCTTCGGGGCCCTCGGAAACCCCGCTGACCTGGCTGGCAACCTGCGCCGCCTACAAGACGGGATCGGCCAACTCGCCTCCGGCGCCCAAGCGTTGGCCACCGGTGTGCGCACCCTGGCCGACAGCAACATCGACATGCTCTCCGGGATGAGCCAGATCGCCACCCAGCTACAAAACTCCGCACGCGCGGCCCAGGACTCCGACTCATCAAGCGGTTTCTACCTGCCCGCCAACGCCTTCGAGAACCGCCAATTCACCGACGTCGCCAAGCAATTCCTCTCACCCGACGGCAAAACAGCACGGTTCATGATCGAAACCAGCCACGACCCCTACAGCGTCGAAGCCATGGACCTCGCCAACCGCATCACCAACACCGCCAACACCGCACGGCCCAACACCTCGCTTTCTGACGCCACCGTCTCTGTCGCCGGCTTCCCAGCCGTCAATTCCGACATCCAACGGCTCCTGTGGGCAGACTTCGCCCAACTGGCCCTCGCCACCACCGTCATTGTCGGCATCATCCTGGTGCTGCTGCTGCGCGCACTACTGGCACCGATCTATCTTCTCGGCACCGTCCTGCTCAACTACCTCGCCTCGATCGGATTCGGCGTCCTGGTATTCCAATGGATCTTTGGGCAGGAAATCGCCTGGCCCGTACCACTGTTGGCATTCATTATCCTCGTCGCCGTCGGAGCCGACTACAACATGCTGCTCGTCTCCCGACTACGCGAAGAATCCGGAAGCAACATCCGCGTCGGCGTGCTGCGCACCGTCGCCAACACCGGCGCCGTCATCACCTCCGCCGGCCTCATCTTCGCCGTCAGCATGTTCGGCCTCATGGTTGGCTCGGTGGCCATCATGATCCAAGCCGGCCTCATCATCGGATTCGGACTACTGCTCGACACCTTCCTCGTACGCACCCTCACCGTGCCCGCCATCGCCACACTCCTACGCGAAGCCAGCTGGTGGCCCACCAAACCAAACACCAGCACAACCTGAACACCGCTTCGCGCCGTCGCCCATACGCGGGAAGTCAACAGGCATACGAATCAAAAAGGTGGCGACCGGCTGCCAACCAAACCCGTCAGCGTGGAATTCGCCCCGCCCGAATATGACCCCTACGCCAGTACAGCAGGCCGCTTATCGACGGACGATATTGCGTCCACACCCAATCGGGCACTGCGCAAGACACTGTTCTGCGAGGATTGCGAGGGCAATCAGCGGCATCGGTCCTTGCATTTAGAAGGTGCTCGTGGCCGGCGTCGTTGTAAGGGCGGTGCCGCGGAGTTCGTTATCGCAAGGGTCGCCCGCAGACATGAGCGGTGCAGCGATGCGATGGGTGGCGTCTGAGTCCTGGAAATTCGGGATTGACGGAAATGTTGACGAAACCGTCCGCCAGCAGCTGCTGTTTAACCGATACGCGGCGATGACCGCACAGCCGGGCGACTGAGTCCGAGTCGGACACCGAGGTTGACCACTGATACATCGGCACCTGGAAACTTGGCTCTGTTCACAGACGCAGATATCCACTGCCGAGGCAGCGTCGCTCCGGCGACAGCGATGTCAGTGCGGAGCTGTCGGCCATCAGTGAGACGATCACGATTGCGCCAGACATGCGCCAGGGTTTGGACCCCGCGGCGATACCCCGCCGGAGGCTGAACTCCGCCTATAGGCTTAGGCGCTCGACTGAGGTAGGGGGACACCATGGCACTGACCACCTCGCTGGCGGGTCGAGTCCGGAACACAAGCCTGCCCAAGAGTCACGCCCTGCTACCGCTCCTTGAGGCGATAGTGAACAGCATCCAGTCGATCGACGCACGGCCCAAAGACCCAAACCGTCCAGGGCGGGTCGACGTGAAGGTGCACCGCGACGCCCAGGCGGAGTTTGACTTCGGCGCCGCGGGTCCCGGTCGTGCTCCCATGAAGCCGATCGTCGGATTCACCGTGAAGGACGACGGCGTGGGATTCACGTCGGCGAACCTCTCCTCGTTCGAGACCCTGGACAGCGACTATAAGTCAGACCTCGGCTGCCGTGGCGTGGGACGGCTCCTCTGGCTCAAAGCATTCGACAGGGTATCGGTGCGCAGCACGTACGAGGACGAAACCGGCACACTCCGGGGTCGCCAGTTCAGGTTCTCGATCGACCGCGAGGTTGAGGACGACGGCGATACGGACGGGTTCACACAGCCCGGAGCTGAAGTGCACCTCGATGGGTTCAAGAAGACGTTTCAGCAGTACGCGCCGAAGGGTGTCGATGCCATTGCGCGTGAGGTGCTCGAACACTGCATCTGGTACTTCCTCCGGCCCGGAGGCGCGCCCGTGGTGGTGGTCGCGGACGACGACGAGGCGGTGTCCCTGGCCGACCTGATGGACGAGTTCGTGGACTCAAAGATGTCGTCGTCAACAATCGAGGTCGAGGGGCAACGGTTCGACATGCTGAACCTGCGCCTCAAGCCTTCCGCGCGCACCTCCGTCCCTCGCCTCCACTGGTGCGCGGCGAGCCGTGTCGTCATCGAAGAGAACTTGAACGGGAAGGTCCCAGGGCTTCATGGCAGGCTCAAGGACGGGGAGTCCGGTGAGTTCGTCTACGCGTGTTACCTGACGTCGGGCTACCTCGACGAACGCGTTCGGTCCGACCGGACGGCGTTCGATATCGCCGACCGTATTGAGGGCGACCAGCTCGGCGACGACCTCGCGCTGGACGACATCCGGGCTGCCGTGCTCCAGGAAATCGGGAACATGCTGAAGGAGCCGCTTGATTCAGCCCGCACACAAGGCAAGCAGCGGGTCCACGACTTCGTGAGCACACGCGCCCCGCGGTACCGGCCGGTGCTGGCCAGGATCGAGGAGCGCGGCATTACGGTCGACCCCTCGGTGAAGGATCAGGACCTCGAGCTCCAGCTCCATGGGCATCTACAGAAGATCGAGGCGGAAGCGTTCGTGCAGGGCCAGCAGATCTCCGCAGAGGCCGATTCCGAGCCGGCGGAGGATTACGCGGAACGTCTTGCTGCGTACCTCAGCACCGTCAGCGAGATCAATCAATCTGACCTGGCCGCATACGTGTCACGCCGCCGGACGGTACTGGATCTACTCGCGCGTCTGATCCGGGCGGACACGGACGGGAAATACAGCCGCGAAGACGCAATCCATTCACTGATCATCCCGATGCGAACGGAGTCCAACGACATCGCCACCGACGCGTCCAACCTGTGGATCATCGACGAGCGACTTGCCTTCCACGACTACCTCGCCTCTGATAAGACGCTCAAGAGCATGCCGATCACTGGGGACGAGTCCACCAAAGAGCCCGACATCCTCGCGACGCGGCTCGTCGACTCACCTGTACTCGCAGCTGAAGGAGAGAGACTGCCCCTGCCGTCGATCGTTGTGGTCGAGATCAAGCGCCCCATGCGCAAGGACGCCACCGAGGACAAGAACCCGATACAGCAGTGCCTCGACTACGTGAAGAGGGTTCGCGCCGGTGGTGTACTAACGGCGACCGGGAGGCCGATCCCGCCGACTCAGGACCCGCCGGCGTTCTGCTACATCGTCGCGGACCTGACGGACAAGATGATCGAGCGGTGCGAGGTCTCCAACCTGCGGCCGACCCATGACGGCCTCGGATACTTCGGCTTCAACGACAACGCCAAGGCCTACATCGAAGTCATGAGCTTCGACGGGCTGGTCAATGCGGCGACCGAGCGGAACCGCGCCTTCTTCGACAAGCTGGGCCTACCCTCGAGTTGACGACCCTGTAGCCCACGGTCGGGCGGCACCAGCTCTCACAGGCCATCTCCAACGATCCGTCAAACAGACGGATTCGGATGCGTCGTCGGACTCCAAGGACGGCGACACACCATCGCGTCGGTTAACTGGCCGCCGCGAACTTCTCTTGGCGGGCGTTCAGTTGGCGTCGAGTGCGGCATGGGCGCGTTGAAAAGACGGCTCGGGGGATTAGGTGGGCACTCACGCGAACTCGATCGAACCGCAACTAAACATCACCGCGGCATCGAAATCATTGATCCGGCCAATCATTGCTCGGGGTACCGGGACGCGAGCTCCTCAGCCCACTTCCAGGCGTAGCTCTTGTTCTTGCGGAAGCGAACCTTGTTGGCTACCTTTGGTATCCGCGAGATCAACTCCGAGGCTTCAAGATCCCTGATCGGGTCTTGAATGCTGCTCAGATACTCAAATCCCAGTTCGTCAGCGAGCTCGGAGAGGGCGAATTCTTTCCCGCCGCGGGCAATTCCCACCATCACCGACAGACGATGGGCCTGGCCGAACAACACGCGCGACAACTGCCGCAATTCGTTGCTTTCAGCCAGTGACACGGTTAGATCGTAACTGCAGCAATAACTACGCGTGACGCGTAACGCGTAGTAACTTTGAGCGCATGGACCAGCCGCTTCTGACCCCGAATGCGGTCGTACTGGTTGCGGTCGACGCCCTGCGGCGACACGCCGAACAGGTCGGCGCTGAATTACGCCGAGATTCATGGATTCGTCAAGCACTCATCGAGGAAGTGCTGCAGGCGCTTCCCTCCGGCCTTGCTCAACGGGCGTTACGCCGGTTAAAGCCTGACAGTCGCGGGGTAACCGAATCAGCCGCCGATGCCGTCTTCGACGACTTGACGCTGAACGGCTGGCTCGTCCCGAGAGGCGTGAGCCCTCAAGCAACGTGGGAAATCGACAGGAGCCGGCGGGATGAAATCGATGGATTGTCGGCGGCGCTCACCGAGTCAGAGCGGCGAGCAGTGGAGCGAGCAGCTCAGCGGACGATGGCCCTATCTGTCGCCTGGTCGAACAAGCTACGGGCACGGGATGAATCAAGAGCTTCGACATCGAGGTCGGCCAAGCCATAGCGGCGCCATCCATTGCCGCTGTTGATCTGCGTCGATAGACGGAATCCGCCCTTGCGTCGCTGAACGGCCTCAACGCGGACGCGGCGGCCGCGGTGGTGGCGGAACGGCGCTTCCCATCGAAGCGTGTCGGTCTCCGCCCAGTCGATGACACGGGCTCTAGACAGGGCATTGTCCATCTCGCTTGCAGTCTGAAAGCGTTGGCCGGGAACAGAATGCAAGGACTTGTTCAGGATTCGACGCAGTGATCGCGATGCCCAGATGGGGTGGCTACGCTCGGCCATCGACAGCGGAGAGACGCCTCGCAGCAGACGACGCACGACGTCAGACTTAGGGTACGCGTCATAGTCGAATCCGCCTTTGAGCAGCTCGAGCAGCACGAGCCCCATCGGATACAAGTCGCTTGCCCGGGTAAGAATGCCTGTTCCGACCAGTTCGGGCGGGCTGTACAGGGTGGGGATGTCCAGTGCCGGGGTGCGCCCGTCCTCGCCGATGCGGCCTGCGCAACCCAAGTCTCCTACCCTGGCGAGGAATTCGTCCTCGGTCAACAGGATGTTGGGGCTCTTTATGTCGCGGTGCAGGATGCCATGCACCTCGTGGAGGTGTCCCAACCCGCGCAATGCGGCTTGCACGATGCGTACTGTTTCCGTAGGGCCGAATCGCTCGCCGCGGATGAACGCGTCGGTCAGGCTGCCCCGTTTGTAGTACGGGGTGACGATCTCGATCACCCGCATCGGTTGCGGAAAGCCGTCTACAACCGGCGCAGCGAGGATCGGCACCACGTGGTCGTGCCGAATCTGTCGCAGGATTGCTGGCTCCGGCAGCACGTCATCGAGATTTGAGAGGTCGACCCGCTTTCCGACCTGCTCGCACTGCAGATTCTCATCCCACCAGACGCGCACCGGGTTGGAGCCTTCGGGCAGCGTCTGCAGGCACTCGAAGGCCAAACGGAGTGGACGGGAACGCTCGAGGCTCGGGATGTTGGGTTCACTCGGCATCTGAGCAGGCGCCGTCACGTCGTGCCTCCGACCAATGTGTAGGCAGCGGCATACGCCTCAGCCAATCCTGTCGTCCAGAACCTCGGCCGTTGGTCGAAGCCCAGCACGGCGAAGTTGAATGTGCCGAGCGACTTCGGTGGGCAACTGACCGCCGTTCCAATCGTCTCCGTGGTCAGGGTTTCATAGCCGACATTCAGCTCAGCGGCCGCGAACATGACCGCGCAGATCGCTGTTACCCGGGCGTAGACCTGGTTGTACTGCAGATTCCTGAACGCGCGCGTATGGACGAGCCCCACCGCATCTACCCGTGCGGCCTGGAGTTCCTGTTCCACCCGCTTGGCGAGGTCGCGGAGACTCTGCGCTTCGGGCAAGTCTGCAGGCGTCAGCTTAGGAGTCGTAACGGGCACTGGCGTCGCCGGTCCTTCATCGGAGCGTTCCACGACGGCCAGCAGCAGCGTCCCTGCCTCGACGTTGAACCCCGCAGCCCGCACAGATCTATTGTCCATGCCGTCAACCGCTCCGTGGTGCCGACTGGCTAACGAAATGCCACCGTGTTCTGGTCACCGCTCGAGCGAGTAGATGCTGACACGCCACCCCGGCGGGCGCGATCATTCATCGGAAATTTTGATCACTGTCGCGGTAGACGCGACCGCCCTTACTACTAGGAGTCCGGCTTGAGCGGATTGCTTCGACGTGTACGTACGTCTCGCACGTGACGTGCACCTCACACTGCGGGCTCAGAGGATGAAGTGGGACTGCTTGTCCGACTTCTCCTGATCACCAAAGCGTCGGCCATTGTCGATCAACTCCATTCGCTGTGGTCCGCAGTCAGTCCGCAGTTGATTCGCATGCCGTCCGTGACACCCAACCCAACCAACACCGCTGACCTGCAGTTCCTCACGCTGCCCAACGACGTCAACTCAATCAAACTCGCTGGTGTCGTGGTTCGGGACGAAGAGGTCGTGGGTTCGAATCCCGCCACCCCGACTCGTGTGATTCGCAGAGGCCCTGATTCGGTTCGCCGATCAGGGCCTCGCTCATGTCGTGAGCGTGCGCAGCGTGATCGGCAGGTCGTCGGCCGGTGTCGGCCCGGTGCCCCACGTCAACGGGATCCGGTAGCCGTCGGCGACGCTCCACTCGAAGCGCCGAAGCATCTGGTGCATGGTGGTCTTGACCGTCATGTCGGCGAACTGCTGGCCGATGCACTTGTGCGCCCCGCCGCCGAACGGGGCGAACGCGTAGCGGCTCACCGCGGCGCGGGCCCCCGGTTGGTCGATGAAGCGGGCGGGGTCGAACGTGTCAGGGTCGGGCCACCAGTCGGCGAGCCGCATCGACGCGTGGACGTTGATGGCCACCTGGGTCTTGGCGGGGACGAAGTGTCCGAGGATGTCGGTGTCGCGCGTGGTCTGACGGAACAGGGTGCCCGCCGGCGCGTACATCCGGAGGATCTCCTTGAACGCGGCGTCGAGCAGGGGGTAGGCGTCCAGGTCGCCGACGGTGGGCGCGTCATTGGGCCTGCCGACCGCTTCATCGCGAAGTGTCTTCTGCCACTTCCGTTTTCGGCCCAGCTCGTAGACGAGCATGGACAGCGCGATCGCGGTGGTGTCGTGCGCAGCCATCAGCAGGAAGATCATGTGGTTGACGATGTCGGCAGGGGTGAACCGGGCGCCGTCGTCGTCCTCGCTGCGGCACAGCATCGAGAACAGGTCGGCGCCGTCGCCCCGCTGTCGGTCGGCGATCTGATCGCCGAAGTAGCGTTCGAGCCTTTTCCTCGCGCGCAGGCCCCTGGCCCAGACTCCCCCGGGCACGTCCGCCCGCAGCAGCGCCTGCCCGCCGCGCACGGTGTCGTGGAAATCCGCCGACAGCTGGTCGGATTCGGGCCCGAGGTGAGTGCCGACGAACACCTCGGCGGCCTGTTCGAGCAGCAGGTGCTTGATGGACGGATAGAAGGGAAAGGCGTCGGAGGCCGGCCAGCCGCCGAGCGTCCGGTCGATGCCCGGTCGCATCAGTTCGAGATAGCCGTCCAGCGCGGTGCGGGCGAACGCCTGCTGCATGATCCGGCGGTGGTCGCGATGCTCCTCGAAGTCCAGCAGCATGATCCCGCGGTGGAAGAACGGCCCGATGACCGGCGCCCAGCCGCGCGTGCTGGAGAAGACCTTGTCGCGGTTGATCCAAGCGGTCTCCAACGCATCGGGACCCATCAGCGCGACCACACGGAACCCGACCCCGCCCGCCCATGAGACCGGTCCGTACATGTCGTAGCGGCGACGCGCGAAGTCCAGCGGTTCGGCGAGGGCGCTGAGCGTGTGGCCGAGGAACGGGAAACCGTAATTGCCCATGACCGGTTTGAGGTTCGATCCCGGCGGCGGTGTGGCCAGGGGCTCCTCCCGACTCGGGAAGCGCGAGGTGAGGGCCGCGCCGGCGACCTGGAGACGGTGGGTGTTCGCCGGTGAAGTGAGCTGCGCGGTCAGTGCCGTCATCGGCCCGATCCCCTCCTCGGGTGTATCTGGTACCGAACCGTGCCAGAATCATGGGGTGGTGTCAACGGCCGAACGCGACGATTCAGCGGGGCCGCGGCGCGCCTACGGCGGGCAGTCCGCGGACGTGCGCCGTCGGCAGCGCAGAGCCCGCCTGCTCGACGCCGCGATGGATGCGATGGCCCGCAACGAATGGCGCACTGCGACGGTCGGCAAGGTGTGCGCCGCCGCGGGGCTCAACAAGCGGTACTTCTACGAGAGTTTCGCGGATCTCGACGCGCTGGCCGCCGCCGTCGTCGACGACGTCGCCGAAAGTGTCCGCACCGCAACGGTTCACGCCGCGGACTCCGTGACGCAGGATTCGGTGGACGCGCTGGCGTTCGCCGCCGTCGCCGCTGCGGTGCACGCACTGGTCGACGACCCTCGCCGCGCCCGGATCCTGCTGGGCGGTGTGTCCGCCTCGCCGGAACTGCACGCCCACCGGGCGGCGGTGATGCGCCGCCTGACCAAGGTGATGATCGACAACGGACGCAGCGTGCACGGCGTGGAACTGGAAGCCGATCCGCTGGCCAGGGTCGCTCCGGCGTTCATCGTCGGCGGTACCGCCGACGCCGTCCTGGCCTTCGTCGACGGTCGCGTCCGCCTATCGCTCGACGAGTTCGTCACACAGCTCGCCACGCTGTGGCTGATCACCGGGAACGGTGCGGCGCAGATCGCTCGTGCACGCACCCCTCCCCCCTGACAGCGCTCCCAACCAGTTGGTCGATAGTCTGGCTATGATGACCGCCCTCCGAGACACCCCCTGGCCGCACGACGCGAGCTGGATCGCGCGGCTGCTGGAATTCGACCGCGACGGCGACACGTTCCTCGCACCGCAGGTGACGAGCGGTCCGGCGCATCGACTGTTCGGCGGTCTGATCGCGGCGCAGGCGTTGGGCGCGGCGGGAGCGACGGTCGATCCCGACAAGCGGGCGCAGTCGCTGCACGCCTACTTCGTGCGCGGCGGCAAATACGGGATCGACGTCGAACTCGAGGTGGAGCGCACCCGCGACGGACGTTCGTTCGACACGCGCCGCGTCACCGCGATCCAGGAGGGTAAGGCCATCCTCGAGATGATCGCGTCATTCCACCGCCCGGAGGACAGTGCCGACTGGCATCCGGCGCGACCGCCGGCCCTCGCGTTCGAGGACGCGGTGCCGAAGGCCCCGGACCTGGAGGCGGTGGACCGCCTGGAGGTCCGCTGCCACCCGGACGATCTGTCGCCGTTCGCGATCCCGCCGTTCTGGATCCGCAGCCGCGACGTCATCGAGGACGATCCGCTGATCCGTGCGTGCATGCTGACCTACATGTCCGACCTCGGGCCGGTGCCCGCCGCCCGGCCGGCCGGCGCCCCCGACGAGCCGGGCGCCGGGATGGCGGCCTCGCTGGATCACTCGGTGTGGTTCCACCGGCCGTTCGACCCGCACCGCTGGCACCGGTACGAGGTGACCGGCGTGAACAACAGCGACGCCCGCGGCCTGGCGGTCGGTTCGCTGTACGACGACGCCGGCGCGCTGATCGCCAGCACCACGCAGGAAGCGCTCTGGCGGTTCTGACCGACCGATTCGCCCGGCGCGGGGCGATTGGACAGACCAAGTAGCGGGTAGTTCACCGGGCGTGACATCCGCGCCGATCATGGTTGAACCGACGTTGCCCGACGCCCGTGGCCCGCTTTCGCTGGCCGTGGTGAACACGCTCGCCGAGCGAGCCCCCCGCAACCACCTGTCCCGCATCGAGGCCTCACTCGCCGACTCCGACCCCTACGGGCTCGACCTGCAGTTGGCGCTCTACGTGTGCTACGAACTGCACTACCGCGGCTTCGCCGGCGTGGACCCGCACTGGGAGTGGAACGCCGGGCTGCTGCACCTGCGGGGGCAGATGGAACAGGTGTTCCTCGCCGCGGTGCGCCGCGACGTCGGGGAGATCGACCCCGACCGGACCGCCGCGGATGAGATGACCGCCCTGGCCGTCGAACCGGTCGACGGGCACCCGGACGCCAGCGGCCCGTCGTACTACCTGCGCGACAAGGGCACCTGGGAGCAGATGCGGGAGTACTTCGTACACCGCTCGCTCTACCACCTCAAGGAGGGTGATCCGCACGCCTTCGCGATCCCGCGGTTGACCGGTCAGGCCAAGGCCTCGTTCGTCGCAGTCGAATTCGACGAGTTCGGTGGCGGCCGCGGACCGCAGTTGCATCAGCAGCTGTTCGCCGACCTCCTGGCCGCCGCCGACCTGGATGCGAGCTACCTCGGATACATCAACGAGGTACCCGCCGAGGCGCTGGCAGCGGTCAACCTGATGTCGATGTTCGGTCTGCACCGCGCGCTGCGCGGAGCCGCCGTCGGCCATTTCGCCTCCACCGAGATCACCTCCTCACCCGGATCGCGCCGGCTGGTCGAGGCGCTGGAGCGGATGGGCGCACCGCAGACCTGTGCGGCGTTCTACCGCGAGCACGTCGAAGCCGATGCGGTCCACGAGCAGGTGGTGCGCACCGATGTGGTGGGCGATCTCGTCGCCCGCGAACCGCACCTGGACGCCGACGTGGTGTTCGGCATCCGGGCGCACGCACTGGTGGAGAACCGCCTGGCCGACCACCTGATGGCGTGCTGGACCGCGGGCGAGACGTCGCTACGCCGACCGCTGTCCTGAGGACTCAGCCGCGTCGGCGTCGCCACGGCGGCGCCGACGATGGCTGGTATCGCACAACGGGTAGGTCTTGCTGCGTTTGCACGCGCAGATCGCGACCATGAACCGGTCGGATTCCACGACGCTGCCGTCGGGCATCTCGATGCGGACGGGGCCCTCGACCATGATGGGCCCGCCCTGCACCACCCGCACGGTGCGCGGTTCGGTCACGGTTTGTCCGCTCGGATGACCAACAGCTCTTCCTCGCGCCGGCCCGGATCCAGGCGCCCGGTCTCCTCGAGCCAGTCGGCCCGCGCGTTGAGCACGGGGCCGAACGGGATCCATTGCCAGGCAATGACTTCGGCGTCCAGTCCGGCGCTCGACAGGGCTGCCAGGGTGCGGCGCGGATCGGCGAACTCGGACTGTACGAGCAGCAGGCTGCCACCGGGGGCGAGCAGATCGGGCACCGCCTCGCACAGCGGGTCGAGGATCATGCGCCCGTCGTAGCCGGCATCCCACGCGCGGGCCGGGCCGACGCTCGACGGCACCGGCTCCCGGTCGGCTTCGGGGGCGTGCGGGACGTACGGCGGGTTGCACGTCACCAGGTCGAACGGGTCGAATTCCACTGCCCGCGCCCAAGATCCGAGGTGGACGTCCACATCGACCCCGGCTCCGAGCGCATTGCCGCGTGCGCATCGCACAGCGCGCGGGCAGATGTCGAAGGCGGTGACCGACGAGGCACCCTGCAGGGCGGCGTTGACCGCCACCACTCCACTGCCCGTGCACAGGTCGACGGCACGGCGACCGACGGCGAGACCGGTCTTCTCCATGATGTCGATCAGCAGTTGCGAATCTTCCTGCGGGGCGTACACGCCGTCCGCGGCGACCACGGTGTCGCGCTCGTCGGTGTATGCAGTCGTCACATCGGCCTCTCGACGTCAAGGGGTCATTAGCTGCGGTGATTAATGCCCTGTATCGCGGTTGTTAAACCAGCACACCCCGTTTGCGCTCGTGTTAGGGCGGGCACCCGATCAGGCGTGAATGTCTCAGATCTCCTCGCGCTTCCGGTCGAGGTCGGCGCCGCGGTGCGCCGGCGCAGGCTGTTCCATCCCGCCGGGGTGCTCGCCCGCGGCCGCATCGAGCGTGTCGCCCCGCCCGGTCAGGGCCTGCCCATCGAAACGGGAGACGTGATCGGCCGGGTGTCCAAGGCTGTCGGTCTGCCGGGTTCGGTCCCGGATATCGCCGGGCTGGCCTGGCGGATGACGAAGGACTCACGTCCCTGGGACATCCTGCTGGCGACCACCGCGATCAACCGGTTCATGTTGCTGCCCACCACGTCCTGGGACAACACCACCTACTCCAGCCTGATGCCGCTGCGGTACGAAGGCGGCGTGTGGTGGGTCCGGGCGCATCTGACCACGAAACTCGACGGTCCCGGTCTGTCGCTCGACACCGTCACCGATCAGCTGGCGCGCGGCGATCTCGACTTCAGCGTCGATCAAGCCGCGGGCACAGGCGAATTCGGTCCGCTGGCCCGGTTGACCCTGTCCGAGGTCATTCCGCCCGACAAGGACCTGTCGTTCGACCCGACCCTCAACACCGCACCCGGGGTGTCGCTGGCGCCCGGCTGGCTGACCGACTTCCGGCGCGCCGCCTACCGCCGCAGCCGCGAAGGCCGCGACGCGCAGTGACGGTTACTCGGGTGACTCCTCGGTGTCGTCCGACGTGGTGACCTCCGAGGCCACCTCGCGCGAGGCCATCCCGCCCTCACCGCCCTGATCGGTCGGGCCGGGGCGGCCGCCCTTGGGTTCGGCGGCGTGTTCCTCGTCGTAGATGCCTTCTCCACGGGGCACGGTCGCCCTCCTCTCGTCACGGCCGGACTACCCGTCCGGCCCCGGACTCAACCCGATCTCGCCCACAGCTGACGCGTCACCCCGCCGCGGCGCGCAGCTTCTCCAGGAGCGGGCCGGCCGCCTCGTCCAGGAACCGGTCCTGACCCTCGTCGCCCACCTGGACCAGCGCGATGTCGGTGAACCCGGCCTTCCAGTACTCGCTGACCGCCTCGACGATCGCGTCGAGGTCGGGTCCGCACGGGATCGATCCGGCGGTGTCCTCCGGACGCACGAACTGCGTCGCGCCGGCAAACCCCGCCGTGGTGGGCAGGTCCGCGTTGACGGCCCACCCGCCGGCGAACCATCGGAACTGCTCGTGGGCCCGCGCGACCGCCGCCTCCCGGTCGGGGTCCCAGCAGATCGGGATCTGGCCGATCACCCGCACGTGGCCGGGCAGACCGGTCGCCCGCCGCGCGTCGTGCCACGCGTGGACGAGGTCCTTGTTCGGCTCGACGGCGATGAGATGGTCGGCGAGCTGGGCGAAGGCTTCGACCGAACGGTCACCGGAGACCGCCGCGGCGATGTCCACCGGCGTCTCGGGCAGATCCCACAGCCGCGCGGAGTCGATCTCGAAGTACTCACCGCGCCAGTCGACGACCTCACCGGTGAACAGTTCGCGGATGATCTGGATGGCTTCGCGCAGCATGTCCTGGCGACGGGCGACCGTCGGCCACCCCTTGCCGACTACGTGTTCGTTGAGGTTCTCGCCGGTGCCGAGGCCGAGGGTGAAGCGACCGTCGGCGAGGATCTGCAGTGTCGCGGCCTGCTGCGCGACGATCGCGGGGTGGTAGCGCATGGTCGGGCAGGTCACGTAGGTGAACAGTTCGACGCGTTCGGTGACGTGCGCGACGGCGCCCAGGGTGGTCCAGGCGCTGGGCGCGTGGCCCTGCGCCGCGAGCCACGGTGAGTAGTGGTCGCTGGACACCTCGAAGTCGAATCCGACGTTCTCCGCGGCGGCGGCGTAGCGGACGAGATCCTTGGGTCCGCTCTGCTCGGTCATCAGCGTGTATCCGAAGCGCGTCAGCGTCATGGCGTCCGGGTAACCCGTGGCGTACCGACGCAAACGACGGCCCCGGAATACGGTGAGCGGGCGCGCTTTACACGCAACTACAGGCGTGCCTTGACTGCGGCGGACAGCCGCGAGCCGTCGGCCTTACCAGCGGCGATCGCCGAGGCGGCCTTCATCACCTGGCCCATCTGCTTCATCGTCGGGCGCTCACCGAGTTGTTCGGCGACCTGAGCCATCGCGGTGTCGACGACGTCGGCCAGTTCGGCTTCCGTCAGCGGTGTGGGCAGATACTCCTCGATGACACGGGCTTCGGCGTGTTCGTTGGCGGCGAGCTCACCGCGTCCGTTCTGGGTGTAGACCTCGGCCGCCTCACCGCGCTTGCGTGATTCCCGCGCGAGCACCTTGACCACATCGTCGTCGGTCAGTTCGCGGGCCTCCTTACCGGAGACCTCCTCGGTCTGGATCGCCGCCAGCAGCATCCGCAGCGTGGCCGTGCGGAGTTTGTCCTGTGACTTCATCGCGGTGGTCAGGTCTGCGCGCAGCCGAGCTTTGAGTTCCGCCATGTCATCGAAACTACGCCGGTGCCGTCTTCCGCTCGGCCCGTCGCGCGCAAACACGGGGGCCACGTTGTCAATTGGCTTGGTGATCGACAGGATGGTTCCCATGAGCAACGACGCCGGTGGGCCCGGCCGGGGCTATCCGCCCCCCGGGTATCAACAGGGGTACCCCCCACCGGGTTACCAACAGGGCTACCCTCCACCGGGTTACCAACAGGGCTATCCGCCGCCCGGTTACCAACACGGCTATCCCCCACCGGGTTACCAACACGGCTATCCACCGCCCGGATATCCGCCGCAGCAGGGTTACGCGCCGCCGGGCGTGATCAAACCCGGTGTCATCCCGTTGCGCCCGCTCGGGTTGTCCGACATCTTCAACGGGGCGGTCAACTACATCCGGCGTAATCCGAAGGCCACCCTCGGCCTGACCGCCATCGTGGTCGTCGCCGCCCAGCTCATCTCGCTCGTGCTGCAGATCCTGGGCCCGCTGATCGCCACCGGCGACCTCGACCCCACCCTGAGCGGGGAGGCCGGCGCCGGCGACGTCGCCGTACTGTCCGGATCCTCACTGGCCGGCTCCATCACCACCGCGCTGGCCTCGGTGGTGCTCAGCGGGATGCTCACCGTCATCGTGGGCCGCGCGGTGTTCGGCGCCGACATCACCATCGGGGAGGCGTGGCAGCGGGTGAAGGGCAGGCTGCTCGCACTGCTCGGCTTCACCGCCCTCGAGGCCGTGGCCGTCCTGCTGCTGATCGTGGTCGTCGTGGTGGCGATCATCGCGGCCGAGGCGATCGGCGGCGGTGTCGCCGCCTTCCTCGTCGGCGCACCGCTGGTCATCGCCGCGTTCCTGCTGATCGTCTACGTCGCCACCTCGCTGGTGTTCACCCCCGCACTGATCGTCCTGGAACGCCTCGGCATCGTCGAAGCGGCGGGGCGCTCGTTCACGCTGGTGAAGAGGGACTTCTGGCGAGTCCTCGGCATCTGGATCCTGGCCGCGCTCGCCGCGGCCGTGATCGCGGGCGCCGTCGGGGTCCCGTTCAGCCTCGGTGGACAACTCTTGGCCGGGTCCGGCTCCGACGGCGGGGTGCTGGTGGGTCTCATCCTCATCGCGGTCGGCGCGGCGATCGGACAGATCCTCACCGCCCCGTTCAGCGCGGGAGTCATCGTCCTGCTCTACACCGACCGCAGGATCCGGGCGGAGGCCTTCGACCTGGTGCTGCACACCGGTGCGGCGGCCGGCCCCGGCGTCCCCGCCGACTCGACCGACCATCTGTGGCTGACCCGCCGCCCGTGACGTGCCGACCGTAGACATCGATCGGGACGCCGCGCACGAGGCCGCCCAGAAAGAACTCGACAAGCCGATCTACCCGCGGGCGTCGCTGACCGACCGGCTGTCCGAACTGCTCGAGGACCTGATCCACCGCATCGCGCAGGGCGGGGCCGGGGTGCCGGGCGGCTGGCTGACGATCAGCGTGCTGGTCCTGCTGATCCTCGTCGCGGTGGTGGTCGCCGTGCGCATCGCACGCCGGGCGATGCGCACCGACCGGGGCGAGCCCTCGCTCTACGGCGGCCACGAACTGAGCGCCGCCGAACACCGCACGACCGCCGAACAGTATGCGGCGTCGGGACAGTGGGCGCTGGCCATCCGGCATCGGTTGAGGGCGATCGCCCGGCAACTCGAGGAATCCGGCGTGCTCACACCGGTTCCCGGCCGCACGGCCACCGAGCTGGCGAACGACGCCGGCCTGGCGTTGCCAGCGTTGTCAGACGAATTACGCGACGCCGCAACGGCGTTCAACGACGTCACCTACGGTGACCGGCCCGGCACCGAAGCCGCATACCGCTCGGTGGCCGTCCTCGACGACCACATCCGCGCGGCCGGACCCACGCCCGGCCACGCCTCGGGGGTGCCGCGCGCGGCAACCGGTTGGGCGGAGGTGCGATGACGCCCTCTGCCACGGCGGTCGGCCCGACCGTCACGCAACGGTGGCGCACGGGACGTTGGGTGGTGCTCGCGCTCCTCGTCATCATCGCGGTGGCCACGGTGGGCACCCTGCTGACCGCATCGCGGCCCGGCGCCCCGATGGACCCGCAGTCGACCTCCCCCGACGGGGTCCGCGCGCTGGTCACCCTGCTGCGTGACCGCGGCGTCGAGGTGGTGGAGGCCGACAGCGTCGCCGACGTCGAAGGGGCGGCCCGCGGATCACAACCGGGGGACACGCTGATCGTGTTCGCGGAGACATTCCGGCTCACCGACGACGAGCAGTTGCGGCGTCTGGCCGACCTGCCCGCCGATCGGCTGCTGCTCGAACCCGTGTCCCGGGTGCGTGAGGCGCTCGCACCGCAGTTGCGCTCGGACGGCGTGAGTTCGTTCGCCCCCCAGCCGGATTGCGATCTGCGCGAGGCGAACCGGGCCGGCGACGCCCAACTCGGGCTGGCCCCGAGTTACCGGGCGGCGGAGCCGGGCCTGGCGTTGACCCGGTGCTACGACGGTGCGCTCGTCCGTTACACCGAGGCGGGCCGCACGAACACCGTCGTGGGGACCTCCGGCTTCATGACCAACGCCGGACTGCTCAAACAGGGCAACGCGGCGCTCGCGATGAACCTGGCAGGCAGTGCACCGCGCGTCATCTGGTTCGTCCCGCAGGAACGGGAGGGTGCCGGCGGTACCGCAAGCCTCTCCGACCTCATCCCCGACCAGGTCGGCTGGATCGTCCTGCAACTGTCGCTGGCGGTGGCCCTCCTCGCGATCTGGCAGGGCAGACGGCTGGGACCGCTTGTCGCCGAACAGCTTCCGGTCGTGATCCGGGCGTCGGAGACCGTCGAGGGCCGCGGCAGGCTGTACCGGTCCCGGCGCGCCCGCGACCGCGCCGCCGACGCGCTGCGCACCGCCACCCGCACCCGTCTGCTGCCCCGGCTCGGCCTGCCCGCCAACGCGCAACCACCGGCGGTCGTCCAGGCCGTCGCCCAGCGGACCGGCGCCGATCCCCAGGGTGTCGCCCACGCGCTGTACGGCCCCGCCCCCACCACCGACGCCGATCTGGTCACCATCGCCCATCAACTCGACGACATCGAAAGGCAGGTCACCCACTCGTGACACAGCCATCAGCGCAGACCACCCAAACAGGCAGCGCGACAGCCGATTCGGCACGCCAGGCGCTGCTGGCCCTGCGGCAGGAGATCGGCAAGGCCGTCGTCGGGCAGGACGCCGTGGTCAGCGGACTGGTCATCGCGTTGCTGTGCCGCGGTCACGTACTGCTCGAAGGCGTTCCGGGTGTGGCGAAGACGCTGCTCGTCCGCACGCTGGCCGCGACCCTGCAGCTGGAGTTCAAGCGTGTGCAGTTCACCCCGGACCTGATGCCGGGTGACGTGACGGGGTCACTGGTGTACGACGCGCGGACCGCGGAATTCGAGTTCCGCGCGGGACCGGTGTTCACCAATCTGCTGCTGGCCGACGAGATCAACCGCACTCCCCCGAAGACCCAGGCCGCGCTCCTCGAGGCGATGGAGGAGCGGCAGGTCAGCGTCGAGGGTGAAGCGCGACCGCTGCCCGACCCGTTCATCGTGGCCGCCACCCAGAACCCGATCGAATACGAGGGCACCTACCAGCTGCCCGAGGCCCAGTTGGACCGCTTCCTGCTCAAACTCACTGTGCCGCTGCCGCCGCGGGATCAGGAGATCGCGATCCTCGACCGCCACGCCCGCGGGTTCGATCCGCGCGATCTGTCGGCGGTGCGCGCGGTCGCGGGTCCCGCCGACCTGGCCGCCGGCCGGGCGGCAGTGCGTGAGGTGCTGGTGGCCGACGAGGTGCTCGGCTACATCGTCGACATCGCGGGCGCCACCCGGCAGTCCCCGTCGCTGCAGTTGGGTGTCTCCCCGCGCGGCGCCACCGCCCTGCTGGCCACGGCCCGGTCGTGGGCGTGGCTGTCGGGGCGCAACTACGTCACCCCCGACGATGTCAAGGCGATGGCCCGGCCCACGCTGCGCCACCGCATCGCGCTGCGCCCGGAAGCCGAACTCGAAGGCGCCAGCCCCGACGCCGTACTCGACGGCATCCTCACGGCCGTCCCGGTCCCGCGCTAGTGGTCCTCACCGGACGTGCGGCGCTGATCGCACTGCTGTGCGTGCTCCCGATCGCCGTGGCGCCCGCCCCGGGAGTGGCGTTCGTGGCGCTGTTCGGGGCGCTCGTCCTCGCGATCGTGGCGGACATCGCGCTCGCCGCGAGTCCCCGCCGGTTGCAGGTGACCCGCTCCGGGGACACCGCGGCCCGGCTCGGCCAGTCCGTCGATTCGGTGCTCGATGTGCACAACCCGGTCCGACGCCGGATCCGCGGCTCACTGCGCGACGCCTGGCCGCCGAGCGCGCACGGTGCGCCGCGCACGCACGAGCTCGATGTTCCTGCGGGACAACGGGTGACGCTGCGCACCTCGCTGCGCCCGACCCGCCGTGGTGACCTGCGGTCCGCGCTCGTCACGGCCCGCTCGATCGGTCCGCTCGGCCTGGCCGGCAGGCAGGCGTCCCACCGGGTGTCGGGTCAGATCCGGGTGCTGCCACCGTTCCTGTCGCGCAAGCACTTACCGTCACGGTTGGCGCGGTTGCGGGAACTCGACGGCTCGACACCCGCGCTGATCCGCGGCCAGGGCACCGAATTCGACTCGCTGCGCGAGTACGTCGTCGGCGACGACGTCCGCTCGATCGACTGGCGGGCGACGGCCCGGCGGGCCGACGTCGTCGTTCGCACGTGGCGGCCGGAACGCGATCAGCGCATCGTCATCGTCCTGGACACCGGCCGCACGTCGGCCGGGCGCGTCGGGGTCGACCCGACGGCAGCCCGATCGCCGGCTCCGCCGGCGGCCCAACACCCGGGCGGCTGGCCGCGCCTGGACTGGTCCATGGACGCCGCGCTGCTGCTGGCGGCGCTCGCCGCGCGCGCCGGCGACCACGTCGACTTCCTCGCCCACGACCGGGTCACCCGCGCCGGGGTGTTCAACGCCTCGCGCAGCGAGCTACTCGCCCAGTTGGTGTCGGCGATGGCGCCGCTGCAGCCCGCGCTGGTCGAATCCGACCCCGCCGCGATGGCATCGGCGATCCAGCGCCGCGTGCGCCGTCGCGCGCTGGTGGTGCTGCTCACCGACCTCAACGCCTCGGCGCTCGAAGAAGGCCTGATAACGGTGCTGCCGCGACTCGCCGCCCGCCACCACGTGCTGATCGCGGCGGTCACCGACCCCCGCGTTGACCTGCTCGCCGCGGGCCGCGACGACGCCGCCGCCGTGTACGACGCGGCCGCCGCGGAACGGTCGCGCAATGACCGCAACCGCATCGCGGGCACGCTGCGCCAGGCGGGTGTGGACGTGGTGGACGCGCCACCCGAGGAACTCGCACCGGCACTCGCCGACCGCTACCTGCACATGAAGGCCACCGGCCGCCTCTGATCAGCCGGTGGGCACCACGTCGGGCGCGTCTTCGAGGTCCCCCGATTCGCCCGCCCGGACGGCCTTGCGGCCGAAGTGCACGACATAGGCCAGGAACGCGACCTCGGCCGCGACCCCGATCCCGATCCGCGCGAACGTGGGCAGCGGCGACGGGGTCACCAGCGCCTCGATCAACCCGGACAGCAGCAGCACCACCACCAGCCCGGCGGCGACGGCCACCACGGCCCGGCCCTGTTCGGCGAGCACCTGACCGCGCGGCCGGTGACCGGGGGCGATGACCATCCAGCCCAACCTCATCCCGGCGGCGGCCGCGAGGAACACGGCGGTCAGTTCGAGCAGCCCGTGCGGCGTCAGCAGGCCCAGGAAGATGTCGCCCTTGCCCGCGTCGAACATCAACCCGCCGGTCAGGCCGAGGTTGGCTGCGTTCTGAAACAGGATGTACGGAATCGGCAGCCCGAGCAGGATCGCGAAACCGATGCACTGCGCAGCCACCCACGCGTTGTTGACCCACACCCGCAGCGCGAACGAACCCGCGGGGTTCTCGCTGTAGTACGAGGCGAAGTCGTTGTTGACCAGCTGATCGATGTCGCTTGGGGTGCCGACCGCCGACTGCACCTCGGGGCTGCCCGCGACCCAGAAACCGATCAGCGCGGCGACGAGGAAGAACGCGGCGGCCGAGCCGAGCCACCACCGCCAGGAGCGGTACGCGACGACCGGGAACGACACGGTCCAGAAGCGCAGGAACTCCCGCCACAGTGGGGCGTGCGCACCGGTCACCGCCGCGCGGGCCCGCGCCACCAGCCCGGACAACCGGCCGACCAGAACCGAATCCGTGGACGCCGAGCGCACCATCGACAGGTGCGTCGACACCCGCTGGTACAGGTCCACCAGCTCGTCGACCTCGGCACCGGTCAGCCGGCGGCGCCGCTTGACGAGCTCGTCGAGCCGGTCCCAGGTGGGACGGTGGGCCAGCACGAACGCGTCGACATCCACACCGGCCACCCTAGTAGCGTTGCCGTATGGTCTCGCAGCCCGAACCGGTGGTGACCGGTGACGCGGTGGTGCTCGACGTACAGATCGCCCAGCTGCCGATCCGGGCGCTGTCGGCGATGGTCGACATCCTCGTCATCTTCGTCGGGTACACGCTGGGCCTGGTGCTGT
This sequence comes from Mycolicibacterium monacense, assembly GCF_010731575.1. NCBI lineage: Bacteria > Bacillati > Actinomycetota > Actinomycetes > Mycobacteriales > Mycobacteriaceae > Mycobacterium > Mycolicibacterium monacense. The sequence continues at coordinate 5,478,195 of NZ_AP022617.1, read as the reverse complement.
GGGCGCTCACCCTCAGCGATTTCGACACCGCGCTGTCGGCGGCGGTCCTGATCATCTTCACCGTGCTCACGCTGGTGGGCTATCCGCTGGTGTTCGAGACCGCGACCCGTGGCCGGACGCTGGGCAAGATGGCGCTCGGGTTGCGCGTGGTGTCCGACGACGGTGGTCCGGAACGGTTCCGGCAGGCCCTGTTCCGCGCGCTGGCCGGGTTCATCGAACTGTGGATGCTCGCCGGCGGGCCCGCCGCGGTGTGCAGCCTGCTCTCGCCCAAGGGCAAGCGGATCGGCGACATCTTCGCCGGAACCGTCGTGATCAGCGAGCGCGCACCGCGGATGAGCCCACCGCCGGTGATGCCGCCCGCGCTGGCGTGGTGGGCAGGCACGCTCGAACTGTCCGGCCTCAACGGGGAACAGGCCGAGCGGGCCCGCCAATTCCTTTCGCGGGCACACCAACTGGAGCCCCGGCTGCGCGACGAGATGGCCTACCGCATCGCCGGCGAAGTCGTCTCACGGATCTCGCCGCCGCCGCCGCCCGGTACTCCACCGCAGTACGTGCTGGCCGCTGTGCTGGCCGAACGGCACCGGCGCGCGCTGGCGCGTCTGGTGCCCACACCCCCGGCGTACCCGGGTCTCACTCCGCCGCGCTGACCGTTCCGTGCGCGCCGGTGTTGGCCTGCCACAGTGCGCCGACATACTCGGCGCGTTCGCGAGCCGTCTCGTCCACACCGAACGGCACGGCGAGCTTCCCGCGCACCTGATGCAGTGCGTGAAAGTTCTTCCTGGCCAGCCAGTCGGACAGACCGGTAAGCAGGACGCCGGCGTATTCGGGCCCGTGCCGCAACAGCGCCGAGGCCGTCTGCACCACATCGGCGCCCGCCAGCAGATACTTGGCGACGTCGCCGGCGTCCTCGACACCGGTCGTCGCGGCCAGTGAGGCATCGACCCTGCCCCGCAGCAGCGCGATCCACGTCCGGGGAAGCCGCGCCTCCGCGGGAACCGACAGCGTCACCTCGGAGGTCACACTGATGGTCTCGCTGTCGATGTCGGGTTGCAGGAACCGGTTGAACAGCACCAACCCGTCCGCACCGGCCTGGTCGAGCCGCAGCGCCATCTCCGCGGTCGCGCTGAAGAAGGGGCTGAGCTTGACGGCCACCGGCAGGTCCACCGTGTCCTTGACCGCGGCGAGGATGTCGAGGTGGCGTTGTTCGACCTCCCGGCCGCTGATGTGGGAGTCGCCGGGCAACTGGTAGATGTTGAGCTCGATCGCCGCGGCCCCGGCGTCCTCCATCGCCCGGGCGTGGCGGACCCAGCCGCCGGGGGTCGAGCCGTTGAGGCTGCCGATGACCGGGACGTCGACCTCCGCTGCCGCGCGTTCCAGCAGCCGCAGGTGACGCCGGGCACCGTCCCCCTCGCCGACCGTCGACGGGAAATACGTCACGGACTCCGCGTGGGTTTCGTTGGCGAAGGTCGCCATCCGCGCGTTGTCGGCGGCTTCGCGGCGCAGTTGTTCCTCGAACAGCGAATAGAGCACCACCGCACCGACTCCCGCGTCGGCGAGCTGTTTGACGCCGTCGAGTGTCCGGCTCAGCGGTGACGCCGCGGCCAGAAGCGGGTTGCGCAGTTCGAGCCCGAGGTAGCGGGTGGACAGGTCCATCAGTCACCACCCTTTCGCGCGTCGGACGGGAACTCGTGCGGGCTCGCGGCCGCCATCTGCTCGTAGGTGTCCCACCGCCGCGCCACCGACTGCTGGGCCAGCCCGAGCAGCCGCTCGGCCTCGTCGGGGTCGGCGTTGGCCAATGACTGGAACCGCAGCTCCCGGTATCGGTAGTCGCCCAATGGGATTCGTGGACGGTGGGAGTCGAGCAGGAACGGCGCCCGGCCGGCGGCCCGCAGCAGCGGGTCGTAGCGCATCAGCGGCCAGTGGCCGCTGTTGACCGCGCGGTACTGCTGGTCGAGTCCGTGCCGAAGGTCGAATCCGTGCGCGATGCAGTGGCTGTAGGCGATCACGATCGACGGGCCGTCGTAGGCCTCGGCCTCCCGGAACGCCTGCAGCGTCTGCTGCGGGTCGGCCCCCATCGCGACCCGGGCGACGTAGACGCTGCCGTAGGCGATGGCCTGCAATGCGATGTCCTTGCGCGGCATGGTCTTCCCGGTGGCGGCGAACTTCGCGACCGCGCCGAGCGGGGTCGACTTCGACATCTGGCCACCGGTGTTGGAGTAGACCTCGGTGTCGAGCACCAGCACGTTGACATTGCGCCCGGTGGCCAGCACGTGGTCGAGTCCGCCGGCGCCGATGTCGTAGGCCCATCCGTCACCGCCCACGATCCAGACGCTGCGCCGGACCAGATGATCCAGCACGCTGCGCAGTTCGTCGGCGCGCGCGGGTTCGAGCCGGTCCAGGCGGGTGTGCAGCTCGGCGACCCGTCGGCGCTGCGCGTGCAGTTCGGACTCACGGAACTGCGGCGCGGTGAGGATGTCCTCGACCAGATCCGCGCCGAGCACCTCGCGCGACTCGCCCAACAGCCGCCGGGCCTGCCGGGTGTGGGTGTCGGCGGCCAACCGGAACCCGAGACCGAACTCCGCGTTGTCCTCGAACAGCGAGTTCGACCACGCCGGCCCGCGACCGTCGCCGTCGGTGGTCCACGGTGTGGTGGGCAGGTTGCCGCCGTAGATCGACGAGCAGCCGGTGGCGTTGGCGATCATCAGCCGGTCGCCGAACAGCTGCGACAGCAGCTTGAGGTACGGGGTCTCCCCGCATCCCGCACAGGCCCCGGGGAATTCGAACAGCGGCTCGAGGAACTGTGCGCCGCGCACCGTGCCGAAGTCGACCCGGGCACGGTCGGCGGCCGGCAGGGCCTCGAAGAAGGCCACGTTCTCCCGTTGCTCGGCGACCAGGGGTTCGCGGGGACCGAGGTTGATCGCCTTGGTGAGCGGGATGCCGGGCGCCACGGCGGGACAGGCCTCCACGCACAGCCCGCAGCCCGTGCAGTCCTCGACGTAGACCTGGAGCGTGTAACGGCTCTCCGGTAGCCCCACGGCGTTCAAAGGCGCCGACGCGAAGGCGTCGGGCGCGCCGTCGAGCCGGTCCGCGTCGTAGAGCTTGGTGCGGATCACGCTGTGCGGGCACACGAAAGCACAGTTGCCGCACTGGATGCAGGTGTCGGGATCCCAGACCGCGACGAGGTCGGAGATGTTGCGCTTCTCGTAGGCCGCGGTGCCACTGGGGTAGGTCCCGTCGGCAGGCAGCGCGCTGACCGGCAGCGCATCCCCGCGCCCCGCGATCATCTCGGCGGTCACGGTGCGCACGAACTCCGGAGCGTCGGCGGGCACTATCGGCGCCGGCTCGTGACCCGAGGGGGCCCGGTCGGCAATCGGCACCCGGTGCAGGTCGTCGACGGCGCGGTCCACCGCCGCGACCTCGCGCGCCACCACGTCGGCGCCCTGGCCGGCGTAGGTCTTGGTCACCGCCTCCTTGATCCTGGCGATGGCCTGATCTCCCGGCAGCACACCGGAGATCGCGAAGAAGCAGGTCTGCAGCACGACGTTGATCCGCCCGGGCAGGCCGACCTCGCGCGCAACCCGGCCGGCGTCGACGACGTACAGCGCGATGTCCTTGTCGAGGATCTGCTGCTGCACCGCGCGAGGCAACCGGTCCCACACCGCGTCGGGTCCGTGGCGGGTGTTGAGCAGCAGTGCCGCTCCGTGCGCGGCGCGGCCGAGCACGTCGGCGGTCTCCAGGAATCGCCAGTGGTGGCAGCCGATGAAACCGGCACGGGTGACGAGGTACGGCGCGCGGATCGGATGAGGTCCGAACCTGAGATGCGAAACAGTCTGCGATCCCGACTTTTTCGAGTCGTACACGAAGTAGCCCTGCGCGTGCACCCCCGGATCGGAGCCGAGGATCTTGATGGTGTTCTTGTTCGCCCCGACCGTGCCGTCGGATCCGACGCCGAAGAACACCGCCCGCACCGTGTCCGGGGATTCGATGTTGAATGCGGGGTCGTAGCCGATGCTGGTGTGCGAGACGTCGTCGTCTATACCCACCGTGAAGTGGGTCCGCGGCCGCTGCCGGGCGAGTTCGTCGAAGACGCCGACGACCATCGCCGGGGTGAACTCTTTGGAGGACAACCCGTATCGGCCACCGCACACCCGCGGCATCGTGCGCCGAACTCCATCGGCGTGGGCCTCGGCGAGCGCGGCGAGGACGTCGAGATACAGCGGCTCCCCGGCCGAGCCGGGCTCCTTGGTGCGGTCCAGCACCCCCACGGTGCGGACGGTTTCGGGCAGCGCCGGCACCAGCGCCTCGACCGGGAACGGCCGGTACATCCGCAGCTGCAGGACCCCGACCCGCTCACCGCGCGCGGTGAGCACCTCGGCGGTCTCGGCCGCGGTCTGCGCGCCCGAACCCATCAGGACCAGCACCCGCTCGGCCTCGGGATGGCCGGTGTAGTCCGCGATCCGCAGCGGGCGTCCGGTGCGCCCACCGAGTTCGGCCATCAGGTCTGCCACCACCGCGGGCACGCGGGCGTAGAACGGGTTGACCGTCTCACGGGCCTGGAAGTAGATGTCCGGATTCTGCGCCGTGCCGCGGATGACCGGGTGCTCCGGGGAGAGCCCGCGCCGCCGGTGCTCGCGGATCAGCCCCTCCGGGACCAGCGCCCGCAGGTCGTCGTCGTCGAGCAGTTCGACGGTGTTCAGTTCGTGCGAGGTGCGGAACCCGTCGAAGAAGTGCAGGACCGGCACCCGGGTGCGCAGCGTCACCGCCTGGGCGATGAGCGCGAGGTCGTGGGCCTCCTGCACCGAGCCGGCGGCCAGCATCGCAAAACCCGTCTGGCGCACCGCCATCACGTCGGAGTGGTCACCGAAGATCGACAGCCCCTGCGCGGCGAGCGACCTGGCGGCGACGTGGATGACCGCCGACGTCAGCTCGCCGGCGATCTTGTACATGTTCGGGATCATCAGCAGCAGGCCCTGGGAGGACGTGAACGTCGTCGCCAACGCACCGCCCTGCAGCGCACCGTGCAGCGCGCCCGCGGCTCCGCCTTCGCTCTGCATCTCCACCACCGTCGGGACGGTGCCCCACACGTTCGGGCGCCGGTGTCCCGACCATTCGTCGGCCAGCTCGGCCATCGGGGACGACGGGGTGATCGGGTAGATGCAGCAGACCTCGTTGAGGCGGTAGGCGACCGAGGCCACCGCCTCGTTGCCGTCCACGGTGGTCCGGGTCATCATGACTTTCTGTTGTTCGCGCAAGCGGCTCATCAAGTCTCCGGGAGCATCTCGATGGCATGCACCGGACACTGCTCGAAGCAGGCGCCACAGCCGGTGCAGCGGTCGTAGACGAATTCGTACCCGTGGTGGCCCTCGGCGACCTTGATGATCGCATCCTCCGGGCAGGCGCCGTAACAGCCGTCGCATTCGAAGCAGTTACCGCACGAGAGGCAGCGGGCGGCCTCGTATACCGCGGCCGGCTCGGTCAGGCCGCCGACCACCTCGTCGAATCCGGCGACACTGCGCTCGGCGTCGAGGTGGGGCTGCGGGCGCTGCGGGGCGTCGCCGAAGTACCACAGGTGCAGGTCGTCGAAGGCGACCGGCGGGTGTCTGGGCGCCCGCTCGCCGGAAAGGCCGGCCAGCCAGGCGTCGATGTGGCGGGCTGCCCGCTTGCCGTGCCCGACCCCGACGGTCACGGTGCGTTCGCCGGGCACCATGTCCCCGCCGGCGAACACCCCGGGGCACCCGGTCATCAGCGTCGGCGACACCTGCACGGTGCCGTCGTCGTCGAACCGCACGCCCGGCAGGGTGCGCATGAACTCCGACTCGGTCTTCTGCCCGAGCGCCATGATCACGGTGTCGGCCGCCAGCTTCTCGAACCGTCCGGTCGGCCGGGGCTGCCCGTGTTCGTCGAGGTCCATCACCTCGACCTGCAGGTCGGGGCGATCGAACGCGGTGATGGTGCGCAGCCAGTTGATGCGCACGCCTTCGCGTTCGGCCTCCTCGGTCTCCTCGGCGTGCGCGCTCATCTGCTCGCGGGTACGGCGGTAGATGATGACGGAGTCCTCGGCCCCCAGCCTGCGGGCCACCCGGGCGACGTCCATCGCGGTGTCGCCGCCCCCGTACACGGCCACATGGCGCCCGAGCTCCGGGGGCTGCCCGGCGGCCACACTGCGCAGGAACGTCACCGCATCCAGCAGCGCACCCGCGTCGCGGCCGGGGATGTCGACGCGTTTGGCCAGATGGGCGCCCACTGCGACGAAGACCGCGTCGAAATCGCCGCTGTCGCGTTCGGCGGCCAGGTCCTCGACGTGGTGGCCGCAGGTGAGCCGCACCCCCAGCGCCGCGATCCGGTCCACCTCCGCATCGACCACCTCGCGCGGGAGCCGGTAGCTGGGGATGCCGTAGCGCATCATGCCGCCGGGCTCCGGACCGGCGTCGCGGATCTCGACGTCGTGACCGCGCAGCGCCAGGTGATAGGCCGCCGACAACCCGCTCGGGCCGGCACCGACGACCAGCACCCGCTTACCGCTGCGGGCGGCCGGGGGCGCGAACTCCCACCGGTTCTGCGTCGCGAGGTCGCCGAGGAACCGCTCCACCGCGTGGATCGCCACCGGACTGTCCAATTGGCCTCGGTTACAGTGCGTTTCGCACGGGTGGTAGCACACCCGCCCGTGGATGGCGGCGAACGGATTGTCCGCCACCAGCCGGCGCCACGCCTGTTCGTGACGCCCGGCGCGGACGTGACCCAGCCACGCCTGGATGTTCTCGCCTGCGGGGCAGGCGTCGTTGCACGGCGGGAGCAGATCGACGTAGACCGGGTAGCGCAGGCGTACCGGGCCCGCCCGCGGCGTGCCGTGCGCCAGGTCGGGTAACCGGGTCAGGTCCGAGGCAGCGCCGGGCACGTCCCCGTCCGTGTCCGAGTCGCCACTGCGCTCGACGCCCATTTGTTCAGCGTAGGGACCGCGACGGCGCCAGGGGGCCGGTTGACGATAGTCGCCGCGCGAAGACGACTACCCAGCGATCCAGTTGCCGTGGAAACCGTACGGAACCCGTTGCGGCAGTTGCACCCTGGCCACCGGCGGGCCGCCGAAATCGGCGGCGTCGAGGATCACCAGATCGCTGCCGTCGCGCTGCGGGTCGTAGACGTACGCCATATACCACCCGTTCTGTTCGTCGGCGGGTCCCGAGGTGGCCGGCACGAACACCGCCTCGCCGGGTCCGACCGGCGCGTCGGCGGTCCCGAAGGCGTGTTCGACCGCCGTGCCGCTCGTCAGGTCGTAGCGCACCAACCGCTGATCGCCCACCGACACCGCGTACCGGGCAGGCAGACCCGCCAACCGGTCGTCGATGCGGGGGAACTCCACGGCCCGGTCGTCGAGCTGGCGTTCGCGCACCGTGCCCGTCGCCAGGTCGAGGGTCCAGCTCCACAGCACTCCCTCGGCCTCGAATCCGCCTGTGCCGCGCCACAGTTCGGGGTAGCGCACGGCCTGGAGCACCAGCGTGTTCCCGTCCTCGTAGGCGTTGGCGACGTGGAAGACGTAGCACGGGTCGATGTCGAACCAGCGCACCTCGCCGAAGGGGTCGTCGCGGCGCAGTACGCCGAGGCGGGCGCCGTAGTCGTCGTCCCAGCGGTAGGGCATGTCACCCTTGCCCTCGAGCGCGATGCCCATGTCGAAGACGATCGGCAGGTCCATGAAGACCACGTGCCCACTGGTCATCGCGAAGTCGTGCATCATCGTCAACGCCTTGACGTCCAGCGGCCGGTTGACGGTCAGTTCGCCATCGGCGTCGGCCCGGTGATAGGTCACGTAGGGCTCGAAGAGGTTGCCGTAGCCGAAGAAGTGCAATTCCCCGGTGGTCGGACAGATCTTCGGGTGCGCCGTCATCGAGTCGACCAGCTTGCCCCCGAAGTCGTAGGCGCCCACGGTCTGCAGGTCGTTGGTGATCTCGTAGGGCAGCGACGATTCGACGAGCGCCAGGGTCTTGCCTGCGTGGTTGACGACGTGGGTGTTGGCGACGCTGGAGTGCAGGTTGCGGCTGCCGTCGGAGTTGTAGACCGGGAAGTGCTGCTCGAAGCTCTCCGTGCGCACCCACCGGTTGCGGTACCAGGCGGCGCGGCCGTTCTCGATGCGCACGCCGTGGATCATCCCGTCGCCGGTGAACCAGTGCGCGGACGGCTGCCGCGGGTTCGGACCGTTGCGCAGGTACCACCCCTGCAGATCGGCCGGGATCTGTCCCTCGACGGGCAGGTCGAAGGCGGTGAGTTCGTCGGCGACGGGCGCGTAGTTGCCCTTGTGGAAGAACTCGTCTCCCGACGGCAGGTTGTCGGCGCTGACGGCGTCGCGCGCGTGGTCGGTCTCGGTCATGCGGACTCCTCGGGCTGGAGGGAAAAGTCTGCCACCACCCTGACAGTCCAAGAGTGACATGTCAATAGTGGAATGTCTGGAACGTCGGCGCACGCAGGCCCCGCGTAGCAGGATGTCGCCATGCCCGGTCGTCGTCACTCCGCTCTGTTGACGAGACTGTCCGCCAACCGATCGCCGGATTCGCGGCGTGCCGTGGTCGACGAGTTGCGGCGCGTGATCCTCGAGGGCGGGGCCCCACCGGGGTCTCCCATCCCGGTCAACGACGTCGCCGAGGTGCTCGGCGTCAGTGCCATCCCGGTGCGGGAAAGCCTCAAGACGCTCGTCGCCGAGGGTCTCGTCGCCCACCAGCCCAACGTCGGCTACAGCGTCGCGCTCCTGACGACCACCGAACTCGCCGAAATGTACATCGTCCGCGAGACGCTCGAGTCGGCGGCACTCGCCGCGGCGGTCGCCCATGCGTCGGAGGCCGAGCGCACCGCGGTGGCGGCGGCGCACCGCCTGCTGGAGCGGGCGGTGCGCGAAGACGACCGGCACTCCTACCACCGCCAGAGTCGGCACTTTCACATCGGCATGGCGAGGCCCTCCGGGATGCTGCGTCTGGTGCACATGCTCGAATCCGCCTGGAACATCACCGAACCCGTGCAGTTGATGGTTCACGTGCAACCGTCGGACCGGGCGGCGCTGCACACCGACCACGGCCTCATGCTCGAGGCCTTCCTCGACCGCGACGTCGATGCGCTGCTCGCCACGAGCCGGGATCACCACCGGCGGCTCAACACCGTGGTGGCGACACTCCCGCCGGACAGCGGCCTGGTGACGCGGGGCTGACCGCACGCCAACGAGTCGGCCGTGTTGCCGAACGCGCTCAAATATATTTGCGGCGCAACGACGGTGAAACACACCGCAGCTACGTTCCGTTCATCGCCACGCCGATGGACAGGAACCGCATCATGACAGACACCCGTGACCTCCCGCCGAGCGCCGTGGTCGGCGCGGGCGACATCGTCGAAGCCGCAGGGCATCCCGTCGGCAGCGGGGTGATCAAGGACAGCTACGACCCGCGGCTGACCAACGAGGACCTCGCACCGCTGGGCAAGCAGACGTGGTCGTCGTACAACATCTTCGCGTTCTGGATGTCGGACGTGCACAGCGTCGGCGGATATGTCACCGCGGGCAGCCTGTTCGCCCTGGGCCTGGCGAGCTGGCAGGTGCTGATCGCCCTGCTCGTCGGCATCGTGATCGTCAACGTGCTGTGCAACCTGGTCGCCAAGCCCAGCCAGCAGGCCGGTGTGCCGTACCCCGTCGTATGCCGCAGTTCCTTCGGTGTCCTCGGCGCGAACATCCCGGCCATCATCCGCGGCCTGATAGCGGTGGCCTGGTACGGCATCCAGACCTACCTGGCGTCGGCGGCGCTCGACGTCGTGCTGCTCAAACTGTTCCCCGGCCTGGCGCCCTACGCCGACGCCGACCAGTACGGCTTCACCGGCCTGTCCCTGCTGGGCTGGTGCAGCTTCATGCTGCTGTGGGTGCTGCAGGCGTGCGTGTTCTGGCGCGGTATGGAGTCGATCCGCAAGTTCATCGACTTCTGCGGTCCCGCGGTGTACGTGGTGATGTTCATTCTCTGCGGCTACCTGCTGTGGAAATCGGGCTGGCACGTCAGTCTGTCGCTGGGCGGCGAGAAGCAGGGCAACACGCTGGTGGTCATGCTCGGCGCGATCGCGCTCGTCGTGTCGTACTTCTCCGGGCCGATGCTGAACTTCGGCGACTTCGCCCGCTACGGCAAGAGCTTCGAGGCGGTCAAGAAGGGCAACTTCCTCGGCCTGCCGATCAACTTCCTGATGTTCTCGATCCTGGTCGTCGTGACCGCCGCGGCCACGGTGCCGGTGTTCGGCGAGCTCCTCACCGACCCGGTCGAGACCGTCGCCCGCATCGACAGCGTCACCGCGATCGTCCTCGGAGCGCTGACGTTCTCGATCGCCACGATCGGCATCAACATCGTGGCCAACTTCATCAGCCCCGCCTTCGACTTCTCCAACGTCAGCCCGCAGCGGATCAGCTGGCGCATGGGCGGCATGATCGCCGCGGTCGGGTCGGTGCTGCTCACGCCGTGGAACCTCTACAGCAACCCCGAGGTCATCCACTACACGCTGGAGACCCTCGGCGCGTTCATCGGCCCGCTGTTCGGTGTGCTGATCGCCGACTTCTACCTGGTGCGCAAGCAGAAGATCGTGGTCGACGATCTGTTCACGATGTCGGAGACCGCCAACTACTGGTACCGGAAGGGCTACAACCCCGCCGCGGTGACCGCCACCCTCGTCGGCGCCGTCCTGGCCATGGCACCGGTACTGCTCGGCGGCGTCGTGTTCGGCATGGCCGGCGCCGCGCAGTACAGCTGGTTCATCGGCTGCGGTGTGGCGTTCGCCCTCTACTACGTGCTGGCCACCCGCGGCCCGTGGCGGATGACCGCGCTGCGTGTCGCCGAGGGCGCGACGCTGGTCTCGAACTAGGCGACACCCTGCGGCCCGACATTCCACATCTGGAATGTCGGGCCGTACGCTTTCGTGGTGAGCCTCCGATTCGCCGCCCTCGGCCTCCTCGCCCAGCATCCCGGCAGCGGGTACGACCTCCTCAAACGCTTCGAGAAGTCGATGGCCAACGTCTGGCCGGCCACCCAGAGCCAGCTCTACAGCGAACTCAACCGGCTGGCCGACTCGGGCCTCATCGAGGTCACCGCCGTCGGCCCGCGCGGCCGCAAGGAGTACCGGGTGACGAGCGCGGGCCGCGCCGAACTCAGGCGGTGGATCACCGACTCCAGCGACGATCCGCCGCTGCGCCGGCCCGATCTGCTCAGGGTGTTCCTGCTCGGTGAACTCCCCCCGGCCGCCGCCCGCAGGTACGCCGCCGCATTCGCCGAACACGCCCGGTCCGAACTCGACCGCCTCGAGACGCTGCGCGATTCGCTGCGCTGGGACGACGACGACGCCGCGTTCTACGGGCGCGCAGCGCTGGAGTACGGGCTCCGGCTCGCCGCCATGGAGGCCGAGTGGGCGGCCGGGCTGACCGCGGCCATCGATGCGCGGTGACACTGACCGTTGCATCACGATAGTTTCCGATATATCGTCAACGTATCGGAAGCGCATGTGGTGCTTCCCAGACGTTGAAGGACTTTCCTCATGAGCAACCCATTCACCCCACCAGGCCCCTTCGGTTTCGGTCCCGTCCACCACTTGCGCGAGCACAGCGCCTCCGGACCGGGCTTCGGTCCCGGTTTCGGCCGTGGCCCCGGTCGCGGTCCCGGTTTCGAGTTCGGGTTCGACCCGCGGGGCGGTTTCGGCTTCGGACCGGGCCCGCGCGGTCGGCGCGGCGGTGGCCGCGGACGCGGACGGCGCGGCGACGTGCGCGCCGCGATCCTCACACTGCTGGGCGAACGGCCGATGCACGGCTACGAGATGATCCAGGAGATCGCCGAACGCAGCGACGGCCTGTGGAAGCCGAGCCCCGGCTCGGTGTATCCGACGCTGCAACTCCTCGTCGACGAAGGGCTGATCGTCGGCACCGAATCCGAGGGCAGCAAGAAGCTGTTCGAGCTGACCGACGACGGCCGGGCGGCCGCCGCCAAGATCGAGACCCCACCGTGGGAGCAGATCACCGACGACGCCGGCCCCGGTCACGCCGACCTGCGCAGCGCCGTCGGACAGCTGATGGGCGCCGTCGCACAGTCGTCCTACGCCGCGAGCGAGGAGCAGCAGGCCCGCATCCTCGAGATCGTCAACAACGCGCGCCGGGAGATCTACGGCGTCCTCGGCGAGGAATAGCGGGGATTTGGGCGTGGTTGGTTGCGCTGAGCGCGACCCACCACGCCGAAATCACGATAGGTAGGACATGCAGACCTTCTCCCTCGGATCCCACTCGGTCGGCCGCGTCGGCTTCGGCGCGATGCAGCTGCCCGGCCCCGGTGTCTTCGGCCCGCCCCGCGATCACGACCAGGCGATCGCGGTCCTGCGGCGGGCCATCGACCTCGGGATCGACCACATCGACACCGCGCAGATCTACGGGCCGAACGTCGCAAACGAACTGATCCGCGAGGCGCTGCATCCCTATCCGGCCGGCCTCGCGCTGGTGTCCAAGGTCGGCGGCACACGCGGCGACAACGGCGAATGGCTGCCCGCACAGGATCCCGACGACCTCAGGCGGCAGATCGAGGAGAACCTCGTCACCCTCGGAACGGATCGGCTGGCCGCGGTCAACCTGCGCCTGTTCGCCCGCGACGGCGGCGACGTTCCGGCCCGCATCGAGGACCGCGATCTGTTCGGCCGTCAGCTCGACGCGATGATCAAGGCCCGCGACGAGGGGCTCATCGACGGCATCGGACTGTCCCACGTCTCGGTCGAACATCTGCGGTATGCGTTGGAGCGCACCGAGATCGTCTGCGTGCAGAACGCCTTCAACCTCGTCGACCGCAGCGCGCAACCCCTGCTCGATGCGAGCACCGAGCACGGCATCGCGTTCGTGCCGTTCTTCCCCCTCGGCTCCGCGTTCACCGCCGACAACCCCATCCTGGGCAACCCCGTCATCACCAGGGCCGCAACGGAACTCGGGCACACGCCCGCGCAGATCGCGCTGGCCTGGACGCTGACGGTGGCGCCGAATGTGCTGTTGATCCCGGGCACCTCGTCGGTGGCTCACCTCGGGGAGAACACCGCCGTCCGTGACATCGAACTCCCCGCCGAGGTCGTCGAGCAGTTGAACGCCGTCGCTTAGCCGCTCACTCGACGTCGACCCAGTCCAGGGTGCGCTGTACGGCCTTCTGCCAGCCGGCGTACCCCTCGGCGCGCTGATCGTCGCTCCACTGCGGAGTCCAGCGCTTGTCCTCCTGCCAGTTGCGCCGCAGATCGTCGGCGCCGTCCCAGAACCCGACCGCCAACCCGGCCGCGTAACCTGCACCGAGAGCGGTGGTTTCGGCCACCACCGGCCGGACCACGTCGACGCCGAGCACATCGGCCTGGATCTGCATGCACAGATCGTTGACGGTGATGCCGCCGTCGACCTTGAGCACCTCGAGATGCACACCTGAGTCGGCCTCCATCGCGTCGACGACATCGCGGCTCTGGTAGCAGATCGCCTCCAGCGTCGCCCGCGCGACGTGGGCGTTGGTGTTGAACCGGGACAGGCCGACGATGGCGCCGCGGGCATCCGAGCGCCAGTACGGTGCGAACAGCCCGGAGAACGCCGGCACGAAGTACACCCCGCCGTTGTCCTCGACCTGACGCGCCAGCGACTCGCTCTGCGAGGCACCGCTGATGATGCCGAGCTGATCGCGCAGCCATTGCACGGCCGACCCCGTCACCGCGATCGAACCCTCAAGGGCGTAAACGGGTTTCGCGTCACCGAACTGGTAGCAGACCGTGGTGAGCAGACCGTTCTCGGAGCGGACGATCTTCTCGCCGGTGTTGAGCAGCAGGAAATTGCCTGTGCCGTAGGTGTTCTTGGCCTCGCCCGCCGACAGGCACACCTGCCCGACCATCGCGGCCTGCTGGTCACCGAGGATGCCGGCGATCGGCACCTCACCGCCGAGCGGTCCGTCCTCCCGGGTGACACCGTGGCAGTCCGGGCACGACGACGGTTTGATCTCGGGCATCATCTGGCGCGGAATCCCGAAGAACGACAACAGTTCATCGTCCCAGTCCAGCGTCTCCAGATCCATCAGCATGGTGCGGCTGGCGTTGGTCACGTCGGTGACGTGCACGCCGCCGCGCGGTCCGCCGGTCAGGTTCCACACCACCCAGCTGTCGGCGGTGCCGAAGATCGCGTCACCCTTGTCGGCGGCCTCGCGCACACCGTCGACGTTGTCGAGGATCCACTGCACCTTGCCCGCGGAGAAGTACGTCGCCGGCGGCAACCCGGCCTTGCGGCGGATCACGTCTCCGCGCCCGTCCCGGTCGAGCGCCGTGGCGATGCGGTCGGTGCGGGTGTCCTGCCACACGATCGCGTTGTAGTACGGCCGCCCGGTGCGACGGTTCCACACCAGCGCCGTCTCCCGCTGGTTGGTGATACCGAGCGCGCACAGGTCCCCGGCCGAGAGGTCGGTGCGGTTGAGCGCCGACATGAGGACCGATGCGGTGCGCTCCCAGATCTCCACCGGGTTGTGTTCGACCCAGCCGGCCCTGGGCAGGATCTGCTCGTGTTCGAGCTGGTGCCGGCCGACCTCGGCGCCGTCGTGGTCGAAGATCATGCACCGGGTACTGGTGGTCCCCTGATCGATGGCGGCGACGAACTCGGCCAATGCGCTCTCCCTCATGACGGCGGCTCCCGTCGTCCATCATGGTCTACATGGGAACGAAGATCGCCGACATCGACCGGATGCCCCGCGGCGGTCCCCGCGCCTCGTGTCTGGACCGCCTCCTCGAGACGAACCGCAGCGAGTACCTCGACCGCGACGACATCGATGATCGCGTCAAACGCAGCGTCGTACGGGCGCTGGACCGGACCGGTGAGCTGTTCGGCACCCACAGCAGGTACGCCGAGATCGCGCTCGCCGAGATCGCCGACGTCCCCGACCCGAAGATCCTCGAACTCGGCGCCGGCCACGGTGGCCTCTCGCGCCGGCTGCTCGAAGCGCACCCGACCGCGGAGGTCACGGTCACCGACCTCGACGAGGCATCGGTGGCCAAGATCGCCGCGAGCGACCTCGGGAGCCATCCGCGGGCGCGGGTGCAGGTCATGGACGCCACCGCCATCGACGCCCCCGACCGCGCGTACGCGCTCGCGGTGTTCGTGCTGTCGTTCCACCATCTGCCGCCGGCACTGGCGGCCAGGGCGATCGCCGAGGGGACCCGGGTGGCCGACAAGCTGCTGATCGTCGACCTGCCGCGCCCGCCCGCCCCGCTGCACGTGGTGCGGTTGCTGGCGATGCTGCCGCTCGCGCCGCTCGTCCCGTTCGCGCACGACGGGGTGATCAGTTCCCTGCGCTGCTACAGCCCCGCGGCGCTGCGTGCGCTGGCCGCCCACGCCGGCCCCGAGATCGAGGTCGAGTTGCGGGGCGGGATGTTCAGCGACCAGGTGCTCGTCGCGAGCAGGCCCCGCCACTAAGAATCACGACGCGCACAACTGTGGTGCGATCGCGCCGGTTCGGGGCTAATGGGCCAACGTGACCATCGCCGACCCGCCGATCGCCCCGGGACCCGACGCAACCGACGACCGCCGGGTGCGCACCGCGCTGCTGTCCAGCCTGGTCGGCACGACGATCGAGTGGTACGACTTCTTCCTCTACGCCACCGCCGCCAGCCTGGTGTTCAACCAGGCGTTCTTCCCCGACCAGAGCTCTTTCGTCGGCACCATGCTGTCGTTCGCGACATTCGCCGTCGGGTTCGTCGTGCGGCCGATCGGCGGATTCGTGTTCGGGCACATCGGTGACCGCATCGGCCGCAAACGCACGCTGGCGCTGACGATGTTCCTGATGGGCGGTGCCACCGCGCTGATGGGCGTCCTGCCGACGGCAGCGCAGATCGGCGTGCTGGCACCGATCCTGCTGTTGCTGCTGCGCATCGCGCAGGGGTTCGCGCTGGGCGGCGAATGGGCCGGGGCGGTGCTGCTGGCGGTCGAGCACAGTTCGGCGAAGCGCCGCGGCTTCTCGGGCAGCGTCCCGCAGATCGGGCTGGCCCTCGGGCTGGCGCTGGGCACCGGGGTGTTCGCGCTGCTGCAGGTCGTGCTGCCCGACGACGCGTTCCTGTCCTACGGCTGGCGAATCGCGTTCCTGGTCAGCGTGGTGCTGGTGATCTTCGGTGTGGTGGTGCGCCTCAAGGCGGAGGAGACGCCGGCGTTCGAGAAGGTCCGCGACGACGATCAGCGGTCGGCCGTGCCGGTCAAGGAGATCTTCCGGCCGCCGGTGCTCAAGTCGACGGTGCTGGGCATGCTGTCCCGCTGGGGCGAGGGCGCCGCGTTCAACACCTGGGGTGTCTTCGCGATCTCGTACGCGACGGCGACGCTGCACTTCGAGAAGGTGCCGGTGCTGATCGTGGTGACCGCGTCGGCGTTGCTGATGGCCGTGTTGCTGCCGGTCTCGGGTCTGCTCGTCGACCGGTTCGGCGCCAAACGCGTCTACGGCACCGGCATCGCCGCCTACGCGGTCGCGGTGTTCCCGGTGTTCGCGCTCTTCAACACCGGCAGCATGGTCACCTACACCGTCGGGATGGTGGTGGTGTTCGGGGTCATCCACGCCTGGTTCTACGGCGCCCAGGGCACGCTGTACGCGTCGCTGTTCCCGACCAGGATCCGGTACACCGGCCTGTCGACGGTCTATCAGCTCTCCGGGGTGTACTCGTCGGGTCTGACGCCGCTGATCCTCACCGCGTTGATCGCCGCCGCGGGCAACACGCCGTGGTTGGCGTGCGGCTACCTGGTCGTGACCGCGGTGATCAGTGTCGTCGCCACGGCGTTGCTGCGGCCGCGGGCACTGGCCGAACTCTAAAGGCGTGCGGGCGCCGAACGAGCGAATACCTGCGCGGGCGTCACTAGCATCGGCTGAGTGGGCGAAGAAGTGAAGCGGACCGACTTCAGCCATGCGCAGCGCCGCGAGTACCGCCGCAAGGTGCAGCTGTGCCTCGACGTGTTCGAAACGATGCTGGCGCAGTCGAGCTTCGAATTCGAGCGTCCGCTGACCGGTATGGAGATCGAGTGCAACCTCGTCGACGCCGACTATCAGCCGGCGATGACCAACTCCGAGGTGCTCGCATCGATCGCCGATCCGGCCTATCAGACCGAACTGGGCGCCTACAACATCGAATTCAACGTGCCGCCGCGGCCGCTGCCCGGCCGGGCCGCACTCGAGTTGGAGGCCGAGGTGCGGGCCAGCCTCAATGCGGCCGAGGGTAAGGCCGACTCCGACGGCGCCCACATCGTGATGATCGGCATCCTGCCGACGCTGATGCCCGAACATCTGGCGAGCAACTGGATGAGCGCGTCGACGCGCTATCAGGCGCTCAACGACTCGATCTTCACCGCGCGCGGCGAGGACATCTCCATCGACATCGCCGGGCCCGAACGGCTGAGCCTGCAGGCGGCGTCCATCGCCCCGGAGTCGGCGTGCACGAGCATGCAGCTGCACCTGCAGGTCTCCCCCGCCGAGTTCGCCCGCAACTGGAACGCCGCCCAGGTCATCGCGGGCCCACAACTGGCGCTGGGCGCCAACTCGCCGTACTTCTTCGGCCACCAGCTGTGGGCCGAGACGCGCATCGAACTGTTCACCCAGGCCACCGACACCCGGCCCGACGAGTTGAAGGCCCAGGGGGTCCGGCCGCGGGTGTGGTTCGGCGAACGCTGGATCACCTCGATCTTCGACCTGTTCGAGGAGAACGTCCGGTACTTCCCGTCGCTGCTGCCCGAGGTCTCCGACGAGGATCCGGTCGCCGAACTGGCCGCCGGGCGCACCCCGAGACTCTCGGAGCTGCGGCTGCACAACGGCACCATCTACCGGTGGAACCGCCCGGTGTACGACGTGGTCAACGGCAAACCGCATCTGCGGGTCGAGAACCGCGTGCTGCCCGCCGGTCCGACGGTCATCGACATGCTCGCCAACTCCGCGTTCTACTACGGCGTGCTGCGCACGATGTCCGAGGAGGACCGTCCGCTGTGGACCAAACTGAGCTTCGCCACGGCCGAGCACAACTTCCGCGACGCCGCGCAGAACGGTATGGACGCGCGGCTGTACTGGCCTGGACTCGGTGAGGTGACACCGGACGAACTGGTACTGCGGCAGCTACTTCCGATGGCCGACGAGGGACTGCGCCGATGGGGGGTGGCCGCGGAGGTGCGCGACCGCTACCTCGGGGTGATCGAGGGCCGGGCCAAGACCGGTCGCAACGGTGCTGCCTGGCAGGTCACGACGGTACGTGCGCTGCAGGAGCAGGGCCTGGCCCGGCCGGCCGCGCTGGCCGAGATGCTGCGGTTGTACTGCCAACGCATGCACAGCAACGAACCCGTTCACTCCTGGGACGGTCCCGCGTAGGGTCGGATCATGACGTCTGACGTGATGAATTGGGACGACGCATACCGCAGCGCGGGGAGCTTCGAAGGTCCGCCGCCGTGGAACATCGGCGAACCCCAGCCGGAACTCGCCGCACTGCACCGGGAGGGCAGGTTCCGCAGCCCGGTGCTCGACGCGGGATGCGGGCACGCCGAACTGTCACTCGCGCTCGCCGCCGACGGCTACACGGTGGTGGGGATGGACATCAGCCCCACCGCGATCGCCGCGGCCGACCGGGCCGCACAGGAACGGAGCCTGGCCACAGCCAGTTTCGTCCAGGTCGACATCACCTCGTTCACCGGCTACGACGGCAGGTTCAACACCGTCGTCGACAGCACGCTGTTCCACTCGCTACCCGTCGAAGGCCGCGACGGCTACCTGTCCTCGGTGCACCGCGCGGCGGCGCCCGGTGCGCAGCTGTTCATCCTCGTCTTCGCCAAGGGCGCGTTCCCGCCGGACCTGGAGGTCAAGCCGCACGAGGTCGACGAGGACGAACTGCGCGCGGCGGTGTCACGGTACTGGGAGATCGACGACGTCCGCCCGGCGTTCATCCACGCGAACGCGTTGGCGATGCCGGACCTGCCCGCCGAGCTGCCCCATGGGCCGGACGAGAAGAACCGGGTGAAGTTCCCGGCGTTCCTGTTGACCGCGCACAAGCCCGAACACGACTCATAGGCGCGCCGCCTCGGCCAGTGCCGCCGCCGCCTGGCCGAGTTCGTCGGCGGTGACGTCGACGTGCGGTGAGAGCCGAAGCACCGGCACCGTCAGCTCGCGCGGCGCCCGCCGCGCATCGCATGCGGTGGTGACGATGCGCCGTTCGGCGATCAGCCACGCCCGCACCCGGTGCGGATCGGCGCCGTCGGTCGGTTCCAGCGTCGTGATCGCCGTCGGCTCGTCGACCGGTTCGACCACCCGCCACCCGGGCACATCGGCCATCGCCGCGCGGGTCAGCCGGCCGACCTCGGCGAGACGTGTCCGCACCTGCTGCACCCCGGCCGCCAGATGCTCGCCGATGGCGACCGAGAAGCCCACCCGCGCAGCAGCATTGGACTCGCCGTGCTCGAGTTGCTGCAGCACGGTCAGTGGCGCTGCGGGTTCCGACGGCGGAAAGCCCGGCCGCAGTCTCTCGGCGAACTCGGGCCGGACGGCCAGCACCCCGACGCCGCGGGGCCCGGCCAGCCACTTCCGCGACGACGCGTAGATCGCATCGGGTGCGACCGCGCAGTCGAGGTGGCCGAGGGCCTGGGCGGCGTCCACCACGAGGGGCAGGCCGAGGTCCCGGCACACCTCGGCGAACGGGCCCAGCGGCTGGGCGAGGCCGCGATGGCTGCCCAGCGGCGTCAGGTGCACCAGGGCGGGCCGGTCGCGCGCCAATTCCTCGGCTGCGGCGTCGACATGCAACCGACCGGTCGTGTCGACAGGCAGCGGTGAAACCTGAAATCCGTTGGCCGCCATGATCGCGAGGTTGGGCCCGTACTCACCGACCAGACACGCCACCGAACGGTCACCGTCCCAGCTGCGCAGCAACAGGTCCAGCGCGTGGTTGGACCCGGTGGTGAAGACGACGTCGGTGGCCGCCAACCCGGTCAGCGCCGCGACGGCGGCGCGGCCCGCGTCGAGCACGGGTGTGGCCGCCTCGACCGCGACGTAACCGCCCACCTCGGCTTCGTGACGGGCGTGTTGTGCGGCGGCGTCGATGGCCGCGAAACCCTGCCGCGAGCACGCCCCGCTGTCGAGGTGGATCCCGGCCGGTTTCGGGCGCGCCGCGCGCCAGCGTTCGGCCAGCGTCCCGGTCATTTGACCGCCAGCGACAGCCCGAAATCGCCCGCCGGATCAGTCCAGAAGTGGGTGCGGCGCAGGCCCGCGGCGGCGAGTTCGGCGGCGACGTCGTCGGGCGCGAACTTGCACGACACCTCGGTCAGCATCTCCTCACCGCCGGCGAACTCCACGGACAGGTCGAGCGCCCCGACGCGTACCTGCTGCGGATCCGTTGCGCGCAACCACATCTCGATGCGCTGCTCGCCGGCGTTCCAGCGGGCGACGTGCGCGAACGCCCCGATGTCGAAGTCGGCGTCGAGTTCGCGGTTGACCACGGCGAGCACGTTGCGGTTGAACCGGGCCGTCACGCCCTGGCTGTCGTCGTAGGCGGAGACCAGCCGGTCGGTGTCCTTGATCAGGTCGGTGCCCAGCAGCAGCGCATCCCCGGGCGCCATGGTGTCGGCGAGGGCGGCGAGGAACGACGCGCGGGGGGCGGCGGTGAGGTTGCCGATCGTCGACCCGAGAAAGGCGATCACCCGCCGACCGCCCTGGGGGATCTTGCCGAGGTGTTCCTCGAAATCGCCGCACACGGCCTCGATCTCGAGACCGGCGTACTCCTCCGCCAACGCCGCGCCGGCATTCTGCAGCACGCTCGCGTCGACGTCGAACGGGACGAACCGGCGCAGCGTTCCGTGCTCGCGCAGTGCCGAGAGCAGCATCCGGGTCTTCTCCGACGTTCCGCTGCCCAGTTCGACCAGGGTGTCCGCGCCGGTGACCGCCGCGATCTCCCCGGAGCGGTCACGCAGGATCGCCGCCTCGGCGCGCGTCGGATAGTACTCGGGTAACCGGGTGATCTGGTCGAACAGGTCGCTGCCCACCGAATCGTAGAACCACTTGGGCGGCAACGTCTTCGGGTTCGCGGTGAGCCCGTCGCGCACGTCGCGCCGCAGCGCCTGCGCCGCGGCGTCGTCCGCCAGGTAGGTGGCGAGGGTGAACGTCATGCCGGTCCTCTCAGCGCGCTCAGCTGTACCGAGGAGCCGTCCGTGCGGACCAGGTGGCGGTCCGGGATCTCCTCCCAGCGCGGGTCGTCGTCGTAGGGTTCGCTGGCCAACGCCACGCCGTCGTCGGTGCGCAGCACCGACAGGGTGTCCCCCCAGGTGGTGGCGACCATCTGAGATCCGTTGGCGGCCAGGATGTTCAGCCGTGCGCCGGGGTCGCGGGCTCCCACCTCGGTGACGGTGTCGCCGAGCCGGTCCATGCCCCGGTCGAAGATCAGCGCGGCGAGCAGCGCACTGTCGACGGTCGATTCGGCGTGCGCGGACAGCGGCAGCACCGCCCGGTCGACGAGCCCGTTGTGCGATAGCAGCCACGACCCGTCGGTGAACGGCGCCGAGGCGGTCGGCTCGATCGGCATGCCGATACTGGCCGACCGGACCGCCCCGACCACGCACGCGCTGCGCAGGGCGGGGGCGACCGACGCGAACGACGCGTCCCCCCACAGCGGGGCGGCGCTGCGCCACCGGCAGGGGCCCGCATCGTCGGGAAGGTCGGATGAGAAGAACCCGACCCCCCACCCGTCGGCGTTCATCAGCCCGTGCTTCTGGCGGCGCGGCGCGTAGGACTGCACCAGCAGGCCGTAGGGCGGGTCGAGGATGAGCGCGCTGACCGAGCGCGGCGCCCCCAACCAGCCGAGGTGGCGGCACATCAGGCCACACCCACCTGCTCGTCGGACCACGCCAACCGGACCCCGGAGAAGATCTGCCGCCGGATCGGATGGTCCCAGTTGCGGAAACTGGGCCGCAGGATCTCCGGCGCGACCGCCCACGACCCGCCGCGCAGCACGCGGTAGTCACCGGATCCGGTGCCGTCGAAGAACGGCTGCGAGTACCGGTCGTAGATCATCGGGGTGAAACCGGGCCAGGGACGCAGCGTGGAGGTGGTCCACTCCCACACGTCTCCGAGCATCTGTTCGGCGCCGTACGCCGACGCCCCGGCCGGGTACGCGCCGACGGGTGCGGGCCGCAACGCGTCTCCGCCCAGGTTGGCCAGGTGCGCGGTCGGCGCCGACGATCCCCACGGGTAGCGGCGACGTTGCCCGGCAGCGGGATCCCACGCGCAGGCCTTCTCCCATTCGATCTCGGTGGGCAGACGCGCCCCGGCCCAGCGGGCGTATGCCTCGGCCTCGAAGAACGTGACGTGCTGGACGGGTTCGTCGGCGGGGATCTGCTCGACGTGGCCGAACCGCGTGCGGGTGCCGTCACCGTTCCAGAACTGCGGAGCGGTCAGCCCGGCTTCCTGGCGGTGCGCCCAGCCGGCTGCGGACCACCACTGCCGCTGCGAGTAGCCACCGTCGTCGACGAACTGCTGCCATTCGCCGTTGGTGACGGGCACCCGCCCGATCCGGAAACCGGGGACGTCGACGATGTGCGCGGGGCGCTCGTTGTCGAGCGAATGCGGTTCGGTGACGGCGTCGACGCCCAGCACGAACGGTCCACCCGGCACCGAGACCGCGGTCCCCGCGACGCCGGACCGACCGGCGGGAAGCGCTGCGCCGGCCTCGAGCAGCGGCGCCCCGGTCCGCAGGTTCAGCGCCTGGAGCATGGTCTCGTCGTGCTGGTTCTCATGGCTGATCACCAACGCGAAGCGGAAGGCGTTCTCGGCGTCGTCGTCGGGTAGGGCGTCGAGGCTGTCGAGGACCTTGTCGCGCACGGTCCGGCAGTACGCGCGGGCGTCGGTCGGGGGCAGAAGGGGCAGGTTCACCCGGGTGGCGCGTGAGTTGACGAAGGCGTCGTAGAGACGTTCGACGCCCGGGGCGAGCATTCCGGGCCGGTCGGCGTTGCCATCGCGCAGCAGCCAGAATTCCTCCTGCTGTCCGATGTGCGCGAGGTCCCAGACCAGCGGGCTCATCAGCGGGTCGTACTGCCGCCGCAACTCCATGTCGTCGAAGTCGACCAGCCGGAGCGTGCGGTCGCGTGCTCTGCCCAGTTCGTCGGCCAGGGTGTCACGTGCAGTCAAGACTCACCTTTCGCGAGTTGGCGTACGGCTGGTCCGATCCCGTAGGCGACCGCGCGGTCGGCGAAGTCGTCGGCCGGTGATCTGCCTTCTTCGACCGAACGCACCAACTGCTGCATCGATTCCATCACGGCTGCGGGTGCCCGCTCGGCGGCGGTCTCGACGCAGCGCAGCGCCGCGGCGTGCAGTCGGCGGTCGCCGAGCCCGATACGCGCGGCCCGGTCCCAGGCCGTGGCCACCGACTCGGTGGCCTCCGCGGCGATGTCGGCGGCCGCCGGATCGTCGAGCAGGGTGGTCAGCGTGAAGGCGACGGCCGGCCACAGGGCGTCGGAAACCGCGTCCAGATAACGGATTTCGAGCCAGCGGCGCGGGCGCACCGGCGGGAAGAGGGTGGTCAGGTGGTATTCGAGGTCCGACCGTGTCGGACGCCGGCCGCCGAGGAGGGTCTGTCCGTCGGCCCACTCGGCGAACGGCACCCAGTCCGTGACCGGCACCGGCTCGGGATTGTGCACCAGCATCACCGGGGCGCGCAGCGCGTAGCGGGCCCAGTCGCTGGCCGGGTCGTCCCCGCTGGCGCCGAGCACCGGCCCGCAGCGGGCTTCGTCGAGCTCACCCCAGACCCACTGCCTGCTGCTCTGCCACCCCGAGAACCGGCCGGCGAGCAGCGGGGAGTTGGCCGTGGCGGCGATCATCGTCGGGCCGAGCGCATGTGCCAGCCGGACCCGGTCGGCCCAGCCGCGCCGGGGTCCGGCGTCGAGGTTGAGCTGGATCGACGCGGTCGAGGTCATCATGAACGCACCCGCCGCGCCGGTACCGCTCGCGGTGAAGAAGGCCTCCATCGCGGAGTACCGGCCGCCGGGGTTGACGCGGCGCGGCCGGCGCAGCGGGTCGGCGCCCACGAGCACCAGCCCGAGCCCGCGCTGCGCGAAGGCCGTGCGCAGCACGGCCCGGTCGGAGGTCATCGCGGCGATCGCGGCCACCGATCCGTCCGCGGGCGGGCCGGACAGTTCCACCGCGCCACCGGGTTCGACGGTGATCCTGCTGCCCCCGGGCAGTGCCCCGACACCGGCGATCGCATCCGTCACCTCACCCCAGTCGGGGCGACGGCGTGGGTCCGCCAGATCGAACGAATGCGCCTCGACCTCGAGGCCGACCTGGCCGACCGGCCCGTCGTGCAGACAGTGTTCGGTGATGTGTTCGGCGGCGTCGGCCGCCGAGGCGAATTCGTCGGGTGCCGTATCGCACCCCGGGTCGTAGGTCGTCGGAACGGTCATCTGAACCCATCCCTCCCCGGGTCCGGACGCTGGGACTGGACCGCTGGTTGGCAGCCGCGGGATCGGCCGATCACCGCTACCGTCCTCATTGTCCAGAGCGGACCGACAAGTGCACCCTATTTATGCGTGACAGCTTGGTGACATGCGCGTGCCGGCAATGCCGCCGGTCATTGCCCCAGCGTGTTCTGCATGGCGCCGGCCAGCACGTTGACCGCCGGGCCGCCGTTGCCGGATTGGCACACCTTCGCCTGCAGCAGGACGTTCTCGCGCTTGCGGGTGGTGGTGAAGCAGCGCCGGTCGGTGCCCGCTTCCTGTTTGACCCAGTCGGCGTCCGCGACGCCGGCGGGACCGCCGGTGAACGTCCACACCTGGGTGGTGAAGTTGTCGAGGTGCATCGCGGTGGTCTGACCCGCGCAGCCCGCGGTGCGGTCGACGACGCGGCGGTAGGCACGCTCGGCGGCGTCGGTCGTGGCGTACACGCCGATCGCCTGTTTGACCAGGTGGGTGGCGTCAGTGGGAGATTCCTGCGCGACGGCGCCGTTGAACGAGGCCAGGTCGGGATCGTTGTAGACCTCGGGGAGCCCGATGTCGGCCCAGTTGTTGCAGACCGGGTTGTCGACGTAGAACGCCTGCACCGGGTTGGTGAAGAACGATTCCCACCGCAGGGTGGCGCCGACGATGTTGCCCACCGAACCCTTGCCGAGCACGGCGTAGTTGACCACGCCCGGATCCGAGGGGCGGGCCTGTGCGAGCGGCGCCGCGGCCAGTACGAGACCGGCCGCGGCGACGCCCACCAGAAGCCGCATGGGCACTAGACCTTCGCCGACAGCTTCACGTCGATGTTGCCGCGGGTGGCCTTGGAGTACGGGCAGAACGCGTGCGCCTTCGCCATGAGGTCATCGGCGACGGACTGCTCGAGCCCGGGCAGGTAGCCGATCAGGTGCGCGGTGATGCCGAAGCCACCCTCGGAGTCCGGGCCGAAGCCGACCTGGGCGGTGATCGCCGACGCCTCGTCGATCTCGACGTCGTTGTTCTTGGCCTGCAGGCGCAGCGCACCCAGGAAGCACGCGGCGTAGCCGGCCGAGAAGAGCAGCTCGGGGTTCACACCCTCACCGCTGCCACCCAACTCCTTGGGCGGGCGGGTGTCGAAGTCGATCTTGTCGTCGCTGGATTTCACGTGGCCGTTGCGGCCGCCGCCGCTGGCCGTCGACTCTGCGGTGTACTTCACTTCGATGCTCATGGTCAACGATCATGCCAGCCCGGTCACAGACGGCAAGACGCCCCGGCCGCCGGCGGCTCCGCGCGACAATCCGCGCATGTGCCCCAGAAGACGACTTCGGCCTCGTCGACGGTGAAACCGTCCTCGAGGGGGGCGTGGCCGAGGCACGGTGCCGCCCCGACGATGCAGTCGACATCCGCCACCCGGCCGCAGCGGCGGCACACCAGGTGGTGGTGGTTGTCGCCGATGCGTGTCTCGTAGCGCGCCGACGAACCCGCCGGCTCGATGCGCCGAACCAGGCCGGCGGAGACGCAGGCCCGCAGGACGTCGTAGATCGCCTGGGTGGAGACCTTCCCGAGCGCCTCGCGCACCTGTTTCGCGACGTCGTCGGCCGTCGAGTGCGGCGCCTGTTCGAGGGCGGACAGGACGGCGAGCCGGGGCGCGGTGACACGGAGACCCGAGGCCCGCAGCCGGGCCTCGGGGGTCGTCTCACGCGCCGGGGTCACTCCATCGAGTGTCCGCCGTATCTGGAGTGGGTCAAGATTAGCTGGGCATGAGCCTCGTCACGGACGTGCGGGAGCCGTGGTCGCGGGGCTTCCCGGCTGGGTCTGCTGCGGGGTTTGCATACCGGGCTGACCTGGCCCGAACGGCATGCCGGGCCGTTCGAACTGGCCGCGCGGACCCATCGGGGACATCCCGGGAGGCCCGTCGCGGTGGAACATCATCTGGCCGTGACCGGCACCCCCACCCCGCTGAAATCCATCGCCGGAGTTCTTGCCCAGCACGAACCCGGAGAAGAAGACGACGGCGACGATGAACACGACGCCCGCCACGATGCCGACCCAGGCGGCGATGGTGGTCACGCGGCCGGGCCGGCGGCGCTCCTCGGTGGGCGCGGCCGGGTAGGCCGGGGGCGGTGTGTCGGTGAAGACGGGTTCGGTCTTGGGGTCGGCGGGCGACGCTGGGGTCGAAGGTGTTTCGGTCATGCGCCCGATCATGCGAGTGCCGCTTCTGTGCGGGTCCTGTATGGGCTATGAATCCGCTGTGAAGGTGTGGCGGCCGCCGTCAGCGAGGCGGCCAGGGCACCGGTTGTCCCGGTTTGAACGGGTTGACCGCGAACTGGATCACCCGGTACGGCGCATTGTCACCGAGTGGAGTGGTGTTCCACTGACTGACGAACACCCGCACCTCGTCGAGTGTCGAGCCCGGCGAGATGTAACCGCCGTACGGCTGGGCCAACCGGTTGACCTCCGGTGGCGGCAGAAACTCCGCCTGATCCGGCCAGTCTTCCGCGAC
The DNA here is from genome assembly GCF_010731575.1 of Mycolicibacterium monacense. Taxonomy (NCBI): domain Bacteria; kingdom Bacillati; phylum Actinomycetota; class Actinomycetes; order Mycobacteriales; family Mycobacteriaceae; genus Mycobacterium; species Mycolicibacterium monacense. The sequence goes on along the minus strand of NZ_AP022617.1, from coordinate 5,451,256 downwards.
CACCACCGTCGTCACGGGCGCATCACCCAGACCGATCGGGTTGTCGGCCACCCGGATCTCCATGTTCCCGGTGCTGGCATTGAAGTACGAGAGCACCGTCTTGCCGTCGATCTGCCGCACGCTCATCTCACCGACGCGGTCGGCCCACAGCGGCGTCGGCTCGTGGCCCCAACCCCGTTCGACCGACCAGCCCTGCCATTCATCGCGGTCCGTGAACACCTGCGGCGCAACGCGGTACAGCACCACCGGTCCGCTGCGGTCGAAGTTGTCGGCCACGATGTAGACCCACCCGCTCGGCGAATCCACCGTCGGAATCGGATCGTAGTAACCGCTGATCTGCGACTGTCGCCCCTCGGCATGTCCGGCGTCGCGCTCCGAACCGGGCACCGTGCGCCAACCACCCTCCCCCGCTTCGGCTTTCACCAACCGTGAGCTCTGCGGCCGCAGATCGCGGGTGGTCGTGACCAGCATGTAGTTCTCGCGGTTGATCTGCACCACACCGGCAGGCAGTTGCGACGATCCCGCCGGCGTCGGATCGGCCAGCAACGGGGCGTCCACCCCGGTGACCCGGTCGTAGCGCACCCCCGCGGGGTCGAGGATCGAGTCGGTCTCGACGTGCAGGGCGACCGGCGAATACCAGCCACCGAAGCCGACCCCCTGCCCGGCGAAGCTGTCACCGCAGACCTGCAGGATCCCGCTCGGGAACTCCATGAACTCACAGAGATCGGTCGCGCCGATCCCGTAATCACGGGTGGGCGTTCCGGTTCCGGCGGTCGGGCCGAGCCGCACCACCTGCCCCGGCGCCAACGGCGGCAGCACGGGACCGGGCACCGGTGTCGGTGGTTGAGCCTGCGCCGCGGGTACACACAACGCGGCAGCCAGCACCGCGACGGCGATCACGCGGCCCCGGTACACCAGTCGGTCAGAGCTGGGCGGCCAGCAACTCGGCGATCTGAATGGTGTTCAGCGCCGCGCCTTTTCGCAGGTTGTCGCCGGAGATGAACAGCGCAAGCCCGCGCCCCTCCGGCGCGCCTGGATCCTGGCGGATGCGGCCAACCAGCGATTCGTCGGTCCCCGCGGCGGCCAGCGGCGTCGGCACGTCGACCAGCTTGACCCCCGGCGCAGCCGCCAACAGTTCCTTCGCGCGATCGACCGAAAGCGGTTGGGCGAATTCGGCATTGATGGACAGCGAATGGCCCGTGTAGACCGGCACCCGAACGCACGTCCCGCTCACCAGCAACTCCGGGATGCCGAGGATCTTGCGGCTCTCGTTGCGCAGCTTCTGGTCCTCGTCGGTCTCCCCCGAACCGTCGTCGACCAGCGATCCGGCCAGCGGCACCACGTTGAACGCGATCGGCGCGACGTATTTGTTCGGCGCCGGGAAGTCGACGGCGCCGCCGTCGTGCACCAGGTCACGGCTGCCCGAGACGACGGCGCTGGCCTGACCGAACAGTTCCTCGACGCCGGCCAGACCGCTGCCCGAGACGGCCTGATACGTCGACGCGATCATGCGCACCAGACCGGCCTCGTCGTGCAGCGGCTTGAGCACCGGCATCGCGGCCATCGTCGTGCAGTTCGGATTGGCGATGATGCCTTTCGGGCGAGTACCGGCATCGCGCTCGAAGTTCACCTCGCTGACCACCAGCGGTACGTCGGGGTCCTTACGCCAGGCCGACGAGTTGTCGACCACGACGGCGCCGGCGGCGGCGAACCGTGGCGCCTGCACCCGCGACATGGTCGCGCCCGCCGAGAACAGCGCGATGTCCAGACCCGACGGGTCGGCGGTCGCGGCGTCCTCGACCTCGATCTCCTGACCGCGGAACGGCAGCTTCCGACCCTGCGAGCGGGCCGAGGCGAAGAACCTGACGCTGGTGGCCGGGAAGTCGCGCTCCTCGAGCAGGGTGCGCATGACCTGGCCGACCTGGCCGGTCGCGCCGACCACTCCGATGTTGACCATCCGGAATTACCGTCCCGTCCCTGCGTACACCACGGCCTCTTCGTCGCCGCCGAGGCCGAACGCCTCGTGCAACGCGGCGACCGCCTTGTCCAATTCCGTGTCCTTGACCAGCACGGAGATCCGGATCTCCGATGTCGAGATCAGGTCGATGTTCACCCCGACCTCCGCGAGCGCCTCGCAGAACGTCGCGGTGACGCCCGGATGGCTGCGCATCCCGGCGCCGATCAACGACACCTTGCCGATGTGGTCGTCGTAGAGCACGCGGGTGAACCCGATCTCGTCCTGCAGCGAGGTCAGCTTCTCCACCGCACCGGGGGCGTTGTCCCGCGCACACGTGAACGTGATGTCGGTCTTCCCGTCCTCGATCTTGCTGATGTTCTGCAGCACCATGTCGATGTTCACGTCGGCGTCGGCGACCGCGCGGAACACCTTGGCGGCGTAACCGGGGACGTCGGGCAGGCCCACGACGGTGACCTTGGACTCACTGCGGTCGTGAGCAACTCCGGTCAGGATGGCGTCTTCCATGGCGATGTCCTCGATCGATCCTTTGACGATGGTGCCGGGTTTGTCCGAGTACGACGAGCGCACGTGGATGGGCAGGTCATAGCGGCGGGCGTACTCCACACAGCGCAGCATGAGCACCTTGGCGCCGCACGCCGCCATCTCGAGCATCTCCTCGAAACTGACGGTGTCGAGTTTGCGCGCGTTGGGCACGATGCGCGGGTCGGCGGTGTAGACGCCGTCGACGTCGGTGTAGATCTCACAGACGTCGGCGTTGAGCGCCGCCGCCACGGCGACCGCGGTGGTGTCCGACCCGCCGCGGCCGAGCGTGGTGACGTCCTTGGTGTCCTGACTCACACCCTGGAATCCGGCGACGAGCACGATCTGGCCCTCGTCGAGCGCCGACCGCAGCCGGGTCGGGGTGACGTCGATGATCTTGGCGTTGCCGTGGGTGCCGGTGGTGACGACGCCCGCCTGCGAGCCGGTGAACGAGCGGGCCTGGGCGCCGAGGGACTCGATGGCCATCGCCACCAGGGCGTTGGAGATGCGCTCACCGGCGGTGAGCAGCATGTCGAGTTCACGCGCCGGCGGGGCCGGGCACACCTGCTTGGCCAGGTCGAGCAGGTCGTCGGTGGTGTCACCCATCGCCGAGACGACGACGACCACGTCGTTGCCCGCCTTCTTGGTCTCGACGATGCGTTCGGCGACGCGGCGGATACGCTCGGCGTCCGACACCGAGGACCCACCGTATTTCTGGACGACGAGCGCCACTGAACTAGCCTTTCGCGCGGGAAAAAGTCCCACCAAGGATAAGGGCTGCGCGCACCTGCTTTTTCCCTCCGCCGTCCGGGGGCGACGCACGCCACACCGGTAGCGTCGACGCGTGGCCAACCCACCGTCCGACCGCGCCGCGCAGACCCAGGTGCCCATCCACCCCGACCTCGCCGCCCGCTGGAGCCCCCGCGCCTTCGACCCGGCCGCCGAACTCACCGACGAGCAGCTGATCGCACTGTTGGAGGCCGCGCGCTGGGCGGCCTCGTGGGGCGGTCGGCAACCGGTGCGGTTCGTCGTCGGACGCCGCGGCGATCCGACCTTCGAGGCGTTGGGCGCGGTCCTGCGCCGCGGCAACAGCTACGCGAAGGCGGCCAGCGCGCTGATCCTGGTGTGCGCCGACGAGGGGGACGACGAGCGCACCGCCCGCTACGCCGTACTGGATGCGGGTGCCGCGATCGCCAACCTCAGCGTCGAGGCGGTGTCGCGGTCACTGATCACCCATCCGATGGCCGGCTTCGACGTCGACGCGGCGCGGGCGGCGTTCGGCGTACCCGACGGTGTGCGTCCGCTGGCCGTCGTCGCGGTCGGGCGGCTGGGTGACTACGCGCACGCCGACGAGGCGATCGTCGAACGCGACTCCCGGCCGCGTGAGCGGTTACCCCTCGTGGACGTCGCATTCGCCGGCGCGTGGGGCCGTCCGTCGCTCTGAACACAATTAACGCCGTTGCAACACAAACCAACCTGTCTCTGTAACAGAAACATCGGTTACTGCCAGTGATCGGCCTGCCGTGGGCCGCTTACCGCAGAAAAGGTTTCACATGGATACAGGAACCACAGCCTTCATGCTGTGTTGCATCATCGGCCTCACGCTGATGATCCCCGGTCTCGCCCTGTTCTACGGCGGCATGGTCTCCGTGAAGAGCTCGACCAACATGATGATGATGACCTTCGGGGCCGTCGCAGCCGTCGGGCTGCTGTGGGTCCTGTTCGGCTTCTCCATGGTGTTCGGCACCTCGTACGGAGGGTTCGTCGGCAGCTTCACCGAGTTCGCCGGCATGACGGACCTGCTGGAGCCGATGACCACCGTCGACGGTCTGCCGATCAGCCTCTTCGCCGTCTTCCAGGCGCTGTTCGCCGCGATCACCGTCGCGCTGATCTCCGGTGCCGTCGCCGACCGGATGAAGTTCGGCGCCTGGATGGGCTTCGCCACGCTGTGGGCGGTGCTCGTGTACTTCCCCGTCGCACACTGGGTCTTCGCATTCGACGGCGTCGTGACCGAGAACTCGGTCGGCGGCTGGATCGCCAACACCCTGGGCGCCGTCGACTTCGCCGGTGGCACCGCGGTGCACATCAACGCCGGTGCCGCCGCGCTGGCCGTGGCGATCGTGCTCGGCAAATCCGCGATGTTCGGCCAGCTGCGCAAACCGCACAACGTGCCGCTGACGCTGCTGGGCGCCGGACTGCTGTGGGCCGGCTGGTATGCGTTCAACGGCGGTTCCGCACTGGCCGCGGGCAATTCGGCCGCCATCGTCATGGTCACAACGTTCGTCGCCACCTGCGCGGCGGTGCTGGCCTGGCTGGCCGTGGAGAAGATCAAGGACGGCCACGTCACCGGCGTCGGCGCGGCCTCGGGCGCCATCACCGGCCTGGTCGCGATCACCCCCGCCTGCGGTGCGGTCACCCCGATCGGCGCGATCTTCGTCGGCGGTATCGCCGGCGCGGTGTGCGTGTACGCGGTCGGCCTCAAAACCCGCTTCGGCTATGACGATTCACTCGACGTGGTCGGTGTTCACCTCGTCGGCGGCGTGATCGGCACCCTGCTGATCGGCTTCTTCGCCAGCGAGGGGATGCCGAACGGCGTCAACGGGCTGTTCTACGGCGGCGGAATCGACCAGCTGTGGAAGCAGGCTGTCGCGGCCGGTGCGGTGATGCTCTACTCGTTCGTGGTGGCCTACGTCATCGCGTTCGCGCTGAAGAAGACCGTCGGCATCCGCGTCTCCCCCGACGAGGAGGAGCAGGGCATCGACGCGAAGTTCCACCGCGAGTCCTCGTACGACTGGCAACCCGCCTAGTCACCACCCGCGGCCGGCACGGGGCTGCCCAAGCCTCGTGTCGGCCGCATTCGCATATCCATCGAGTTTCCCCTCGTGATACATTGATTCATCACAAGAGACAGAGGTTCTGCCATGTCCACCGATCTCGCCGCCCTCGCCGAGAAGACCGGCACCAAGTTCATCCTCGCGCTGTTCGTCGATCTGCGCGGAAAGCCCTGCGCCAAGCTCGTTCCCGTCGAAGCGGTCGAACAGCTCGCCACCGAGGGCGTCGGCTTCGCCGGATACGCGGTCGGGGCCATGGGTCAGGAACCCAAAGACCCTGACCTGATGGCGATTCCGGACGCCGCGTCGTTCACCCCGATCCCGTTCGTCAAGGACGGCCTGGCGATCGTGCACTGCGATCCGCATGTCGAGGGCAAGCCGTGGCCATACGCGCCGCGCATCATCCTCAGGAGCCTCATTCAGCAGGCCGCCGACGCCGGCTTCGAACCCTGGGTCGGCGCGGAGGTCGAGTACTTCCTGCTCACCCGCAACGCCGACGGCAGCCTCGCCACGGCCGACGCCGCCGACACCGCCGCCCAGCCGTGTTACGACGCGCGCGGGGTGACCCGCATGTACGACCACCTCACCACGATCTCCTCGGCGATGAACCAGCTCGGCTGGGCCAACTACGCCAACGACCACGAGGACGGCAACGGCCAGTTCGAGCAGAATTTCCAGTTCGCCGATGCGTTGACCACCGCCGACCGCGTGATCACGCTGCGCTACCTGCTGTCGATGATCGCCGCCGAGCGCGGGATGGTGGCCACGTTCATGCCGAAACCGTTCGGGGACCGGACCGGCAGCGGCCTGCACCTGCACCTGTCGCTGACCAGCGGCGGCACCCCGGTCTTCCCCTGCGAATCCGACGAACGGGGCCTGGGCCTGTCGGACACCGCGTACTCCTTCATCGGGGGCATCCTCGACCACGCCTGTGCGCTGCAGTCGGTGATCGCACCGACGGTCAACTCCTACAAGCGAACCGGGGCCGTCAGTACCGCCTCCGGTGCGTCCTGGGCGCCGCGCAGCGCCACCTTCGGCGGCAACGACCGCACCCACTACATCCGCGTACCCGACGCCCAGCGCATCGAACTGCGCGGCGGTGACGGCTCGGCCAATCCGTACCTCGCGGTCGCGGCGGCGCTCGGCGCCGGACTGGACGGGATCAAGCGGTCGGCCGATCCGGGCGCGGTCGGCGCGGTGGCGGAGACCCGGTCGACGCTGCCGCCCACCCTGCTGCACGCGGTCGAGGAACTCGAGGCCGATCCCGTCGTCTCCGGTGTCCTCGACGCCGCCGGTGACGGCGTCGCACGCTATTTCGCCGGCCTCAAGCGGCACGAATTCTTCGACTACCACGGCACGGTCAGCCCGTGGGAGGTCGAGCAGTACCTGACGGCGTTCTGAAGTCCTGACAACGAAAGAGAGCGACACATGTGTGGGATCGTCGGGTTGCACCTGCGCAACCCCGAACTCCAACCGCGGCTGGGCGAACTGCTCACCGGAATGCTGTGCGAAATGTCCGACCGCGGAAGCGATTCGGCGGGTGTCGCGGTCTACGGAGATCCGACGTGGACGCCGCCCGGGCACAGCTGCGTGTCACTGCTGGAGATCGGGGCGTCACCAGAATCGGTGACCGACGCGGTGGGTTCGGCGCTGGGCGTGCCGGTGTCGGTGACGGTGCTCGATGCCACCTATCTGGTGACCGCACAGGCCGAGTCCGATGCGCTGCTCGCCGCGGCGCGTGCGACGTTCCCCGATGCGTTGGTCGCCGGTTTCGGTGAGGACCTGGCGGTGCTCAAGGGCGTCGGGGACCCGTACACGCTGACCGAGGCGTGGGGCCTGTCGACGGCGCAGGGCTGGCAGGGCGTCGGGCACACCCGGATGGCCACCGAATCCGCGGTCACCCCGTCGGGGGCGCATCCGTATGCCGTCGGGTCCGACCAGTGCCTTGTTCACAACGGATCGTTCGCCAACCATGCGACCATCCGACGCGAATTGCGCGCCGCCGGTGTGCAATTCGACAGCGAGAACGACACCGAGGTGGGGGCGCGCTTCGTCGCAAACGAACTGGCCGCCGGTCGCGACGTCGGAACCGCACTCAAGGAACTGTGCGCCACCTTCGACGGCTTCTACACACTGCTGGTGTCCAACCGCGACTCGTTCGCGGTCGTGCGCGACGCGATCGCCTGCAAACCCGCCGTTATCGCCGAAACCTCCGATTGGGTCGCGATGGCCAGTGAATACCGTGCGCTGTCCGGACTGCCCGGCGTCGAGAACGCCGCGATCTGGGAGCCCGAGCCCGAGGTGGTGTACGCATGGCAGCGCTGAGCTTCTCCTCGCGCGAGCGCTCGTCGGCGCTGGCCTTCGACCTCCGCACCACCCCCCTGCGCGACGTCAACGCCGCGCTGCACGCTGGTGACCTTGCCGGGGACTTCGTCATCGAACATCCCGATGGCGCGCACAACGTCGCGGTGGGGCTCAACGCCCCCGTACGCGTCACGGTCGAGGGCCACGTCGGGTACTACGCGGCGGGGATGAACCAGCAGGCCGAGGTCGTCATCGACGGCAACGCCGGCACGGGTGTCGCCGAGAACATGATGAGCGGCACCGTGTGGGTGAAGGGCAACGCGTCGCAGTCGGCGGGCGCCACCGGCCACGGTGGGCTGCTGGTCATCGAGGGCAATGCCGCTGCGCGGTGCGGCATCTCGATGAAGGGCATCGACATCGTCGTCGGCGGCGACATCGGCCACATGAGCGCGTTCATGGCGCAGGCCGGCCGGCTCGTCGTCCGTGGCGACGCGGGTGAGGCACTGGGCGACTCGATCTACGAGGCACGGCTCTACGTCCGCGGATCCGTTGCCTCCCTGGGCGCGGACTGCGTCGCCAAGGAGATGCGCGAGGAACACCACGAGGAGCTCGGCCGGCTGCTCAAGGCCGCGGGTTTCGAGGACGACGACACCGCCGCCTACACCCGGTACGGCTCGGCCCGCGAGCTCTACCACTTCCACGTCGACAACACAGGGAGTTACTGATGAGCACCTGGGCACTGCGCGAATCGGCGACCTTCGACCGCGACACCATCGCAGGCATCCAGCGCGCCGCCGACACCGGCATCTACGACATCCGCGGCTGGGGTGCCAAGCGGGCGCTGCCCCACTTCGACGATCTGCTCTTCCTCGGGGCCTCGATGTCGCGCTACCCCCTGGAGGGCTATCGCGAGCGGTGCGCCACCGACGTGGTGCTGGGTGGCCGACACGCCAAATACCCCTTGCACCTGGATATCCCGGTCACCATCGCCGGTATGTCGTTCGGCGCACTGTCCGGACAGGCCAAGGAGGCGCTGGGCCGCGGCGCCAGCGAGGTCGGCACCTCCACCACCACCGGTGACGGGGGCATGACGCCCGAGGAACGTGGGCAGAGCAAACACCTGGTGTACCAGTACCTGCCGTCGCGCTACGGCATGAACCCCGACGACCTGCGCAAGGCCGACGCGATCGAGGTGGTGCTCGGCCAGGGCGCCAAACCCGGCGGTGGCGGAATGCTGTTGGGCCAGAAGATCTCCGAGCGTGTCGCATCGATGCGGACGCTGCCGGAAGGCATCGACCAACGGTCGGCGTGCCGGCACCCGGACTGGACGGGACCCGACGACCTCACCATCAAGATCAACGAGTTGAGGGAGATCACCGACTGGGAGAAGCCGATCTACGTCAAGGTCGGCGCCACCCGCACCTACTACGACGTCAAGCTCGCGGTGCACGCCGGCGCCGACGTGGTGGTCGTCGACGGGATGCAGGGCGGCACCGCCGCCACGCAGGAGGTGTTCATCGAACACGTCGGCGTCCCGACGCTGGCGGCGATCCCGCAGGCGGTGCAGGCGCTGCAGGAACTCGGTGTGCACCGGAAGGCCGGGGCGCGGGGGCACCTCCCGCGCGAAGCGCAGGGGGACGGAGCGACGGGAGATGGGTCAGTCCAGCTCATCGTCTCCGGCGGCATCCGCACCGGGGCCGACGTGGCCAAGGCGCTCGCACTGGGCGCCGATGCGGTCGCTATCGGCACGGCGGCCCTGATCGCGCTCGGCGACAACCATCCGAGGTATGCCGCCGAATACGAGAAGATCGGCAGCGCCGCAGGGTTTTACGACGATTTCCAGGACGGCCGCGATCCTGCCGGCATCACCACCCAGGACCCGGAGCTGGCCGCCCGGCTCGACCCTGTCGAGGCCGGCCGGCGGCTCGCGAACTATCTGCGGGTGCTGACCATGGAGGCCCAGACCATCGCCCGGGCCTGCGGTAAGGCCCACGTCTGCCATCTCGAACCCGAGGATCTGGTGGCCGTCAGCATCGAAGCCGCGGCCATGGCCCGCGTTCCGCTGGCCGGCACCGACTGGATTCCCGGCCGATGATCGAAACAGCTGACGTCGTCATCGTCGGCGGCGGTCTGGAGGGCGCCGCCGCCGCGTGGGCGTTGGCCGAGCGCGGGATCACGAATGTGGTTGTGGTCGAACGGAATACCGTCGGGTCCGGGATGACGGGTAAATCGAGCGGTATCGTGCGCTGCCACTACGGGGTCAGCTCGCTGGCCGCCATGGCCAACGCCGGACTCGAGGTGTTCGAGAACCCGCAGAAGTACCTGGGCGAGCAGGCCGACGACATCGGATTCCGCCAGACCGGATACGTCGTCGGGGTCGGCGAGCCGAACGTCGGCGCGATGCGCAAGAGCCTCGCGGCGCAGCGCGCGGTCGGTGTGCAGACCGAGGAGATCGACGCCGCAGAGGTCGCCGAGATGTGGCCGTTCGCCGACCTAGAACCGTTCGCGGCGTTCGGCTGGGAGCCCCGCGGCGGATACGGCGATGCCTATCGGACCGCCCAGGCGTTCGCGGCGGCCGCCCGGTCCGCGGGTGTGCGCGTGCGGCAGAGCACCGCGGTGCAGAACCTGACGACCGTCGGCGACCGCGTCACCGGCGTGAAGCTGGCCGACGGCGGCGAGATCTCCGCCGAGACCGTCGTCGTCGCCACCGGAGCCTGGACCCGGCCATTCCTCGCCCAGCACGGGATCGACGTGCCGATCCGCGTGGTGCGCGAACAGATCGTGCTCATCGACCCCGGTGTGGAACTCGGTCCGGTGCCGGTGTTCTCCGATCTGGTGTCGCTGCAGTACATCCGCCCCGAACCCGACGGCACAGTGCTGTTCGGCAACAGCGACCTGGCCGACAACGAGGAGACGGACCCGGACGACTACCTCAACCGCGCCACCGACGACTTCGTCGACATCACCGTCGACAAGGTCGGCACCCGGTTCCCCGGTTTCCCCGACGCCTCGATCACCAGCAGCTACGCCGGCTGTTACGACGTCACACCCGATTGGAACCCGGTGATCTCCCGCACCGAACTCGACGGTCTCGTCGTCGCGGCGGGGTTCAGCGGCCACGGCTTCAAGATCGCTCCCGCGGTCGGCCGGTTGGTGGCGGACATCGTCGTCGACGGGCGCAGCGGCGACCCGCGGATCCCGGAGACCGATTTCCGGCTGTCCCGCTTCGCCGAGGGCGACCTGCTCCGCACGCCCTACCCGTACGTCGGTGCCGGCGAGATGCGCTAGACAGGGTGCCGTGAGCCCATCCGAGGATTCTGCGCCGCTGCTGCGCAACAAGTCGGGCACCGCGCGCGAGCGTGACCCGCAGGAACCGGTCGACGACACCGAGTTCGAGGCGGCGATCGGGCGCAACGTGCGCCAACTGCGGCAGCAGCACGGACTCACCGTCGCGGAGATGGCCGAGCGCGTCGGCATCTCCAAGGCCATGATGAGCAAGATCGAGAACGCGCAGACCTCCTGCAGCCTGTCCACGCTGGCGCTGCTGGCCAAGGGGTTCGACGTACCGGTCACCACACTGTTCCGCGGTGCGGACGTCGAGCGCCCCGCCGCGTTCGTCAAGGCGGGTACCGGCGCGCGGATCGTGCGCAACGGCACCAAGGAGGGCCACGACTACCAGTTGCTGGGCTCGCTGCGCGGTGAGCACAAGCGGCTGGAATGCCTCGAGGTCACGCTGTCGGAGAAGAGCCGGACCTACCCGCTGTTCCAGCATCCCGGCACCGAGTTCATCTACATGCTCGAGGGCGTCATGGACTACAGCCACAGCCGCTCGGTGTACCGGCTGCACCCCGGCGATTCGCTGCAGATCGACGGGGAGGGTGCGCACGGCCCCGTCGACCTGGTCGAACTGCCGATCCGGTTCCTGTCGGTGATCGCGTTCCCGGACTCCGCCGTCTAGCGCCGCATTTGGGTCGCGGTGCTGCGGCGCGCTACAGTGAGCTCACCATGTTTGTGCAGCGGGCGCTCCTTCTCGGCCGCCGCGGCGGGGTCTGACCAGACCGGCTTCCCGTCGCGGGTGTTCGCGATGCGCCGGTCGAGTCCCTCGTCAAACTCCCGGAGCAATCGATCATGAACACCCCTGAATCAACAGACGCCTTCTCGTCCGTCCGCGCCATCACCACCCCGTCCGGCCCGCCGCATCCCGGCCAGCCGGCCTGGAACACCCAACGCGCCTCCGCCATGCCGGTCAGCCGGTACCGCAGCTTCGCCGAGGAAGTGGAACCGGTCACGCTGCCGGACCGCACCTGGCCCGACAAGGTCGTCGACACCGCGCCGATGTGGTGCGCGGTCGACCTGCGCGACGGCAACCAGGCGCTGATCGACCCGATGAGCCCCGCGCGCAAACGCCGCATGTTCGACCTGCTGGTGCGCATGGGCTACAAGGAGATCGAGGTCGGCTTCCCGTCGGCCAGCCAGACCGATTTCGACTTCGTCCGCGAGATCATCGAACAGGGCGCGATCCCCGACGACGTCACCATCCAGGTGCTGACGCAGTGCCGGCCCGAACTGATCACCCGCACCTTCGAGGCCTGCAAGGGCGCACCGCGGGCGATCGTGCACTTCTACAACTCGACGTCGATCCTGCAGCGCCGCGTCGTGTTCCGCGCCGACCGCGAGGCCGTCAAGCAGATCGCCGTCGACGGCGCCCGGATGTGCGTCGAAGAGGCCGCCAAGCACCCCGACACGCTGTGGCGGTTCGAGTACTCCCCCGAGTCCTACACCGGCACCGAACTGGAATACGCCGTCGACGTCTGCAACGCGGTCGCCGACATCGTGAAGCCCACCCCCGAGGTGCCGCTGATCGTCAACCTGCCCGCCACCGTCGAGATGGCGACGCCCAACGTCTACGCCGACTCGATCGAGTGGATGAACCGGCACCTGAGCCCGCGCGACAGCATCATCCTGAGCCTGCACCCGCACAACGACCGCGGAACCGCTGTCGCCGCAGCGGAATTGGGCTACCAGGCCGGTGCCGACCGCATCGAGGGCTGCCTGTTCGGCAACGGTGAGCGCACCGGCAACGTATGCCTGGTGACGCTGGGCCTGAACCTGTTCAGCCGGGGCGTCGACCCGCAGATCGACTTCTCCAACATCGACGAGATCCGCCGCACCGTCGAGTACTGCAACCAGCTGCCGGTCCACGAGCGTCACCCCTACGGCGGCGACCTGGTGTACACCGCGTTCTCCGGCAGCCATCAGGACGCGATCAACAAGGGTCTGGACGCGATGAAGGTCGCCGCGGACGAAGCGGACTCCGACGTCGACGACATCCTGTGGCAGGTGCCGTATCTGCCGATCGATCCGAAGGACGTCGGCCGCACCTACGAAGCCGTCATCCGGGTGAACTCCCAGTCCGGCAAGGGCGGCGTCGCCTACATCATGAAGGCCGACCACGGACTGGTGCTGCCGCGCCGCCTGCAGATCGAGTTCAGCCAGGCCATCCAGAAGATCACCGACGGTGAGGGCGGCGAGGTGTCGCCCAAGGAGATGTGGGACGTCTTCGCCGAGGAGTACCTGTCGCCGGTCCGGCCGCTGGAGCGGATGCGCCAGAAGGTCGACGCCGCGGAGGTCGACGGCGGCACCGACACGATCACCGCCGTGGTGAAGGTGGACGGTGTCGAACGCGAGATCGTCGGCGCGGGCAACGGGCCGTTGGCCGCGTTCTGCGACGCCCTGGGCGCGATCGGATTCGACATCAGCGTCCTGGACTACTCCGAGCATGCACTGTCCGCCGGTGAGGAGGCGCAGGCCGCGGCCTACGTCGAGGCCTCCGTCGGCGGTAAGACGGTATGGGGTGTGGGCATCGCGACCTCGATCACGACGGCCTCGCTGCGCGCGGTGGTGTCGGCGGTGAACCGCGCCGCACGCAGCTGACCGTGAGAGGCTGCCCAGGTGACTGTCGTCGTCGTGGGGAATCCGAAACCTAAGTCGCGCACGCGGGCCGCCGCCGAACTGGTCGCCGAGAGGCTGACCGGCTCACCCGCCGAGCACGTGATCGATGTCGTCGATCTCGGCGCCGGGCTACTCGGGTGGGGCGACCCGAAGGTGGCCGAGGCCAAGGACATCGTGAAGTCCGCGGACAGCCTCGTCGTCGCCTCGCCGACGTTCAAGGCCACCTACACCGGGCTGCTCAAGCTGTTCCTCGACCAGTTCGGCCAGGGTGAACTCGGTCAGGTCCCGACGTTCCCGCTCATGCTGGGCGGCTCACTGGCCCATGCGCTGGCACCGGAGTTGACCCTGCGTCCGGTTCTGGTGGAGATCGGCGCGAGCTGTCCGGCACCGAGCCTGTACCTGCTCGACTCCGAGTACGAGACCTCACCCGAACTCGACAGGTGGCTCGAGGTGGCGCGCCGGTTCGTGCCTTCCTAGAACAGCGCGAACTGATCGCCGACCGTGGTGGCGTCGAAGAACTCCTCGATACCGGTGCCCCCGACGACGTGGTCGAGGGCCCGCAGGAAGTCGGCGTCCGAGAGCACCGGGACGCCGAGCTCCTGAGCCTGGTAGCCCTTGCCCTGTTCGACATCGGGCTGGTTGCAGATGACCAGTGAGGTCTCCGTGTCCACCGCGTCGGTGTAGGCCAGCCCGGCGGTGAGCAACCGCTCGATCAGCTCTTCGTAAGTGCGCGTGACCTCCGCGGCGACCGCGACGCGCATACCTTTCACCAGCGGGCGGCCCGCGATGTAGCGGCCGGGATTCAGGTACGCGCAGGGCAGCCGCGCGGCCACCATCCTCAACGGGTGCAGGTCGTCGTGGGTGACCCGGCCGTTGGGCCACCGCCGCCGGCTCACCGAACGCGTCGGCAGCCAGGCCCTGCGCTCGCGGGCGCGCGCCAGCGTCGGTTTGAGGATCTGCGCGAGGACCTGAGCGTCGTCGAGCGCATCGTGCGGTTTGAGTTGCGGCACACCCCAGTGCGCCGCGAGGGTCTCCAACCGCAGGTTCTCCGTCCCCAGGTCGAGGCGGCGGGCGAGTTCGACGGTGCACATCACCGAGTCGATCGGCAGTTCCGCGCCGACGAGTTCGGCCTCGGCGGTCAGGAACGAGTAGTCGAATCCGACGTTGTGCGCGACGAGCGTACGACCGCGCAGAAGTTCGGCGAGGTCTGCGACGACGTCACCGAAGCGGGGCGCACCCTCGAGCATCTCGGCGGTCAGCCCGTGCACATGCGTGGGCCCCGGGTCGACACCCGGATTCAGCAGGGTGGCCAGGCTCTGTTCGACGTTGCCGTCGTCACCCACCGCGAGTGCGGCCAGGCTGACGATGCGCGCCTGCCCGGGCCGGAAACCCGACGTCTCGACATCGACGACGGCCCAGCCTGTACCGGTGTCGACCGCCGGTCTTCCCCAACCGTGGCTCACCATCTCAGCGTGGCATGCCCCTCCGACAATCTCGGATCGCAGCGGTGCGTGTCGGACCCCTAAACTGCCGGGGATGGTCACCCCTCGAGGACGCGCCGCCCTGACGGCCGGAGCCGCCGCCCGGTGGGCGTCGCGTGTCACCGGCCGCGGTGCGGGCGCGATGATCGGCGGCCTGGTCGCGATGACGTTGGACCGGTCGATCCTCGCGCAGCTCGGTAAGGGCAGGCGCACGGTCGTCATCACCGGCACAAACGGCAAGTCCACCACCACGCGGATGACCGCGGCGGCGCTGGGCACCCTCGGCGCGGTGGCCACCAACGCCGAGGGCGCCAACATGGACGCCGGCCTGGTCGCCGCCCTCGCCGCCGACCGCGACGCGACGCTGGCGGCGCTCGAGGTCGACGAGATGCACGTGCCGCACGTGTCCGACGCCGTCGACCCGTCCGTCGTCGTGCTGCTCAACCTGTCGCGCGACCAGCTCGACCGCGTCGGTGAGATCAACCACATCGAGCGCACCCTGCGCGCCGGTCTGGCCCGGCATCCGAAGGCGGTCGTGGTGGCCAACTGCGACGACGTGCTGATGACGTCGGCGGCCTACGACCACCCCTCGGTGGTGTGGGTGGCCGCGGGCGGCAGTTGGGCCAACGACTCGGTGAGCTGTCCCCGCTCCGGCGAGGTCATCGTCCGCGACGGCGCCGACTGGTACTCGACCGGCATCGATTTCAAGCGGCCGACGCCGCAGTGGTGGTACGACGACACCCACCTGCACGGACCGGACGGGCTGTCGCTGCCGATGACCCTCGCCCTGCCCGGTGCGGTCAACCGCGGCAACGCCGCACAGGCCGTCGCGGCCGCGGTGACCCTCGGCGCGGATCCCAAGGCCGCCGTCGAGGCGGTGTCCGGGGTCGACGAGGTGGCCGGCCGGTACCGCACCGTGCGCCTCGGCGACCACACCGCGCGGGTGCTGCTGGCCAAGAACCCCGCCGGCTGGCAGGAGGCGCTGTCGATGGTCGACAAACACGGCGCCGGGGTGGTGATCGCGGTCAACGGACAGGTTCCCGACGGGGAGGATCTATCGTGGCTGTGGGACGTCCGGTTCGAGCATTTCGAGCAGGTCCGGGTCGTGGCCGCCGGTGAACGCGGCACCGACCTCGCAGTGCGGCTCGGCTACGCGGGCGTCGAGCACACGCTGGTGCACGACACCCTCGCCGCGATCAAGTCCTGTCCGCCCGGTCACGTCGAGGTGATCGCGAACTACACGGCGTTCCTGCAACTCAACCGGCGGTTACCCCATGCCTGAATCGACCGTGCGGATCGGGCTGGTGCTGCCCGACGTGATGGGCACCTACGGCGACGGCGGCAACTCGGTGGTGTTGCGGCAGCGGTTGCGGTTGCGCGGTATCGACGCCGAGGTCGTCGAGATCACGCTCGCGGACCCGGTGCCCGCCGAACTCGACCTCTACACCCTCGGCGGTGCCGAGGACTACGCGCAGCGGCTGGCGACCAAACACCTGCAGCGCTATCCGGGTCTGCAGCAGGCCGCCTCGCGCGGGGCCCCGGTGCTGGCCATCTGCGCGGCCATCCAGGTGCTCGGCCACTGGTATGAGACGTCCTCGGGGGAACGCGTCGACGGCGTCGGGATGCTCGATGTCACGACCTCACCGCAGCCGGTCCGCACGATCGGTGAAGTGGTGTCCCAGCCGCTGGTCGCCGGCCTGTCCGAGAAATTGACCGGCTTCGAAAACCACAGGGGCGGAACTGTTCTGGGCCCGGAGGCCGCTCCGCTGGCCCGGGTCGAGAAGGGTGCGGGCAACCGGGACGGGGACGGGTTCGACGGAGCGGTACAGGGCAGCGTCGTCGCGACGTACCTGCACGGCCCGTGCCTGGCCCGCAATCCGGAGTTGGCCGATCATCTGCTCAGCAAGGTCGTCGGCGACCTGCCGCCACTGGACCTCGACGAGGTGGCGCAGCTGCGGCGCGAACGCCTGGCGGCCCCGCGCCGCGCCTAGGCCATCGCGCGGCGGCCGGCCAGCGCGCGGCCCAGCGTGAGCTCGTCGGCGAATTCGAGATCGCCGCCCATCGGCAGCCCCGAGGCGATCCGCGTGACGGTCAACCCGGGGATGTCGCGCAGCATCCGCACCAGATACGTGGCCGTCGCCTCCCCCTCGGTGTTCGGGTCGGTGGCGATGATGACCTCGGCCACGTCGACGCCGTCGACCCGCTCGCCGATCCGGTTCAACAGCTCGCGGATGCGCAGTTGATCCGGCCCCACCCCACTCAACGGGTCGAGGGCCCCGCCCAGCACGTGGTAGCGGCCGCGGAACTCACGCGTGCGCTCGACGGCCTGCACATCCTTGGGTTCCTCGACCACGCACACCAGCGACGCGTCGCGGCGCGGATCGGAGCAGATGCGGCAGCGGTCGGCGTCGGAGACGTTGCCGCACACCTCGCAGAACTTCACGCCGTCGCGGATCCGGTTGAGCACCGCCGTCAACCGGTCGATGTCGGGCGGCTCGACGCTCAACAGGTGAAAAGCGATGCGCTGAGCGCTCTTCGGGCCGATCCCCGGCAGCTTGCCGAGTTCGTCGATCAGATCCTGGACGGGCCCCTCGAACAAGTCAGAGGCCCGGGATCCCCAGGCCGCCCATACCGCCCGCGAGCGGCCCGAGCCGGTCGTGGGCCAGGATGGTGACCTGCTTGGCGGCGTCGGCGATCGCACCGACGACGAGGTCCTGCAGCGTCTCGACGTCGTC
Source organism: Mycolicibacterium monacense (assembly GCF_010731575.1). Lineage (NCBI taxonomy): Bacteria > Bacillati > Actinomycetota > Actinomycetes > Mycobacteriales > Mycobacteriaceae > Mycobacterium > Mycolicibacterium monacense. Next base: position 5,433,456 of record NZ_AP022617.1, on the reverse strand, counting down.
GGGGTCGACGACCTTGGGGTCGATGGCCACCGACGTGACCTCACCGCTGCCCTTCATCGTGACCTGCACCAGACCGCCGCCGGCCTGACCGTGCACCTCGGAATTGGCCAGGGACTCCTGCGCCTCCATGAGTTGCTGCTGCATCTGCTGGGCCTGCGCGAGCAGTGCCGACATATCGGGCTGGCCACCGGGTTGCATGCCTGGTCCCCTTGCGTGTTGATGTCGCGTTGGTCTCGACTTGGTTTCTCTCGCCCGTATCCGGCGCTTCGGGCTTTAAGCCTAGTCGGCACGCGGGCTACGGTGGCGCCCGTGCCTGCCAGCCTGCGTGTCGGAGCCGCGATCGCCACCAGCCTGCTCGTCGCCGCCTCCACATTTGCCACGACGACGTTCGCCGCTCCCGCATCCGCCGCGCCCGCGAACATCGCCGGGAAGATCGTGTTCCTCGACCCCGGCCACAACGGCGCCAACGACGCCTCGATCAGCAGGCAGGTGCCCACCGGCCGCGGCGGCACGAAGGACTGTCAGGCCAGCGGCACGTCGACCGAGGACGGCTATCCGGAGCACACGTTCGCCTGGGACACCACGCTGCGCATCCGCCAGGCGCTGACCGCGCTCGGCGTGCGCACCGCGATGTCGCGGGGCAACGACAACGCGCTCGGCCCGTGCGTCGACGAGCGCGCCGCCCTGGCCAACTCCGTGCGGCCCAACGCGATCGTGTCCGTCCACGCCGACGGCGGTCCGCCGACCGGACGCGGCTTCCACGTGCTGTATTCGTCGCCCCCGCTCAACGAGGCGCAGGCCGGGCCGGCCGTACAGTTCGCGCAGGTCATGCGCGATCAGCTGTCCGGATCCGGATTCGTCCCGTCGACCTACATCGGTTCGGGTGGCCTGAACCCGCGCAGCGACATCGCCGGGCTCAACCTCGCGCAGTACCCGTCGATCCTGGTGGAGCTGGGCAATATGAAGAACCCGGCCGATTCGGCGGTGATGAAGACCGCCGAGGGCAGACAGCGCTACGCCGACGCGGTCGTCCGCGGTATCGCCGCGTTCCTGGCGCTGTCCTGAACGGCGGGTCAGGCGCCCTTCTCGACCTCACGCTTGAGGTTCTCGAGGACCTGCGCCTGGATCTTCTTCAGTCCCAGCGGCGCGAAGGTCTTCTCGAAGAAGCCCTTGACGCCGCCGGCGCCGGTCCACGACGTCTTGACCGTCACCGAGGAGCCCGGCCCCGCCGGAGCGACGGTGTAGTTGGTGACCAGCGTGGAGTTGGCGTCCTTCTCGATCACGGTGTGGCCGGCCACGTCGACGGTGGCCTTGACGTCCCGGACGCGCGATTTGGTGGCCTGCAGCTTCCAGGTGGCGACGGTCCCCGCACCCTGCCCGCCCTCGATCACCCGGTAGTCGCGGTAGTGCTCGGAGAGGATCTTGGGCCGGACGGTCTGGTAGTCGGCGACAGCGGCCAGGACTGCCGCCGGTTCGGCGTTGATCATGACGGTGCTCGACGCGCTGACCTGTCCCATGATGTGACACTCCTTCGTGGCGGTGCGGTCGCATCGGCTGCGGCCGCGGACTAGCGTATATCCGTGTCTGTTGCCCCAACCGACGCACGGGCTGCTCACGCCGAAGGCGTGGAGCGGCTACTCGCCAGCTACCGGGCGATTCCGCAGACGGCCGCAGTGCGCCTCGCCAAACCAACCTCCAACCTGTTCCGTGCCCGCGCCAAGAGCACCGTCAAGGGTCTCGACGTGTCCGGACTGACCGGCGTGATCGCCGTCGACCCCGATGCGCGTACCGCCGACGTCGCGGGCATGTGCACCTACGAGACCCTCGTCGCGGCGACGCTGCCGTACGGTCTGGCGCCGCTGGTGGTACCGCAGCTCAAGACCATCACCCTCGGCGGTGCGGTGACGGGGCTCGGTATCGAGTCCACGTCGTTCCGCAACGGCCTGCCGCACGAGTCGGTGCTGGAGATGGACATCCTGACCGGTTCCGGGGAGGTCCTCACCGCGAGCCGCGACCGCCATCCCGACCTCTTTCACGCCTTCCCGAACTCCTACGGCACGCTCGGGTACTCGGTGCGGTTGAAAATCGAACTCGAACCGGTCAAACCGTTCGTCGCACTGCGGCATCTGCGTTTCCACTCGCTGACCGAGTTGGTCGATGCGATGGACCGCATCGTGGAGACCGGCGGTCTCGACGGCGAACCCGTCGACTACCTCGATGGCGTGGTGTTCAGCGCGGAGGAGAGCTACCTGTGCGTCGGGGTGCGGACCGCGACGCCCGGTCCGGTCAGCGACTACACCGGCCGGCAGATCTACTACCGCTCGATCCAGCACTCCGCCGGTGAGAAGCACGACCGGTTGACCATCCACGACTACCTGTGGCGCTGGGACACCGACTGGTTCTGGTGCTCACGGGCATTCGGCGCGCAGAACCCGAAGATCCGGCGGTTCTGGCCGCACCGCTACCGCCGCAGCAGCTTCTACTGGAAGCTGATCGGCTACGACCAGCGGTTCGACATCGCCGATCGGATCGAGATCCGCAACGGCCGTCCGCCCCGGGAGCGGGTCGTCCAGGACGTCGAGGTGCCGATCTGCCGCACCGCCGAATTCCTGGCATGGTTCCTGGAGAACGTGCCGATCGAACCGATCTGGTTGTGCCCGTTGCGGTTACGGGACGAGAGCAGCTGGCCGCTGTACCCGATCCGCCCGAGCCACACGTACGTCAACGTGGGCTTCTGGTCGTCGGTGCCGGTCGGCCCCGACGAGGGTTTCACCAACCGGCTCATCGAACGCAAGGTCAGCGAACTCGACGGGCACAAATCGCTGTATTCAGATGCGTACTACCCCCGGGAGGAGTTCGACGAACTCTACGGCGGCGAGACATACAAGACGGTCAAGAAGGCATACGACCCTGATTCACGTCTGCTCAATCTGTATGCCAAGGCGGTGCAGAGACGATGAGTGATGGCGCGAGCATTGTGGAGGCAGCTATGACGAAACGCGTACCGGACCAGAAGCTGACGCTGGCGGAGATCCTCGAGCTCTTCGTCGCGGGTCAGGAACCGTTGAAGTTCAGTGCGTACGACGGCAGTACGGCGGGGCCGGCGGACGCCGAGCTCGGCCTGCACCTCAAGACGCCGCGCGGCACCACGTATCTGGCCACCGCGCCGGGTGATCTGGGCCTGGCTCGCGCGTACGTCTCCGGCGACCTGGAGCTCACGGGCGTCCATCCTGGGGATCCGTACGAGTTGCTGCGCGCGCTGACCGAGAAGATGAACTTCAAGTTGCCGCCGGCGAAGGTGCTGCGCAACGTCGTGCGCTCCATCGGTTTGGAGCATTTCAAGCCGATCGCCCCGCCGCCGCAGGAGGCGCTGCCGCGGTGGCGCCGGATCGCCGAGGGGTTGCGGCACAGCAAGGCTCGTGACGCCGAGGTGATCCACCACCACTACGACGTGTCGAACACGTTCTACGAGTGGGTGCTCGGACCGTCGATGACCTACACGTGCGCGTGCTATCCGCAGCCGGACGCGACGCTGGAGGAGGCGCAGGAGAACAAGTACCGGTTGGTGTTCGAGAAGCTGCGCCTGCAGCCCGGTGCCCGCCTGCTCGACCTCGGGTGCGGCTGGGGTGGCATGGTGCGGTACGCGGCCCGACACGGGGTGAAGACCGTCGGCGTCACACTGTCGAAGGAACAGGCGCTGTGGGGTCAGAAGGCGATCGCCGACGAGGGGCTGACCGAGCTCGCGGAGATCCGGCACAGCGACTACCGCGACGTGCGCGAGATCGGGTTCGACGCGGTGTCGTCGATCGGGCTGACCGAGCACATCGGTGTGCACAACTATCCGTCGTATTTCCGGTTCCTGCAGTCGAAGTTGCGCAACGGCGGGCTGCTCCTCAACCACTGCATCACCCGGCCGGACAACCATTCCGCGCCGACCGCCGGTGGCTTCATCGACCGTTACGTGTTCCCCGACGGGGAGCTCACCGGCTCGGGCCGCATCATCACCGAGGCGCAGAACGTCGGCCTCGAGGTGGTGCACGAGGAGAATCTGCGCCACCACTATGCGATGACGCTGCGCGACTGGTGCCGCAACCTCGTCGAGCACTGGGACGAGGCGGTCGCCGAGGTGGGGCTGGGCACCGCGAAGGTGTGGGGTCTCTACATGGCGGGGTCACGGCTCGGCTTCGAGACGAACATCGTTCAGCTGCACCAGGTTCTGGCGGTCAAGCTGGACGAGCGCGGCAATGACGGCGGGCTGCCGCTGCGGCCGTGGTGGTCGGCGTAGCTGCTCGCTAGCTCCCGTCGATCCGGCGAGCGCCGAGTTCGTTCTGCAGTAGTTCGAGCGCGGCTTCCTCGGGGTCACGACGGGGCCCTGCCTCCTCGCGCACCGCTTCGGCCAGCATGCTCTCCTCGTCGTCCTCCGGGGGCGGCGGATCGGCGACGGGGGCGGGACGTGCCGGCTCGGCGACCACAGCCGGCGCGGGACCACCGCCCGCCTCGCATCGGATCTTCCAGTCCACACCGAGCGCATCCTTGAGCGCTTCGCGGATCACGTCGGAGTTCCGTTGCTCGACAAGCCGTTTCGCCAGCGGTGCCGATTCGTGGCTCAACACCAGTGTGTCACCCTCGACCGTGCGGACGATCGCACCGGCCAGCATCACATCGATCGTGCGGCTGCGCTGCCGGACCTTCTCCCGCACCGTCGTCCACATGCTGCGCACCGCAGCCGCATTGGGCGCACCGGCGGCCGGCGGCGGTGCCGCCGCGGGCGCTTCGACCACCGGTTCGGCGGGTGGGCGCCCCGGGGGCGGAGAGGGCGGCGGCGCAGGCGCAGGCGGTGGCGCCACGGGTGGCGCGGGCGGTTCCGGACGGATCTCAACGGGAGCAGGGGCCGGGGCCGGCGCATCGGCCACCTGACTCCTGCGGGTGAACGTCTTCGCCGGTTCGACGGGGCGAGCGGCCGCGGGCATGTCGGACGCGGGTATCGACATCTCGAGGCGGGTCTCGATGCGCTCGACGCGTTGCAGCAGAGCCGATTCCGTGTCGCTGGCCGACGGCAGCAACAGCCGGGCGCACACCACCTCGAGCAGCAGTCGCGGTGCGGTGGCCCCGCGCATCTCCCCCAGCCCGGCGTGGACGACCTCGGCATAGCGGGTCAGTGTCGCGGACCCCAGCCGGGCGGCCTGATCCCGCATCCGCTCCAGCACGTCACCGGGCGCGTCGACCACACCGCGCGCGGCGGCGTCCGGCACCGCCTGCAGCACGATCAGATCGCGGAACCTCTCGAGCAGGTCGACCGCGAACCGTCGCGGATCGTGTCCGGCGTCGATCACCGATTCGACCGCGCCGAACAGCGCGGCGGCATCCCCGGCGGCCAGCGCGTCGACCGCATCGTCGATCAGCGCGACGTCGGTGGCCCCCAGCAGCGCCAGTGCGCGGCCGTACTCCACCCGGTTGCCCGCCGCGCCGGCCAGCAGCTGGTCGAGCACCGACAACGTGTCGCGGGGCGAACCGCCGCCGGCGCGGATCACCAGCGGGTACACCGCGTCGTCGACGCTGACGCCCTCGTCGGCGCAGATCCGTTCCAGCAGCGTGCGCATCGTCTTGGGCGCCAACAGCCGGAACGGGTAGTGGTGGGTGCGCGACCGGATCGTCGGCAGCACCTTCTCCGGTTCGGTGGTGGCGAACACGAAGATCAGATGCTCCGGCGGCTCCTCGACGATCTTGAGCAGCGCGTTGAAGCCCGCGGTGGTGACCATGTGGGCTTCGTCGACGATGAAGATGCGATAGCGCGACTGCGCGGGCGCGTAGAACGCCCGGTCCCGCAGTTCACGAGTGTCGTCGACACCGCCGTGGCTCGCCGCGTCGAGTTCGGTGACGTCCATGTTGCCCGGGCCGTTGGGAGCCAGCGCCACACACGAGTCGCACGTTCCACAGGGCGTCGGGGTCGGCCCCTGCTCGCAGTTGAGCGAGCGGGCCAGGATGCGTGCCGACGACGTCTTCCCACAGCCACGTGGGCCGGAGAACAAATATGCGTGGTTGATGCGGCCCGCCGACAGCGCGGTCGACAGCGGCTCGGTGACATGCTCCTGCCCGACCACCTCCGCGAAGGTCGCCGGTCGGTACTTGCGGTAGAGCGCCACGGTCAGCAGGCTACCGACGGACTACGACGGATGGTCAACCGAGCAGTGACTCGGTGGCGGCCAGCAGCGCACACGTCGCCAGACCGTCGATGGCCGACCGCAGGTCGTCCTCTGAGGGGAACGACGGGGCGATCCGGATGTTCTTGTCCTCGGGGTCTTTTCGGTACGGGAAGGCGGAACCGGCCTCGGTCACCGCGATACCCGCGTCTTTGGCCAGCGCAACCGTGCGCCTGGCGGTGCCCGGCCACACGTCGAGGCTGACGAAGTACCCGCCCTTGGGATCGGTCCACGAGGCTATCTTCGACTCGCCCAGCCGGTCCTCGAGGACCTGACCGACGAGCGCGAACTTCGGCGCCAGCAGTTCCCGGTGGCGCTGCATGTGCAGCCGCACACCGTCGGCGTCCCCGAAGAACTTCAGGTGCCGCAACTGGTTGACCTTGTCCGGGCCGATCGACTTCTTGCCCGCGTGCTGCAGGTACCACGCGATGTTGCCCAGCGAGCCGCCCAGGAAGCTGACGCCGGCCCCGGCGAAGGTGATCTTGCTGGTCGAGGCGAACACCAGCGGCCGGTTCTGGTTACCCGCCGCGGCGGCCAGGCCCAGGACGTCGATCTGCCGCATGAAGTCGGGTGTCAGAGTGTGGACGGCGTAGGCGTTGTCCCAGAACAACCGGAAATCCGTTGCCACCGTGCGCATCTGGACCAGCCGGCGGACGACCTCCCAGGAGTAGGTGACACCGGTGGGGTTGCCGAACACCGGGACGCACCACATGCCCTTGATGGCCGGGTCGGCGGCGACGAGTTCCTCGATGAGGTCGACGTCGGGGCCGTCTTCGAGCATCGGCACGGGGATCATCTCGATACCGAGGTTCTCGGTGAGCGCGAAGTGCCGGTCATAGCCAGGCGCCGGGCACAGGAATTTGACGACCGGCTCGGCGATCCACGGCCGCGGTGAGTCGACACCGCCGTGCAGCAGCGAGAACACCACGGTGTCGTGCATCAGCTCAAGGCTGGCGTTGTTTCCCGCGATGAGGTTCGGCACGGGGATGCCGAGCAGCTCGCCGAAGATCGCGCGCAGTTCGGGCAGACCGTGCAGCCCGCCGTAGTTGCGGACGTCGGTGCCGTCGCTGTCGCGGTAGGCGTCGCGGCCCGGGAGTTCGAGCAGGGCGTTCGACAGGTCGAGCTGGGCGGGCGAGGGCTTACCGCGGGTCAGGTCCAGGCGCAGACCCTTGCCCTGCAGTTCGGCGTAATTGCGCTGTTGCCGCTCGTGCTCGGCGGTCAGGTCGTCGCGGCTGAGGGAGTGGAACGACACCGCGAGCCTTTCACCAGGACGTACCGGACCGTGAAATACAGGGGACCCCGCGCACCCGCCAGAGCCCGTTGACCCTTGCTGCCTTCCGGCCCTGGGGGAGTTCACAGGATGGACGCCGCGCGGGGTCCGACCTGAGTGTAATACCCGCGTCGGGCGCATCCTCGACGGGCGCACTCGGCTCGTCGGCTACCATTGCCCGCGGAGGATTCGCCTAGTGGCCTATGGCGCTCGCCTGGAACGCGGGTTGGGTTAACAGCCCTCGCGGGTTCAAATCCCGCATCCTCCGCACTCGGTCCGGGGTGCGATCAGCGATCTGAGGTCCTGATCGCACCGCCGGCCCACCAATCTCGAGGAGGAGTATGCGGCGCTCGGTCGCGGTCATTTGGCACGCATCGTTCTCCGTCATCGCTGCTGTCCTCTATTTCTTCTTCGTCCTGCCGCGCTGGTTCGAGCTCATGGGCTCGACGTCGCCCACACTGGGCACGGTGCTGCGGATCGTCACCGCGGCGCTGATCGGGCTGGCCGCGCTGCCGGTGGTGTTCACGCTGCTGCGCACCCGCCGCCCCGAATTCGGCACCCCGCAGTTGGCGTTGCGGCTGCGTACGGTGTCGATCGCGCTGCACGTACTGGCCGGTGTGCTGATCCTGGGCGCCGCGATCAGCGAGATCTGGCTGGACCTCGACTCCGCAGGTCCGTGGCTGTTCGGCATCTACGGCGCGGCCGCGGCGATCGCACTGCTCGGCATCTTCGCGTTCTATCTGGCGTTCGTCGCCGAGCTGCCGCCCCCGCCGCCGAAACCGCTCAAGCCGAAGGCCCAGACCCGTCGCGGCCGCCGCAAGGCGCAGGAGGCGGCCCCTGAAGACACCGCGGACTCTGAAGACACCGAAGAAACCACCGAGGAAGCCGAGCGCTCGGAATCGGATGACCCCGACACCGAGTCCGTCGACACCGAGTCGGGCGACACGGATGCGGCTGACGAGACGGAAGAGACCGGAGCGGCTGACGAGGAACCTGTTGCCTCGAGTGGCGGGTTGCGCAACCGGCGTCCGTCCGGCAAGGGTGATTCTTCGCGCCGACGCCGCCGTCTACGCGGCGGAATCGCCGTCGAAGACTGAGGTCAGCGCCCTTTCGTCGACACCACGCGGTCTGATCGCGAACAATGTGAGCAGAACCCGAGTTACAAAACCTCGTCGAAGGGCAATTCATGGGCATGCTCCGTACTCGTTGGCTGTCCGTGCTCTCGGTCGTGTTGGCCGCGCTACTCGCACTGGTCGGCCCGTTCTCCCCGGCCACCTCGAGCGCCGCACCCGCTGATCCGATCGCGGCGGCGGCCACCGTCGAGCCCGCCGTGGCGCGCATCGACACCGAGATCGACTACCAGAGCGCGATCGGTACCGGCACCGGCATCGTGCTCGACCCCGGCGGTCAGGTGCTCACGAACTTCCACGTCGTCCAGGGCGCCGACCGGGTCAACGTCGCCGTCGCGGGCCGGTCGTATCCGGCCGAACTCGTCGGCTACGACCGTGGCCGCGACATCGCGGTGATCCAGTTGCTCGGGGCGGGCGGTCTGCCGGTGGCCCCGATCGGCGACTCCGCGGCGCTGGCGGCGGGTGAGCCCGTCGTCGCCCTCGGCAACGCGCAGGGCTCCGCTGCCCCGCTGACCCGGGAGGTCGGCAGCGTCACCGCCTTCGGGCGGACGGTCCAGGCCGAAGACTCGCTGACCGGCAGCTCCGACGAACTGACCGGGTTGATCGAGTTCGCCGCACCCGTGCGGGCCGGCGATTCGGGTGGACCGGTCGTCAACAGCGCGGGCCAGGTCGTCGGCATCACCACCGCGGCCTCGGTGAACTACCGGATGGGCCCCGGGGGTAAGGGCTTCGCGATCCCGATCAACGAGGCGGTCGGCGTCGCGAACCAGATCCGGTCGCGGATTCCGTCGGACACCGTCCACATCGGCCCGCCCGCGCTGCTCGGCGTCGGCGTGCGGACCGCACCGAGCGACGTGCCCGGGGTCCTCATCCAGGAGGTGCTGCGCGGCGGACCCGCCGAAGCGGCCGGTTTGATGGACCGCGACGTGCTGATCGCGATCAACGGCAACCGCCTCACCTCGGCCACCCAGCTGACCTACACGCTGGACCGGTTCTACCCCGGCGACGTCGTGGACGTCACGTGGATCGACGGCTTCGGCCAGGAGCGCACCGCGAAGGCGACGCTGGCACCCGGCCCCTAGGGTCGACCGCCGCGCAGCAGTTGTTCCAGCCCGGCGATCGCCAGGTCGAGTTCGAACTCGAACTGCCCCTCGTCCGGTCGGGGCGCGCTGTCGAGCACCAGACGCAGCGCGGGATAGTCGGCCTCCTGGGTGCGTTCGAGCGCGGCCCGGGTCTCGGCCTGATGAACGTCCCGCATCGAGGTGCTCATGGCGTTCTGCGCGGCTGACTGCGCGATGTTCGCCACCGCGGTGACGCCGCGCCGCGCGTCGTCGACGCCGAATCCCGCGGCGAGCAGGGCGGCCAGCACACGCTCCGCGAGCGCGAGGACCTCCACCGCACCCACCCCGCGGAACGGCGTGTGGTCGGCGGCCGAACTGATCTGCGCGCCGACCTGGACGATGCCGTCGCGGTAGGCGTGGGCGTAGGCGCGCAGGACCACGCGCCAGTCGCCGTCGTCGGGCAGGTGCACCCGCTTGAGTTCGGCTTCGAACCGGTCGACCACGACGAGCGTGAGCAGGCCCTGTCGGTTGCCGACGTAGTAGTGCAGGGCCTTGCGGCTGACGCCGAGTTCGTCGGCGACGGCCTGCATGGTGAGTTCGGGGCCGCGGGCCCGCCGCGCGGCGGCGACGATCTGCTCGCGGCTGATCCGGGCGGGTCTGCCCCGGGCGCGACGCTCGTCTCCCACGGGCTCACCCTACGCAGCCGCACGGGAATTTTCGCCGATCGGGAAAAAATCTGCGCGCCTCGCCCTAACCTGAGCGAGTGCCAAACACTCCCTATCGGGTCGTCCAGTGGACGACCGGCAATGTCGGTAAGAGTTCCGTGGCGGCGATCACCACGAATCCGAATCTCGAACTGGTCGGCTGCTACGCCTGGTCGGCCGACAAGGCGGGTCGCGACGTCGGCGAACTGGCGGGCATCGAACCCCTCGGGATCACCGCCACCAACGACGTCGAGGCGCTGCTCGCCCTGAAACCCGATGTCGTGGTGTACAACCCGATGTGGATCGACGTCGACGAACTGGTGCGCATCCTCGAAGCCGGGGTGAACGTGGTGGCGAGCGCGTCGTTCATCACCGGCCACAATCTGGGCGACGGGCGCGCCCGGCTGGTCGAGGCGTGCGAGCGCGGGGGTGCGACGCTGTTCGGATCCGGGGTCAGCCCGGGCTTCGCCGAACTGCTCGCGATCGTGGCCGCGACGGCGTGCGACCGCGTCGACAAGATCACCATCGCCGAATCCGCCGACACCACGCTCTACGACTCCCCCGACACCGAGCGGCCCGTCGGCTTCGGCACCGCGATCGACGACCCGAACCTGGAGCCGATGGCCGCCACGGGCACCGCCGTCTTCGCCGAAGCTGTGCAGCTGGTGGCCGACTCACTCGGTGTCGAACTCGACGAGATCAAGTGCGTGTCCGACTACGCCCAGACCACAGAGGATCTCGCAATGGCGTCGTGGACGATACCCGCCGGCCATGTGGCGGGCGTGTACGCCAGTTGGCAGGGAATCCTCGGCGGCAAGACCATCATCGACATCAACGTGCGGTGGAAGAAGGGCACGACGCTGGAGCCGGACTGGCAGCTCGACGGGGACGGCTGGAAGATCACCATCGACGGGCGGCCGACGGTCAACATGTCGGTGGGTTTCCTGCCGCCGCAGGACATGATCGAGAACGCCAAGACGCTCGAGGACTTCTTCGTCCTCGGCCACATCATGACGGCGATGCCACCGATCCACGCCATCCCGGCGGTGGTGGCCGCCCAACCGGGGATCGCCACCTACACCGATCTGCCGCTGCCGCAGGCTCGTGGCGTGGTGCCGACCTAGCGGCGGTTGCCGTCCTCGTCCCAGTGCTCCGCGACCTTCTTACTCGGCTGCACGCGCGGCGGCTCGCCGGGCATTTTCGGATAGTTCGGCGGATAGGGCAGGTCGCCGAGGCCCCGCTCCTCGTCGGCCTCGACCATCTTCAGCAGCGTGTCGATCGACTGCGCCTTCTTGTCGATGTCCGCCCACGGGTCCGGTCGGCCGGCGACGAAGTCCGGCACGGTGGCGATCGTGTAGTCGTCGGGTTCGGCGACGCGTAATTCCTCCCACGTCAACGGTGTCGACACCGTGGCGATCGGGGTTTTGCGCGCCGAGTACGCCGACGCGAAGGTGCGGTCGCGCGCGTTCTGGTTGTAGTCGATGAACAGCCGCCGGCCCCGCTCTTCCTTCCACCACGATGTGGTCACCGCATTGGGGGCGCGTCGCTCGACCTCCCGCGCCAGCGCGATGCCGGCACGTCGCACGGCAATGAAATCCCAGTCGGTCGCGATGCGCAGGAACACGTGGACGCCACGGCCGCCCGAGGTCTTGGGGTAACCGACCAGGCCGAGTTCGTCGAGCAGGGGTTTGAGGACGTCGACCGCAACGCTGCGGGCCTCGGCGAATCCGGTGCCCGGCTGCGGGTCGAGATCGATCCGCAGCTCGTCGGGATGCTCGGTGTCCGGGCAGCGGACCTGCCAGGGGTGCAACGTGACGGTTCCCATCTGAGCGGCCCAGGCGATCGCCGACGGGTGGGT